>NZ_NJNQ01000009.1 GCF_002742445.1 Bifidobacterium sp. N4G05 | reverse complement strand
AAGGCCGTCATCCCGCACGCGGCGTCGCTGCATCAGGCTTGCGCCCATTGTGCAATATTCCCCACTGCTGCCTCCCGTAGGAGTCTGGGCCGTATCTCAGTCCCAATGTGGCCGGTCGCCCTCTCAGGCCGGCTACCCGTCGTAGGCTCGGTGGGCCGTTACCCCGCCGACTACCTGATAGGACGCGACCCCATCCCATACCGATGAAATCTTTCCCAGCCCACCATGCGGAAGGCTGGAGCATCCGGCATTACCACCCGTTTCCAGGAGCTATTCCGGTGTATGGGGCAGGTCGGTCACGCATTACTCACCCGTTCGCCACTCTCACCAGGCAGCAAGCTGCCTGGATCCCGTTCGACTTGCATGTGTTAAGCACGCCGCCAGCGTTCATCCTGAGCCAGAATCGAACCCTCCACAAAAAACCTTTCATGAAGAGAACCAACATGTGACTCTCAAAAACAAAGAAACCGACATCCGTTTATAAGGAAAACGGACTGTCCGCAAAAACCCCGTCCCGTTTGACCGGCCTCCCGGCACCCACGCCAAACACGCGGGCCGTAAGACGGACTGGCAATCATTGACTATAAAGAAGTAGTACAAATACGCTTTTGAGTTCTCAAACCACCACCACTCACCCACCTCAGGGAACCCCAGCCGGGGAACCACTCGCTGAGCGGCAGCAAGAGATAAACCTACAGCACAACGGCCGGCAACGCAAATCGGACATCCACGAACACCATGAAAACCATTGAAAACACTGGACTCCACCGGCGTGTCGAAAACACGGGAAAAGCGGGCAAGGAACACCATCGCGCGGCAAAAGACCGTCGGAAAAACCTCAAAACACTCCACCGCAAGCCAACACCCGGGCGTGTCGGCACCACGACACCACATCTGCAACCGACTCCGCAACCAGCCATCCACACATCAGTCGAGATGGAAAAGAGAAGAAGCAAGCAGAGGAAGAAAGGGAAGCAATAAAAAAAGAACCGCACCCAGATCGTTGATCTGAACAAATTCAGATCTCAACTGATCGAAAGTGCGGCCTCACATATGTGCGCGCAGGCGACGGCAGAACAAGGCAGCGCAGCCAAAAATCGATTAATCGGCGCAACCGAAACGGTAGAGAGCCCAACCCTGGCCATACTGCGAATAATCGGCAACCTTCACCAACGTGCCGTCATCCACATACGCATCAATCAATTCCTCATTATGGAAGGAATCGTATTGGGCGCGATACGGGAACGACTGCAAGCTTTGCGCTTGGTCGCCCATCGTAAGAAAGTACTTCGGAGCGTCGGTCAGCGGACATACCGTGCCAAGCACCTGCTGCACATCGCCGGAAGCAAACGCGGTCTCCACTTTGCCGAACGGAGCGGATGACACATCGGTGCGCGCATTGATGATCGGATACAGCATGTTCGCGTTGAACAGCGTCTCCGCATACATCGAACCGTTCAGCGGATCGGAAATGATGGTGGCCTGAGTGCCAGTACGTTCCGTGACCTTGCGCAGCACAATGATCTTCTGCTCGGTGAGCTGCTCGTTGGGGTCGCTTTGATCCAAGCTGGAATGCGCGATGATCGCGTCACGAACTGCAGTGCGAGACGGACATACGATCTGCGCGGAAACCGCAAGTATCGCAACTACGAGGAATGCGGCGATTGGGCCGATCCAATTAGAAATGAAAGAAACACTCTTCACGGAAGAAACAGCAGGCCCAGAAGAAAGAGAAGGAACGGAAGAAGAAGAAACACTATTCTTCGCGGAGAAGGAAGATGCAGAAAGAGCGAAAGAAGCGGATGTGGCGCACGCGGAAACGCATTCGGAAAACGCGTTGACGCCAATGACAAGCAACGGCAACGCAACCAGCGGAAGCATGGTCACAATACGGTTTTCATCGCGATACCAAGGAGCGCTGATGATATTCGGCAGCGCGCCAACCAACGTGACCGTGCACACATAAACCAGTGTGACCAGCAGAAATGCGGCCATCAACGCGATCACGTCACGCAGGCGATCGTTGCGGCGAGGTCGAGATGGTTCGGACGATTCGAATAAGGAGACGTCAGCAGCATCGGAACACGAGACAGCCGGCAGACCGGAAGTGGGAACCGGGGAAACAGCAGGAGCGGGAACCGCAGTATCGGAAGCCAAAGCATCAGCATCAGCGGAAAAAGCGGGAGCCACAGTGGAAACAGCAACCGAAAGCGAATCCGAAAAGCGCACAACAGTGCGGCGGGAGGCGCAAACAAAAGCGGCAACGGTTCCCGCAATCAGCAATAATGCGAACAGAATCGCAGGAAAACCGTCAAGACCATCCGCGAAACAGAACGAAATCGACTCCCACAAATTCTTGGACGGCTGATGACTGTGGAACCAGGAAGCGGGATTCGCCCAACGATCCGATTTGAACGACGTGAGCATCAGAGCCACAAACGCCACCGCGCCGACACACATGGCGATAAACGCGCCAAGAATCAGCTTCCACGGCAAACGCAACACAATGAAAGGCACCAAAATCAGAGCGTACGTGAATGCAATACGCGGGTGCGCAACCAAACAGATCACGCCTGCAATTGCAGTAATCGCAAGCCATTTCACTATATGCTCGCGTGCGGAGATCTCATCGAACAAGCGCAACGTGGCAGCGATAAAGAACGGCAGCAGCGAAGTGGCGAAACCGAATGCGATCAGCGGGCCGGCATTCAGTAGTCCGTACGGGTGGCACACCGAGCTGACGGCAAGCACCGGCACGAACAGTCCAAGCAGATTCTGCAGAACGAAAGTAGCGTCGAGAGTGGCGTTATATTGCTGATTTACAGCTGACGATGCATGCTGGTTTGAAACATTCGACGATTCAGATACGGACGACGATTCAGAAGTAGGCGATGCTTGCGAAATACGTGAAATTGGATTGGAAATACGTGAAATTGGATTGGAAATTGGATTGCCGCGATTCCAACGTTGTAGAAAATACCTGCACAATACCAGCATTCCGGAAGGAAAAATCACGCCCGAAGCGATGATCCACGTGATATTGAATGCCGCGTAAATCGAACATTGCACGCCGAACAGCACCGCGATTTTGATCACGAAATAAGCGCAAATGTGGAATAACGGCGGATAAAACGAATTATGAGGCCACAAATGCAATGCCGCCCCCAAACCTTCGTCAAGCAGGCGGCGAATGAAATAGTAATGCGCGGGGGCATCGCTGCTGGCAATCGGCGTATTCCACACCGTGGAGGGGAACCACGCAATCACCAAGCATAACGCGGACACGATGCCGATAATCGACGTAAGCCACGGCAATAACGCGCGGAGCGACGCCGAATGCAGCATAGCGGGACGCCATCGCAGATCACATTTCCGCTCGGACGGGCCGCCCGTGGCCAAGCTGTTCTGCCGAGACCGAGTCTGCGCATGCGTCTGAATCGAGTCATGATCGGCCGTAACGGAACCGGCATTTGTAATCTGTTCGGAAGTCATCAATTCCATCATAGCGAGCGCCGCAACCATGCCCAACGGTCGATTTTCAGGAATCATTCAGACTTCATGCAGGGGTATAACAGTGTTGCGCAAGAAAACAATCACGTTGGAAGCCCAAGATAATTTCACGGGACGCACCATGCGCTACGGGCCTGCCTTGCTGCGGAGCGCGCGTCCCGGCCAACGCTGACGTCGGCATGCGCCGGCGCGCAATAACAGAGAACTGGAGAAGTACCGCATGTTCGTTCTCAAGAACGCATGGGCGGCGCTCGGCCGCGTCAAATGGCGCACCGCGCTGATCGCCCTACTCGCACTACTGGTGTCTTTCTCGGCTGCCGTGGATCTGGCAGTCATACGAGCAGACAACACCGCCAATAATGAAACATACCAGTCGCAGAAAGCCACTGCGGTAATTCGGCCGACCGCGCAAACCAAAGCCAAGCGCGACGGCGCCGATTCCAGCTATACCGACAAATACTTGACGTGGGAAAAGTACGGCACGTACGCAACGGCCGCACAGAACAGCAGCGTGACCTTCGAATACACATTGGCAACGTCAGTGCCGGTGCGTGAAAGCAAGTCGTTGCAGGCGATCGCCGCGAAAAGCGATACCAGCGAAGACAAGACCGGCGGCAATCTGACCCTGCAAGCGTTCTACACGTTGGATGCCACGAAAATCAACGATTACGGCTACTACAAAGTGGTCAAGGGCAAGCATCTGAGCTATAAGACGCAGAGCGACGGCGTACTCATTTCGCAGGCGCTAGCCGATAAGAACAATCTCAAGGTCGGCGACAAGGTGACGGTCGGCAATCCGTCGAAGGCTTCCGAAACGTACACATTCACCGTGCGCGGCATTTACGAATATGACAGCGACGTGCCTGAGGGCAACGGTTCCGACGCAAAATACGCGAAGGACAATCGTGAAAACGTGATCTACACGACGTATCTCAACTTCGCCAAGAACGGGCTTGACACGACGGGGGCCACGGGATGGGGCGTTCCGAATCTCAATATCGTGTTCTCGCTGGCGAATCCTTCCACGTACGACAAGTTCGTGCGCGCGGTGAAGAAGGCCAAGTTGGACACGAAGACGTACGAGATCACCTCGCCGTCGCTTACCGCCTATAAGAAGTCGATTGAGCCGCTTGATTCCGCCGCTTCGGCCGCACGCATCGTGCTGTTGGCCGTGACGATCGTCGGCGGAATCGCGTTGCTGGCATTGATTGTGTGGGCGGCAGTCGGCGGTCGGCGCGACGAGATCGGCATGGCGATGATCACCGGCGTGACCAAGGGCCGTTTGGGATGGCAGTTCATGCTGGAAACGTTCATGATGACGGTTCCGGGTTGGATCATCGGTTTGGTTGCCGGCGCGCTATTGGCGAAGCCGATCGGCACCGCGTGGGCCGGCGGGCAGACTGTGGCGATCACGTCCGCTTCAGTGTGGAATGTGATCTGGTGCGGCTTGGGCGCATGCCTGGCGCTTGGCATCGTGGCGTTCGTGCGCGTGGCCTGCTTCAACTTGAACCAACTGTTTGAGGAACGCTCGGAGGTGACGGCATGAGCGACAATATGAACGATAAGAACGAAAACATCGACGAGACCGTGGTTGACGAGACCGCTGAAGCCGAGGCAAGCGAGACCGTCGATGATACTGCGATCGGCGATATTGCAGATGACGCATCTTCCGCAGATTCCATTGAATCCATCGATTTTACGGTGATGTACGACGATGACAATGCAGATATCGAAATTGCGGAAAATGACGATGCTGCGACTTCCGACGATGCAAATGACGACGACACTGCAGCGGTTGCAGACAACGATACCGCAGATGCCGACGAAACCGCCGACGCTGCAAATGACGTTGCGGATACCGAGGATGACGATTCGGACGTGGTGGCGGGTAACGCGAATCAAGTGAAGGAAACACTCGCTTTGCGCTCTTCCGACGAACCGACCGTACTGGAATCGCATGAAACGGTGAAAGCCGATTCCGTGACCAGCGTTTCGTCACAGCTCGACAATGAAATCAAGCGCAATCGCAAAAAGGATGCGTTCTTCTTCAAAACGAATCCGACATTCGCGCTCGATCATGTGACCGTGACCAATCGCAAGACCGGCCGCAATATTCTTGACGACCTGTCGTTGTCGTTCCATGCAGGCTCCACGCATGCGGTGCTTGTGGACGCGGAGGATCGCGAACAGCATCAGGCATTGCTGGCCACCATGGTCGGCATGGTGCGCACGGACCGCGGCAATGTGATGCACAAAAGCGCCAACCTGAGCGACACCGAACCGGTCGAAGTGCTGGGACACCGCATCGGATTCATTCCGCAACGTTTCGCTTTCCGCCCCGATCTCGACGCGGAAGGCAATGTGCTCTACGCCATGGATGCATCGAACCGCAACTTCCTCAAGCCGAAGCCTGTGATCGCCCGCGAACTGCTCAAGCGCGTGGGCTTCGACGAGGTGACGTCCGGCCTGGCAGTCGGCGAAGTAAGCGAACTGAACCAGCGTCGCGTGGCCATCGCTCGTGCGCTAAGCTGCGAGGCTGAGGTGATCATCGCCGACGAGCCGACCGCTGGATTGAATGCCGACGATGCGGCCGTGGTGTTGGATCTGTTGAAGAAGTTCAAGCGCGATACCGATCGCAAGCGCGCCATCATCGTGGTGACCACCAATCCGGAGGTCGCCGATGCGATGGAGCACAGCGTGGAACTTGACTAGCCGCCTAGTGCAACGGGCGCGCGAACATAGACTCTTTCGCGCGCCCATAGGTAAGCCCTTTGGAATTCTGGTTTTAGCCAAATCCCAAAGGGCTTACGTGTTCTGAAAGCGGTCTGCCCTACTCCGCGATACGCATGTGGTACTGCTCGGCAAGTGGCGTGACGTCAAGCACGCCGTATCGTTCGAGCAGCCGCAGCCATTCGCGCCTGTTGCTTTCGCCGAAACGGGCCGCTTTGCGCGCATAGGCTTCGGCAGTCAGGAACTTCGGCGGAATCGACTTGCTGTTGTACTTGTCGGCCACCATCACCACTTCCTGCTCAAGATTCATGGGCACATAGTCGGCCGGAGGCAGCGGCAATCCTTGCGATTCCACCGCTTCTTTGGTGAGTCCCACACCGGTGTGGTTGCGCGCGAACTGCGCGATGGACTCGTCAACACCCTCATTCAACAAATATTCGTAGCCTTTAAGCCCATGCCGCACGTAATTCGGACCGTCGAATTTCAGCGGCCCACCGTCGGAACCATCTTGTTTGAGCAGAAAATACGTGCCGATATCATGCAGCAGACCACCGATCACCACCAGATGCTCATCGATCAGCCTTGGCGGAACGGTTCCGCCCGTAAGCCCGTCCGATGATGGAATGGAAGGAATGCGAAGCATGCCGAACGATTCGTCTCCATTGCCATCTTGCGTAAGCCTAAGGCCGAAATCGCCCACTTTTTCGGGGGCGTCGTCCGGTAGCGTGCATCGACGGGTGAAAAGTGCGTTCTGCCTGCATGCCATGCGACGTGCGATGTCGGCAACGACTACGCAATGTCCGTGAATCAAATCGTATGCGGCTTGCGATTGCGCGATTTTTCGATGCAGTTCGTCAACTTGGGCGAGTGTAGGAATATATCCGGTTGTCATACCGCCTATCTTAGGCGCTGTATGACGATTGCCGCATGCTGAATCCGGTCGAAAAAATGTCCAGAAATCCCAGATGAAAATTACAGTCGAAAATTACAGTCGAAAATTACGGTCGAAAATTCCCAAGTACGGATTTCAGCTTACGAATTTCAGATAGAACGCACGCGAAATGCGCCGGTACGGTTAGAAGCGACGATCATCCGATCGTTTTCCAAACGAGTCCAGCCATCTTCGGCACGCTGATCGAAACCGGAGCTGGCCACAACCACGCCCTTCAGCTGGCCTGCAGCCTGATCCGCTTCGGATTCGCCGAGCGCACGATAGCGCATCACACGATAGTCATGCGCCTGGTCGCCACGTCCGTACTGGTCGTAGATTTCCACAATGCGCTTGGACGTGACCTCACGACCGGCCGCGCACAGAGCGATGAACTGGTCTTGGCTCTGAATCATGCAGTTGTAGCTGGATTTCGGATAGCTTTTGCGCAGTTCGCGCACAGCCTGCGCGACCGCCTCGTCGAGCGCGAAACCAAAACCGATGTACTGCAGAATCACTGCGAAGAAAATGGCGGAATCGGAACGGCCGCCGGTGGACTGCACGATATTCGGATCGACTGGGAACGCACGGTTGGTGATGATGTTGCGACCCTGATCGTCGGAAATATCGCCATTGTGGATGAAGCTCAATCCGTTGGCGTAGAACGGCTGCTGGTTTTCGAGAATCAGCGGCAGGTTCGAGCTGGCCAAACGTAGGTGCCACAGGCCTCCACGGGCCGGAGCGTTGGCGAGCTCGTCGAAAATCGGATCATGGCGGGCCGCGATCGTGTTCTTGTAGATGGCGGTGCCGGTTTCCGGAGTGGGAGCGCCACCGTCACGTAGGTACGGCGACTCGCTCGGCACGGTGACCAGCGCGGAGCCCCAGCCATCGTTGTGGATTTCACTCAGATCACGGAAATCGCGTACGGTCTGCATGCCGAGCACACCATTGAGACTGGTGTTGCTTCCGGCTGCCGCGAATCCAAGTAATCTGCACATGGTTGATTACTCTACAGGGCTTGTGCTGCAACGCGCGCATATGGCTATCGACATTGCTTATAGCGTGCAAAAAACCGCGTGATTCCAACGATTCTTCGCGATAAGACCGTGCAAAACCTACAAAATGTCCCTACGAAAACGGGCTGCGCGACGATGGCAGAAGCGATCATCATCATCATGCAGCCCGTTTCACGGCTTGTTTCACACACGCTTTAGCCGCGGAGGACGCTGAGTCGCGAGGAACAGCGGCTGTATCTCAATCAGTGGATTGTAAGGCGCAAGGCCGAACCATTTGACCGGAGATCCCGCAAGACGACGGATCGCATACTTGATTTCCAAAGAAATCGCGCCACGCTGCGATACCTTCGACTCAGGCATAAGCGCCTTGTGAATCAGCACATATCGAATCGGACCGATATTCGGATCAGCATCAAGCTTCGGATAACGGCTTTCCTGCTTCGGCAGATCCCCCGACTTCGACAAATCGTTCATGATCTGATGAATGTAAGCCGGAATCGACTGAGAAACCTTGAAACCAAGCCGAATGCGAACACGGAACATGTAATCCGTGCCGAAATTCTCAACCGAATACTCGCGAGTGAACGGCTCATCAGCGGTCTCGACAGAAACCGCCCACCAAGCGCGGGCACGTTTTGGATGGTCGGCGAAAATCGAGAAGAAGATATCGGTATCGATACGCTTCATCTCCGGATCCGACGTGAGGTAAACGATATTGTCGGCAAAATACGGAATCGTATCGTCATCATGCAGCCGCTCCAGCACCGGCAGGCACTCGGCGGGCTGCATATGACGACGCTGCGCACGTTCCAGCTTCGTGCCTTCGTTCCACGTATACATGACCAGCAGAATCGCGAAGGTAAGCAGCATTGTGAACCAGCCACCATGCAGGAACTTCGCCATGGAAGCGAAGAAAAACATGAACTGAATCGCAAGGAACAGCACGGTGAATACGACCGCTCCGATACGACGCCCTGAATGCCAGATGTAGACGGCAAGCAGAATGGTGGTGGTGATCATTGTGATGGTCAACGCCAGGCCATACGCCGCGGAAATATGCTCGGAATCGCGGAATAGCGCCAAAACCAACAGCGTGGAAACGCAAAGCACCACATTGACCACAGGAATGTACAGCTGGCCGCGGGTACGGGCCGGGTAACGAACCTGAAGATGCGGCATCCAGTTCAGATGGGTGGCTTCAGACACCATCGTGAACGCGCCGGTGATCAATGCCTGCGAGGCGATAACGCCCGCGACCACGGAAAGCACGACGGCCACGTAACGCACGCTGGGCGTCATCATTTCGAAGAACGGGTTCAAACCGTGCGTGCGGGCATAAGCCGAATCATCCCAATGATTGAGCATCCATGCGCCTTGGCCGAAATAACAGAGCACAAGCGCGATTTTGATGAACGGCCACGTGAAATAGATGTTGCCACGTCCAACGTGACCCATGTCGGAATAAAGCGCTTCGGCACCGGTGGTTGACAGGAACACCGTACCCATGATGGCAAGACCAGCGGCATTATGGCTGCTGAACAGGAATCTGACACCGTACAAGGGGTTGAGCGCCGCGAACACGCCCCAATACTGACTGAGGTTCGCCAAGCCGACAACCGCTAGGAACGAGAACCAGATAAGCACGACCGAACCGAACACCTTGCCGATACGCTCAGTGCCACGCGACTGCGCAGAGAACAGTATCAGAATGATGGCCGCGGTGATCATCAGGGTCAGCTGCTTGTTTTCGGTAAAAAGTTTTTCAAAAGCCGGTAGTGTTTCCAAACCTTCCACTGCCGAGCTGATGGACACGGCTGGGGTGAGCACGGAATCGGCGAGGAACGCGGCACCGCCGAGCATGGCGGGAATCGCAAGCCATGCACCGTACTTGCGAATCAACGAGTACAGCGCGAAAATGCCGCCTTCGCCCTTGTTGTCGATGCGCATGGCAATCAGCACGTATTTGACAGTGGTGATGAGTGTGATTGACCAGAACACCAACGAAAGCACGCCGAGCACGGCCTCGTGGTCAGCGTGCGCGAGTCCGCCCTGCCCGTTGAGGAACGTCTGCATGGTGTACAGCGGCGAGGTGCCGATATCGCCATATACCACGCCCAACGCCACGATCGCCATGGCAGGCGTGATTTTGTTTGGCCCGGATTGCAGACGGCTCCACCAGCGGCCGATGGGACCTTTGCTGGCCACCTGGTCAAGTTTGGCGGCCTCCTGCTGCTTCTCCTCGTGCTGCTTGATCAGCTCCTGTCGCTCTTCCTTGGTCAGCACCTTGTGCGAAACCTTCGGCGCCTGCGTGTATGTGGCTGCGTGAAACAGCGGCTCATCCTCGTTAGGCTCGTTAGCCATAACGCTACCTCCAAGTGGCGGGCCTTCCAACCCACTCCCCAAAATAAACGCAAAAAGGCACGTTAGGAGCCGTACGAAGTCTTGTCAAATCTTCACATTGTTTCTTGCGATTCTTGATCTCGAAAGAAGTAGACTTCCTGTGGGTTTTTTCCCTTTTGTTTTTCTCTTATTCTCTCTCATTTTCGGACAAATCGTTTCCGCTTTGCCGATTTTCGGAATTTGTTCAGATTCCGTACACTTCGCGCGTAGTCTTTCGTGTTGCCTGCGCGACTTCCGTCAGCGGTTTATCGAGATAATTCGCCAACGACTGCAGGGTGTAGGGGATCATGTACGGCGCGTTGGTGCGGCCACGATACGGCATCGGACTTAGGTAGGGGGCATCGGTTTCGACCATGACATGACTGAGCCCGACAATGCGTGCCGACTCGCGGATACCATCGTTGCCCTTATAGCTGGATGTGCCCGAAAGACTGAGATACCAACCGTTTTCGCGCGCTATCTCACCCATTTCGGCATCACCGGAATAGCTGTGGAACACGGTCCGTTCGGGAGCGCCGTCCGCCAGCAACGTTTCGATAACTTCCTTATGCGAGTCACGGTCATGGATCTGCATAGGCAGATTGAGTTCCTTGGCGAGCGCGATGTGCGCGCGGAAAGCTTCCCGCTGGAGTTCTTTGGCGGCTTCGCCGGTGCGGAAGAGATCCATGCCGGTTTCGCCTATGGCCACAACCCGATTGGGGTAAGTGATGGCAAGACGGTGTACTTCGGCCATGGCGTCTTCGAAGTTGGTGTCGTGCCAGGGTTTGTATTTGAGCGGAAGGCCGTCTGGTCCGGGCACTCCGCGATGACCGTGGAGCACGGATTCGTTGGGATGTATGGCGATGGCCGCGTGCACGGTTTGGGGGTGTTCACGTGCCATGTCGATGGCGGTCATGAGGTTCGGTAGTTCGCATCCGCAGTCGATGACGCCTTCGACGCCGACTTGTTGTGCTTGGTTCAGCAGTTCGTCGACGCTGTATACGGGGACTTCCGGTTGGCCTTTTTCTTGGGCTTCATGGCTCATGGCCCGCGAGAACGGCACGACGGACGCCACATGCGTGTGGTTGTCGATAACGTGCGCGTTCTCGGGAAGTGGTTGCGGTGCTGGCGCCCAGCTGCGGTCACGATGGTGTTTGCTCATGCCTCCAGCCTACGCTCGATGGCAGTCTTGCTTCGGAAGCCGCGTTATTCATCGATGGCAGTGGGATTAACCAACGCACCTCTATATGTTTTGCGATGTAGCGCTGAAACGCTTTCCGCGATTAGTCATGGAGGGTGAGGGTGGTGAAGGACCAGGCGGGGGCGGTGTAGATGCCGCTGGTCAGGTCAAGCGAGGTTCCGACTGGAACGGTTGGTGAGGACTTGCCGATTTCACCAGCGTACGGGTCGGCTCCGGCAAGCACAGTGGCAGTTGCCGAAGCGCGGGATTCCGCGGAAACACCAAGCTCGTCAAGCACCTGAGTCACATCCACTTCAGCTTCGGCATCGAGCGCGTTGACGATACGCACGTAAGTGACTCCCTCGGCATCGTTACGAGCCACAGTGACGGTACGACGAGGCTCTTCCGGCTCTTCAACACCTTGCGCAACAAGCTCTCCATCGATATACAGCTTCATGCTTTCGCCACGATCGGTCACTTCGATGCGCACCTGCCACACGGTTCCGGGGAACACTTCGTCCATGGACCATTCGGTGCCGTCGAGATTGTAGGCGGTGCCGTCGCGCACCACCTTGATTTCGAAGGCACGGCCGAACGACGTGATGTTGTGGTTCTTGCCGTTGATGTCGCCGTGCACCAGCTGCAGACCCCAACGACCCTGATAATAGGTGATGGTGGCGTTGATGGTGTAGGCGTCGGCGTCGATGTTCAGATTCGTGGCTTTCGGACCGTTGCCCGCGTAATGGCAGTCTTCAAGCTCAATATGGCGACCATCAGCAGTGTCGACGCTGAAGTCGGTGATGTCGGCGTGAGCAGCGCCTTCCAAACGCAAGCCGACCGTCGACGGCAGTTCGCGACGCAGCGTGGTCTTGCCTTCCACTGCAACCGGCCATGCGGTATCGGACGTGGTGGTGGCATACATCTGCTGCACCCAGTAGCTGTACGGCAGGTAGGTACGTTCGTTGTCGAAGTAGATCAGATCAGGATTCCAGCTGTGATGCCCGTTCTTGGCAAACAGCGGCGCATACGAAGACATAACCACTGCATCGCCGTTCAATTCCATGCGACCCATGAACGCCGCTTCAGAAAGACCGTTGATCAGCTGTGTGTTCCACGAACCATACTCGCCCAAGTACACCTTCGGGCCTTCACGATCCGTGGTGTCGTAGTGGTCGAGATTGTGGAACCACCAGCTGGAAGACTGGTAGGAATGCTCGTCAACAATGGGAATACCGGCTTCACGTGCATACTGCCAACCAGCCTCATAGTCGGGGCCACTCGGAGCCGGACCGACCGTGCCAACCACAACAATATCCGGGTAGGCGGCCTTGACCTCGTCGAAGATCTGCTGGAAGCGGTTCTTGAACACGTCATCGATAAGATCTTCGTTGCCAATGCCCAAATATTCAAGGTTGAACGGTTCCGGATGACCCATGGCGGCACGCTTGGCACCCCATTCGGTGGTTGCGGCGTCGCCATTGCAGAATTCGACCAAATGCAGCACTTCATCGATGTATGCCGGCATGTCTTTCTGCGCGATCGGCACCGGACCTTGGCTGGTGTTCTGGCAGCTCACGGCAGCGGGCAGCACCGGTAGCGGCTTCGCGCCAATGGTTTCGCACAGGCACAAATACTCGTAGTAGCCGATACGGAACGACTGGTGATATCCCCACAGGTTGAAATTGTGCGGCCGATGCTCAACATCACCGATGGTGCGATCCCAGTGGTACATGTTATCCATGCCAAGACCGTGGGTGATGCAGCCGCCCGGGAAGCGCATGAAGCGCGGCTGCAGGTCGGCGAGCGCCTTGACCAAATCGGGACGGAAATGCTTGAGCCCGTTGTAGGTGGTGCGTGGTTCGAGGGTAACGAAATCAAGATCAATGGTACCTTCCGTGGTGAAGGTGAGTCGCAAAGCGCCTTCATGTACAACGATGGCATTGCTTTCACCGGAAACCGTCAGCGAAACCTCTTGCTTACGCCAATCGTTGGAATCGACGGTGATATCTTGTTCTGCAATCGCATTTCCATCGTCGTCAATCAGAGCGACGGTGACGGGAAGTGCGGAAGCTTCGCAATTGTTGGAAATACGCATCCATGCGGAGAAATCGTAGGTTTCGCCGGCACGGAAGACCATGCCGTCCCAGCCGATATTTTCAAGCGAAGCCGGCGCCTGTTCGACTTCAACGGACGCATAGTGCGGGTTTTCTTCGGCTACCGGATTGTCGGTGAGCACGTCGAAGGCTGCGAAGGAGCCGGCGGGCACGATTTTGCGCCAGAAGCTGTAGTTGCTCCAGTCGGAGGAGTCGGCGCGATTGTATTCGAATGCGCCGTTCTGTACGAGGTCGGCGTTGAGTCCGCCGTCGCCGGAGTAGCTGATGTCTTCGTAGAAGATGCCCCACAGGTCGGTGCTGATGTTGCGCACACCTGCCTTGTTGAGGGTTGCGATGATGGTGTCGGTCATGGCATTCCTTGTTGTGTTTGGTTGGTGGTTTGTTATTGAGTTTTGTTGGAAATTTGATGATTGATGGCGATTTATAGCGACTGCTGGTTGCCGTCAGCGCGGGTCGAGTGCGAACCAGAGCACGCCATGCGCTGGTATGGTTCCGCGGATGACTCGATCTTCGCCCTCACCTTCGATACGTGCGCCGGTTACATCAGTTTCGCCAGTTGCGTTGGTTTCGTCGTCAAACAGATTGGTAATCGTCCACGGATCGTTGCGTTGGCTTAATCCGACGATGGATTGCAGTTCGATGGTTGCCGGCAGTTCGTAGTCGCGATCGCCGGTCCAGAAGATGGCTGCATAATGTCCGCCCGAATGCGCGGAAGGAGTGCCATCCGCCCAGTCGGCCGCATCGGCGGCCCACACCACGAGATCCCCAAGGTAGGAGTTTTCGTCATCCCAACGTTCGAAGATGCGTTCGTACACGGTTTCGTGATTGTTGGTGGATCCTGCGGTGACTTCGCGCAATGCCGGATTGGCGAGCAGTTCAATGGTTTCGCTGGTACTGGTCGGCAGGTCGCCGCCTACCATAAGTGGGCTGCGTCCCATGCACCAGAGGGCAAGCAACGTGCGGCTTTCATCTTCGGTGAGGCGGCTTTGGCGATCGTCGCCACGTTCGGCCCGCAATCCAATATGCCCCAACGGCAGCATGTCGGCGTCAGCCCAATGACCGGTGGTCTGGAACGGCGCCCACCTCGCAAGACGCGGGAATTGCTGGTAGATGTCTTCCCAACGATCCCATAAATCGTCGCTGATACGCCACATTTGCGCGCTGTCTCGCAGAAATTCGGTGTAGCCGGTGCTCACCCAACCGCCCGGCGAGAGCGACAGGCTGATGCTGCGACCGTATTTCGCTTCAGCTTTGGCGATGGCGTTATGGTAGGCGGCGATTTCCGCGCTGTGGAATGGCGTTTGCATGTCGTCGACTTTGAGGAAGTCAAGCCCCCATGAGGCGAACAGGTCGAGCTGTTCGTCATACCAAGCTTGAGCTCCGGAGTGGTTATGGTTCAGCCCATAATTGTCTGGATTCCACTTGCACACGTGGTTAAGGTCCGCCACCTCTTGCGCCGTGTATGGAGTGCCTTTGACCGGCAGATTGTTGTCGACCGCCAAGCGCGGAATGCCTCGCATCATATGTACGCCAAATTTGAGTCCCATGGCGTGGATCTGTTCGGCAAGCGGTGCGAAACCGTGCCCGTCTGCAGCGCTGGGGAATCGTTCAGGGTCGGGCAGTTGACGTCCGTATTCGTCGAGGATCAGCGGCGCATTGGCATTGTAACCGTGTGCGCGGGCGGTCGGGTCGTACCAGTCGATGTCGACGACGATCGTATCCCAGCCGGCGTCTTTCAGGTGTTCCGCCATGAATCGTGCGTTGGCAAGCACTTCGCTTTCAGTGACGGTGGTGCCGTAGGAATCCCAGCTGTTCCAGCCCATTGGCGGTCGCCATACTTTTGGCAAATCCTCGGTAATCGCCATTGCCTTCTCCTTGTACAACGTTAGAAAAGCGTGTCGTTTACAGTATCTGACGTCATCCTTGACTTACTTGTTCGACTTCATCATCCTGGAAAACTTCAGATATGTACCGTTACATATTTTATAACATATTTCAGAAATCACAATCATGATAAGATATTGGTGATTCTTTGAAATTTCAACGATTACTAGAAAATCATCATATATAATATCGTTACAGAAAAACTTGGCTGTAAGGAGCGGCGCATGACAAGCGGCAAACCGACGTTGCGAGACGTGGCAAATCAGGCCGGAGTCTCCCCCATGACCGCATCGAACGCACTGCACGGCAAAGCCGGCGTCAAGGAATCGACCCGAGCCAAAGTATTGGCAGCAGCGAAAAAACTCGACTATCGCATCAATCTGACAGCCAGCATGCTCAAATCAGGTCGCAGCAACATTATTCACATCATCGTCAACGAATTCGATTCGCCGTTCTATTCGAAACTGACGCAAGCTTTGAGCCACGAGATCACATCACGCGGACTCACGCCATTCATTGAGCAAACCCAATATTCACCGGACGCGGCCGAACACGCTCTGACCAGCAATCCGTTCTCCGGGCAGCTCTTCGACGGTGAGATTCTGCATGCCACCGGATTGGGCACGAATCTACCGCTCGCCAAACTCAACGGCGGGCGCCCTCTCGTACTGCTCGACGCATGCGAGGAAACGCCAACCGTGGATGCCGTGAATTTTCCCAACGAGGAGGGCGAACGCGCTGCGATGCAGTATCTGATCGCCCAGGGATGCCGGAATATTGCGATTGTCGGGCATACGTTCGTGCCGCGCGCCGAGTTAGCGCATGCGCAGAATGCGTTCGCACTGCGACTTCGGGGGGCGTGCGCGGCGTTGCTGGACGCAGGATTGCCATATGACGAAACCATGGTGTTCGAAGGCGGTTGCTCCGACGACGGCATTACCGCCGGGCACGCGATCGCCGAACGGATTATGGCGGCACGAAGGGCGGACTGCGGAGCCGGCGCGGGTGCCGGAGACCGCGAAACAGGCACGGCCGGAACCGCCGATTTCAACAATGTAAGCGGCGAGATTACGGGCAAATCGATCGAAACGACCGACAAGATTCCCGCAATCGCGTTCGACGGAGTGTGCTGCGCCAATGATTTCGCCGCATTCGGCGTGATTCGCGGCCTCGCCGACTATGGCATCCATGTGCCACAAGACGTGAAGGTGATCGGATTCGACGGCGTGACTTCTGGAACCTACACCACCCCTTCGCTGAGCACCATCCAAGTGGATCTCGACCAGCTTGCCAAATTCGCGGTCGATATGATCGTCGAACGGATCGAACGCGGCGAAGTGAATGGTAATTCCAGCAATGCCGGAAATTCCAATGATGCAGGCACGGTGCTGCCGCCGAGCCGCGCAACCATCGGATATCAGTTGGTCGAACGTGAATCCACGACCGCGATCATATAGCTATCGTGCGTTCCGCGCCCGATTGCAGCGGAACGCACGATAGCTGGAAAATACGCCATTTTAGCGATTGGTTGGCTCAGCCCCGATCAACCGCGGCGGCGAATCGCGAAGATTCGGGCGGAGGGACGCTTGGACGTGGTTGCGTTCAGACGGACCGTTTCCGGATCCATGCGTTCGATGGTCCACGGCTCGGCATCCGGCGCATGATCCGGTTCGGCGGGATTCGGGAAAACCTGTTCGATGGTTTTGCCGGCTTCCAGCGGTATGTTCACCGAGGGGGTGCCTCCGCGACGCCATACGATGATGTAATCGGGTTCGTCTTCCTGCTGAGGCTGCTGGCTGTTCTGTTCGGCAGTCTGCTCGTTCCATGCGTTTTCGCCACGCACATACACGTCGCGCATATCCGTTTCGACATGGCGCAAACCGACGGTAAGCCAATCGCCGTCGAAATCGGGAAGTCCGGACGGCCAGAACGGCACCATATGCTGCTGATCGGCAAGTACACAACGATGTAAGGCGATGGCGTCACGAACGAGCGAAAGACGCGGCTCGGTCATGTGATCGATGAAACCAGACAGATACAGTCTGCCGAGCACGCCCGTGGCAAGCGTGAAGACGGCCGTCTCATCGTCCATCTCCTGCTGGGCGTAGCTCCAATTCCCCTGCTGTTCCGGCAGAATCGTCATACCTGCGCCGGCCGCGATGGCCGCGTAAATCAGCGGATCGCACTGGTCGGAAGTGGATTGCAGATCCAAGCGGGACAACTGCGCATAATCGGCACGCATGGCGCCGGAACCGCAATTTTCGATCATCACGTCCGGGTGACGGCGACGCAAATCGTCTAGCCAATCCAAATATGCGCGGCAATGTTCAAACAAGCCGTCGCCAACGGATTCGGCATTCAAATCAGTGCCGACGCCGGGAGTGGTGTTGTAGTCGAACTTGAAGAACACCGCGCCGAAATCGTCGATTAGACGGTCAACGGTACGTGTAACATGCTTGCGTGCTTCGGGGGAACGGAAATCAAGCAAATAACGACCCGAATCACACACACGCACGCCATGGCGTTGAAAGAACGCGGAATCCGGCAGCGTGCTTGCCAGCGGCGATTTCACGCCGATCACTTCAGGTTCGAGCCACAGACCCAAGCCCATGCCGTGCGCACGGATGTTTTCGGCAAGACCACGCAAACCAGTGTCGCCGAAACGGTTGGTGGAGGCCTGCCATTCGCCGACCATGTCCCACCAGCCGCCGTCGGTGCTGTCGTACCAGCCGGCGTCGATGCAGAAAATATCCGCGCCAACGCTTGCCGCGCCTTCGATCAGCGGCAGCTCCTTCTCAATACGAGGATCGCCAAACAGCGTATTCATGTAATCGTTGTAGATCACAAGACCCTGCGTACGTTCGAACTGCTTGATGCGGCCCAGTTCGCGGGCTTTGGCAATGCGTAATGCGCGACGCTGCAACGTCATTTCGGCGACGGCCTGCTGCCAATCGCCTGCGGCAATGGCAAACGACACGGGAACCGACTCGAAATCGTTGCCTTCACCGAGATTGGTGAACCAGCCGTGATCCTGATATTCCGGGCCGAATGCACTGATGTGCAGACCGGGATCATCCTCACCGACCTCCCACTCCCACGGACCATTGTACTCGATCTGCCACATTACGGAGAAGTCGCGGGCACGGCGCATGGAACCCTCGACCTGTACGATACCGGCCGGTTCATGCACGCCCGTACTCCATGTGGAAGTGGAGCTCATGGCGAATCTCGAGCTGGACTGGCCTGGATTGATTTTCTGGTTGCGGTTACGCACCTGGGTGTCTCGCAGCGGGCGGACGCGCCAATCGTTTTCCACGGCCCAGGCGGCGTCACCCCAGAAAATATTCGAACGATGGATTTTGCCGCAGTTGACGCGCATGGGAACGGTCAGGTTCAGCGACGACACCGCTTCAATCGGCAGTTGTTTGGCGGACTGCAGACGCGTGTACGTGCGCACCGCGGAAAGATTAGAAAACGCTTCGAACACGGAGGTGACCACCAGGCCCTCATGCGGGTCGGCACAAACCGTTACGGGTGTGGGATTCACAGCAGAGGCAGCCGCATCGCGCTCACTGGCGGTCGGCTCGAATTCGCGGCCTTTCGGCTCAAGATCGGCATACGACGCGAACTGCGTGATCTCCAAACGGAACGGATCGTCGGAACCCTGCCCAGGCTCGGACGCGAGCGCGGAAACGAAGCGTAGCTTGCTGCCGGCGACCGTGGCAATCAATGCGAGACGGTTGTCTTGCGAACCGGTGTTCGCGGCGAGCACTTCCACGATCGGGCGGGGATCCTTTTCCACTACAGGCTTTCCATCGTCGGACAGGCGACCGTCAATGGGGATCATGCCTCGTCCTACAACGTTGCATAGGCGGACGGGAGAATCCCCTGCAATGTCGAACAGCATGGACACCACACCGTTACCCCATTCGAGACGTCCATCCTGACGAGGAAGTAGGGGGTTCAACATGCTGGCTGCCATTGCCATCTCCTTCGCGCTTCGGATACCGCCTGCTTATTAACGTGTATCGTTTGACGTACCTCCACTAGCTTAGGCGGAAAACAGGGCATAGCGTGCATGCGTGTCTACAGGCATTCAGGAAACGTTCAGCAACAGGATTTCGGCAAATGCATTTCGGCAAAGCAAAGGTGCAATCATCGCACGAATCGCATGCGCATTCCGCGAATCGTACGAATATCGCACGGGGCAATCAAGCCAATCGAGTCAAACCAGCCCGGACGGATTAGCCCAGTCAGCCTTAATCAGCCCAAGCCCTGATCAGGCCTAATCATGGCGTATTGGGAGTCGTAGAGGCGATAATAGGCACCACGCTTGGCAAGCAGCTCGGCGTGGTTGCCTTGTTCTACGATCTGCCCATGGTCGATGTAGCAGATCATGTCTGCGTTCTCGATGGTGGACAGTCGGTGCGCGATGATGAAGCTCGTGCGTCCCTTCAGCAGGTGGTTCAATCCGGCCTGAAGCGCCTCTTCGGTACGCGTATCGATGTTCGACGTGGCTTCGTCGAGAATCAGAATACGCGGATCGGCCAGAAGCACGCGGGCAAACGCGATCAACTGGCGCTGACCTGCGGAAAGCGTGGAACCACGCTCCTCCACCACCGTGTCATATCCGTTCGGCAAATCCATGATGAACTCGTGCGCATGCACCGCCTTCGCGGCCGCTTCGATCTCAGCATCGGTCGCATCCAACTTGCCGTAACGAATGTTCTCGCGCACATTGCCGGAGAAAATGAACGTATCCTGCAGCATGACGCCCATCTGCCGACGCAACGATTCCAATGTGGCCGAACGCACGTCATGCCCATCAATCGTCACCGACCCTTCTGCAACGTCGTAAAAACGCGACAGCAGGTTGATAATCGTGGTTTTGCCGGCACCGGTCGGGCCAACCAACGCAACGGTGCTGCCTGGTTCAACATGCAGATCGACCAGATTGAGAATATTGCGACCGTCAGGCTCGTAACGGAAGATGACATCGTTGAAATCGACGCGACCTTCGATTTGCGGCAGTTCAGTCGCGTCAGGCGCGTTACGAATCTCCGGCTGCACGTCAAGCGTTTCGAAAATACGCTCAAGATATGCGGAACAGGTGATCAGCTGATTGTAGAAATTGCCGATGCTGATCACCGGATTCCAGAAATTATTCGCATAGCCAACGAACGCGATCAGCACGCCGGTGGAAACGTTCACCGCGCCGAAGCCCGTGACGCCCACATAGTAGATGAACGCGATCGTCATGACGGAAATGGTCTGAATGCCCGGCCACATGAGGAACTGGATGTGCACGGCCTTCATCCACGAAGTGCGCACGTCGTTCTGCTGCTCCTGGAAGGTTTTGAACTGCGCCGCCTCCTGAGCGAAGGTCTGCGTGGTTTTCACGCCGGCGATCGACTCGTGAATGAACGCGTTGAGATTGCTCTGCTTGTTCGACAACACCTGATACGCGCGGCGCTGGAAATGCTGCAATACCAGCACCCACGCGATCAGGAACGGGAAGAGCACCAGGCTGAACAGCGCAAGCCGCCAATCGACCACAAACATGACCACCAAGGTGATCAGGAACGTGAACACGTCGGAAATCACATTGATCAAACCGGAACTCAACGTGTCGGAAAGAGTGTTCACATAATTGACCACGCGAATCAGGATTTTGCCGTGCGGACGCGAATCGAAATAGCTGAACGGCAGCGTCTGAATATGCGTGAAAATATCGCGGCGCATGTCTTTCAACATGAGCTGACCGACGCGAGTAATTTCGACGGTACGATAACGCAATCCAAACTCATAAATCACAATAAGTACGGCCATCAACCCCGTTAATTCACCAAGTAAGGTGAGATTTTTCGACGGAATCGCGCTGTCAATCATGATTTTCGTCAAATATGGCACGACTACCGCAATGCAGCTCATCATGACGACGACGGCAAGAATGCGTATGATTCGTGACATATACGGCTTTACATAGACGCCGATGCGCAGAATATCATGCAGGTTGATCTGTTCTTCCAGCTCTTCATCTTCGCGGTATGTGTTACGTTTTGCCATGGGTTTTCCCCCTTTCCTGCTTTCCCGCGCCTACGCTTCGAAACCTTGCGAACGACCCGCCTGCAAGCCGAGCTGCTTGTAGTAGATCTCCCAATATCGGCCGTGCGCGGCCACCAGTTCGTCATGCGTGCCGCGCTCCACAATGCGGCCATGCTCAAGCACGAGGATCAGATCGGAATCTTTCACCGATGAAATACGATGTGCGATGGTGACGATGGTTTTCTGTTCGTCCAGTTCGCGCAGATGGCGCTGGATTTCCGCTTCCGTTTCCATATCGACGGCGCTGGTCGTATCGTCCATGATGAGGATCGACGGATTGTCCGCAAGCGCACGGGCGAGGCTCAGGCGCTGTTTTTGCCCGCCGGAAAGGCCGACGCCGCGCTCTCCAACCACGGTATCGTAACCTTCCGGCATGCTACGGATGAAGCCGTCCGCGCCAGCGATGGTGGCCATGCGGCGAATGTACTGTTCGTCGTATTCGCGCTGTTCGCCCACACCGAAGCTGATGTTGCCGCCAATGGTGTCGGAGAACAGGAACGTGTCTTGCGCGACGACGCAGACTTGCGAGCGCAGTGCGGCAAGCGGCCAGTCTCGCGCGTCGACGCCGTCGATGAGCACATGGCCTTCGGTGGGGTCGTAGAAGCGGGAGATGAGGTTGACAAGGGTGGATTTGCCCGCGCCGGTTTCGCCGAGAATGCCAAGTTTGGCACCTGCCGGAACATGGAAATCCACGTCTTCAAGCACGGGGGTGTTCGGTTCGTCGGGGAAGGCGAAGCTGACATGCTGGAAGTCGATGCTTCCGGCGATGCGGGTCGTGTTAGTCGTTACCTGTGTTGTCTGCGCCGCTTGTGTCGCCGACGTTGTAAACGTCGCCTGCGATTGCGAGATGTTGCCAGTTGCATCGTTTGCACCGTTGGCATTGTTGGCGTTGTTCGCATTCGTAGTCGCGGTATTCGCTTTTGCGCCGACTCCCGGCTTTTCCGTGATGTGCGACTGAGAGGTGAGCAGTTTGCGGATTTTGATGCAGGATGCGTTGAAACGCTGCCAGTCGTTGATCAGCCATCCGGATTGGCGCACCGGCCCGTCGATCATCCACAGGTAGGAATTGAACGCCACGAGATCGCCAAGCGTCATGCGCCCGGTGATCACCAGGAATCCGCCGAGGCCGAGCGTGATCAGCTGCAGCGAGAATCCCAATCCGTCTGCTTATGTGTGATAAAGAAGCAATAGAAGTGCAAAAAATTTTGCCGTTCCTATCCGACACTTGGCCATTGTGTCGGATAGGTCGGGCGGTTATTCGGGCAAGTCAATCTTGCCGACAAAGCTGTAATAAATCTTCCTTACTATATTCCATTGTTACCCTCCATAACTTCTGATTGTTGCCGTCTTGACGATTATGTATCTTTACATTACCTTCTGAAACATATGGCGCACCTTGTCCAGGCGGCTGTTTGGACGGCGGGGCTGGATGACCGGCTGACCGACAGCGGCCTGATATCCTTTCAGCTCTGTAAGGCATACGCTCTGCCCGTTGGTGTAAAAGGCCAGATCAGTACGGTATGCCTGTATACAGCGGGCGGGAATCTCGCCAGTAAAGACAACTTCATCCTTTTTTACCTGGACCGTTTCGATGGTGGCACAGTATTTCGGTGCATCATGATAAGCCCTGGAAAGATATTCCCGGGGCGCATAGAGGGTGAAGGAGAGATAAGGTTCCAGCAGTTGCGTCCCTGATTCCTTCAATGCCTGTTCCAATACAATCGGGGCCAATGAGCGGAAGTCCGCCGGCGTGCTGACCGGACTGTAATAAAGCCCGTATTCAAAGCAAATCTTACAGTCCGTTACGTTCCAGCCGAACAAGCCCTGCTCCAGCCCGTAACGGATACCATCCCTGACAGCGTTTTGAAAACTCTGGTTCAAGTATCCCAGCGAAACCCGGCTCTCGTATTGTACACCGGAGCCAAGCGGGAGTGGTGTAACAGACAGTCCGATGGATGCCCAAAACGGGTTGGGCGGCACCTCGATATGGATGGTGTGGCTGGCTGCTTTGAGCGGCCGCTCCATATAAATGACGGTGGGTTCCTTTACCACTGTTTCAAGCTTGTATTTTTCCGACAGCAAAGCGGAAACAACCTCCAACTGCACCCGGCCCAAAAAAGAAAGAATGATCTCATGGGTGATGGAATCCACCTCGCAGCGCAAAAGCGGGTCAGTATCCGCAAGTTGCGTAAGAGCGTCCAGCAGCCGTTCTCTTTGCGCTGCCGTTTTCGGCGCAATCGACGTCCGCAGCATGGGGAGGGGGTCCTCACGCCACCTTTTACGAGGGAGCCGGGTTGGGTCCCCTAATACATCGTTTAACCTCACGCTGTCGCTGGGAAGGATAACAATTTCACCCGGATAAGCGGTGTCTGTCCGAACAATTTCCCCTTTGGATGGAATACGCATCTCTGTGATTTTCAGCTTTTCTCTCCCGGCCAGGGCCACCGTATCCCGCAGGCGCAGCGTTCCGCTGTATAGCCGTAGATAGACACGCCGCTGGCCGCAATCTGTATACTCCACCTTGAAAACGCTGCCGCATAGGGCGGCGCTCCCCTGTTCCCCAATCGGTTGGAACAGCCCTGTCACCGCATCCATCAACGGTTGAATGCCAAGGCCCTTTTTGGCGCTGCCATAATAGACCGGGAACAGGGAGGCGTCTTGAACCCGCTGCTGTTCCTCCCGCGCAAGTTTTTCCCGGCTGATTGGTTCTCCTGCGATATACTTTTCCAATAATTCATCGTTATTTTCGATGACCGCATCCCATGCTTCTATGTCGGTATTTTCCTCCAGGACTATTTCCGGGGACAGCGACACCGTCTGCTTGATGATAATATCGGCGGAGAGCTTATCCCGAACAGACTGAACCACGCTCTGCAAATCAACGCCAGCCTGGTCGATCTTGTTGATAAAGATAACGGTGGGAATGTTCATTTTCCGCAGGGCATGGAACAGAATACGGGTCTGGGCCTGCACGCCATCTTTAGCGGAGATCACCAAGATGGCCCCATCTAAAACAGCCAAAGAGCGGTACACCTCCGCCAAAAAATCCATGTGGCCGGGCGTATCCACAATGTTAACTTTACATCTGTGCCACTGGAAGGAAGTGACTGCCGCTTGAATGGTAATCCCACGCTGCCGCTCCAAAAACATGGTGTCCGTCCTCGTTGTCCCTTTTTCGACGCTCCCCGGTTCTGAAATGGCTCCGCTGGCATATAGCAGGCTCTCCGTCAAGGTCGTCTTTCCAGCGTCTACATGGGCAAGAATTCCAATATTGATTATTTTCATGTGATTGTCCCCCCTTTACAGCCCCAAAGGGCATAAAAATCCCCAGCAGTAAAATACTTTTACCACTGGGGATTATAAGTTGCGGACATACACATATACAGCATACACCTGTTTGTGATTGCTGTTTTTGGGGATATGTCAAAATTGATAAGGCAAAAGTATTCTTGAATTGGGTACAAAAAACTAAGCCCCTACAAAAGGAGCTATCATAATCCTTTGTTCCCACTATTTGATTATAGTTTTATTTAAGAATACCTTGCCGCATATTTTTTACTCCTTTTCTGGATTAAATCATTGTATCACATCAGTTTTAGGAAAGCAAGTACCTAAAAGAAATTTTTCTTCCCCTTATATGTAACAATCATACCGGCTTCCTAGCGTTCAGAATGTTTTCTGCTGTCTGCTGTGGTGTTTGGTTGGAATTGTCCAACCAAAAGCCGATCCGTGGTGTTGTCTGCATTTTACTAAATACAAATTCAATGTATACAGAAAGATATAAGGAGTGGGAGGGATTCCGCCGTAGTTGGCATTGTAGGAAAATCCAAAAGTTTAGATTTTCCCACAATGCTTATCTTTTGGTCTTTGGTTCGGAATAGTGTAGTGCTGGCGGTCTATCTCTTGTTTTCGGTTGCTTGCTTCCTTACCGTACATGAGCATCAAGCCACGGCATGTATTTGCGGCTGTTGTAGGCCTGAGCCATGTTGCGTTGCATGTAATCGTCGTTGCGTTCGTCGAATTTTTCGGTTTCGTACGGTTCGCGTACGAACGCTTTGATCACACGGTTGCCTTCGATGTTTTCTTCGACCATCGAATTCATTTCGGCAAGCGAGTTGCGGATGGCGAAGAACAGCGGCCTTGCGTGCGTGGAAAGTCCGCGCGTAAGAATGAAAATGAACGGCGTGACGCATGCGAGCGCGAGCGCGAGACGCCAGTCGATGGTAAACATCATGGCGAGCGCGCCGACGAACATGACCACGCAGTCGAGCACCTGGTAGCTCACCCAGCTCAACGCGTGGCGGATGGCGTCGGTGTCGGAGGTCATGCGGCTCATAATGTCGCCGGTGCGTGTGTGGTTGAAATATGTGAAGTCAAGTTCGTGCAGTTTCTCGTATTCGTCGCTGACGAGACGAAATACGGAGTTCTGTCCGAAACGTTCCATCCACATTTGATAGCCGTAGCGTGAGGCGACGCGCACGATGGTGAACACGATCATCATGATGCACAGTCGTGTCAGTTCGTCGACGTGTCCTTGCACGATCACACGATCCACAATGAGGCCCGACAATAGCGGAATGATGAGAGCCATGGTGTTGTTGACGCAGAATAGCACTATCGCGCCGGCAACTCGCGGCAGGTCGGGTTTGCAGTATGGCAGGATCCATTTGAGGTTGCCTGCTTCTGTATTTCGATTCGGATCGACGTACATACGTAGCGTTCCTTCAGATTGTTTGCTTGGGTATTTAGGTTTTCGTGGGCTGTTGTTGCGTTGATTCGTTGCTCTTACGGCTGTTCGTTGCCGTTACGATTCACGTCCGTCGTTCGTCGAGCGTCCCGTTGCCGTCTCTCTCGGTCGAAACCCCTGTTCGGATTCGCAAACGCGACTCATTCTATGCGAACCGTTTTTCGATGCAACGTAGGTGATTTCGGCGTGTCGCAATCGCAGTAAAATCAACACATGCATCGTTGCATAAATTCGCTGTGAACGCAATGAAATATGGATGATTGCGGTAGCGCTTTCCGTATCGAACCGGTACGATATATCGAAGTGCGGCATTCCGACGACGGCAACGACCGCAATCGTATGAAAAATCACGAAAGGACGGCAATGATGGCGGATGAACAGGCGATCATCGCGCAATATGCGGAAAAATATGGTCTTACCGACGAGATGATCAAGCATGCGGAACGTTGGACGGAAACCACCGTCGATCTTGCAGGACTTTCCGAAGCACGACTTCAAGGCATTCTCGACATGCGTTTCAGTGCAATCGCGGTTGACACCCCGCGTTCCGAACTGTGGCACACACCGGAAAGCATCGACGTAATCGACGATATTCCTTACCTTCCCGACGGCGGCTACGATGCGGAAGCCGGGCAGTGCAGAGGGCATTTGCTCGACCTGTATCTGCCACATGACGCGGTGCTACGTTGCGGGCATACACTGCCGGTGTACATCGATATACATGGCGGCGGTTTCACCTATGGATACAAGGAATTGAACCGCAATTTCAACGTGCATCTGGCCGAAACGGGCTTCGCCGTGTTCTCACTGAATTACCGCCCGGCCCCGCAGACCGATCTGAAGGGTCAGTTGGCGGATGTTCAAGCGGCATTGCGCTGGATCAAGGCACATTTGGCGGATTATCCGGTCGACCCGAACGCCGTGTTCCTCACCGGCGATTCAGCTGGCGGCGCATTGACCATGCTGACGCTGGCGATTGAGAACAACGCCGAAGCTGCGGCCGCATTCGGCATTGACGAGCCTTCCGGCATTGGATTCGCAGGTGCGGCTCCCGTGTGCGGCGCGTACAGTTCCGCATCATTGGAAACCATGGGCAGCAAGTTGACCGTTAGTTACGATCCGAACCGCCGCACCGGCCTCGAACAGATGCTTGGCGTCGAATTCTTCGACGGCATCGAAGCCGCCGACCCGAAGTTCCTCACCGCCGAAGGCCTGGCGTTCAACGTCGACCTGCCGCCATTGTTCATCGTGACCTGTGGCGACGATTTCCTTGAGGCCGATAATCTGGCGCTCGCCGCCGCACTGGCACGCAAGGGAGCCGATTTCGAACTGTTCGACCCGAAGCCACGCCGCCACGAGACACTCGGCCATGTGTTCGTGATCGGCATGCCATGGCTTGAGGAAAGCGTGGAATGCTTCGAACGTCTGCGCAGATTCTCGTACGAGCGCTGCTAACTCACGAACGCTAGCACACAACCGCACAACCACACACAACCACTGCATAATCACAAACATCGCAACGGTCGACCATATGCCAATAAGCGCGGTCGGCCGTTTCTTTTTACACATTCAGAACGGCATCAATCGCAAATCGCATGAATCCTGTTCAGAAAAAGAAAGCCGGCGGAAGAAGGGCCGCCGGCTGAGAGAGAAGAGAGAAGAAGGGTTCAGTTATGGGGTTCTTCAGGAACCTCGCCAGCCGTCATAACCGCTGACATGTTCTATATAAGCGCCCAAGTCTTGGAGGAATGATGCGTGTTCCTGTCAATTCGCTGGGAAAAATGTATCGGACATGTGAGCAGCCATACACAAATGCGGATTCCGTCGCACGCGTCACGCAGTGAACGAAATCAAGCGACGTTTCACCGTCCCGCGCGTGCCGCGCGATGAAACAGACGGCCTGCCGCTGTCTTTCTTGGAATATCGGAATGCATTGTAATCGACTGCGAACAACAATGCGCTGTTCGACCGGTATCTCACGTATGGAGGACTCCCGTACATCACGCAGCTCACCTTGGATATCATCGGACTCGGCGACTGCCAAGACATTCAACACCGCAACATTCTCGACTGGCTGCTCGCGTAAGACGCACTCTCCCGACTGCACAATTTGCGCCCACGGATCACAAGGTACGAAAAATAGCGGGACCAAATAGTTCCTGCATAGCGTGCGCCGTGTTCCACCTATGATGGATATATGAAATATTTTGAACAAGAAATTTCCGGCATCGACGGCAGCGCAGCGAAATTCGTCGGATATTGCCTTGACAACAGTGAAGAAATCGTTTCCGATCGTGTACGTCCGTCCGTTCTCGTGATTCCGGGCGGCGGCTACGAAATGACATCCGATCGCGAAGCGGAGCCGATTGCGATGCAGTTCCTTGCGGCCGGTTTCAACGCTTTTGTGCTGCGATATTCGGTAAAACCTTCCGTTTTTCCAGTTGCGCTGTTGGAAGCTGCCGATGCGATGACAATGATTCGTGAGCATGCCACCGAGTGGCATGTCGATCCGGATGCGATTGCTGTAATCGGTTTTTCCGCAGGTGGTCATCTGGCTGCGAATCTCGCCACGTCCACCAGCGATGACGTGCTTGAGGCACATGGCTATGACCCGGATGCGGTGCGCCCGAACGGTTTGATGCTCGCCTATCCTGTAATTACGTCTGGTCCACTCGCCCATCGCGGCAGTTTCGACTCGCTGCTTGGCGAGCGACGCAACGATCCGGAAGCGCTCGAATCCGTGTCGATCGAACGCCATATTGACACCAAAACACCGCCGGTGTTCGTATGGCACACCGTTCCCGACGAAGTCGTGCCATATGAGAACACACTGATGCTGATCGACGCCTGCAAGAAGGCTGGCGTCAGTGTGGAGGCGCACCTGTTCCCGAACGGCGGTCACGGACTGTCGTTGGGCACTGCGGAAACCGCATGGCAGGGCGTCAACGGCATCGAACCAAGCATGCAGATCTGGACACAACTGGCTGTTGCGTGGATGCGCAGAACGTTCGCACGATAATCGGCACAGCAGGCGTTGCGACATCTAATCCCGTCTGCACAAGTCGCATTTCCCGTCTGCACAACCCACACCCCGCGTCTGCACAACCCACAAAATTGGGTTAAAACCCGAGTTGTGCAGGCACAGAACGCAAGTCGTGCAGACAGCACAACGCCCCCGAACTGACCGGATAGACCGAAAATCGTAAGTTCGGGGGCGAAAATCAGCGGGGCTGACGGAAATGGCGATCGCCAATCGGATCGAACGGAGCATGCGGCTCGAGCTGATACCAGTATGCGACGGAAGCGACGTCGTCCTGACGCTCGAAATTGCCGCCCTCCTCAGTACCGATCTGCTGCCATTCCACACGCAAATCATGTTCGAAATAAATCGGATCGGGAATGTGCCAGCGATACAATCCGCGGGTCACCGGCGTATTCACATCCCAATACGCGCTTTCGCGATGCGAGGCGAGACGCTGTGAGTAGAACGGGAATCCGACGTACGGCGCGCAGAACGTCTGCTCATACATGTGCCCGTGCTCGTCGAAATCAGCGAAACTCCACGCACCACCGAAATAATCCTCGGCACCAGTACTGCACCATGTAGGGTACCGGTCGTCTCCATCGATGTACATTTTGACTTCACCCTCGCCCCACCAGCGGCTTTCCAACGCGGTGAGCGCCAGATACGTGCCGATATACGCGCCGCGACCGTGCACGCCGTCGAGCACCACATAGTCGCGGGCAAGTTCGGTGACACGCTCGCGACGCCACTGCGCATGGAAACGCATGGTGTCGACCGGAAGCGAGTCATATTCGGTGTAGTCGATCTGGTAGAAGAACGCGGGAACGTCTTCATTGTGATCGTTGCGGAGCACGATGCGCGCATGTTCGAACGGCATGGAGAAGTAACAGTTGAAACCGCGATTGGGTACGACCACCACCGGCATCGAATTGACTCGGCAGGCCTGCGCGTGGCCGCAGCAGAAGAAGTCGCCGATCGGGCATTGCACGGACGGGGTTTCCTCGCCATCCCAGTAGAATTCCAAGATCAGGTTACGAAGCACGTTTGGGCCGGTAGGCGACGTGCGATCGGTGACGGTCATCCAAATATGGCGGATCACGCCTGGACCGTCCACATCCATCAGTGTGACGCTCTCCCCTGCTTTCACGGTTTGAATGCACGGACTGCCCTTGCGCGACGGGCCAAGTGCACTGGCTGCGGTCGCGGCCGTGCCTTTGCCGCCTGTGGGATTCTCGGCGTTCACACAACGCGTACGACCCGGCGCTGTAACCGCAAGCGAGTCCAGCGGATTGCGCGCGGCGAACGTGCCCAACGAATCAACCTGCATATCGTGACGTGAGCTGTTTTGCATGGTACTCCAATCGTTATCTCGAGTCATAAGAAACCCCTTTTCCCGCTACTTTACGGCACCCACAACAGTGCCTCACGGAGATTTGGCTCAAACACGTGACAAGATTTTCTGCTACACGGCTTTTTAAACCTGAAGAAAGTGCAGACAGACACGGGGAGCGCGCTAGAGCGGGCGGGACTCGTAGATCATTTGGCGGTCACCGAAGTAGAGGGCGTCACGCCAGGAGGCCTTCTTGCGGACCGCTTCCTGCTGCGGTTCCTTGATCGGTACGAAGAACCAGCGAATCAGGCCAACCACCATGTCTTGCACGGAATGCCAGATGCCGATATACGCGGTCAGCGCCCAGAACGTCACGATCGCATTGAATCCGGCGAACACCGCGTTACCCCAATTATGCGAAAACGTATCGGCATAGAACACCATGCACGAATAAATAATGATCACCCACGGCATCGTCACATACAAGGCCGGAGAAGCGGTACGATTATTGACTTTCGGCGTACGCGCGAACGGAATCTTCGTATTCGTCATGCCCTGCTGAATCGACTTGAGCGTACCGGAAAGATTCACCGTCAACAGCACAATATTGAAACCGTAAATACGGAAAATATCAGAACGCTTATACCCGTTACGCTTCAAATCGCTCGACATGGTGGCAAAATACGGCAACGAAGCGAACACCACCCATGGGCTCAGCAACCGCTGATCGAACGGATACGCCAACAGGAACATCAAGCCGAAGCTCGACCATGCGATGGACGCCATGTAGTTCACGCGCAACGCCCACTCGCCCAGCTTCACATCATTGCCCTGCTGATGCCGCGCATGCACAATGCGGAAGAATTTGCCGATGATCAGCAGACCACCGTTCGCCCAACGCCGCCGCTGCACCACCAGCGAGCCGAAATCTGGCGGGGTCGCGCTATAGCTCAACCGCTCCGGATAATTGACCAAATGCCAGCCGAAATAGCCCAAATCAATACTGGATTCGGTGTCTTCGATTACCGTACGATCCTGAATATACGTTTTCACCGTACGCGTGCCCTCGGTCGAAACCACGCAAATATCGTCAAGCGCGGCCTTGCGGATCACCGCATTCGCACCCACCCAGAACGTGGCATCATAGTACGTCATGCCCTGGTGCAGCATATGCTGAATGTCAGTGGTGGCGGCCGCAATACGTTCGATTCGCGTCGGCGCACCACGATACGAGGAATACGGAGTCTGAATCACGGCCACGCGCTCATTGCCCGGCTGTTCCATCTGGTACACCAAACGCAGGCAGTAGTCGCGCAACAGCATGGAATCAGCGTCCAATGTCAGCACATATTCGGAATTGCGCATCACGAAATCCGGAGATTCGCCCTCACGCACGTCACGCAAAATCACCCCATCGGAAGTTTCCACACGTTTGAGCGAGTGTCCCATCAATCCGATGAAGGAATTCAGATTCATGGCCTTGTTGCCTTCGCGGGAGGTCGATGCGTACAGCTTGCGTTCGAAAGACCATCCTTTTGCGATGAAGATACGCACCAAACGTTCGTACAGTTGCAGAATGCGATTCGCGTCGACATGCTGCTGCAATGTGATCGATTCGTTCAACGCCTGTTCCGTCAAACGCAGGTCGCGTGCAAGACCGCGCAATACCTGATTGCAGAAGAAATCGTCGGTATGATCTTCGACCAGCCATGTGTCGGCCTTATGCTCCAACCATTGCGCGGCCGCACGATAGTCTTCTGCACAGCGTGCGACCACGCTACGCCTTGCGTCCATCTGATCGGCGAGCGCCGCAGCGGTTTCGTCGCGCGCTTTTGTGAAACGTTCCGCAGGTGCCGCCAATTCGGCTAATACTTTCGGCATGAGTTCGCGGCTTGCTTTGAGAATCGCTCGCGCCTCATCATTTTTAGGATGCGGAGGATCGTCGATTAGGAGTACGACTGCAAGGTCGGGAAATTCCTGCAATGCCGCCGACCAGATTGTTTTTTCGACAACTTTCGGCTGTTCCACATACGATGGGATCAGTACGGTGATGCCTTTGTTGTAGTTATGTGCGAAATGGTCGTCGAGCATCGCCCGAGGCACGCGTTCATGTCGGATGAAGCGATATAGCGCGCCCTGCCGTGTGACCAGATAGACGAGCGCACTGAAAATCAGCGTGGTCACAATCGTCATGTACAGCACGCCTTCAACCACGAAACGTAACGTGAGCGAAGGATTGTTGACGAACAATGACAAAATCATCGTGATCATGTAGATAAGCCATGAAATAACCGTGCAGATGATGGCAACGTAACCGAGCACAACGCGCGTCGGCGAAGGCTTGCCATGCATAATCGCAAGCGGTTGTGTGGAAGTTTCCGCTCCCCACTGATATTTGCGATCACCACCTTCAGCATCCCCTATTCTTGCCACCTCAAACCCCTTTGAATTGCCGGCGCCGCCTCATCGACGCAAAAACATACATCACTGCCTAAAATCTTCGTACCAGCCACATACTACACTCCCTTACTGTTAGCAAGATATAAGAGAGCCAGCGCACGAGAGGAATACCCAATCCCCCGTAAAATCACCCGCCTGCGCACTGAAGCCAAGCGGGGCATAGCCCGCTCGACCACCCGATGCCCCCATCGGCATGGTAGCTTGACGATTCTTGATGAAAGGGAATGATGAAACCCTTGTTTCCGGGAAGGCGATTTTCCTTCCTCCGATTGTTCATAGCGATACTGTGCATCGCGCTCGTTGCTGCCGGCACATGGTCGTGGATCACCTTCACGCGAACGGCGGCTAAGAAATTGCCGGAACCCTGGTTCGGCGGCTATGTGGACGTGACCGCAACACCCTCATACGAGTTTGAATCCAAGGTAGGCAACGTCTACCGGAATGTGTCCCTCGGTTTCATCACCGCCGGCGACGGCTGCCAGCCCAGTTGGGGCGGCTACTACACGCTCGACGAGGCAGCCTCCACGCTTGATCTTGACAGCCGTATCGCGCAAACCTACAAAACCGACCGCACGGTAACCGTCAGCTTCGGAGGCCAGAACGGTACCGAACTGGCCGCCGCATGCACTGACGTCGACGCGCTTGCCGACGCATACCAGCAGGTGATCGACCGCTATCACATCACCTCGCTCGACTTCGATATCGAAAACAAGAATCTCGACGGCTACAGCGAAACTGCAACCCGGCGAGCGCAAGCCGTGGCAAAACTCATCGCCAATGAAAAAGCGAAAAATAAAGGAAAAGACGATACCAGTCACGATCTGATCATCAGCCTGACGCTTCCAGCTGACGCGAAAGGCCTTACAATGCAAGGAATGCAAACCGTGAATGCGTTTCTGGACGCTGGCGTAACGCTTTCCACCGTGAATCTCATGACCATGGATTTCAACGTGGCATCCACGTCAATCACACAATCCACCCTAATCAAAAGCTCATTGAACGCGGCCCACGCGCAATACAAAACCTTGCTGTACAGTCGCGGCAAACTCTTCAGCGACCATCAGATCTGGGAACTGCTGGGAGCCACCGTGCTCATCGGCCAGAACGACACCAAAAACGAGTATTTCACGCTCGACAATGCGCGCGAAATCAACACGTTCGCACTAGAAACAAGCCTGGGCCACTTAAGCATGTGGTCGCTGAATCGCGACCAGCAATGCGGCGAAAACTATACGAACACAAACACGCTCAAAACATTCTGCAGCGGCATGAAACAGACGGACGGCGAATTCGCCACCACCTTGGGCTCGGGCTTCCGAGGCACACCGGGCACGCTCGTCGATTTCGACAATGCACGTTGGAATTCCTCGCAGCAGGCCTACCCCACATGGGAGCCAGACGTACTGTACAAGCAAGGCGACAAGGTGATCTGGAACGGCGATATCTACGAATCGTTGGGCAACAACGAAAACGAGCAGCCGGACAGCGCCGAGGAAGGCACGAACGCACCGTGGCGCATTATCGGACCGGTGCTGTAGCCGGCGGCAACGCAAGCAAGCACAAGCAGACATAGGCAGGCAGACGTCACTTCTTCAGCAAGAAGCAACGTGAAACAAGGGAACGAAATCAGGCAATCATGACATCGAAGCAATCAAAGCATCAGGCAATCAACAGCAGCCAGCCAAAAGACGGTATCAGAAAACCAGCCAGAATCACCATTCTGGCCATCATCTATGCGTTGTGCATTGCGGCCGCAATCGCATTCCATGCGCAGGAAGGCGTGCAGCAACTTATGGAAGACCCTGCGCGCATCTGCATATGGTCGCTGTGTTTTCTGCTGTGCCTGATCTACCACAAAAAGCGTTCGTCGTATCGCGTTGCCGCCGAACACACCGTGCTGCCACCGTTGACCGTCATACTGCTGGTAACCGGCTATTTCCCCAACGTGGCCATGTTCCTGATCATCGTTACCATCATCACGTCGATCATCACCGCACGCAGTCTGAAAATCGGCATTCTTCACGCCGGAACCACACTTGCGCCAATCCCACTGATCAAAATATTATTTGCGAATACTTCTCACGTACTGTCGATTATTATCAGACAGAATTCCGTCAATGCTGCGATTAATCCTTATCAATTTCAGCATTGGTTGCTGCCATTACTGATTATGACTGCTGCAGTGCCGATTATTCGATTGATTTGTGATATTGTAACGTTCTTTTTTGTACAAATTCCGATTCGTAAAGCCATGCACGAGTATTCGCTATCTCACATTCTTGCCATGGCTTTGGCTGATTTGATGGCGATTGTGTGGATTCCCGAAATTCTGGAGTTCGCCAATATTGGCTCGGATACTGCCACCGTGCTTTCCGTGTTCATGCTGGCACTGATCGCCTGCTCGCTGTTGCTGATGACGGTCGATACGATGAGCCGGCTCGCGCGATCCCGAAGTGCGTTGAAATGCATAGCGAATGTGAGTGACGCGCTGCCGTTGCCGAATCAAGTTCCGGAAGAGACCGTGGCAAGACGCATTAATCGTGGTCTCACCCGCATGCGCTGTTTCATCAGCAATGCAAACAATCTTGATAAAAGAGGGTATTCCTACCGCTATTCCGCGCCTATTTCCACCGGCTCGCGACAGTATTATCTCGCGACGGAACGCAGTATTTGGAATCGTCCGTTCATGTCGACCGACGAGACGATATTGCTCACCTGCGGCGAAATACTTACTGAATCGTTACGCGTGAACAAGGAAGTGACGCTGCTGCGCACCGAATCGGAAACGGATACGCTGACTGGAGCACTCACGTATCGTGCGTTCATCGGGCATTTGAAGAGCCTGCAAACCGAGAATGTGCATAATCTGGTTGCCGTGGTGTATTTCAGCGTGGAGCATTTGCGCACCGTCAACGAACATTATGGACGCAAAATCGGCAATGCCGTGCTGCGATCCGTGGGCATGCGTTTAAGCCAGCTGCTGCCGGAAAACGCCACGCTTTCGCGCGTGAACGGCGCGGAATTCGCCATGATCGTAACCGATGTGACGTCAACCAGTGGTGTGGAGGAGTTGGCCACACGCATGCGCAATCTTGCCGTCATGCCGGTGTATACCGAAGAAGGCGAGGTTTCCGTGGACGTGTCGAGCAGCATTTCGTTCTCGAACGCGACGGACGGGTTCGCCGTGCTGCTTGCCGATGCGAGCGCGCACATCTACGAGTCGGAGAGCTCCAATCTGCCCGTAGTCGACGGCATGACGTCCACGCTCGCCGCGCAGAATGGTTCGGGAGACTATTTCAACGCTTCCGACGTGCTTCGTCATGCGATCGAAGACAACACGATTTCCGTGCTCTACCAGCCGATTTTCGATGTGAATACGAAACGTATCACTTCGCTGGATACGATTGTGCGCGTGCATGACGCGAAGGGCCGTACGCTGGCACCGTATTTCGTAACGGCTGAAGCGCATCGTCTCAACATGAGCGTGCAGCTGACGCTCGACGTGCTGGAAACCTGCGTGAAAGACATGACCGCGTTCCGCAAGGTGGCACCCGAATTGGATATTGTGGACATTTGCATGAATGGTTCGGAATTAGGCGCATCCATCTTCCACGAGCGCTTGGAGCAGTTGACTCATGAGCAGCCACAGCTGCGTTTCGGTCTGCAGTTGGGATCGCATGCCATTCATGTGGCGCATGATGAAGTTGATGATGAGGTTGCCGATCTTGCCGCTTTGTCGAACGTCGAGTTGGGTTTGACCAATGCTGGCACCACGTATTCGGAGGTTGCTGCGTTCGCGCATCTTCCGTTGGATTTCGCACGATTCGACAAGACGGTGGTTCGCGATTTCCATACGCCTCGCGCGAAGCAGATCATGCAGCGCACGTTGGATATTTCGCGCGACAGCGATGCGTTCTATGTGGTGTTCGATGGCGTGGAGTCCTTGGATCAGGTTGAGTTCATCCGTTCCATCGGAGGCACGCTTGCGGAGGGCACACTGTTGAGCAACGCCATGAGTGCCAACGAGTTCCTCATGCGCCTCGAAACCATGGGCACTTCATTGCCCGAAGCCGTCCCGAGGCAAGCTGAGTAAAGAGGATTCTCGTTTGATGCACGATTGCTTTATCTCGTAAAACGCTTAGAGGGAATACGGCAGGATGGAGGCATATATGCTAAATTAATTAGTAAATGTGTTTAGCCAACGATGGCTTCGAGGAGGATTCGAATGGCCACTATCAGAGAGATAGCGAAACGGGTAGGTTTCTCCCAAGCCACTGTTTCGAGGGTTTTGAAGGACGATCCCACCTTTTCGGTGAAGGATTCCACCCGCGAGAAGATTCTAAACGCTAGTCTGGAAATGGGGTACAAGAACGTACCGCAATATCAGCGCATCACCATTCCGCAGGATGTCGCGATTCTCGACAATGTCGTTCCCGACGAGGGTTTGCAGGACGTGTATTTCGACGAGTTGCGCGAAGCGCTCGTCAAACATGCTGAAGAGCAACGCATGAACGTAACCATGCATGAGGACGTGGATTCGCTGATCGCCAATGCCGACAAATACGCCGGATTCATTTCGATCGGCCCATCGCCATTGGATCGCAAGACGCTGCACCTCCTGCATAGGAAGCTTCCACACGGCGTATTCATCGACATCAATCCTGCGCCGGAATTGTTCGATTCAGTGCAACCCGATTTGGAACAGACCATATTGGATGCAATTGACGCGCTTACGACATCCGGCTGCTCGCGAATCGGTTTCATAGGCGGCTTGGGCAACATTATGGGCGAGCATGAATATCCGGAAGATATTCGTACGTTCGCATTCCGCAATTGGACGCTACGTTTGGACTTGGACGTGCAGGGATTGGTGTATGCGAATGGCCCATTCACTGTGGAAAACGGCCGTTTGCAGGGGCGTCAGTTACTGCAGGATCATGCGGACGATCTGCCCGATGCAGTGATCGTTGCAGCCGACCCATTGGCGGTTGGCGTGCTACAGGCGTTTGCCACCGAAAATGTGATAGTGCCACAAGATATCAAAGTAATCAGCATCAACAATCAGGAGATCGCGAAATACACATCTCCCGCATTGTCGTCGTACGACATTAGCCAGGACGAACTCGCGAAAGCCGCAGCGCTCATGCTTGCCGAAGCACTGACCGCGAATCGCACGATCAGCCAGCATATGCGAATCTCCACCTGTCTCGTCGCACGCGACAGTTTCACCCCGCAAGACTGAAAACAAAAACTTGAGATACAGCAAGGACCGGCATCCTGTTACGGAGCCGGTCCTTGCAATTACGTTTCAACAATCACGCCTCAACGAAGAGGGTGGGCGGCGCACCAGACGTGAGAGACGGAACAAGTGGCGGGGTCGAGCAGAAGCACATCGGCAGCGTAGCCGGGGGCTAGCAGACCGAGCGGCTTCTTGGTGACCGGGTTCGCACGGTCGAAACCGAATGCTTTGGCCGGAGTCAATGTGGCGGCTTCCACTGCGTCGGTGGGCGCGAATCCTAATTCGAGCACCGCACGCTGAACAGCCTTTTCCAATGTCAGCGTGGAACCGGCAATCGCACCATTCGACACGAGCCGAGCGTGACCATCAATCACATCCACATCCAACGCACCCAGCAAATAATGACCATCCGGGCAATCGGTGGCAGCCATGGCATCGGTTACGAATGCCGTGCGATGCGGTGCGAAACCGAATCCCAAACGCACCATCGGATCCTGCACATGAAAACCATCATTGATCAGCTCGATAGTGACGCGCGGATCTTCAACGGCAGCCGGAATCGGACCTGGCTTACGATGATGCAAGCCATTCATCGCGTTGAACATGTGCGTCATAATGCCAGCACCCGCATTAAAACCCTTGCGAGCGGTCGCATAATCGGCATCGCAATGCCCTACCGCAGGAACCACTCCGGCCGCTGCAAAACGACGAATCGCATCAATACCGTGAGGCAATTCGGGCGCAATGGTAATCTGCCGCAAACAGCCGTCTGCCGCTTGCAAAAGACGATCAACATATTCGGGAACCGGATCCTTCAAGCATTCCGGATCATGCGCACCTTTGCGAGACAACGCGAGGAACGGACCTTCCAAATGCGCGCCAAGAATGTCAGGGCGAGCATTCATCATGCCACGCACGGTTTGAAGATTGGCGCACATCACATCAAGCGGATTGGTGATCAAACTGAGCACTTGGCGGGTGGTGCCGTGCATCATATGACCTGCGCGAGCCGTGCGTATGCCTTGCACGCCATCATCGAAGGAGCTCCCCCACGAACCGTGCGCATGAATGTCGACGTAACCGGGAGTCATCATGCAGCCTGCAGCGTCGGTTACGGAACCGGTCGAACCGGTCATGGAATTTCCGGAACCAGCCGAACTGACCGAACCGGAATCAGCATCGGCACCAACTGCAGCCTCCGCATCCAAACCGACGCTTGCGCAAGCCGCAGCAAAATCATCGTCCCGATTACCAGTCGCGATAATCGCACTACCATCGGAAACTATCCAATAATGTTCCGCAACACCTCGCGCATCGACTTTGCGCGCATTGTGAATCGCAAACGGGCGGGCCGACTGCGCCAACGCAATGTCCACCTCATTCGCAAAACGCTCCCGAGACTGTTCCATATTCAAACCTTCCGACTCACTTCCAGCCATATTCCTCAATTAGCATCCAATTCTTCCAGTCAGTGGAAGAATTGCCCCGCCGACAAGCCCATCAGCGTCCAAAAACCTCCAGTCGGTGGAGAAATCCTCCCGCTAACAGCCACCTCAGAGTCCCAATTCCTCCAGTCACTGGAAGAATCCGGACGGCGAAATACCCTCGTACTGTCCAAAAACTTCCAGTGAGTGGAAGAATCATCCCGATGACAGGCCGAAAAGCGTCCAGAATATTCCAGCGAATGGAAGAATCCGGACGCTAGCGGACACCGACTGCAGAGCAGCAATCAGATGTGCTGCCAAGAGGGCTTGTGAGCGTAGGCGTAACGGTAATAGTCCTTGTGACGTAGGCGGCTCGCAGCCTCTTCGTCCACAATAATGGTGGCGTGCGGATGCATTTGCAACGCGGACGCCGGGCAGAACGCGCTCACACCACCCTCCACCGTTTCGGCCACAGCTTCAGCCTTGCCTGATCCGAAGGCAAGCAGCACCAAGTGACGAGCCTTGAGAATCGTACCAATGCCCTGCGTGATGCAATGCGTAGGCACCTTGTTGATGTCGTCGTCAAAGAATCGAGCGTTGTCGATGCGTGTCTGTTCAACCAGCGTTTTGACACGCGTGCCGGAAGCAAGCGATGATCCCGGCTCGTTGAAACCGACATGCCCATCCGTACCAATGCCCAGAATCTGCACGTCGATGCCACCAGCCTCTTCAATTGCCCTGTCGTAGGCAGGTCCGGCAGCCGCAATGCGTTCGCCGTCGCTCAGCGGCGCCCCGTCAAGCACGTCACCAGGCACGTGCACCAAATCAGGGTTCAGTCCAAGCGGTTCCACAACAGTGCGGTGAATGGTGGAATGGTACGACTGCGGGTGATCAAGTGGCAATCCCAAGTATTCGTCCAATGCGAAACCGCGCACCTGCGATACGTCAATATGCTCGCTGTGTACAATGCGTGCGAGCGACTGGTATGCGGCGAGCGGACTGGATCCAGTTGCCAGACCCAATACCGCATTCGGCTTGGTTTTGATGAGATCGGCGACTGAACGGCCGTAAATATCGCCCGCTTCGCGCTCGTTTTTCACGATGATGACTTCGGTCATGATGTTCCTTTCATTGAACTTGGATTGGCGTTTTCGTTTGCTGATTACTTGAGAATTTGTTTGATGATTTATTTGCTGATTCGCCGCAACTCGTCGGCCGCTTTCCACACGGTTTCCTGAATGCGATGCAGTTCCGATGGTTGACTCGTCACAGCCCATTCCTTCGCATAGGCCTCGCACCAGCATTCGAGATCGCGTGCCAGCGCGCAGCAGTCGGAGGGCTGCTGATCGTCAACGTCATGCGCATCACGCACGTCATGCGCGCCGGCGAGCGCGAATCCCACTCGATTGAGCAACAGCTGGCCTTCCATGGCGATACGCACGGCAGCTGCAATGCCCGGCTTTCCTATATGCGCCATAATCGGCGCAATTTCAACCATGCATTGCTGCAGCTTACGATTGGCTTGCGGAATTCGTTCGATTGTCGTTGCCATATTGCGCATCATGCGATCGCGCGCCTCACGCAAAGTCAATGCGTTTCCCTGATTGGCAAGACGCTCGGTCAAGCATGGGATAGTTTGCGCAACATCGGTATTGCAATTTCCCGTACCATCATCCAATTCGAGATATTCCACAAGCTCACGCCAAGTGAATACGGCTTGCGCGGAAGCGCTACGGAGCAATGTGACGAACCGTGCGCTGCAATCGTCATATTCGACGCGCGAAATACGCGCGAGCAAATCATTTTCGGCACTATTTTCGTCAGTATCTCCAACAATATTTTCTGTTGGATTCCACGCATATTGCGCACCGAATATCATGCCAGGCACGGCCATGCGCGGATCGTTGACATGCCCAAAATCGCCCCAATCGGTGACGAGCATGCCTTCCGCACCGCAGTCGCGGCCGTATCGTGCGATGCGTGCAATGTTGTTCCACGCGTCGTCGACGCGAGGGAGCAGCGCATTCCACCCCCATACGGCCGGGCATACGATTTGTTTGGCTCCGGCTTTCGCCACAAGTTGGATTTTCTCGTCGGTCGCTTTCGGTTCGTACTGCCAGTTCAGCAGGGTGACGTTGTTTGGCAGGGTTTCGAGAATTTCCGGCATTTCAATGGCGATGTCTCCCCAAAACATGGGCTCATGGCCTTGCTGGGAAAGGTGTTCGCAGAGTTTGCCCACGTATGTTGCGTACAACGTTGCGACGCCTACGCGTTGAGCTTCCTGCTTCGACTTGCCTTTGCCGAGGTCGAAGGTTTCGTCGGCGCAGATATTGAATCGTTTCGTGCGGAAAAGTTGCAGGTACGAATCGACCAGTTGCGTGGAGAATGCGAAGGCTCGATCGTCGGCGACGTTGAGCGTGTGGTGCCTCATGCGTTCGATGAAGCTGAACGGCCGGTCTGCGCCTTCGGGGAATTCGCCGAGTTCGCGCAGTTCCTGCGTGCGCATCGCAACGTATTGGTGACCGAACGTGGAGACTGACGGCACGAGTTCGATGCCAAGGTTCGCACAGTATTGGTCGAATTCAAGTATGTCTGCCGGCGTGAGCGGGCTTGAACCACGCCACGTTTCACTCATGCCGTCGAATGCGAACGTATGCTCGATGTAAAGCTGCAATTGGTTGTATTTGTAAAGGCAGAGTTTGTCGGCCCACTGTTTGAGCCATGCGAGCGTTGGCACACGACCGCGCGTCGCATCCAAGTAATATCCCCTGATCTGATATGCGGGAGCATCTTCGATCTGCAGTACTGGCAGCACGGCACCGTTTTGCCGTATGAGTTGACGCAGGGTCTGCACACCGTTGCGCACACCTTCGAAATCGTAACCGGTAATCGCAATACCGTCAGTATCGATAGTCAGCGTATATGCACCGGGAATGCCATCTTCTTCCGCCGCGCCCGAATCCGCAATATGCAAGCTGATGAATCCAGGCCACATACAACCCGTCGCGTAATCCCAATCAAGCCCTGTCACGGAACGTATGTCGGCAACAAGCTGATGTGCAAGCAGATAATCACCATCGCCAATTGCAATGGATTCGTTCACACGACCCGCGTAGGGCAGCGATACCACGCCTTCGCCGACCGTCATGCTGTTCGGTTCGGGAATGATCGCCCATTCGCGGGTATTCTCATTTGTCATCGATTTGCCTTTCAGCTTTCTGAATTCGCCGTTTTACGCGGATTATTGTGCGATTACCTGCGACTTGTTGCACGTCGCTTACATTGTTTGGTTTCCCAGCTATGCTCGTTTTGCTGCGAGCGCAGCACCGATTGCGCCGATTGGTTTATCGACCGCTGCGATTCTGATTTTCGATGCGATGTCGAGTGTGTTCAGGAATCGGCAACCTTCTGCCCTGCGGCTCAATTCGGCTTGAATGACTTCGATCAGATCATTGCCGGTTTTCGCCATGCCTCCGCCGATGATGATACGTTGCGGATCATAGGCTTGGGCGACGATTTGGATGACGTCCCCCATGCCGTGCGCCACTTTGCCGAGCACGTCGTTGGCATGCTCGTCTCCTTGCCGCGCTTTGCGGATGAGGTCAGGCATGGGCGGGTTTGCGGAGGGCCAGAGTTTTGCCACGGCTCCGCCGGATGCCACGGTTTCCAAGCATCCTCGCTGTCCGCAGGGGCATGCGAATCCATTCGGGTCGATGGGAAGATGCCCAATTTCGCCGATGCATCCGCTGTACCCGTGTTCGGCTTGCCCGTCGCGTACGATCCCTGCGGCCAGGCCGGTGCCGAAGTTGAGGAACACCACGGTTGCGTTGCCGTCTACGTGTTCCACGAATTCCGTGGCTCCGACCGCAGCCGCGTTCACATCGTTTTCTACGTGAACCGGAACGTGCATAATCTCACTGATGCGTTCGCCGAGTTCCAAGGTTTCGATGCCGAGATTGACAACGTTGCGCACCTGTCCAGTTGCGCAGTTCACCTGTCCTGGAATGCCAATGCCGATGGGCAACGGTTCGTTGGAGAGTGTACGTGCGACGCGCACGATGTCGGTTACAACGTTGTTTTCGCCGGAATGCGATGGCATACGGCAAACGTCGACGACGCGGTCTGTTGCGTCGAGCAGCACACCTTCGATTTTTGTGCCGCCGATGTCGATACCGATGCATCCTTGCTCACGATTATTGCGATGCAGTTTTGCGTCCATTGCATATACCTGCCTGAAATAGGATAGGTGCCCGGATTGCGGTTGTTCCGTTGCTCCGGGCACCCGTGCGCAGCATTTACGCCACGCACGGAGTTAGATGGATACCTGATCAGCCCTTGACCGCGCCTGCCGCAAGACCTGCCTGCCAGTAGCGCTGCAGACCGAGGAAGAGCACGATCACCGGCAGCACGCCGAGCAGTGCGCCCATCATCAGCGATCCGCGATCGTTGAAGGTGGCGAGCGATACCATGCCGTACAGGCCGAGCGTAACCGGCTTGAGGGTATCGGAGGAAACCATCATCAACGGCAGCAGGAAGTTGTTCCACGTTCCTACGAAGAGGAACAGGAAGATGGTCACCATGGCTGGGGCGAGCAGGCGGAGCACGATGGTGAAGAAGATTCTTGCTTCACCGGCACCGTCGATGCGTGCCGCTTCCAAGAGTTCGTTCGGCACGGAGGTTTGCGCGTATACGCGCCCTAAGAAGAAGCCGAATGGCGAAACGCAACACGGGATGATGATCGCCAGCATGGTGTTGGTCAGGTGCAGTGCGTGGAAAATGGAGTACTGCGGAATGGTGAGTAGTGCGACCGGCATCAGCATGCATCCCATGACCACGCCGATGGCGATGACCTTACCTCGGAAGTTGAATTTTGCGGTGGCGTAGCCGGCCATCACCGAAATGATTGTGCCGATCAGTGCGGAAACTCCGGAGTAAATCAGGGAATTCAGCACCCAACGCCAGAATTGACCACGGGTCCATCCCATGAGCTTCGAATAGTTGGTGGCGATGGCGTCGGGAATCTGGTCAAGTCCGACGGCAAACCACAATCCGTTGCTGCTAGTCAGCTGCGATGGGGTTTTGGTGGATGCGATGATAGCCCAGTAGATCGGGAACAGGAAGTAGATGAGTGCTACGACGAGCACGATTACGGTAATGGTTTTGGCAATCGGCGATGGGCGCATGGAGCGTGGCAGATCATGCTCGGCTGCTTCACGCTGCTTCTCCATCATGCGTTCCGCCTTTCTGCGGGCGCGTTCGTCTTTTCTTGTTTCGACTGCGGTGCTCATTGCTCGTTCGCCTTCCTCTCGACCAGTGCGTAGACCATGGCGAGAATGCCTGCGATCAGTGCCATAACGATGGCGACCGCCGATGCAGGTCCGTCGCCGCCTGGGGTCAGTGTGCCTTGGGATGTGTTCATGGCCATCATCATTGGCGTATAGGTTTTGGAAATGCCTGGATCGGCGGTCTGCATGATCTGCGGTTCGTTGAATAGCTGGATTGTGCCGACGATGGACAGCAACATGGACAGCAGTGCCGCGGAACGCACGTTCGGCAGTTTGATGCGCATGGAGATCTGCCATCCGCTTGCGCCGTCGATGCGTGCGGCTTCGTACAGTTCATGTGGAATGGCTTGCAGTGCGGCCAAGAAGATCAGCATGTTGTAGCCGGTGAACGTCCATGTGGTGATGTTTGCCATGGAGGCGAGCACAATGTTCTTGCTGAAGAAATCAACGTTTATTCCGATGGCCGCAAGACCTTTGACAATCGGCGAAATCTGACCGTTATACAGGTACACCCAAATGATGGATGCAACCACACCTGGAATGGCGTACGGCAGGAAGTAGCCGAGACGGAAGCCCGTGATGTGCTTGACCACGAACGAATCGATGACCATCGCCAAAGCCAGCGCGATGACAATCATCAACGGAACCTGAATGAGGGTGTAGATCAGCACCCTGCCCACACCGGACCAGAAATCGCCGGACGTAAGCACATATTCGAAATTCTGGAACCCTACGAATTTATTCACCAATTCGCCGCCGCCGTAAGCGCCACCGCCTTCGGTGACCTGACGGAAGAAACTGGAGTAGATGGCATAGAAAATCGGGATGATGAATACGATGGCGAACAGTATGCCGAATGGCGCCATGAACGCCCATCCTGTTCGATTCTCGCGGCGTTGCGCTTCAGTGCGCTTTGGTTTCGCCGCTTGCGTTGTTGCAGTCATGATGTACCTATCTTTCGCATCGGATGCCACTCATCGTTGGTGGCATCTTTCACAGTTCGAATCGCCGTATCCAAATCTTCGTCACGGGAGAGGAGTGCCAGTTTCAGCCGCTCCGTCGAATCAGCTAGATCGATTCATAGGGAATATTCACGGGGAGGAATATTCGTAAGGAATGTTATGAACAACGGTGCGAAGCCGTGTGCCGCGTTGGCTCCACACCGTTGTTGGAAGGGTTATGGAATCAGAGCGGGTGATCTCTGACTCCATACGTCGATCACTTCGCTACAGACAGACCGTAGTTCTTGAGGGTGTTGATGGAGGTCTTCTGTGCCACAGGGAACACGTCCGCCACCTTACCGGAACCGTCGGTTGCCTTGTCGGCGGCTTCCTGCATAGCTGCGGCGACCGCGGAGTAGCCCGGCATGTAGTTGAATGCGACCATGTTGTCGTTGGCAGTAGCGAATTCCTTCATCACGTCCTGGCCACCGTAGAATTCGTTCCAGGATTCAGGGGTCTTCGCGGCTTCGGTGGAGGCTGCCACGATCAGACCCTGGGAGGTCAGATCCTCAACCTGAGTGTTGAACCAGTCGAGGAATTCCATGGCTTCGGCCTTGTGCTCGCAGCCCTTGAGCACTGCGACGCCAGAACCACCGTCAGGGCCGGTCTTGGTGCCATTGTCAAACCAATCGCCGACCTGGGCGACACGCCAGTCACCCTTACCGGTGTCTCCTGCGGAGTCCATGAATAGCGGAGCCTCCCAAGCGGCGCCGATGTTGCCGATCAGCGTGCCATCTTGCAGGGATGCGTCGAACGACGGCACCCAACGCGGGTTGGTCAGCGTGGCCTTGTTGTCGATCAGCTCCTGGAAGGTTTCGGCCACAGCCTTAGAACCGCTGCCGTTAGTGTTGACCACCCAAGCGTCATTCTTGACCGTGTACCACGGGTCGGAAGCATTTGCCAAACCTGCGAAGATGTTGCCGGCCTCATCGGCTTCGTAATCCATAATGTACTTGCCGGACGCGGCTGCGGTCTTTGCCGCTTCGATCAGCTCATCCTTGGTTTTGGGAACCTTGATGCCCAGCTCATCGAAAGCCTTCTGGTTGTAGAAGTACACAAGCGGACCGGTATCTTGTGGCAGGCCGTAGGTCTTGCCGTCAACCTGCATCATGGAATATGGGCCTTCGGCGAAGTCGCTCTTGTACTTCGCGGCCTCTTCGGTCACGTCTTCGAGCAAGCCCTTAGTGAACACCTCAGGCACTTCAGCGTAGCCGACCTGTGCAAGATCCGGAGCATTGCCGGCCTTGACATCGGTTTCAAGCTTCTTGATCATGTCTTGTGCGGCGCCATCGAACTTGGTGGCCTTGACCTGAATGTTCGGATGATCCTTGTTCCACTTGGCAACAATGTCTTTGACCAAGGTCATACCTTCGGAATCCGGAAGACGATGCATGTAGGTGAGGTGGACGACCTCCCCGGAATCCCCGCCGGTGCCGGCCGTATTGGAACCGCATCCTGCAAGACCCATGCACAGAGCCGCGAAAGAAGCTGCGCAAACCATCAAACGCTGAGTGTGGGATCGCATATCTCTCTCCTTCGTGAGATTATTCCGGCACCTTCTTGCGCCGGATAGTCACAGCATACATACGCGATTTCTTTTTGTCAAGTTCCCTTACATTTAATTCCTACATAAGCTACAAACAATGTCAAAAAGTTGCAATCTAGCCAAATATAGGGTATTCACAAAAGACAGAAATGCTTACATTTACATCCCGCAACAGTATTTAGTAATGCTTATTGACAATAAATACACAACGAAGCATCCGCTTGCATCGCGGCAAACTACAATATGTATCGACTCCACACAGGAAAGCGAGGACACCATGAGCGGCACGAGCCTGCGAAACTCAAATAGAGCTGAGCAGACATATAGTAACGTTGTAAAGCAAGTAAATTAGACGGCCCCGCACCAGCCAGTGTTCTCCAATTCACATTTGACGGACATCGACTTCCCCATTAAGAGACGCCACTCTGGGAGATAGCCACGCCCCTGACATTGACTTCATGTCCACACTCAACCAGGGTAAGGTCGAGTGTGAACATGAAGTCAGCTTGAGTCGATCAGAGCTGAATCGCGACTCCCTCCCAACGAGCGAGTTCGCCACGAGCGATCGACCTCACGCCATGCACGGCATCATAGGTGCTGAGCAGCACCTGCGACTCGTCCACGCCATTTCCGAGCAACCGCGCGACCTCCGCCGGCACCCGCGCCGTCCTACCGGTGAGGTTGACGACAACAAGAATCGTATCGTCGCCGCCGGTACGGGTGAAGGCATACACCTGCTCATCGTCGGCGTCCAGCAGATTCCACTCGCCTACCGCGACGGTCGCATTGTTGTGACGCATGGCGATGAGCTTCTTGTAGAACGTGTACACGGAATCCGGATCGTCGAACTCCTCGGCGGCGTTGATCTCCACATGGTTCGGGTTCACGCCGATCCACGGTTCCGTCGCCGCGTCGGGCGCGGTGAAGCCGGCGTACCTGGAGGCGTCCCACTGCATCGGCGTGCGCGAATTGTCGCGTCCGATGAGCGCGAGGGCCGCCATCATCGATTCCGGCGACTGGCATTTCGCCTCCTCCACGCGCTGACGGTAGGCGTTGACGGCCTCCAGGTCGCGGTACTGGTCCAGCCTGGTGAAGTGGGCGTTGGTCATGCCCAGCTCCTCGCCCTCGTAAATGTACGGGGTGCCGCGGTGCATGTGCAGCAGCATGCCGAACGCCTTGGCGCTCAGCTCGCGCGACTCGCGGTCGGTGTCGTCGCCCCAGCGGGAGACGACGCGGGGCTGGTCGTGGTTGCAGAAGAACAGGCTGGCCCAGCCGGCGTCCCTCACGGCCTCCTGCTGTCTGCTCATTCTATCTTGAAGTTTTTTAGGAGCAAAAGCGTGTGTATCCCATTTTGATTCGGGGGATTGATCGACACTGACGTGGTCGAACAGGAACAGCATGTCGAGTTCCTTGTGGGCCGGATTGGTAATAAACTCGTTGCGGGCCGGAGTGATGCCCGGCGCCTCGCCGACGTTCATGTAGCCCTCACGGCCCTCGAACACCTCACGGCGCATTTCAGCGAGGAATTCATCGAGCCGCGGACCATCGGAACAGAACGGGCTCGCGTTCGTGTATCCCTCTTCGCCTATCTCTCCTTCGGATAATTCCGAGTCGACCTCTCCGGGCAGCCGTCCGTGGCTATCGAGATATTTCGAGATCAAGGTGATCACGTCCATGCGGAAGCCGTCGATGCCGCGGTCCATCCACCAATTCATCATCTTGTAGACGGCCTTGCGCACTTCCGGATTCTCCCAATTCAAATCCGGCTGCTTCCTGGAGAACTGGTGGAGGTAGTATTCGCCGCGCTTCGGATCGTACTGCCAGGCGGAACCGCCGAAATAGGAACCCCACTGGTTCGGCTCGGCGCCCGGAGTGCCCGGCTCATGGCCCGGCCTGGCTGGACGCCACCAATACCAGTCGGCATGCGGGTCGTCCTTGTCGCGGGAGGCCTGGAACCAGGCATGCTCGTCGGACGTGTGGTTGACCACCAGATCCATCACGATCTTCAGACCGCGCCTGTGCGCCTCGGCGAGCAGCTCGTCCATGTCGTCGAGCGTGCCGAACAGCGGATCGATATCCTGATAGTCGGAGATGTCGTAGCCGTTGTCGTCCTGCGGCGACCTGTAGACCGGGGAGAGCCACAGCACGTCCACGCCGAGGTCGGCGAGGTAGTCGAGACGGCTGGTGATGCCCTTCAGATCGCCGACGCCGTCGCCGTTGGAATCCTGGAAGGAACGCGGGTAGATCTGGTAGACCACCGCGTTGGCCCACCACGGGTTCGGGGTCGCGCCGTTGGAACGCACGGCGTCGGGAAGGACGGAACGATTGAAATCAGTCATATCTTGTTTCCTTATTAAATCAAGTTCTTCATCAACGCGATGCTATGGATCCACGTTGCCTATATACGGGATGAATCAATGTTGCTTTTTCCTTTCCCTTTAGAGTTCCATCCATAAGCCGAACAAGCATGCTCATGCCCAGTTGACACAACTCTGCTGGCATTAAGGGAAATTCATCTATCCTCAGACGCTTGCCTATGGAATCTGTATATGTTCCCGCTGAAATCAGCGAAAGATCTTGAGGAATCTTCATTCCACGCTGCCGCGTCGCAGCAACAAGATTATTAAGGAACAATGGGCCGCCTTGAGTCACAATTGCTGTGTTCTCACTCGAGATGAACCTCTCAAGTAGGTTTTCGGCAGCATCGAAATCATCCTCGTCGGTAAACTCTTCATCTATATGAATCTTGTATCGCGCAGCAGCATCATGCATTGATGTCCTGAGTCGAATGAGGTAATTTGCACCTCCATTTCGTTCGTAATCAATCTCCTTCCCCCCTGCAAACAGAATTCTGCTGTGCCCATTACGACAAAGCGTTTGCATGATCATTTCACCCATTTCAATAAAATCGGTATCAATGCATGGCACATTTATTTCATTCATAGGATGTCCAATAGAAATGACCGGAATACTTGAAAGCTGAGCTAATTCAATTCGGGGATCATTCATAGTCACATCCATAAGAGCGACACCATCCACCATCCCAGTATCGATGATAGAGCGAAGCTGCTCATCTCCTGTTTCCTCAGTCAACAGCAACGTTTCATAGCCAAGTTGCCTGGCCGCTTTGAGAAAATTTAGAAAATAAGCACAATAATTGGTATAGCTGGTGGAATCATGGACGGGCGAACTCAGCGCGACGAAATGAGTCTCACCACTCAACGGAGCTGGACCACCGTTTTTCGCCAAGTAACCAAGTTCCCGCGCAGCTTGCAATACTCTCCGACGGGTATTTGCCCCTATGGGACGTTTCCCTGTCATCACATAGGAAACCGTGCTTATGGAAACTCCTGCGAGAGCCGCCACGTCCTTGATTCCAGCCATTGTTATCCTTATTCGTTCACAGTAAAGCCTTGGCTCTTTCCTTGCTCAACGAGCTTGTCCTGCCAAGCCTTCACACCTTCCTTCATTGTGGTCTGTCCCGTGTAAGCCGCCCCGACAGTGTCGGTGAAAACGCTTCGCGCATAAACGTCATAGGGCAGAAATTCGAACTTAGATGTGACACGCTTCGCAGCCTCGGCGAATTCAGCATTGAACTTCTCACCGCCAAAATAATCCACCGTGTCTCCATCGGAGTTCACCATAGTAGTCTGGCTAAGGAATTTATCGTTAGACATGGTCTTCAAATCAGCAGGAAAACCACCTTGGTCCACACGGGACATGATGGCATCAGAATTAGTGCTGGCAAATTCCATAAACTTGTACGCAGCATCCGCATTCTTGGATGACGACATCAGGGCAAGGGAGGAGCCGCCGTACTCAGAACTTACCTTCTCGCCGACGTTCCACGTTGGCATTTGAGCAATTCGCCACTTTCCAGCACCCTCCGAAGCATTGTTTAAAAACATGCCGGGAGCCCATGCAGCAGATATCACGCTCGCAAATTCTCCGGAACCAACTGAACGATACCAATCATCAGAACTATCTTTTGTCTTCGTTTCGATTAGTCCTTCATCAATCATCTTTTGCCAGAAGTCACAGAATTTCTGCACTCCTTTATCAGTAGTGAGTTTGACGGTAACCTTAGTGCCGTCTTTAGATGTGGAATATGGGTGTCCACCTGCTTGCCAGACCATTGCATTGAAGAATCCGGCGTTCCCTGGATCATTAGTAATATATGAACCAATCTGCTTAATCTTCTTTGCATCTTGATAGAACTCATCCCAAGTACTTGGCGGCTCAGAAATGCCAGCTTTGTCAAATACCTCTTTGTCATAGTAAAAAGCCATTGGTCCAGAGTCGACTGGCATACCATACATACCGCCATTGAAATTCACTGCATTCCAAGTACCTGGGGTGTAGAAATCCTTATATTTGGCAGTCCCATAGTCATTCAGATTTTTAAGAGAGCCCTTAATTACATACTCAGGAATCGCATAATATTCAATCATGGCTATATCCGGAATTCCACTGCCAGCTTCCAAAGCATTATTCAGAGCTTTGTATTCATCTTTACCACTACCGGCATTGGTAAATTTGATGACAATGTTAGGGTTTTTCTTCATGAAAACCTTAGCATTAGCTTTAAGATTGTTATCCCAAGCCCAGACATTAACAACCGTCTTACCGCTCCCATCGGGAGTTTCCGACTGAGTTGTTCCACACGCTGCCAATGGAACAACCATCGCCGCAGCACCGCAGAGAGCAATTATTTTTCCTAATGAGAACCTCATTGTTTCCCTTCTTTCTATTGAGCAGCAGTGGCATGATCCTTGCTTTTGGCGCCCTTGCTTGTAGTCTGCATCTTAAAACCGAAGGATTATGACTGACAAATAATTTCGATGATTTCGACGATTTCAATAATCAAGGCACTCACCATAACAGACACGCGCGGCTGCATCACGCAACGGCCAACACAATTGATGATCCATTGTCTAAAGAACGAGAAAGTCACATTAGCGAATATAGTGCTGTCCCGAGGAATGTGCCGCGTCTAAAAGCACATACATCGTCATATGATCGGACACTTCAACGCTTTACTAAGAAGTCAACACAGACCGGAAAAACCTACAACGTAAATCAACAGCGATGTCGCCAATAACAGCTCTGCTATATATTTCTATCAACAAATTGCCTGGAATATGTGCCAAATTGCAACCCCGGCGGTTCAGCTATCATGCGCTGAACCATCAACTTCGTAGGCCCTCACACGATACAATCGCGCGTGCCTGTTCTGGTGAGTGCCTTGATTATTGAAATCGTCGAAATCATCGAAATTATTTGTCAGTCATAATCCTTCGGTTTTAAGATGCAGACTACAAGCAAGGGCGCCAAAAGCAAGGATCATGCCACTGCCGTTCAATAGAAAGAAAGGAAAAAGAATACCATCGGGTGTCCTCGAAGGCATGAACCGTACCGCCCGATCATCGAAATCTGAATTTCTTCAGTCCAACGATCGGGGTGCGATTCATCAAGGCTCCACCGTGGAGTGAAAGTACAGGCGCGAAAGGGATGCTTTCCCATCCACACCTGTTTCACACTCGGAAATCTTTGCGCGGCAATCAAAAACAATCAAAAAATGTCTCGAAGGAGAGAATGATGTCAGCAACGGAAGTTGTTGCCAATATGCCACTGCATTCGGCAACCGTGCGTGTCAATAAACACAAGGCGGATTGGCGTGGTTGGAAGTTTATGTGGCCGTTCGCGTTGGTGTTCGTGTTCGTGTTCGTGATCCCGATCCTGTACGCGGTCTACATCAGCTTCTTCCAGAAGCAGATGATCGGCGGCACGAAGTTCGTGGGAATCAGCAACTACATTCGTCTGTTCCACGACCAGCAGTTCTGGAGCTCAGTCGGCAGGGTCGCGCTGTTCACCTGCGTGCAGGTGCCGATCATGCTGTTCCTGTCGGCGGCGATGGCTTTGGCTTTGGATTCCATGAAGCTGCACGGCGCGAAGTTCTTCCGCATCAGCACGTTCCTGCCGTACGCGGTGCCGGCCGTGGTGTCGACTTTGGTGTGGGGCTTCATGTACGGCGCGAAATACGGTCTGGTCGGCTCCCTGAACGACTGGTTGGGCACGAACCTCGACGTGCTGAGCCCAAGCGTGCTGCTCGCTTCGATCGGCAACATCGTGACCTGGGAGTTCACGGGCTACAACATGCTGATCTTCTACAGCTCGCTGTCCACGATCCCGCACTCGCTGTACGAGGCCGCCAGCATTGACGGCGCGAGCGAATGGCAGATCATCAAGTCCATCAAGCTGCCCGAATTGAAGGGATCGCTCGCGATCACGGTGATCTTCTCGATCATCGGCTCGTTCCAGCTGTTCAACGAGCCGAGCATTCTGCAGAACATGGTGCCTGGCAACTCGATCACCACGTATTACACGCCGAACATGTACGCGTACAACCTGAGCTTCGCGGGCAACCAGTCGAACTACGCCGCCGCCTTGGCGATCACGATGGCCGTGATCACGATGGCGATCGCGTACGCGGTGCAGCTCAACAGCATGAAGGAGCAGATGAAGTAACGCCTTGGGGCGTACGTCATCTGCATAGGACACGGATTTTTCAAGGAGCATAACAA
>NZ_NJNQ01000008.1 GCF_002742445.1 Bifidobacterium sp. N4G05 | reverse complement strand
GGTGCAATTCTATGAGCGTTACTATCTGTGCAAAATGGCGGMACTGTTTTGTTTTGAAGATGGAACTCCTTCTTTTCATTGGGGGAAGGGTGGGCTTTATTCGAGGGTTTTAACGAGGGTACCAATGGGGAAAGCTCCGATATGATTCTGAACCAAGCTGTTTAGGCAATACAGGGGGAGGGAAGAATGGTTGATGGAAAATTCACCGCAAAGGAGCGCGCATATTTGGCCAGCCTTCCCGCAGTGGAAAGCGTGAGCGCGTCGCATATCCGGTATGCCGACAGTTTCCGCATCGAAGTCATGTGCAGATACAATGCGGGCGAATCGCCGGCCGCCATCTTCCGCGAGGCGGGTCTCGACCCGAAACTCATCGGATACAAACGCATTGAGCGGTGCATTGCACGCTGGAAAAAGCAGGGGGAACGCGACCGTCGCGGCGGTGAGCGTGCCAATCGCGACGATCTGCGCATCATCCGTCATCATGATCTTATGGGCGATGACGCGCAATCATCGGAAATGGAATCGCAGGATATGCTTTCAAAACTCACCCAGGCGCAGCTCATCATCAACCAGTGCGACGAATTGATTGCGAAGCAAGCATTGCGCATCGACGAACTGGAACGTGTGCTGCGAAAGCTTGTCGGGTGACGGCACGCTTGCGTGAGATGGAGAAAGCGGTGGAATGGCATGACGGTCGCCAGCCGTCGTCCGAGGAAGTTTCGGTGGACGGTCGACTTTTGACGGCTGGCTGTTTTCTGTCATTTGCCGAGGCGATTGATGTTGCCGACGAAATGCGTCAACGACGTCGCGCACGCGGTACAATGCTGGCGATGCGTGCGGTTGCGGCGCTGTTGATTGTTGCTGCGGTCTGTATTGGCGGATTCCCGGCAATGTTGCAGTATTGGTCGGCGCGTGATCTGTCGGAAACGTCGGTAAGATCCGCGCAGACGGTTGCGGGCTGGCCGTATCCGCAGGCAGATGACGCGTTCGCCGCGGCCCAGGACTATAACAAGTGGCTTGCGGAATCCGGGCAGCCGATTTTGGGTGAGGCGAAGGATCCGTTCGCTGATGTGCGCGGCGGATCGCGTGCCAGCGTGTCCGATTCTGCGGAATCGGACAATCAGGTAGGTGAAAGTGGACCACAGATGTCTGATTCTGCAGAATCGGACAACCAGAGTGGTGCGGACACCAGTTCCGCAAGCGCCAGTTCGACGGACGCGGAGTACCAGAGTCTGTTGGATTCCGGCGGTGGCGTGATGGGTACGATTCGCATTCCGAAAATCTCCGTGAGACTGCCGATCTACCATGGTACTTCCGAATCGGCGCTTGCTTCGGGCGCGGGACACCTGTATGGCAGCAGTCTGCCGGTCGGAGGCAAGAGCACGCATGCGGTGCTCACCGGGCATCGCGGACTGGTCGAAGCGGCCATGTTCACGCGGCTCGATGAAATGCGCGTCGGCGACTACTTCTATATAGAGGTGATGGGCCGCACGCTCGGCTACCAGGTGGACCGTATCACGGTGATCGAGCCGAACGACACGTCGCAGTTGAAAATCGTGCCCGGTGAGGATCGCGTGACCCTGATGACCTGCACGCCGTATGGCGTCAACACGCATCGTCTGCTGGTTTCGGCCACACGTTCCGCTATTCCAGATGAGATTCCTGCCGAAAACGACGCGGTGAAGGACGCTCGTACGATCGGTGTGATCGCAGGCGTTGCGACTCTTGGATTGGGCACGTTGTTGGTTTGGCTACGACGTAGGCCGTGGCATATTCGCAGACATGCGGCTTGGTGGCCGAAGCGCGGCTGACGCGGCTGCTGCATGAAGGCATGTCTGACATGCAATTTGAATATAAAAACGTGGTTGGCGCACAAAAAATGCGTGATTTCCATTATTGACTAATGGTTACGAAAGTATGAAGAAGCGTCATTTTGGTGATTATCCCATCGTTTCTTTGCGGTGACGTCGGGTGCTTTTCGCGGGTGACTTGTGTTGCAATTCAGCAATTTCCATCGATTGTGCGCTACCCGACTTTCCCGCACTTAGGGTGTACGCATGGCAGTCCCTTTTCCTCTAGCTTCCAGAGTTGAAGCACTGTCAGGATTTTCCGGGCACGTAGAAGATGTTGCGAATCTTGGCATGAAGAGAGGTTGCTCGTCGTAAGACGCGTGATTGCACAGGATTTAAGGGGATGCTCATGAGGCATGCACATGAATATGAGGCGAAGCCCAGGGGAGGACTTGCCAAACGTATAGTGGCTGTGTTCGCATCGGTCGCCATGCTCGGCGGCATGGGCTACGCCACCACTTCCGCCGCTCTTGCGGAAGATGATCAGACATCTTCTGGCGATACTTCTACTTTGCAGCCGGCAAATAGCAAGAGCATTGCCAAAATCGGAGATGGCGACGGCGATCAGTATGCGTTGCATCTGACCGCATCCGGCGATAGTTCGTCATCCACGGTTACGGCCGCGGTGCCTGCCGACATTGTGCTGGTGCTTGACAAGTCCGGCAGTATGGAAGGCTCCCGTGACACGAATGCGAAAAACGCAGCCACGGCATTGGCCCAGAAGCTTCTGACGGGTGCGAATAACGCTCTTTCACCCAATCAGCAGGTGCAGATGGCTGTGGTGACGTTCAGCAAGGAGGCGCAAACGACTTCGAATTTCACGACTTCCTCTGACGCTATCAGCGGGGCTGTCAGTGCGGCTCCAGACGGCGGAACCAACTGGGAAGACGCTCTGAGAACGGCGAACAGTCTATCGTCAGGGCGTGCTGGTGTGCAGAAGTATATCGTCTTCCTGTCTGACGGCAATCCAACCTTCAGAAGCACATCCTATTCCGGATGCTTCGCGTGGGGGAAGGAGCATCCGGAATACAAGACCCAGGCAGCGTGCGAGGCTAACAATGAGTGGTGGGAACCGTTCCCCTCCTACCAGTGGAAAACCGACCCGGACGGCTCGGACGGAAACATCCACGGCAACGGCAGTGACGATGGCTACGGTTACAACTATGCGGCCGCGCTGGCGGCAGCCAACGAACGTGGGAACGCAGCCCTGTACGTGGTGAAGGTTTCGAAAGACGCCAATAAGATGAGCGACCTCGCCAAAGGCGCGCACGCCGTCACCGGCAAGGAATACGACGGAACGTCCGCGGAAAATCTGACGAATGCATTTGAACAGATCTACAACACCATCACCACTACTGCGAAAATCAGGGCGTATTCCATCACCGACGCCCTGTCGCAATGGGTTGACCCAGTCGATTTCGCAAATGCGGTAGACGGCACCGACATTACGAAATATGTGACGGCAACCAACAATGGCGCAGCCATAAGCGGATATACGGCCCTCTACCACGTCGACGGCAACGGCAATCGCACGATCACCGTGACCTTCAACAATGACGACGGCATGATTGTCGGCAAAAACGAAACCATCGACGTCTCCTTCAAGGTCAAACCAAACGACGCCGCATATGCGGACTACGCAACCAAGCAGCAATATCCGAACACGGGAGAAGCTGCTACAGGTGACGAATCTGCAGGAAAGCAGGGCTACTTCTCCAATGCCGAAGCGCATTTGAACTACTGCGTGGTCACATCCGTCAACGACCAGGAATCGGAATGCACCAAACAGCAGACGCTTAACTATGCTAAGCCGGTCGTGCAAGTCAAACTTGGCCAAATCACCATCAACAAAACGTGGTCCGACGATGTGAACAAGCATGCGGATGACACGGTGAAGGTCCAGCTGCAGCGTACGAAGACCGGTGAAGCGACCGCACAGACGGAAAATGTAGCTTCGATCAAGTTGAACACGTCGAATAATTGGACGGCCACCGTCGGCAACCTGCAGCCCGGATACACCTACAGTGTGGCGGAAATATCGGAAGATAGCCGTTATGTGGTCTCCTACCAGTACGGCAACGCTGCAGCCGACGCGACCGGCGTGGCCCTCACCAAAGCCATGGTCTGGCAGAGTGACGGCAATGGCGGCAATATGACAGCTACGTTGACCAACACGTTGAAGACTACGACGCTGTCCAACGCGATCACCGTGCGGAAAAACCTCGAAGGACGCAATTGGAAAGCAGATGATTCGTTCGATTTCGAACTGACTGCAGACGGTAACGCGCCGCTGCCGTCCGATTGCGCGCAACAGGCGCAACCGTCGTGCAAGGTGACGGTCGCCTATGATGCTGATTCCCCGGATAGCCAGCATTCCGCAACGTTCGGTGACATCACCTACAACGCTGGAAAAGCCGACTACACGTACACCATTACGGAAAGCAACGGCAATATCGCAGCCCTGCACTATTCGGGCGCGAAATACCAGATCGTGGTCACCGTTGACGAAAAGGACGGCATATGGACGGCTTCGGTGAAATCCGTGACGAAACTGCTCGACGACAACGGCAAGAACGTTTCCGACTCGCAGAAAACCGACAATCCGATCGCATTCACCAATACGTATGTGGCGGTGTCGGCGTTGCCGTTGACGGGCGGAACCACGGATCGTCAATGGCTGCTGGTTGGCGGCTCGATCGGCGGACTCGCAATACTGCTGGTTGGCGCGGCTGGCATCTGGAACAGCAAGAAGCGTCTCGTCTGAGACGGTTCCTCGGGCTGGACTGCCCTACCAACCTTCACAGGGCAGTCCAGCCGCACATCACAAATTTTGTGGATCCAGAGCATGTTGGGCTTCAGATCCCGTTAGCAAAAACAAACACAACATCAACAACACAAGGAGAGGGGATTCTCATGAAGATGAGGAAACTTTTCGCAGGCATCGCCGCCGCTGCGACGTTGCTGGGCGGCATGGCCCTGGGCGCAACCAGCGCACAGGCTGATGGCGCCGCGACGACCGCTGGTACTGCGGCCATCACGGTGAAGAACTCGCAGACAGGTCATACGTACTCTGCCTACAAGTTCGCCACGCTGACGGTGGATACGGACAACAAGGGCAAGTCGGTGCAGGTTGGCACCGACACGGCTTGGAAGACGGCTGTGCGGCAGGCCGTGAACGCGGCCAATAATGCTCAGCAGCCTGTGCAGACCATGCCGGCTGAATATGCGGGCAACCCGGCCGCATACGTGGCCATGAAGACCGGCCCCGCCGACGAGGCTTGGTTCCGCGCGTTCGCGGCCAACATGAATGTGCCGCAAGGCGCGGACGCCAATGGCACGGTTTCTGGCAAAGGCGATGACGTTGCGATCAACGGTTTGGGCGAAGGCTGGTATCTCGTCACCGATACGTACATGAAGGACGACCAGCAGACGACCGGTGTCAACGCGATCGTCGCAACCACGCTGAGTGGCATCGCCAGCGACTTCAAGGTAGTTGGTGACAAGGGCACTGGCCAAGGCACCATCCATGCCGTTGGCATGTTCGTCGCCAAGAACGAGAACACCCCGACCATTGACAGTAAGACCGTCGATTCAGCTGATCCGAATGTCTCGTTCGACGGCAAGACCGTGAAGATTGGCCAGCAGCTGACCTACACCGTCAAGGCGATCGTGCCGAAAACCGCAGCCGGCTACGATTCCTACCCGTATTACATTCAGGACGTCGCATCCAAAGGCCTGACCATCCACAAAGACTCCATCAAGGTGATGGCTGGCAACAAGGTCGCGAACGACTATGAGATTACCTCGACCGTCGACCAAAACACCGGCGAGACCACCACGACCATCACCTTCGCCAATGCCAAGGATTACGCGGGCCAGCAGCTGGTCGTCACCTACAACGCGACCGTCAACGATCAGATCCTCGGCAATACCAACAGGGTCACCAACACAGCCAAGGCCTCCCATGACGGCATGTTCGACGGCGCTGGCAAGACCGTGACACTGTACACCGGTAATCTCGAATTCCTGAAGTACGGCGTTGACACCGATACCAGCAAGCTCGCAGGCGCAACTTTCAACGTGTACGCAGGAGACAAGGCCGAAGGCACTCCGCTGAAGTTCTCGAACATTACAACCGGCGTGAACGGTGTGTACAAGTTCGATGTCAGCGGTTCCCCAGCCGTTGTTTCCGGCGCCGACGGCAAGGTCGTGCTGAACGGTCTCGCCGCAGGCAAGTACACCTTCAAGGAAACCGGTTTCGTTGCCGGCTACGCCAAGAACATCGTGCCGGAGTTCACCATCAAAGTGGCGATCGCTAACGATGGCGCGGTCACCTACAATCTGACCACGGACAATAACAAGCTTGGCCTTGCCAGCACCGTCGACAAGGTGATCAAGGTCAAGAACGTGAAGAACGTCACCCAGCTGCCGCTCACCGGTGCTGCGGGTACGACCCTCTTCACCGTGGTGGCGCTGCTCGTGGCAGGTGCCGGCGTTGCCGTCGCGCTCAAGTCGCGCCAGCGCATGCGCTGATACGCGCTCAATCGCTGAAACAATAAGCGCAAAAACGAAATAAGCGGGCATTCGCGGAAACCATCCGTGGATGCCCGCTTTTCATGTCTTTTCGTGCCTTTCCATACTTTTTAGGGGTGAAGGTTTTGTATGGGGCAATATGGGATCGAAGCGGGTGAAATTCGGTACCAAACGGCGAAATCCGGCATGAAAAAGGTATCCGCAAGTGGCAACTAGGTGGCAAAACAGTCGTTAAAAAGCAACCATACAGGGGTTACGGGTGGGGGTATTTCGCGACAATACCACCCTACAATCGCAAGCACGTCCATGAAAACAGAGGAAAGGCGGGTGTCATGGCACGAGGTGGGGGAGCATTCAGCGACGAGGAAATCCAACTATTGCGCGGACTGCCGGCGGTCGCCAACGTAACGCGTAATCGCATCACCTACGCCGATTCGTTCAAGCAAGTGTGCACCATCCGCTATTTGACAGGCGAATCGCCAACCAAAATCTTCCGGGAAGCGGGACTTCCGCCGGATCTCATCGGATATAAGCGCATCGAGCGGTGCGTGGACCGTTGGAAAACATCGGCCATCAAATCCGTGACCGGCAGCGGTAACATGAGCGACAGCGAGATCATCGCGCAACTCGTCAACCGGTATGAGCATGCGTTCATGATGAGACGCAACCTCGACAGCATCGCCAACAGGCCGATGGAACATATTCCCGTCAAAACGCAAGGCGGCGACGGTATCGACATGGGAACGGCGAGCATCATCATCAAGCAGCAGGCACGCCGTATCGATGAACTGGAACGTGTGAACGCCGAACTGCGCGGGCAAATCGCCGCCACCGCCTGACCCAGACCATCGTTATGCCTCATAAGTGTCCGATTCTGCAGAATCGGACAAGTACACAGGCAAAAACGGGTCTCAGTTGTCCGTTTCTGGTGAATCGGACAAGTAATGCGGCGAAAGTGCGTTGCGGATGTCCGTTTCTCCAGAATCGGACAACTGGAGTACTGAAAGTGTGCTGTGGGTGTCCGTTTCTGCAGAATCAGACAAGCAAGGCGCGATTTGGGTCGAGCGGTTGGGCGTATTTCGCCTATATATGGCAGATTTGCACATGTGTCATGAGCTATTTCGCTTATATATGGCAGACAACTTACGGAAATACGCCCAAAACGTACCCCCTAAGTGGTGTTTTGCCGTGAGCAAGTGCCATATATAAGCGAGAAAGCAGCGGTCAACCTCGTGAATCTGCCATATATAGGCGAGATAGGGCAGTATGGGGGTATGGCGAGGTGGAAATACGAAAATAGGGTGGTTGGCTGGGCACGGTTGGCCGCAAACGGGATGCACCAGTGCCGCAAAATCTGCGTACGTGCCCAAAAACAAAGCTTCGGCGGGCGCAATGTGCGGCTCGCGGGGTAGGGTAGTGAACACTATGACTTCCGAGAACACTAATTCCGCGGGCTCAAGCGCCGCGAACATTAAAACCGTCGAAAGCCTCGACCAAAGCAATGAAATGGAGCGAGGCCTGAAAAACCGTCACGTTCAGTTCATCGCCATCGGAGGCACCATCGGCACCGGCCTGTTTCTAGGCTCCGGCAAGTCGATCGCGCTGACCGGGCCGAGCATCATTTTCGTGTACATTGGCGTCGGCCTCATCATGTTCCTGCTGATGCGTGCCATCGGAGAAATGATGTACAGCGACCCCAGCCAGCACACGTTCATTAACTTCATCACACGCTACCTCGGCCGCGGGTGGGGCAAATTCGCCGGCTGGACGTATTGGATCGTGCTCATTCTGACCGGCATGACCGAAATCACCGCCGTAAGCACATATTTCGTAACGTTCTTCGGCACATTCGGCATAGACCTGAACTCGTGGAAGTGGTTGATCGAACTATGCTTCCTCGTGGCGCTCACTGGTATCAATCTGATTGCGGTGAAAGTGTTCGGCGAGGCGGAATTCTGGTTCTCCATGATCAAAATCACGCTGATCGTCGGTCTGATCGTTACCGCCATCGTGATGCTGATCATCGGCTTCAGCTACCCCGCCACGCACATCGAAGGCGTGGACGGCACGGTGTCGGGCGCCGCGGTGAGCCTCACGAATATCACCGACGGCTTCCAGCTCGCGCCGAACGGCTGGATGAACTTCTTCATGAGCTTCCAAATGGTATTCTTCGCCTACCAGCTCATCGAATTCGTGGGCGTCACGGTGTCGGAAACGCAAAATCCGCGCAAGGTGCTGCCGAAGGCCGTGAACGAGCTGATCATGCGTATTCTGATCTTCTACGTGGGTGCCCTGATTGCGATCATGGCTATTGTGCCGTGGCGCAATTTCCACGAGAATTCCGACGGTTCGTTCGGATCTCCGTTCATCATGGTGTTCAAATATGCGGGTCTTGATTGGGCTGCCGCACTGGTCTTCTTCGTGGTGATTACGGCGGCCGCGTCGGCATTGAATTCGCTGATTTATTCGGCAGGTCGCCACTTGTATCAGCTGGCTTCTGATTCTGAGTCGCCTGCGATGGCACGTTTGGCTGAAGTTTCCGATCACAAGGTGCCTGCGAAGGCGATCGTCGCTTCAGGTTGCATGATTCTGTTCTCCCCGATCATCAACGCGATTCCGGGCATTTCCGGCGCGTTCGTGCTGTTCGCTTCGGCCGCTAGCGCCGTGGTGATTTTCATTTATGTGCTGACGATGCTCGCCCACTGCAAGTATCGTCAGAGCAGCGATTTTCTGCCGGACGGTTTCGTCATGCCCGCTTGGCAGGTGTTTGATTGGATTGCGGTCGCGTTCTTTGTGCTCGTGTATGTCACGTTGTTCCTGTCGACGGACACGATTGGTTCTGCGATTGCCGGTCTGATTTGGCTGGTTACGTTCGGCGGATATTGCCTGCTGCACGAGCGATTCCAGAATCGTGATCTTAAGGAAGCCTTGCATCGGTAGCGTTCGCAGGTAACGCAGGATACGAGTAAGGGGCGTTTGCCGAACGTGGGGGCATCACGTACGTTCGGCAAACGCCCCTTTTCAATATGGTCTTTGCGCGAATCCCCTTACGGGATTTAGCGCACGTCAGCCGATGTAGTCGGCTTCGTTCGTCGGACTGGACGGCACGGCATGATCTTCCGTAACCTTGCCCAAGCCAGACAAATACGCTTCACGACCCGCTTCGATCGCCTTCTTGAACGCGCGTGCCATCAGCGGAATATTGCCGGCGGAAGCGATGGCCGTATAAGCCATCACCGCGTCCGCGCCCATTTCCATGGCTTCCGCAGCCTGGCTCGGACGGCCAATACCAGCGTCGATGATCACCGGAACATTGGAATTCTTGATAATCACTTCAATGAAATCGCGTGCACGCAGGCCCTTATTCGAGCCGATCATCGCGCCAAGCGGCATTACGCAAGCCGCACCTGCGTCTTCAAGACGCTTCGCCGCAATCGGATCGGGGAACATGTACGGCATGACCACGAAGCCTTCTTTTGCCAGCTGTTTCGTGGCTTTGATGGTTTCCTCATTGTCGGGCAGCAGATACTTCGCCTCATGCTCGATCTCCACCTTCACGAAATCCGTCTGGCACACTTCGCGCGCGAGACGGGCAATGCGCACCGCCTCTTCGGCATTGCGTGCGCCGGACGTGTTCGGCAGCATGGTGATGCCCTTCGGAATGTAGTCGAGTAGATTGTTTTCGGTGGTGCGGCAGCGGCGCAACGCCATGGTGACGATCTGCGTGCCTGCGTTCTCAATGGTCGCCTTGATGAGGTTCAGATCGTAGCGGCCGGATCCGAGAATGAAACGGCTTGTGAACTTGTGGCCGCCGAGAATCAGCGGATCGGCGTCACCGGTGGCGATTTCGTCATACGCGTGCGCATCCGGCTCCGGCAGCAGTGCGGTATTCGTGGTGGTGCCGACCAGCTCGTCGAGTGTGGCGTTCGGTGCTGCCGCGAAGTCCTTTTCCGCGGTGGTGATCGTGTTTTCGGTGCTCATGGTTAATCCTTACTATGCGATCAGTGTCGTGTTATTCGTTGTAATTTGCGTTTGTGGTTGCGTTTCGCTGTCAGGCGTCTTCTTCGCCAAGAATCAAGCGAGTGATCATATTGGCTTCATGGCAGGCGACCACGCCCACACGCGGTGCCATCAAACCTGCGCCCGGTACCGGAGCGGTTTCGCCATCGCCGCAGAAGTAGAAATTCTTTGAAACGCGACGAGTATTCACCAAATTGGAGCTGCGGAATCCTGCCATTCCCGAAGCGCTCACCAACTTCTTATTCGGCAGATTCTCAAGCACGGCGTTCACCAGCATCGTCTTGTTTTCCGGCACGTCGAACGCTTCACAAATAATATCTTCATTGTCGAACAGCGTCGGTACGTTCTCGTCGGTCACTTTCACGGTATCAATGGTGATATCGATAAAAGGATTGATCTGACGCAAGTTGCTGCGCAATGCTTCCGTTTTGTACTGGCCGAGATCCTTCAAAAAATACTGTTGACGATTCAGATTCGTCATATCCACGCGATCAAAATCAATCAAATGCAGGTGGCCGACGCCAATGCGGGTCAATGCCACCGCAATCGTCGATCCGAGACCACCGCAGCCACAAATGGCCACGTGCGCCGCGTCGAGCTTGTCTTGCGTGGCTGCGGTATGGCGGTCGAGCAGGGCTGCGCGGATTTCTTCGCGGCTGACGAGCGTGGTCGGGTCGGGCTGGTTGTCGAAAGCGTGCTGGCGGGCGTCGATCTGCGCCTGCGATGCGGATGGTTCAAGAGTCATGGTTGTTCTCGTATTCTCGCTTTCCGTTCGTGCGTTGTTTTTGCGGGGTTGGCCGTGTTTTGTATGTTCTTGCGATTGTTACGCGTGTATTGCGCCGGTCGTAATCGCAAGAAATTTTGAAAGTAGTTCAGCCGCCCTGCACGAACGTGACGATTTCCAACGTATCGGTGCCCTTGAGCTGCGTCTGCGCACGCTGGGCGCGAGGCACGATTTCGCCGTTGAGCTCGACAGCCACGCGGTCGGCGCGCAATCCCTTGTTTTCGATGAGTTCGGCCACGGTGATTGGCGTGGCGACGTCCTCTTCCTTACCGTTGATGATCATTGCGGTTCCCTTCTGTGTCTGTCGTGGCACATGCTTCCTGCACTCCAAATGTCCGTTTCTGGTGAATCGGACATCCGGAGGTTCATTTTTGGTCTCTCAATGTCCGATTCTGCAGAATCGGACACGCACGGCATCTATTTCAGTCCACGGATGTCCGTTTCTGGTGAATCGGACACTTAGGTGCTTGTTTGAGCCGCTTGTGCGTCCGTTTCTGCAGAATCGGACACTCAAGGTTGGTACGAAAAAAGGGTCGCCGAAGGAACCGTACCCTATGAGGTGGTGCGCCCCTCCGTGACCCTAATCACGCGATATTCGGTTATCGCGAACGGAAGATGAGATACGCTTTGCGGCGTGAACAACCCGTCTCCTTACGGCGGCATTACCCGCATCAAGTCCTCGGTCGAAGCTCTATGAGCTCCCTCTCAGCCTTTCGGCTCCCGTTCGGTTGTGTTTTTATCTTCGCGCACGCGCCCGACAAGCTTGCGCCGGTTCACGTTGGGTTAGTCTTGATGTGAACATGTGTGAATTGACAGCGTGCTTGCAAGGAAGGGGAAGATGATGATGAACAACGAATTGGCAGGATTTACGATTCCTCGGCTTGGCATGGGAACAATGGCTTTGGCGATTGAGGGGCGCCCGGATCGTGATACTGCGATTCGTACGATTCATGCCGGTTTGGACGCGGGTGTTCGCTATTTGGACACGGCTTGGTCATATTATCTGCCGAGCGAGCCTGGCACCGGCACTGCGGAAGATTTGGGGTACGGCGAAAAGTTGGTGCGTGATGCGCTCGCTTCGTGGAATGGCTCCAGAGATGAAGTGCTCGTCGCCACCAAAACCGGCTATCGCCGTACTTGCGAGGCCATCGCGGCCACTGATGGCACGCATGCGGTGGGTGCTGATGAGAGTCGCCCGCAAAGTCAGCGTTTGCAGGCCGAAGGCAGCCGTTACGGTTGGATTGCCGACTCCCGCCCCGAAACCATGATTCGTGACGCCAAGGAATCCGCACTGCACTTGGGCGCCGATACGCTCGACCTGTTGTATTCGCATGGCCCCGACCCCGCGGTGCCTTACGAAGACCAATGCGGCGCGTTGAAACAGCTGCTCGACGAAGGCGTGATCAAATATGCGGGCATTTCCCGTGTGAATAACGAGCAGATCGACCTTGCACGCAGCATTATTGGCAGCGGATTGGTTGCCGTGCAAAACCAGTTCTCGCCGTCGCATCCCGATCCGGAACATACGATGGAGCATTGCGCCGAATTGGGGCTCGCATTCGTCTGTTGGTCGCCGCTCGGCGGATTCCTCGATACGTTCGATCAGAGCGCGTACGATCCGTTCCGCACGGTTGCCGCGCAACGTGGTTGCTCCTACCAGCGTGTGGTGCTGGCGTGGGAATTGACTCGTTACGAACGTCTGTTCACCATTCCCAGCGCTCGCAATCCGCAGGAAATCAATGATTCCTTCGCTGCGACGCAACTTCAGCTCACTCAAGAAGAACTCGTGATTCTTCCTCGATGATTATCGTTTATCGTTTCCTTTTTGCGCGTTTTTCTGTACTTGCATGCTGCGATCGGAGAAAAATGTTTATAATAAAAGATATTATCAAGATGTAACTAGCGAGCATTGAATAAGGCGAGGTGAAGCGTGGGCTTCGAGCGGGAGTCGTTTGACAGGTTGATGAAAGCGGTCTGGGGCAAGAAGTCGCAGATGCAGCAGGCGATGTCGCGCGATTCCAAGGGTGAGCCATTCATTATTCGCGAGCTCGAGTTCAGGGGTGCGCAGACGCCGTCGCAGTTGGCCGCTGCGTTGAAAGTCACGTCTGGCAGGATTTCCACGCTGTTGGCTGCGTTGGAAAAAAAGGGTCTGATCGAGCGTGAAGTCGATCCCAACGACCGCCGCATTGTGCATGTGAATCTCACCGAGCAGGGACGGGCGAAGGCCAAGCAGCAGCGTGAGGATATGTACGACGCCATTTGCTGGGTCTTTTCGCAGATGGGGGAGCGTCGCACGCGCGAATTTGTAGACCTTACCGAAGAATTCGCCACATATATGACCATCTGCATCCCCGGTCGGCCCCGCCCTACCGCCGAAGAGGTGAAGCGGGCTTTCGCGCAGGCCAATACTGAAGATCCGGCGTAGGGACTGCCCGTCGCATAAGTGTGCGGCCACCATGTGCCGTTCATGACTGTAAGTTTGGCCAAACGGTCTTGAGTGTGTCGTGAACGGTACATGTTTGCCGCATGCGACCGAACCAAGAATCGCTCTCAGCAAACACACAGGAATATGAGATTGTCTTACACTGTAAGTAATTAAATACTGTAAGACAATTCGATAGGACCATATGTAAATCATCGATCGCAAGTAATCCAACCAATCCAATCATCTTTATCAATCAAGCAAGCTTCAAACAACGCAACACAAGAGAAGGAATCCAAGCATGTTCCGCATTATGCGATACCTCTCCAAAGCGGAGATAGGCCAGATGCTCATTGCGCTGGTCAGCATCGTCGGGCAGATCTGGCTTGACCTGACCCTGCCGGACTATATGTCCGACATCACCACCCTCGTGGAAACCCCCGGCAGCGAAATGCACGATATTTGGATCGCCGGCGGCAAAATGCTGCTTATTTCGCTTGGATCGGCAGCATGCGCCATCATCACCGGCTATTTCGCGGCACGCATCGGCGCATCGTTCAGCCAGCGTCTGCGTTCCATGGAATTCCGCAAGGTCGAATCGTTCGGACCGGCTGAAATGAGTCGATTCTCCACGGCATCGCTGATCACGCGTTCCACGAACGATATTACGCAGATTCAGATGTTCATCACCATGGGATTGATGATGATCGTCAAATCGCCGATTATGGCGGTTTGGGCCGTCTGCAAGATTGCGGGAGACGGTCTCGAATGGACGCTCGCCACCGGCATCGCGGTAGTGGTGCTGCTGGCCTCCATTACGATCCTCATGGTTCTCGTCATGCCGAAGTTCAAGTCCATGCAGCGACTGACCGATAACATCAACCTTGTGGCGCGCGAGAACCTCACCGGCCTGCGCGTGGTGCGCGCCTACAATGCCGAGGATTACCAGGAAGCCAAGTTCACCAAGGCCAACAAGGAACTCACCGACACCCAGCTATTCACCAACCGTGCCATGGCCTTCATGATGCCGTTGATGAACACCATCATGAACGGTCTTATGCTTGCCGTGTACTGGATCGGCGCCTACCTGATCGACGCCGCCGACGCGGCCGACAAGCTCACCACCTTCTCCAACATGGTGGTGTTCTCCAGCTACTCCGTGCAGGTGATCATGAGCTTCCTGCTGATGAGCATGGTGTTCGTGCTGTGGCCGCGAGCGGACGTGTCCGCACAGCGCGTGCTCGAAGTGCTCGACACCGAACCGCTGATTACCGATGGCACCCGCAGCGACGCCGGCGAAGCGGGCAAACAGGGCGAAATCGAATTCCGCAACGTGTGCTTCACCTACCCGGATTCGCGCGAAGCCATGCTCGAAGACATCAACTTCACCGCCAAGAAGGGCGAAACCGTGGCGTTCATCGGCTCCACCGGCTCCGGCAAATCCTCGCTCATCAACCTCGTGCCGCGTTTCTATGATGCGACGCAAGGTGAAGTGCTCGTCGACGGCGTGAACGTGCGCGACTACACGCTCAAGGCATTGCGAGACAAAATTGGATATGTGCCGCAACAATCCTTCCTGTTCAAAGGAACGATCGCATCCAACGTCAGCTACGGCGACAATCCGCTCGACACCGACGATGCCGGCATCGTCGACATGGCCGATACTTCGACCGCGGCCGGCAGAAAGCGCGAAAAAGAGCTGATCGCAGCGCAAAACGAACATCGCGCACTCACCGCAGAACAGCGCGCCGACGTGCGCAACGCATGTGAAGTCGCGCAGGCGACCGAATTCATCGCAGCCAAGGAAAAGCAGTACGATTCCGCGATTTCGCAGGGTGGATCGAACGTGTCGGGCGGGCAGAAACAGCGCCTGTCGATTGCACGTGCCGTCTATCGTCATCCGGAAATCCTGATTTTCGACGATTCCTTCTCCGCACTTGATTTCAAAACCGATCGTGCCGTACGCGACGCGCTCGCCAAGGAAGCGAAGGATTCCACCAAACTGATCGTCGCGCAGCGCATCGGCACCATCATGGATGCCGACCGCATCGTGGTGCTCGACGACGGCAAGGTGGTCGGCCAGGGCACACACAGCGAACTGCTGGAAAACTGCGATGTATACCGTCAGATTGCGCAGTCTCAGCTAAGCGAAGACGAATTGAACGGCGGTAAGCCGGTTGAAAACGGCAATCAGGACGCCGAAGGAGAACTGAACGAAAGCGAGGGTCGCTGATATGCCAGGAGGATCTATGGGACGCGGCCGCGGAGCCGTTGAAAAACCGCAGGATTTCAGCGGTGTGATGAAGAAACTGGTGCATTTCTGCCGCCACTACATTCCCGCCATCATTGTGGCGCTCGTATTGGGCGCGATTGGCACGGTATGCCAGATCGTCGGCCCGGACAAGCTCAAGGACATGACCAACGAGATCGCCAAAGGCCTGCCTGCGCTAGTCAACGGCAAGCCGGTGCTCGGTGCGATCGATATGGACGCGGTCACGCACATCGCATGGCTGCTGGTGGCGCTGTATGTGGGGTACGCGGTGCTGTGCTACGTGCAAAGCTGGATGATGGCGAACGTCACGCAGCGCACTGCACAGGAGCTGCGCGAAGCCATCAGCGTGAAGATCAACAAGCTGCCGCTCAAGTATTTCGACAAGGTCAGCTACGGCGACGTGCTCAGCCGCATCACCAACGATGTGGACGCCATCGGCCAGACGCTCGGCCAGTCAGTCGGCTCGCTGATCACGTCGGTCACACTGTTCGTGGGCGCGCTGATCATGATGTTCTACAACAATGTGATTATGACGGTGTGCGCCATCGTTTCCAGCCTGGTTGGCCTGCTCATCATGGGTGCGATCATGAAGGTTTCGCAGAAGTACTTCTCGCGCCAGCAGATCGCGTTGGGTGATGTCAACGGTCACGTCGAAGAGATGTATGCCGGCCACACCGTGGTCAAGGCGTATTGCGGTGAGGCTGATTCGATTCGCGCGTTCGAAAAGTACAACGACGATTTGTACGATTCGGGATGGAAGAGCCAGTTCCTTTCCGGCTTGATGATGCCGTTGATGAATTTCGTCGGCAATTTCGGTTACGTGGTCGTGTGCGTGGTTGGCGCTGTGCTTGCGATGGATGGCAAGATCGAGTTTGGCGTGATCGTTGCGTTCATGATGTACATTCGACTGTTCACCCAGCCGCTTTCCCAGTTCGCGCAGGCGTTCCAGAATCTGCAGCGTTGCGCGGCCGCTTCCGAGCGCGTGTTCGGCTTCCTTGAAGAGCCGGAGATGGCCGACGAAGCCGACAAGCAGGCGCTGCTTGGCGTGAACGGCAAGCCGGTGCGCGGCGACGTTGAGTTCAGCCATGTGAAGTTCGGTTATGATCCGAGCAAGACTATCATCAACGATTTCTCCGCTTCGGTGAAGTCTGGCCAGAAGGTTGCGATTGTTGGTCCGACCGGTGCCGGCAAGACCACGATGGTGAATCTGCTGATGCGTTTCTATGAGATTTCGGGCGGTTCGATTGCGATTGATGGTGTGGATACGAAGTCCGTGCCACGCTGGAACGTGCATGACCAGTTCTCCATGGTGTTGCAGGATACGTGGGTGTTCCGTGGAACGGTGCGTGAAAACATCGCGTATTCGAAGCCGGGCGTCACTGACAAGCAGATCGAGGACGCATGCAAGGCCGTGGGTCTGCATCACTACATCATGTCGCTGCCGAACGGCTATGACACGGTGCTTGACGACAAGGCCACGCTTTCGCAGGGTCAGAAGCAGTTGCTCACCATTGCGCGAGCCATGGTTGAGGATGCGCCGATCCTGATTCTCGACGAAGCTACTTCTTCGGTTGATACGCGTACGGAAGAGCTGATTCAGAAGGCCATGGACGCGCTGACCGTGGATCGCACGTCGTTCGTGATCGCGCACCGCCTGTCCACAATCCGCGATGCGGACATGATTTTGGTCATGAACCATGGCGACATTGTGGAAAGCGGCACGCATGAGGAGCTGCTCGCCAAGGGCGGCTTCTACGCCGACATCTACAACAGCCAGTTCGCCCTCACCGACTGATTCACGGGGTCGACTGGTTCACGGAGCCGCACGCTCCCCAAAGGCGTGCGGTCTTTGTTTATTTCGGCTGTTATTCGGCTGTTATGCGGATCGCAGGAAAAGTTCGGCCGGGAAGTTGCGGCTGGCTGCGATTTGACGGGATTCGTTCAATGTTGCGTATGCGAAATCGAACGTGCGCTGCAATTGCGTTGCGTCGGAAACGAACAAGGCTGTGGCCAGGCCGTCCGCGACGGCGGCGGGGTAGTCGCGCGCAATGTCGGGCGTTGCGTTTGCCGACTTATCGGCAGTATGGTGCAACTTGTTGAAATGCTGCGGATTGCAGGGAATGTATGCCCAGCTGGCTTCGGTCTGCTGTGCTGGCAGTCCGTCGATGGCATTGAGCAGATGATGAATGGCGATTTGGGTGCGCTCGTTGACGGCTACGTTCCAGTGGCGTCGGCTGGGTGCGCTCGCGCACAATGCACCATTTACGATGTGTGCAACTCCAATCGCACGAGATGAATCTTCCGGATCCTCAAGTGCGATGGAAATAGGCTGTTCCGCATGAATCAGCAAATCACCCCCCGCATCAATCACAAACTGTGTCGACCGCAACATGCGCCCAAGCAAATCGACAAGATAGCCTTTGCCGCATGCGCCGAAATCCAACTGCACCGGGCCTCGCGTGACCAGTGTTGTTCCGTGACGCTCCACATCCTGCCCCCATGTGGCGCGTCCACGCAATGCCCCCAAATGCTCGGGTGCATCCTGCGTAACCGTAAAACTCATCGACGCATCGTATCCAAGTCGGATCAAATCCTCGCCGACGCATGGATCAATCGCACCGGAAGTGGCGGAAAATAGCGCATCATACAGGTCGAACAGCGGCGCGCACCAATCCGGAAAATCGAAACTTCCGCCATGCTCGGCCTTGCCAATCGTTGCGATCAGCGAATTATTGCGGAATCGAGACAGCACGCGTTCGTAATCTTCAATGAGCGATTCCATTGCGGAACGCGACTCGTCACCGATCGGCGAATCCGCGGAAATCATCATGCCGGTGCCGAGTGCTTTGGAAAACGCCGTAACATACGGCATGCGTTGCCCCAAAAAATCCATGCTTCCGATGCTAGCGTGTGTGCAATGAGAAATCAGCTGATTCTGACCGCACGATTCAGGGTTTCGCTCTTTCTGATCGCATGATTTCGATTATTTGACCGCACGATTTTAAAAAAGCGGCGAAAAACAAAATCGCGAGGTCGGCAGTGTCGAGAAAGAGACGAAGCTGTAAGTCAGGTGGTACAGTGGTTGACAAGGTGTCAACAGGGAGGTTGGTATGGGGCACGTCGATAACGCAGGTACGGTCACGAACGCAAACACAACCACGCGCACAACAAAAGCAGTGAAGAACCTGCCGATGCCCAAAATCTGGGCCTTCGCCGTCGGTCAATTCGGCTGGGCTCTGCTTTCCGGCATTATTTCGAACTGGCTTGTCTACTTCTACCAGCCCGACAACGAAACCATTTCGCAAGGGCAAACCGTGTTCGTGCCGCAAGGCCTTGCCGTGCTTGGCATAGTGACAGTGGTCGGCGGCATCACCGCGTTCGCCCGCTTCTTCGACGCATTCGTGGATCCGGCAGTGGCAAGCCTTTCCGACCGTTGCACGTCGAAATCCGGCCGTCGCATGCCGTTCCTCAAGTTCGCGGCCCTTCCGCTCGCACTCGTCACCGTGCTCGTGTTTTGGAGTCCAATCAACAACACAAGCTGGATCAACGGCGCGTTCCTGTTCGTTACGGTGATCGGCTATTACATTGCGCTCACGTTCTACTGCACGCCTTATAACGCGCTGATTGCCGAGCTTGGCCACGATTCCAAGCAGCAGCTCACCATCTCCACAGCCATCTCGTTCACGTGGGTGGCCGGCACCGCCATCGCGTATGTGGCACCGGTGATCTGGGCTGGTTTCGTGCCTGGCTTGGGGCGCGTGAACGCCATCCGTCTGACGTTCACCATCATGGCGGCCATCGCATTCGTGTGCATGCTGGTTCCGCCACTCACCATCAAGGAAAGCGATTACGTCAACTCGCAGCCCACGTCCGAGTCGACCATCGAATCGCTGAAGCAGACGTTCGGCGACGGCGAATTCCGCAAGTTCGTTTGCTCCGATGTGGTCTACTGGGTTGCGATCACCACGTTCCAGACCGGTTTGCCGTTCTTTGTGACGAGTCTGCTCAAGCTTCCGGAAACCACGACCACCATCTATTTCGTGCTCATGACCGCGGTTTCCGTGCTGTTCTATCTGCCGGTGAATCTGTTGGCGAACCGTGTTGGCAAGAAGCGGATTCTACTGGTTGCTTTCGTGATTTTCACATGCGCGTTCGCATTTGCCGGTGCGCTTGGTTCCGGCTTGCTTGCTGCGATTCCGCCAATGGCACAGGGCTTGATTCTTTCGATTGTCGGTGCGATTCCGATGGCTGCATTCGGTATTCTTCCGCAGGCGATTGTTGCGAATATTGCTGATGCGAGTTCGAAAACGACCGGTCAGGATCGTCAGGGCATGTTTTATGCGGCTCGCACGTTTGCGATGAAGATGGGTCAGTCGGTGGCGATGCTGCTGTTTACCGGCGTGAGCACGATTGGCATGGCGTCGGGCGCCGGCTATCGCATTGCGGCCATCTGCGCCGCGGTTTTGTGCGGCATCGGCGGTGTGGTGTTCGCGTTCTACAACGAACGCAAGGTGCTTGACGTGCTCGAATCCTGATTGCATTTTTCCGACCTCACGATTTGCGGTTTTTCGTCCTCCGGACCGCACGATTCCCGCTTTTCGTCGCACCAAAACTTTCAAAAAATCACTATGTGAGACGACACGCGCGGATTACAGAAAATAAGAATGGCGGAATTCCACCGTTTTGTGGGTGTTTACAACAAAACTGCCAAAAAATCAAGACTGTTATTTCGATTTTTTTCGTTCTATCTTGTGAAGTCGGTGCGCACTGTGCGTATGGCAAAGGTGGCGCACTCGTGAATCGGATTATGAACGGCTGAGAGAGGAAGCGGTCTTATGTCATCCTGCGATACGCAGCGGGCTACAAGTGTGTTCGGTCGCCTTGTCGCGTTCATTGCGGCCTTGATGATCGCGTTGGCCACGCTTTTCGCGACTACCGTAGTCCCGCAGTCGGCGTCCGCCGCCGATGACGGTCAAACGAATTTTGATTCCTGGACTGCCGCTGCGAAGAACATCGAAGACCAGCTTGCGACTGCCGAAAAAGACTACAATGACGGCAATTACGGTCAGGCTGGCACCGATTTCCAGACCGCGCATTGGATCGGTTACGACGCATCCAACTTCTCGAAAGTCGTCAACGACACCATCAGCGCCGACAAGCAGAAGGAACTGCTACAGCAATTCACCGATCTTGAAGGTCTTGCCTACCAGCGGGACCAAGGCGACGCCATCGCAGCCAAAATCGGCGCGCTGACCGCCGAAATCAACGCAACCGCGCAAACGCTCGACGCGAACGCAGACCTCGCCAATCCTAAGGAATACGCGAAGCAGCGTGCCGCGCAAACCGCGGAAGAGCGCAAGAAGCTCGACGCGGCCAAGAAGAATTCATCCAAAGGCAAAGGCGACCGCACGTGGAGTGAGGTTGCCAGCGAAATGACCGCCATTCTCGACAAGGCATACAAGGCGGCCACTTCTGGCAATGGCGATGAAGGCTCCGCTTTGGTCAACAACGCGTACTACCAGTATTACGAGAAGCTCGGCTTCGAAAAGAACGTGATGAACGCGATTTCCGGCGACCGTGTCTCGCAAGTCGAATACCAGTTCAAGATGACTCGCAAGACCATGCGCGACGGCGGTTCCGACAAGGAAATCAAGCAGCTCGTCGACGATTTGAAAAGCTGGCTTGTGAAAGACGCGGCTATCCTCGACGGTGGTGCGTCCGGCAATGTCAACGGCTTCACCAAACTCGTCACCAGCTCCGCCGGGCAGGCGTTCCTCATTCTGATCCGTGAGGGCCTCGAAGCGCTGCTGGTGGTGGCCGCAGTGATCGCCTACCTGGTGAAGTCCGGCAACAAGCGTTTCGCCAAGTGGATCTACCTTGGTGTGGTCGCAGGTCTGGCCGGCTCCGGTCTGGTCGCCGTACTCTTTACGTTCCTATTCGGCGGTTCCGGCCCGATCCAGGAGATTTCCGAAGGCGTGTGCGCGCTTATCGCCACTCTCATGCTGCTGTGGACCAGTAACTGGATGCTCAACAAGAGCTCCGTGGAAGCGTGGAACAACTACATCAGGAACAAAACCGAAGCGGCTGTGGCAGGCGCGCAAAACAAGGTCGAATCCGGTCAGGGCCTGGGCTTGGGCATGATCGCCTCGCTTGCCATGTTGAGCTTCCTCGCCGTGTTCCGTGAGGGTGCCGAAACGGTGATCTTCTACGAGTCCATCTACTCCATGAGCCAGGATGCGCACGGCATGTGGGTCGGCGGTCTGGCCGCCGCCGCGGTGCTGATCGTCATCTTCCTGATTCTGCGATTCACTTCGGTGAAGATTCCGATCGGCCCGTTCTTCCTCGTAACTTCGATTTTGATGGCCGCATTGGTTGTCATTTTCGCGGGTGGCGGCATCCACGCGCTCATCGAGGGTGATCTTATTGAAGGCACCTACTTGAGCACTGTGCCAACTAACGATTGGATCGGCTTGTATCCGTACGTCGAAACGATTACGGCGCAGGTGATTGCCGCGATCGCGGTGGTTGTGCTGTTCGTGGTCGGTTTCATCAAGAAACACAGGATGAAGTTGGCCGCGCAGGTGGAACAGGCTAAGTAAGCGCCAATCAATAATCACAAGTAAAGATTTAGAGATTTCCATAAGTTTCCAACGTTCCTCAAGGAACCAAAGAAAAGGAAGAGAACACAATGAAGAATAAGAAGATCGCCGCCCTGCTCGGCATCCTGTTGGCAGGCTCCATGGCCTTCTCCCTGTCCGCATGCGGCAATTCCGACAATGCCGCATCCAGCGGCAAGTCCAGCACCTCCACGTCGGAGACCAAGGGTGCCGACGACTCCAGCTCCAGCGATTCCGGCGCGGGCTTCGAGGAGATCCAGGTCGATGAGAACCATTCCGACCAGGAAGTCGGCCCGCTGACCGTCAACGCCGTGTACTTCCAGCCGATCGATATGGAACCGTCCGGCATGGGCCTGAAGGCCGCCGACGCGAGCTTCCACCTCGAAGCCGACATCCACGCCAACAAGAAGGGCACTGAGCTCGGCTACGGCAAGGGCGATTTCGTGCCGGACCTCACCGTGAACTACGACATCATCGACAAGACGTCCAACGAGTCCGTAGGCTCCGGCACCTTCATGCAGATGAACGCCTCTGATGGCCCGCATTACGGCGCCAACGTCAAGCTCGACAAGGCCGGCTCTTACAAGCTCGTGCTGAAGATCGAATCTCCGGAGAAGAAGGGTTGGATGCTGCACGTTGATCCGGAGACCGGTGTCAAGGGCCGCTTCTGGACCGAGCCGATCGAGGTCACTTTCCCGGATTGGAACTACACCCCGCAGGAGTGGTGATCTGAAACTCGAGTTCCGGCATATGCCAAGCGAAACGGTTTGGATGTAAGCCTGAATTCATGTTGGGATTCAACTCGTAGTTAACGCCGTTCACATATCGCGAAACGTATGCAAGTAGCGCGAATATGGGTACGGCGTTCGCGGTTGCTTGGATAGTCGTTCGACGCACTCAAGGCCGTTCGGCCGAGCCTACGGTCGAACAACCATCCAAGCAACCGCTCTCTTGCGTTTTAGGGGATACGCTTTTGGGAGATAACGCGCTTTTTTGGGAATCTTGGTAAGGGGGTTCCTTTTGCGTGCCGAATTCACTAGGCTTTGACTGGGATATACGACGAAAGGTGTGAGATGCTGACGCAGTACGTCACGGTGTTGCAGGGAACGCTGGCACCGGCTTTGCTGATTATGGCGCTGAACGTGATGCTCACGGTCGGCGAGGGGCGTGACAAGCCGTTGAGTGCGTACTGGCGTCTTGCGGGCTTCATTATTGGATTCGCGGGTGCCATTGTGTTCGCCGCGTTGCGTGCGTCCGCGGTGATCAATCAGCGTACGTTCGTCAATTACCCCACGTTGTGGTGTTGTGTGATTTTCGATATCGCAGTGTTCGTTGTTGTGCTGTTCGCGCGTCGCATCACTACGGATTGGCATGATCATCGCGCGTTGCTTGATATTGCGAATGCGATTGGCGCTCTTGCGATTGCCGCCACCACCTTCCGTGCGTTGCCTGATGTTATTTTGCGTTTGACGATTTTCGTGGAGCCGGGAGATCCGATTTTCACTTCGGATATGCTGCTTCGTGCGCTTGGTTTCGCATTGGGTGCGGCCACTGCGATTGTTGCGGCGTTGATTTTCCGTACGATGCGTTCCACTGCGATTCGTTGGTCGTTCACTACGGCTGTGCTGCTGCTGATTGCGCTGCTGTTTGTTTCGCATTTCACTGATCTTGCGCAGATTCTGCAGTCCAAGCGCGTCGTTCATTTCCCTACGGAAGCGTTTCTGGCGTTGGTGTGGTGCATTAATCATCAGCGTCATATGGTCATTGCCATGGTGTTGGTGTTCATTATTCCGGTGGTTGCCAGCATTGTGATGGGCTTCAAAATCAAGCCGGAAGGCGCCAATGAGGCCATTGTGCGATCGCATATCGCGTTCCGTCGTCGTGCGAAGGCGGCCGGCGCATGGAGCCTTGTTGCGATGATCGGCATCACGTTCGCGCTTACGTATGGTGTGGCGCAAACGAAGAGGGTTATTACGCTGTCTCCGCCTGAGGATTATTCGCTGAGCGACGGCGTGGCCATTATTAAATTCAGCCAAATCAACGACGGTCATCTGCATCGCTTCCAATACAAGGCGAAAGACGGCACGGTGATGCGTTTCATCATCATCAAGAAGAATGGTGGAGCTTACGGTGTCGGTCTTGACGCTTGTGATAACTGCGGTGACGCGGGCTATTACGAGAAGGATGGCAAGATCATCTGCAAGAAGTGCGATGTCGCCATCAACCTCGCCACTATCGGATTCAAGGGCGGCTGCAATCCTGTGCCGTTCGATTATCAGGTTGAATCCGGCAAAATCGTAATTCAAACTTCGACGCTCGACGCATTGTCGACGCATTTCCAGTGAGCGGAAAGAGGTAGTCATGTTCTTTTTTCGAATGATCTTCCGCTCGTTCAGCAGACAGTTCAAACGCAGACTGCTGATCGCGGTCACCGTGTGCCTGTCGGCTACGGTCAGCGTGGCCATGCTGGGCGTGGTGTTCGACGTTGGAGACAAGCTGAACGCCGAACTGTCGACGTACGGTTCCAACATCACCGTGCAGCCCAAGGCCGATGCCGTCGTCAACGACCTGTACAACACGGGCGGTGACGCGGATAGCAGCGCTTCCGGCACTTCCGAATCCGATCCGACCACATTTTTGAAGGAATCGGATGCACCGAAGATCAAAACCATCTTCTGGGCGTTCAACATCACGAATTTCGCCCCCGAACTTAATATCCATGCTGACGTGAACTGCGCGTCCGAATCGGCGGATTCCAGCTCCTGCAAGGCTTCCAGTGTGCCGATCGTGGGCACATGGTTCGCGAAGACCCTGCATATGGATTCCGGCGAATCTACCGTGGCGGGCATGAACGGCATGCGTTCGTGGTGGAAGCTTGACGGCTCCTGGCCGAAAGACGATAGCGCGCAAGGCCTGATCGGCACTACGCTCGCATCCAAACTCGGCGTAACCAAGGGAGATGCCGTAACCCTCTACAAAACCACCGCCGACGGCAGCCGCAACAAGCAGCGGATCACCATCACCGGCATTTACGATTCCGGCGATAGCGACAACAATGCGATGTACATTCCGTCATCCACCGCGCAGGTGCTTGCGAATCTGCCTGATTCCATCGACAAGATCGAAGTCAAGGCTCTGACCACGCCAGACAATGATTTGGCGCGTAAGGCGTCGAAGAATCCGAATGCGCTCACGCAAGACGAGTGGGAAACATGGTATTGCACCGCGTACCCTTCGTCCATCGCCTACCAGATCGAAGAGGTTATTCCCGGTTCCGTAGCCAAGCAGGTGCGTCAGGTGGCCGCATTGCAGGGCGATGTGCTGCAGAAAACGCAGGCGGTGATGGTGCTGATGACCGTGCTTTCGTTGGTCGCGGCCGCTATTGCAGTGGCGAATCTGATGGCCGCCTCGATTGGTGAGCGCGGTTCCGAATTGGCGTTGCTGAAGGCGATCGGTGCCACCGATGGCGCGGTTTCTCGCCTGATGCTTGCTGAAACGGCTGTGATTTCGTTGATTGGCGCGATTGTCGGTGCGCTGTTGGGTTCCGGTGTTGCGCAGATTGTGGGACATGTGGTATTCGGCTCCGGCATTACGATGCGTCCGATGGTGTTTGTGCTGGTGTTTGTGCTGCTGACGCTCACCGTGCTGATCGCCTCGTTCTCGTCGATCCGTTCGATTCTGGGACTCAAACCTGCGGAGGTCTTGCATGGCCGCTGATTTCAACTTGAGTTCCGTAAACTCGGCCGCGGCTGCGGCCTCGGTCACGAACAGCACACTGTGCTGTTCGTCCGCGGAGGTGTTGCATGGTAGGTGAGTTCAAGACAGTCCGTAAGGGGCATGAGATGACTAATCGCAAGATGTTCTTCACCATGCTGTGGGGCGCGGTGTTCCGCCGTCGTTCGCGAGCCGTTATGGCCGTAATCGCCTCCATGGTGGGCGCTGCCACGCTGTTCTGCCTTGCTGCAACGTGTATTGCCGTTCCACAGCAGATGAACGAGGAAATGCGTGCGTATGGCGCGAATCTTATCGTCACGCCGTCCGAATCAACCGAAAAGTCCAACGGCATCGACGCCGATACCGCCAAAGCGTTGAACCAGATGGTGAAAGGCTCATACAGTGCCCGTTCCGCCGCCTACCGGTATGAAAGCGTCCGCATCAACTCGGCGCCATACACGCTGGCCGGCATCACGACCAAAGACGTGAAAGCGCTCAACCATCATTGGAATGTGACTGGCGATTGGCCCAGCGAAGGCAATGTGATGCTCGGCCGTGACGTGGCCGACGCGCTCGGCGTCTCCATCGGTTCGACCGTAACCATCGGCTACCGCGCATCCGACGATACGCAGAATCCCGGCGCTCTTGGCCAAACCGAAGCGCAAGCCACGGAAAACGGCCGCGTTTCGTCCGACATTATGGAGAACACCGGCACCGAATTCCGTGTCGGAGGCATCGTCGATACGGGCGGCAGCGAAGACGAAATCGTCTATGCAGTCAACGCTGACGTGGCCAAACTGGCCGGTTCCAAACGCGGTGCGGACGTGATCGAATATTCCGTCAATGCGGTAGGCAGCGAACTCAACGACGTCGTCAAATCAATCAATGCGAATCCGTCAACCGGCGTAAAAGCGCAGACCGTCACCAAAATCACCTCATCCGACACCCGCATCATCGCCATGCTGCAAACCCTGTTCTGGATTGTGTCGCTGGTCGTGCTCGTGCTGACGCTGGTCGGCGTGGGCACCACCATCAGTTCCATCGTGTCTCAGCGACGCAATGAAATCGGCTTGCGCAAAGCGTTGGGCGCATCGTCGCAGGCCATTGGCATTGAATTCTATGTGGAATCCGCCATCTACGGACTGATTGGCGGACTGGTCGGCACTGCCATCGGCTACCTGCTGGCCCGCGTGCTGTGCGTGTCCGTATTCGAGCGTGCCATCGGCTTCAACTGGCTGTTGGGCGTCGCCTCGTTGCTGTTGAGCGTGCTCATCGCCGTCATCGCATCCATTCCGCCGGTTCGCCGCGCAACCCGTATCGACCCCGCCATCGTTTTGAGGGAGGAATAATCATGAGTTCCGAGAATACGTTGAATACGTTGCTTGAATTGGATCATATTTCCAAGATTTACGGCGATTTGCGTGCCGTCGACGATTTGACTTTGACGGTTCCGCAAGGTGAATGGCTTGCGATTGTCGGTTCGTCGGGTTCCGGCAAAACCACGCTGATGAACATGATTGGCTGCATGGATACTCCTTCGAAGGGTTCCGTCATGCTGGAAGGCCGCAAGTTGGAGGATTTGAACGCCAAGCAGCTTGCCGACGTGCGCAAGAACATGATTGGCTTGGTGTTCCAGAAGTTCTATTTGGTGCCGCATCTGACGGCTGTGGAAAACGTGATGGTGGCGCAGTACTACCATTCCGTAGTCAACGAGCAGCAGGCGTTGGAAGCGTTGGAGCGCGTCGGTCTGAAGGAGCGTGCCCACCATTTGCCCGGTCAGCTTTCTGGTGGCGAACAGCAGCGTGTGTGCATCGCACGTGCGCTCATCAACTGTCCGAAACTGATTCTTGCCGACGAACCGACCGGCAATTTGGATGAGAAGAACGAGAAGATCGTGCTTGACCTGTTTCGTCAGTTGCACGAGCAGGGCACTACCATCATCGTTGTGACCCATGATGCGCTTGTCGCATCTTGTGCCCAGCGCGAGATCATGCTCAACCATGGCGTGCTCGTCGGTGAGAAGTGGAATGATGAAGCCGCAAAGAAAGCCTATGAGCAGGCGGGTGGCAAGCCGGCATATACCGGTTCCGCTGCGGAAGGCGCACAGAATGGCGAGACGGCCATCAGCTTCGCCGACCCGACCAAAGCCGCGAAAACCGGTGGTGAGGAATAAGCTGAAATCAGCCGAAATCGCGTTGAAATCGTACTGAAATCAGCCGAACAATCCAAGCCATAGCACTGACGAATCGTACGGAGCGAACATGAGCAACGAATCATCGAATGCGATCAAAGTAATCGCACTGTCTGCGGCAAGCCTTGCATTGCTGTCGGCATGCGGCGAACCCAAGGCGACGCCAATGGACGACGAATATGCCGGAAATTCCGGCGAAAGCGTGCAATCGCAGGAAAAAAATTCGAAGAACAGCGGTAGCGCCACCGACTCCGGCGATTCTGCGGATACGGACGTCAAAAACCATGCCGACGATCCGAACAGCACTACATCCGACAAGCAAGACACCGGCAACTATGCCGACGGTACCTATTCGATCAACGGCCAGTACGGGCCTGTGGGTGAAGACACCATCGACGTGCATGTGACGGTCAAAGATCAGACCGTCACCAATGTGGAGGTTATCGGGCATCCGTTCACGTCCATCTCCAAAAAGCACCAGAATGCATTCGCCGAAGCCATCAACGGCGTGGTGGACGGCAAGCCGCTCAAAGATCTCAAGGTAGACAAGGTGGCCGGTGCCAGCTGGACGTCGGAAGCGTTCAACAAGGCGTTGGACGTGGCCCGTCAGGAAGCGTCGATCCAGTAGGCCCAGTAGCGGCGAAAAGTCTGCAAACGTACAATGAGCGCCCCGGCTACAGCCTCACCCAAAGAGTGATTAAAGGCCGTAGCGGGGGCGCTCATTAGTTTCAGATACTACTACGTGCAACTCTGCTCTGCAATGCCTTTCAGACGGCCATAACGGGCCACAGAACAGCCGCCATGTTCTCAGGCCAAGGAATACTCGCGTCGCCATGCAACGCCTTACAGGCGAGCATGGAGCCGAGTATCGTGCTGAACAGGAATTGCGGGTCCAATCCATTACGGAACATTCCGGCTTTCATGCCGCGTTCAACAAACTCAGAAAAACGCTTTTCCGCAGGAACAAGCACTTGATCGGCAATCGCATTCAACGAAGTGTTATCGGACGAAAGCACCACGCCAACGGCCTTCAAACCAAAATCGCTGTCGAAAAAACAACCTTGAATGCGTTGCAATATCGTCAGCAAACCGTTTTTCGACAACTCGACATCGCTGAAATCCGGCAATCCCGCAACTTCCAGCTGCACGCGGCGCAACAGATCATCCGCATTCTTATAGCGGCGATAAATCGTGGTCTTCGCAACGCCGGAACGACGAGCGACCTCTTCGATGGTCACCGCGCCGACACCATCGGAAATCACAATCGCAAGCGTGGCCTTCATAATCTTATGATCGGTCTGCTCACGAAGCTGCTCGCGGCGGCTATGCGCCTTGCAAACAGCCTCATGCACGTCACTGACCGCGTCGGAAACGGCTCCGGAAACCGCCTCATGCACCCCGGTAATCATGAGATCACCTTGGTGCTTTCCACCTTTGCCACATACCACTTGTTGAACTTGACCAGAGGAATACGCAGCACCAGGCCAATCAGCAACAGCGGAATCAGGAACAACAGCAGCGAGCCGAGCGCATGCCAGTAATCGTTGTTGTAAATACCGGCAATTGCCGCACGCAACGCCACAATCGAATGCGTGGCCGGCAGGAACGGGCTGATATCGCTGATAATCTTCGGCAGCACGGCAAGCGGATACGCGCCATTCGAACCGGAAATCTGCGCCACCAGCACCAGCACGCCAATAGCCTTGCCCACATTGCCGAAACTCGCCACCATCGTGTACGTGAAGAACGAGAACACCAAGGAGCTCGTCCAGCCAGCCAGCATGAACAGCCACGGATGCACCGCCTGCACATGCAGAAACAGGAGATTGCCGCCCAGCGAGAACGTGCTCTGCAGCAGCGCGATCACACCGAACACGCCATAATGGCCGAGGAATAGCTGATGCGGCTTCGGATTGTCGAGACCCTCACGGTTCTTGCGTGAAATACCGGGTTTCAGCGTCACAGCCATAAGCAACGAACCTACGAACAGCGGAAGAATCGTGTAGAACGGCGCCAGCTGCGAGCCGAAATTCTTAACAGGGAACACAGCCGTGCGCTTCACCTGGACGGGCGCCGCAAGAGCTGCCGCCAGCGAATCCGTGTTGTTGCCGAGCACTTCCTTGACGGTGCCCATATCGCCGCTGTTCAGCGCGTCGGAAAGTGTGCCATTGAACGAAGACAGCGCGGTGCTCGCCTTGGTGAGGCTTTCGGCGGTGGAATCAAGCACTGTGCGAATATTGGTCAGCTGCTTGTCTGCCGATTTCGTGGTGCTGTTGAGATCTCCCAACGCGCCCTTCAGATCGGCGGCCGTGCTGCTCAATGCGGTGGCCGTGCTGCTGATTGAATCGGAAATATCGTTGAGCTGCGGCTTGAGCTGGCTGTCGAAATCGGTTTTGATGCCGTCGATGGAGGCCTTCGCCTGCTGGGCAAGCTGGCTCACGCGCTCGCGGTCGGCTGTGGTGTCGCTCACTTTCGCGTCGATATTGTCGGCGCTGGTGTTGAGTGAATTCGCTAAATCGTTGAGTTGCGTAATGGTCGCGCCCACGTTGGTTTTGAGATGATTGATGGCGATTTTCGCGACTTCCGGCACCAGATTGTTGTTGCTGAGTTCGTCGAGGGCATCGTAGATGTTCTGATAGCTTTGCGCCTGCTTGGATACGTTCGCAGCCTGATTGCGCAGGGCGGTGGCCGTATTGCCGGCTTGAGTGCCCGCATTGTTGAATACGCTGTCAATATCGGTGGAGACCGCGCCGAAGCTGTTCGACGAGCTGCTCAACGCGGTGCTCAACGCATTCGTGCTGGTTTTGACGGCTCCGGTCAGCTCGTCGATGCCGTTCTTCGACTGTTTGAGCTCGTTGACGGCGTTCTTCGCGCTGCCGCTCACGTTGGAGAGCAGGCTGTTGGAACTGTCAAGCAGGTTCTGCGCGCTCAACGTCAGCGAGCTGAACGTGGTCAACGCGGACGACGTGTCTGTAAGCGTGTTCGCGAAATTGCCCATGTTGTTGCTGAAGTTGGTGAGCGTGGCCTGCGATTCCGGTTTGTCAAGCTCATCGGCCAGCTGCGAGGCGATGTTGAGCGCGGTGCTCGTCAACGTTTCGGAGAACATTTCGTTGATCTGTGCTGCCACGGTGTCGGCTCCTTGGCCGGTGATCTTCGGAGCGAGTGCGTTCTTCTTCTCGTTGTTGTAGTAGGTGAGCGTGGCATGGTCGCCGTCTGCGGTGAAGAACGTCATCATGCGGGTGCTGAAATCCTTCGGAATCACCACTGCCGCATAGTATTTGCCGGATTTGGTGCCGTCGATGGCCTCTTTTTTGGTGGTGAAGGTCCAGTCCATCTGGTCGTTGGCGCGCAAGGTATTGACCACCTGGTCGCCAATACTGATCTTCACTGGAATGAGGTCGGACTTGTAGCCTTCATCGTCGTTGGCGACGGCGAATTTCAGATTGCCGGTGTTGGCGAACGGATCCCAGCTTGCGCTGATGTTGAACCAAGAGAACAGACCTGGAATCACCACCAGTCCGGTAACGATGATGATGGAGACGATGTTGCTGGTCAGGCGTCGAACGTCGCCGACGAACAGTTTCCAGATGTTTTTCATGCGTTGCTCCTTTCGCTGTTACCGTTGGAATTGGTGTTGTTTGCTGTGCCGGTGTTGCCGGTCGCGTTCATGGCCTGTACCAGTGTTGCGATGCCGTCGGCATCGGCTTGGCTGGTGCTTGCGACGTTGGCGATCGCCTGTTTGGTTTCGTGTTTTCTTCGTTGTGCCTTGCGCATCAGCTTGTCTCGCCTGATTTGTTGCGCGCGCTTCTTGCGGCGCAGCCTTGCAGCTTGGCGTTCCACCAGCTGTTCGCGAATCGCTTCGTCACTGAGGCTGCCGAGTTCCACCTGGCGTTGCAGGCTGAAACGCATATATTCGATGACCATCAGGAATCCGATGATGAGCAGCACCCAGATGATCCAGGTGGCAAGCACCACGCTCTTCTCGCCGTTGGTGAAGGAGAAAATCAGCACCAGAATCACCGGCACAATGAAACCGGCGATGAGCGCGCCACGCTTGAACTTCGGATACAGTTCGGCGAAACGGCTTGCGCGTTCTTCGATCGCCTCACGGTAGCCGCCCTTGTCGGCAAGCACCTGAATGGCTTGGGATACGTTGTATCCGCGTTCCGGAAGCTGCACTTCCTCGCCGATGATCATGTCGCTTTCCTTGATCTGACGGGCGAACAGGCGGTTGAGATTAACCAGCAGCGGTCGAATCGCAAGTCCAATGAAGAACGCGGCCACGGCGAACAGCAGCAGCGTGCCAATCGACTTGAGCCAATGCCCATCGTAGAAGCCGGCAATCGTCTCGCGGAACGCGTCAATCGAATAACTGAATGGCACGAACGGGTAGACCATGCGGAAGAATTTCGGCATCATCTCAATCGGATACAGGCCGGAAGCGCCCGGAATCTGCACGATAATCAACGCGACGCACAATCCCTTGCCGATATGCATGAACGTGGTCGATAGTGCGAATGTGATGCTCAGATATACCAGCGATGTGATGGCGCCGGTAAGTACGAACAGCGGTGCGTTCACGGTCTGCACGCCAAGCAGCAGGTCTCCGATGGTGGTGATCGTGCCTTGGGCCGCGCCCATGATGCCGAGCAGCATGTATCGGGCGAAATATTTTTCGGAAGCGGTCAGGTCGAGGCCTTCGAGGCCTTCATCGTCGACTTCTACCTTGAAGATCACCACGAAGGCGAACGCGCCCACCCACAGGGCCAGATTGGTCATGAGCGGAGCCATGCCGGAACCGTAGGAGTTTATCGGGTACACGTTCTTCGTGTCGATCACGGTGGGGGACTGCATGAACGAGGCGATTTTCTCCGTGTCGAGGGAGCTGCCGCCGGTCAGGCTTTTCAGCATGTCGACGCTGCCGAGCGCTTTCAGATCGGTGCTGACGGTGATGAGTTTGTTCTCCACCTGCTCGAGCTGCTTGTCGGTGTTCTGCAACGTGGTACGGGTGTCGTTCGCCACCTGGTCGAGTTGGTCGAGCACGGCGGAGGTCTGGTTGACCACGGTGGTCTGGCTGGTTACGGTGCCGGACAGTGTGCCGGCGGTCATGGCGAGCGAGCTCAGACCGGAGTTGAGCTGGGGGAGCGCACCGGAATTCAACGTGTTGCGGGCATCTCCCATGCTTTTCAGCGAATTTTGCGTGCTGTTGTTGAAGTCGGTGGCGAGTTTGGACACGCTGTCGGACGTGGATTGTGTGTTCTCGCTCAACGTTTTGAGGTCGTTGAGCGTGCCAGCGGCCGTGTTGTTAGTGTCTTCGAGCTTCTTGATGATGTCTTGGTACTGCGCGTTGTCGCTGACGTTCTTGAGCTTCTCGATGAGCTGGGCGTTGCTGTCGGTCACGCTTTGCATGTTGCTAACGGCCTGCTGTGCGGTGCCGCTTGCGGAAGAGACGGCCGTGGTCACCTTGTTGATGCTGGTGGTGGTGTCGCTGGCGGCCTGCGAAATCAGACCGGAACCGTTCTCCAAAGCGGTGTTGGCGTTGGAAGTGAAGGTATTGAGGCCGTTTTGTGCGGTGCTGATGGCGGTGGCGGTGTTCGCCAGGCCCTTGCCTGCGCTTGCTGCGGCCAGCTGCACGTCGTTCATTGCCTGACGGGCGGATTGCGTTTGTTGCGGCACGTTGGCGAGCTGTGCGTCAAGATCTTCGATGGTGGAGCGGATGAGGCTTACGTTCTTCTGGGTTTTGTCGAGTTCTGCTGTGGTTTCGTTGACGAAGGAGTTGGTTTTGCCGTTGATGGTGTCATTCGCGGAGTTCACGGCTTTAGTGAGTACTTCGCTGACGGTGGAGACGAAGGTGTTGTTGACGGTACGGTCGACGGTGGTCGCGCCTTGATCGGTGATTTTCGGGGAGATCGGGCTCGATTTTTCGTTGACATAGTATTCCAGCGTCGGCCGGTTCTTGCTGTCGGTCACGACGTTGGCGAGATCCTCGCTGAAATCGGAGGGGATGATGATCGCCGCATAGCAGTCGCCGGACTGTACCGCTTCCATCGCTTCGGCCTTGCCCATGAATTCCCAGCCAAGCTGGTCGTTGTCTTTCAGCGTGTCTTCGATCTGGTCGCCGAGGTTCATTTTGCCGAGCAGGGCGTTGTCGGTGCCTTTGTCGACGTTGGCTACGGCAACTTTGATGCCTTGGGTATTGCCATACGGATTCCAGAATCCGTAGATGTTGAACCATGCGTACAGCGGCGGAATGATGGTTATGCCGATCATGATGACCCAAGCGGCAGGTACGGTGACGAGTCGTTTGAGGTCGCGACGCAGAATCTGCAGTACGTTGCGCATTGTCTCCCCAGTCCAATGGATGTTCGACCGTGTTGGCACGTAGCGATACGTTATTCGTAGCGCTACGCCTCCCGTATCGTAATACCCGCTCTCGGACAAATTTGGGCACAGGCGTAAATGCGCTCCGTCCATGACTGAAATAAACACGACAAACCGCGGCAGGACTGTGAATCTTGCTGTTGGCGACCGCGTAACTTGCATTCTGTGTATGTGCACGTCGAGTCTGCTGTCTGCACATCTTGTGATTGCGGGATGACATGTGACTTGCGCAGACAGAAATCGCAGGTTGTGCGCGTTGCGCGCAAACAATCATCTCGTGTAGCGCACTGCGATTGGGTTTTGGTAGCGTTGTTCTAGGGAGGACGAACAAGCATGAGCAAGATTGAAGATGTGAGCGAGGCCATCGCCGACGAAACCAAAATCGCAGCCATCGAAGAAGCGGGCATTATTACGCAATCGCAATCAGCAGAAGATGATGACAATCCGGCTGATCGCAGACTGCCGCTGATTGCACGCATCTACGGCATCGTCATGCTGGTCGAAGGCGTGGTGACGTTGCCGATCATCGTGATTTCCTGCCTGTACGCAGTCCACGCCGCGCTTTCCGGCAAACTGGCGTTTGGCGCGCTGAATCTCACCACTATTCTGTCGATTATTCATGCTGCAGTGCTGCTGGTCTCCACCGCATGCCTTGCGATTTTCGGCGTGCTGCTGATTCTCAACAAGCGTCGGCATATCGCGCAATGGACGTATTTGATGATTCCGCTCACGCTTGCGGAAGGCCTATTGTCGTTGGCGTTGCAGGGTTTGGGCGTGAATTTGATCAGTCCGACCGTGCAGCTGCTCGTATTGGTTGCGTTGCATATCACGGCTGATCCGTCGCTGCGCGAGGAACGACGTTTGCGGTTCGCGCTTCGTCGTTTGGATGCGCGCAGCGAGTATGAGACGGCTGTTTCGAAGGGTATGGCCGGCCGTGATCTGACTGGCAAGGGCTACATTTCGTTGGATTTCTTCAACTTGTTCTGGCTGTTTGTGGTCGGTTGCGTGTTTGGTCTGGTAGTGGAGACGCTGTACCACTATGTGCTGTTCGGCGTATGGCAGGATCGCGCCGGTTTTTTGTGGGGGCCGTTCTCGCCTATCTACGGTTTTGGCGCGGTGATTCTGACGGTGTTGCTCAACCACTTGTGGCGGTCGAATTGGATGCTGATTTTCTGCGCGAGCGCGGTGATTGGCGGCGCGTTCGAATATTTCACTAGCTGGTTCATGGAGGTTGCGTTCGGTATTCGCGCGTGGGATTACACGGGTCAATGGCTGTCGATTGATGGGCGTACATCCGGCAAATACATGTTTTTCTGGGGAATACTCGGCTTGGTGTGGGTGAAGCTGATTCTGCCGCATTTGCTTGCGATGATTCAGCGTATTCCGTGGAAGATTCGCTATACGTTGACGGCGGTGTGTTTCGCTCTGATTTTCGTTGACGGTGTGATGACGTTGATGGCGCTGGATTCCTGGTATTCGCGTATGGCGGGTATTGCGCAGAATTCGCCTGTTTCGCAATTCTTCGCCACGTATTTCGACGACGACTTCATGGCCAATCGGTTCCAGACCATGACGCTCGACCCGTCCACGGCCAGCCGCATGTAGTGTCTGACTGTTTTATGGATGACTGCTTTATGGACTAGATGGCGAAGCTTCGTGGAAGAACGCGGATGGTGACGTCCGCTGTTGGTCGCGCCCTGCGCGGCTGCATGTGACCTGTGCCCGCACTGCCTTCGCGGACTCGGTGCACTGCGACTTCTACTTGCTTATGCGGCGAAGCTTTGTGCGAGCTGGCGGATCAGATCTGGCCTGTGTCCGCTCCACGAGGAGTTTGGTGAGATGACTACCGGAATCTGCTTGAAGCCAGCGTTTTTGATCTGTTCGAAGGTGGACGGGTTCTTCGTCAGGTCAACGGTATCGTAACGCACGCCCAGCTTTGCAAGCTCCTGTTCGGTGGCTTCGCATTGCGGGTTGCTCGGATTGGTGAAGACGGTCACGGTCATTCGATTTCCTCCCTATGCAAATGGCTTCCGTCGTTTGCGAAAGCCGTGTCGGCCACGTTCTTCGGTTATGCTCGCTTACGCAAGCCACTATCTAGCATACACACTACAGGTAGTGGTGTGTCGTGAGTTTCCTCACTGTATATAGTGGGGAATTCCCCGGAATTCCCTAAAATACGAACGTTTGTTCGAATATGTCTAGTGTACCCCAAACCACGGAATTCGCGTCCAAGCGCATGTCGTGCGTGTTTTATGGAGAGGGGTGTATATAGGGGTGACTTGGTGACGTCAATGCCTGTCTGATAGTACCGCGAAAGCTGTTTATTCATATGTAAAACGCCGGTAATATACCGCAAATGACCTCAGTTGTCACCCCCCCCCCCTAAAATGATAAGTATGCGTAGCGCGAATTTGCGTGGGCGTGTTGAAAAACCTTGATGATTCCGATTTGCCTACTGTTTTAAGGACTGTTGGGCTGACAGGAAATTCTGAGGGGGCTGTGAGCATATTCGCGGGAATTTGCTCTACGGTATGCTGAGGTTCGGCGGTTTTCCGCTGAATGCAGGAAACCCCTGGAAATCGTACGATTCCCAGGGGTGGATGGTTGGTCGCTGGCTAGGGCAGCGCATCAGGGTGAAGAAGTGTTTTCGAAGGCTCTTCCTCACCTATCAACTGCGTTTGAGGTATAGCCCTCGCCGGCAGCCAGCCAAGTCTTATCTTATACACCCTTAGCTATGTCGGTGACCTTATTGCGGGGTGTGTTCAATAAAGCCATAACGTGCCATTAAATACGGCAATTTGGGTCCGCGCAAGTACTCCAGAGAGGAGCCGTTGCACGGACCCAAATTAATCGCTTTCAGGCGAATGCCACCTTGACTGAGTTAGACTCAGGCGCGCTTGCGGAGCACGGTGATGCCAGCGAAGCCGAGCAGGGCAAGCACGGCGAACGCCGCAACACCGCCGACGGTAGCGCCGGTGTTGCCGAGAACGGCCTTCTTGATCTTCTGGGCAACGGTCTTCTTGGTGTTGCCCTTGGTGTCATTCTTCTTGGTGGTGTCGGCCGGCTTGCTGTCATCCTTCTTGGAGTCGTCGGCCTTGGTCCACTGTGCGTAGACGAAGGTGTTGGCGGAGACGAAATCGGTGTCGAGGACCTTGCTGTTGCCGTCCTTGTCATAGGACCAGCCGGCGAAGGTGTAGCCCGGACGCACGAACGGGAATTCTTCGCCCTTCAAGGAGTCAACGAGGTTGGCGCCATCCTCGACAGCTTCAACCATGGCGTCACCCGCGGTGGTGCCATTGGCGAAATATCCACCATTAGTGTTGGCGATCACGTTGAACTTCGTGACTTCCTGCCACTGGGCGTACACCCAGGTGTTGGCGGAGACGAAATCGGTGTCGAGGACCTTGCTGTTGCCGTCCTTGTCATAGGACCAGCCGGCGAAGGTGTAGCCCTCGCGAGTCACAGTCGGCAGAGCGTTTACCAGCACGCTGTCCTGTGCTGCAGATACCTGGATATCTCCGGCTTCGCCCTTATGGTCGCCGTCGGCGATGGTGCCACCGTTCGTGCTGACAGTCACGTTGAACTGCTTGGCGTCAACGACCGGCTTCTGCTTGGTCCACTGGGCGTAGACCTCGGTGTAGGCGGAGACGAAGTCAGTTGCGACGACCGGGCTCTTGCCGTCCTTGTCGTAGGACCATCCAGCAAACAGGTAACCATCACGCTGTACCTGCGGCAGAGCGGAGACCAGGCTGCTGTCCTTCTTTACGGAAACCATGGTGTCGCCCGCGCATCCAGCATCGGTGCCATCGATGAAAGTGCCGCCGTTGGAGTTGACCTTGACGTTGAAGAACTGCGCTTCTTCAACCTTCTTGACCCACTGGGCGTAGACCCTGGTGTCGGCGGAGACGAAGTCAGTTGCGACGACCGGGCTCTTGCCGTCCTTGTCGTAGGACCATCCAGCAAACAGGTAACCATCAAGCTGTACCTGCGGCAGAGCGTTTACCAGCACGCTGTCCTGTGCTGCAGATACCTGGATGTCTCCGGCTTCGCCCTTATGGTCGCCGTCGGCGATGGTGCCACCGTTCGTGCTGACAGTCACGTTGAACTGCTTGGCGTCAACGACCGGCTTCTGCTTGGTCCACTGGGCGTAGACCCTGGTGTCGGCGGAGACGAAGTCAGTTGCGACGACCGGGCTCTTGCCGTCCTTGTCGTAGGACCATCCAGCAAACAGGTAACCATCAAGCTGTACCTGCGGCAGAGCGTTTACCAGCACGCTGTCCTGTGCTGCAGATACCTGGATGTCTCCGGCTTCGCCCTTATGGTCGCCGTCGGCGATGGTGCCACCGTTCGTGCTGACAGTCACGTTGAACTGCTTGGCGTCATTCTTGGTCCAAGCGGCCCACAACTGCGTCCAGTTCTTGGTAATGACAGCGTTGTTGGAGATGATGGAGCTTCCATCTTTGGTTTTGCTGTAGCCGGCGAAGGTGTAGCCGGCGCGAGAGATGGTTGGAAGTTGGGACGCGAAAGTCGCAAACTTGTCGCCGACCTTGCCGGATGCCGACGCGTCGCCGCGGGCGCCGCCGGCCCAAGTGCCGCCATTGCTGTTTACGGTAATGAATGCGTCAGCAGCCTGAGTCTGCTGCTGAGTGGCTGGGGCATCGCCTTCAGCCATTGCGACTGCCGGTGCCAAGGCAGCCAGAGTTGCTACAGCTGCAACGCCCGCAATAATCTTTTTGCTAAAAGACATTTGGGGAAACCCTTTCTTAGTTACGTAACTAGTTGCCCCAAAGCGATGCCTTCGAAATACCGCCCTGAATGCGTGGAGCTCCCCCTCATAAGAATTCCAGAAAGCTATGATAGCTGCCCCCTAGTGACTTTTTCAAGAGGCTAGGGCGTGTTCGTTGGAATTACAATCTTTTCTCGATTCCCCACTTTCCGATTATGGCCGTATTGGCGGGAGTCCTTTGAAACCGGCAAGGGCATATCTGGAGTGCGTTATGTCGGTGGTGGAGCCTCGGCCGGCGTTGAAGGACGTCGTGTCACGCAGCGCGCTTGACGCATACTGTGCGGAACATGACATCGGTTACAAAAATTTGGGCGAAAACAGTTTTGTGACTACTTGGGAGGGAAACGGCACCATTGTGTACGTGCGCGAGCTGGTAGGCGACGGCGTGGTGCGTGCGGTATGGATCGAGTATCCGTCGTCCGCGTCAGATCGGGGCAATGCGATTGTGGAACAGGTGGCTCCCACGCTTAAGGCGCTCGGCTGAATGGGCATATGTGCTCTGGGTTTCGGGCTTTGAACCGTGGGTGCAATTGTGGGTTATGAGGATCGCTTGAGCGTCTTGGATCGTGCGGGTCGCTTGGTCTGCAAGCTGTGGGATGCGAGTCGTGTTGCAGTGAGTATGACTAATTGCGTCTGGAGTCAAAAATCGCGGGAATTGAAAAACCCTTGGAAGCTAATGTTTCCAAGGGTTTCGATGTGCCCCCCGTGGGATTCGAACCCACAACCCACGACTTAAAAGGACGCTGCTCTAACCGTTGAGCTAGAGGGGCAACAGAGAGCTAGTATACAGCATATTTACGCAAAACGCCACACGAATAAGTCGGAAGTGACGAAAAACGCGAATCATCGTCGAAATATCATCAAATTTCCGCGAATCACAATACCATTTCTGCATATCTGCTCGTACAGTGGAACGCATGTCATGTACCACGATTCTTGTAGGAAAGAAAGCCAGCTACGACGGCTCCACCATCATCGCACGCGACGATGATTCCGGTTCCGGCCGTTACGACCCCAAGAAATTCATTGCGGTAGCACCGCAAGACCAGCCGCGGCATTACCGCAGTGTGCTCAGTCATGTCGAAATTGACCTTCCCGACAATCCATGCCGATACAGCATTGTGCCGAACGTGCTGCCGAATCGCGGAATTCTCGCGGAAGCGGGCGTCAACGAGCACAATGTGGCGATGAGCGCCACTGAAACCATCGCAGTCAACGAGCGCGTGCTAGCCGCTGATCCACTCGTTGAACTGCAACCGGCGAACGAAGCCACTAGCACCCCCGAAGTTCCGGGTGGAATCGGAGAAGAAGATGTCATCACCCTCGTGCTGCCTTACGTAACCACGGCACGCGAAGGCGTCGCACGTCTCGCCGAACTGCTTGAAACATACGGCACCTACGAATCGAACGGCATCATCATTTCCGACGTAAACGAAATCTGGTATGTCGAAACGATCGGCGGGCACCATTGGATCGCCCGCCGCGTGCCGGACGACTGCTATGCGACCATCCCCAACCAGCTCGGCATCGACGATTTCGACTTCGACGATGCCTTCAACGCCCAACGCGAATTCATGTGCAGTGCCGATTTGCGCGAATTCATGGACGCGCACCACCTTGACCGCACTATGAGCGCGGCTGCAAGTAGCGGCTTCGGATTCCAGCCGACGAGCGCTTTCGGAAACGTCAGCATGAACGGTGGCGGCAGTAGCAGTAGCAGTAGCGGCGCGGCGCTGGGACGCAACCATTTCAATCCGCGCACAGCCTTCGGCACCGCCACCACCAAAGACCGCATCTACAACACGCCGCGCGCCTGGTACATGCAGCGCTACCTCAATCCAAGCGAGGATTGGGATTCGCCAGCCGCCCGCTACACACCCGCGTCCGACGATATTCCGTGGTGTCGTGTGCCTGAGAACGCTGTGACGCTCGAAGACGTCGATTTTCTGATGAGCGCGCACTTCGAAGGGACCCCTTATGATCCGTATGGCACGCTCGGAACGTCGGAAAGCCGCCATCGCTACCGTCCGATTGGCATCAACCGCACCGGGCATATGGTGGCCATGCAGATCCGCCCGTACGCGCCGGAAACCAGCCGCTCGATCATGTGGATTTCGTACGGTTCCGGCCCCTTCACCGCGGCCACGCCGTTCTATGCGAACGTCAACGATACGCCAGCCTACCTGCGCGACACCACGCCGGAAGTCTCGACCGACAATCTGTACTGGGCGAACCGTTTGATCGCCGCGCTCGCCGACGCGCATTTCTACGAAACCAGCAATGCGATCGAAGAATTTGCGGAATCGGCCCGCGCTTACGGCCATCGTCTGGTGGAACGTACTGATGCCGAATTGCGTGCGATGTCCGCGCAACCGAGCGCGTCCGAATCGCAAGAGAGTGCAGAGGCCGCGGAGATTACGGAAAATACAAGTATTGCAACCATCGCCAGACTGCAGCGGTCCAACGAAGAAATGGCGGAATACTTGCGCACTCACGTTACGAAACTGCTCAACGACGTGCTCTACACATCCAGCAATCTCATGCACAACAGTTTCGCCATGTCCGACCGCTGGAACTGAGCATAAAGTCCCGAAATCCGGCAAAACCCGTCCCAATGAGCCAGGTTTTCGCACTCGGGGGCCGCATGAACGTAGGCTGTTGGAAGCGTCAGTGCTGCTTCCAACAGCCTCACGACTGCATCCTCACCCCCGTACGTCAGTTTTTGCCCATATCTCGCTTATATATGGCAGATTTCGAGAGCTGGCATGAGGCATTTCGCTTATATATGGCACTCGTGCTTGGTAACAAGGCGACTTCGGGGGTAAAAATATGCCCTCTAAGTCACCTTGTTATCGAGGCATCTGCCATATATAAGCGAGATGTCAGCGGACGAACTGTGGAATCTGCCATATATAAGGCAGATAGTGCCGATCAGTTGAACCCGACGACGTGTTCTGCCACGAAATATCCCTTGCGAATCACGAAACGACCAATCGACCCGCGCAAATTCAACGCACGAGACATGGCCTTCTTGCGCACATCCTTGTAAATAGTGGGGGAGTACGCCTTAATGTCGTCCCACATATCCTTTTTCTTCTCATAATTTTCCGGATCGCGAGACAAAATCATGAACACACTTGCCACGGAACTTTCAATCGCCAGGAAGTGGATCATATAACGGTACAGGCCGTCCGGCACCGTGCCGCGTTCCGGAGTTGCACGCACCATGCACTGGTTGACGAGGCGCAGCTGGTCGACGCGGCGGATCATCACATCGGTCTGCACGCTTTGCCCGTCGCGCCCGATGAAATAGTGGTAGAACGGCGTATCCAAATACTTCATGGTCTTCACCCACGGGAACGGCTGGTACGCATAAATGAAGTCCACGTAGAACGTGTGCTCCGGCAGCTGCATACCGGACTCTCGCACCACGGCGGTGCGGTACGTCAGCGCGTGCATGAGAATGTATTCAGCCAAGCCGAAATGCCCAAGATCGTTCCAAGTCAGGCGCTCGCCGGCCTTCATGGCATGTCGGAAGTTCACTACATGCTTGTTGCGCTTGCCAACCTTGTCATACACATAATTAGTGACGAGCATGTCGATCGGCTCGGTGGAATCGGCCTCTTCGCGCAGCACGGCCATGACCTGTTCGAGCGATTCGGGGCCAACCCAATCGTCGGCGTCCACAACCTTCACATACATGCCGTGTGCCGCCGCGATGCCGGTGTTGACGGCCCCGCCGTGTCCCTTGTTCGCCTGGTGGATGGCGCGCACGATGCCCGGATAGCGGGCCTCGAATTTCTGTGCCATTTCCAGCGTGCCGTCGGACGAGCCGTCATCCACGATCAGCACTTCGATGTCGTCGTTGCGCTTCGCTGCGATTAACGACATGACGCATCGTTCCAAATATTCGGTCATGTTGTACGCGGGCACCACAAAGGTGAGCGTCTTCTTCTCCTGCATAGTCTTCCTTGGTTGGCCGAGGTGACCTTCCGCGCGCGGCGCGTGGTCACTGCGTAACGAAACTAACGTAGCACCTTGTTCGCTTCAGAGGAACGGTTTGTACGCAATCGGCACCCTGAATAGCGCAATCTGCACCTGAAATTTCCCTTAAGGGTACCGTTGTTGACGATTCGTCAGTTTTCGTCGATGTTTATTGGCTGTTGCGCTGCTTGCGATTCCCTTGTTGCGGGCACTGTTCAATTCTTGCGTTTGGCGCCTGTTGGCGTGGGCTGCGATGCTTACGATGACTGGGGGCGGCTGGGTTTACGACTGCTGTTCGGCTTGCGTGCCTTGGCTTCCGGCTGCGCCTTGTTCGGTATTCTGTTCAGCGTTCTGCCCGACTGGGCTTTCCGTATCGTTTTGTGATTGTGCTTCTTTTGCGGCCTTGCGCTCGCGTTTCGCGATTTCCTTGATTTCGCGCCTTTCCTGCTTTTCCGCCTCTTTTGCGGCTTTGTCGCTTTCGAAACGCAGCTCCGGCTTGGCTTCCATGCGGCTCAAGCCATGCCAGGCCAGATTCACGATGTGCGCGGCGAGCTGCTCCTTGCTGAGCTTGCGCTGGTCGGCCCAATATTGGCAGGTGTAGACGGTCATGCCGATGAGCATCTGCGCGTAGTACGGCACGCCCTTGGCGGGCAGATGCTGCCGCTTGAACGCCTCGGTGAGTATGTCTTCGACGCGGATGGAGATGTCGCCGAGCAGCGAGTTGAATGATCCCGCGGGATCGGTTTTCGGCGAATCGCGGGTGAGCACGCGGAATCCCTCGGCGTTCTCCTCGACATAGGTGAGCAGCGCGAGGGCGGTGCGTTCGACGATCTGCCGCGGATGCGCCTGTGGATCAGACAGCGCGTTGATGAGGGTGTCGGTGAGCGCGCGCATTTCGCGGTCCACCACCACGGCGTACAGGCCCTCTTTACCTCCGAAATGCTCGTACACAATGGGTTTCGACACTTTTGCGGTGGAGGCGATCTCCTCCACGCTCACTGCTTCGAAACCCTTCGACGCGAACAGCGAACGACCGATTTCGATGAGCTGCTCACGCCGCTGATACGACGTCATTCTGGATGTATTGGCCATGCCGTCCAGTTTTTCACGCACCGTGGATAGCTCCTTGACCGTCCGACCCCCACGTATCGTCCGATTCTGGTGAATCGGACACGTGTGTCATATTGACAATGTTTCATTGCAGCTTTAATATATTTAATAAATAATAAATTTTATTGAAGGGGGTGATGTGGACCGTCTACCAGAATGGTTGGCCAACCTTGCGGAGGAGGATTTGGCCTTCATCAAGAACTTCGTGCTATCGTCAGGATCTCTGAAGCAAATGTCTCAGCTGTATCAAGTCTCCTACCCGACCATGAGGCTCCGGCTTGACAGGCTTATCGAAAAAATACGGTTGAACGACAACGAGACGGAGGATCCATTCATCCTCTTGGTGAAGAGTCTCGCCATCGACGATAGATACGACGTCGACACGGCTCGAATACTCATAGACGAGTACAGAAAGAGAAGGGATGAATCATGAGCTGGACATGGATCGCATTGTTGATTGAGATCCTAGGCGTAATCGCCGTATTCGTTCTGGTCTTCCTCATCGCGAGGAGCCTGATTCGCTACGCAAATTCCCTAAAGAAAGGAGGCAGTCCTTCAAAGCAGGCAGCAGAAGACAAAAAAATCACTCTTCATGATTTATAAAAACGTTACCAGGTCAAAACGCATTATCGATGCCTTGCATGGCAGAGCACCTTATTCCCCTGGCGGATCGGACATTCGTGGTGCGTCCGCAGGGCGGAGCCGGAGTGTCCGTTGCGCTTTTTAGGCTGGAGTCATGGATACGAATGTGATTATTGCGATTGTCGCCGTTGTCGTTATCGCGGCAATTCTGGTGATTGGCGGTTGGTGGCTCGGTAAGACCCGCAAGAACGCCGTCGATAAGTCCACGGAGGATGCGAAAGCCAAGGCTGACGCCCGTCTTGCTACGGAAGCAAAGTTGGCTGCGGCTGATTCTTCCACGGTGAAGCCGTCCGTTGATTCCAATGTTGATGCAGCGGAAAAAGCTCCGGCTGAAAGTCAGCAGAAGTCCTCAGCTCAAGCTTCCTCTTCCGAAACGGCGACTCCTGCACCAGCCACCGAAGCCAAGCCCGAACCGGTTCATGAAACCCCCGAATCCGCCGGCACGCGCATGCAGCGTCTTAAGGCGCGCCTGTCGAAATCCGGCAATCCGTTCGGCAAGGCTCTGTTCAACATTCTTGCGAAGGATCAGCTTTCCGAAGCCGATTGGGAGGACGTCGAAGACACCCTCCTGCTTGCCGATGTGGGCGCGGAAGCCAGCGAACAGCTCGTCGAGGAACTACGCAACGACGCCCGAATCGCGGGCCAGTCCGATCCGGCCGAAGTGCGTGCCGCGTTGAAGGACAAGCTGTTGAAGCTCGTAGGCACTGACACGGATCGCCGCCTCAATGCTAATAAGGAGGGTGCCAACAAGCCAAGCGTCATCATCATGGTCGGCGTGAACGGCACGGGCAAAACCACCACTGCGGGCAAGCTTTCTCGTCTGCTTGTTTCCGAAGGCAAGCAGGTCATGTTGGGAGCTGCCGATACCTTCCGCGCGGCGGCCGCCGACCAGTTGGAAACTTGGGGTGCCAAGGTCGGCGTTCCGGTCGTGCGTTCCGACAAGGACGGTGCCGATCCGGCGTCCGTCGCATTCGAGGCCAGTGTCAAGGCCAAGGAAGAGAACGCCGACGTGCTCATCATCGACACCGCCGGCCGCCTGCAGAACAAGGCGAACCTCATGGACGAGCTCGGCAAGATCCGCCGCGTTATCGAAAAGAACCTTCCGGTCGACGAGGTGCTGCTCGTGCTCGACGCTACCACCGGCCAGAATGGCATGACGCAGGCCAAGGTGTTCGCCGAAGCCATCGGCATTACCGGTGTGGTGCTCTCCAAGCTTGACGGTTCCGCAAAGGGCGGCATCGTGATTTCCGTGCAGAAAGAGCTTGGCGTGCCCGTCAAGCTCGTCGGCCTCGGCGAAGGCCCGGACGATCTCGCCCCGTTCGATCCGGAAGGCTTCGTCGACGGCATCCTCGCCTGAGATGATTGCGCTCTCGAGAAAGCCTCCCCGCGTGGGAGGCTTTCTTTTTACCCCCGACCAGTCCTATCTCGCCTATATATGGCAGATACGCTGAAAAATGGTCTGATATTGGTTTTGTCTGGGAGCGGTGCGCAATCTGAAACAAAACGTGCCAGCCGCTTTATTCCGCCATTTTCGGTTGGCGTAATGGCGAGATGGCGTTACCTTGCTGTAACACGTCGTAACGTTTTCAAAACGCGGGCGGCGTTCCATACCGTTTTGTCAGCCCCATACGATGGGGCCGGAAATGTGAACTCAAAAAGAAAGAAAGAGGAGGGTGACATGGGTCAGCTTGATTCTGGAAATGCCGCGTGGATTTTGACTTCCGCGTCCCTTGTGTTCCTCATGACGCCGGGTGTGGCGTTCTTCTATGGTGGCATGGTCCGCGCAAAGGCCGTGCTGAACATGATGATCATGGAGGCGGCCGCTCTGTCCGTCACAATGGTGATCTGGGTGCTGTGGGGCTGGTCCATCGCCTACGCAGGCACTTCGGTCGGCGGTGTCTTCGGTGATCCGGCCACGGGCTTCCTGCTGAAGGATTCCATGGTTTCTGACGGCGGTGTCTTCACGTCGGCTTCGCTGAACTCCAACCACTATCCGGTCAGCGTCGATGTGGCGTTCCAGTCCGCATTCGCCATGATTACCGTCGCTCTGATTTGCGGCGCTATCGCTGAACGTGTCAAGTACTCCACTTGGATGATTTTCGTCGCGCTGTGGATTACCTTCGATTACGCTCCGCTCGCCCACATGGTGTGGAATGGCGGTCTGCTGAGCGCTGACGGCGCGATCTCCCAGGCCATCGGCGCTGCCGCCCACGATTTCGCAGGTGGTACGGTCGTGCACATCAATGCTGCAGTCGCCGCTCTGGTGATCGTGTTGATCATCGGCAAGCGCAAGGGCTTCGGCACCCAGCCGTTCCGTCCGCACAATGTTCCGTTCGTGATGCTTGGCGCTTTCCTGCTGTGGTTCGGATGGTTTGGCTTCAACGCTGGTTCTGCGTTCGCTGCTAACGGCACCGCAGGCTACGCTTGGGTTTCCACTTCCGCTGCAACTGCCGCCGCAATGCTCTCTTGGGGCTTCACCGAGAAGATTCGTACCGGCCACTACACCGCCATGGGTGCCGCTTCCGGCATCGTCGCAGGCCTGGTTGCCATTACCCCGGCTGCCGATGTGGTTTCCCCGCTGTGGGCCATCGTGCTTGGCGCCATCGCCGGTGTGCTCACTTGCCTCGCTTGCGGCCTGAAGTTCAAGCTCGGCTACGATGATTCTCTCGACGTTGTCGGCGTCCACGGCGTCGGCGGTTTCACTGGCACTGTGCTCATCGGCTTCTTCGGCGAGGGTACCGGCCTGTTCGCAGGCGGCGACTGGAAGCAGCTGGTTGTGCAGCTCATCGTTGCCCTCGTTGCCATCATCTGGTCCGCTGTTGTCACCGGCATCATCGCCTTCGCTCTGGAGAAGACGATTGGCTGGCGTGTCACCGAAGCTCAGGAAGTCGGCGGTATCGATCTTGCCGATCAGGGCGAACGTGCTTACGATTTTGCTGGTACCGCCAGCTCTGTTCTCAAGGAGGTGAAGTGAGATGAAGCTCATTACCGCTATCATTCAGCCGCATAAGCTTGACGATGTCAAGGAAGCTCTCGCTGCCGCAGGTGTTCACGGTCTGACCGTGTCTGAGGCTAACGGTTACGGCCGCCAGCGTGGCCACACCGAGGTTTATCGTGGCGCAGAATACACCGTGGATCTCATTCCGAAGATTCGCATCGAGGTGCTGTCCGATGACGCCGACGCCGAGACTCTGGTCGGTGTGATCGTCAAGTCCGCCGGCTCCGGCACTATCGGCGACGGCAAGGTCTGGGTTGCCCCGCTTGATTCGGTGACCCGCGTGCGCACCGGCGAGACCGGCTCTGCCGCTATCTGATAATTCATTCGGATAGATATTAAGGGCCCCGGGCTTAGGCTCGGGCTATCGATAGACAGATCCCCGTACGTGCTTCGCGCCGTGCGGGGATTTTCATACGATTTTCGAGTCAGTTTTTCTGCCTCGGATTTCCCACTTTCGCTTTTTACCTGCTCAGATTAGCTTGCTTTTGCGAAGATTCATAAGGATTTGCTATGACTTCAGCGGTTGATGGTCTTAAACAACGTTTCATGGATATGAGTCAGTCGGATGCCGACGGCGTGTACCGCAATGGTGCGGCGAAGCGCAAGGCTCGTACGGATTTGGCCATGGATTGCCTGACGAAGTTGTGGCAGGAGGCCTGCCAGACGGTTTCTTTTGACGTTCCGCAAGTTGGTATTGGTCTTGGTGCGGTGGGCTCGTTGGCTCGCGGCCAGGTTGGTCCGAGTTCCGATCTTGACTTGGTGGTCATTTATGAGCCTCACGCGCTCACTGACCAGCAGCTCAATGAGCTTGCCAACAAATTGTGGTATCCGATTTGGGATTCTGGTCTTGATCTTGACCAGTCGGTGCGTACCCGCGCGCAGTGCGAGGCTGTCACCGACCATGATCTGCCTGCCGCGATGGGTTGGCTGGATGTGGTGCCGATTGCGGGCGACGCGCAGTTGATCGAATCCACGGCTGTCTCCATTTTGGAACGTTGGCGTAGGGCCGCCCGCAAGCGCTTGCCCGAATTGTTGAGTTCCGCCAAGTCTCGTTTGGACGAGTTCGGACGTATGGCGTACGGCAATCAGCCTGATATTAAGGAGTCTCGCGGTGGTTTGCGAGATTCCGTGCTGGTCTCCGCGCTTGCCGCTTCTTGGCTTGCCGACCGCCCGCACGGCCAGTATGACGATGCTGTCGAACGGTTGCTGGATGTGCGTGACTGCATTCATTTGGTTGCCAATAAAGACACGAATATGCTGCTGGCCCCCTATCAGGCGAGGGTTTCGGCGATGTTGGGTTTGGCTGATCCGACGTTGCCGAGTGGCGAGCGTGAGGTGAAGTCGATTGATGATTTGCAGACGTTGCTTGCGCGTGTTGGCCGTCAGATTGCGTTTTCGCTTGATTCCACGGCTTCCCGTGCCGAGCATTCGTTGACTCATGAGAAGCCTCGTTTTGCGTTTTTCCAGGTGTTCCAGCCTCGTGGCGGTGGCAAGCGTCAGGCGCCTACGTTTGATGTGGTCGCACCCGGTATTGCCAAGCATGAGGAGGAGATCGTACTTGCGCCGGGTGCCGATCCGAAGTCTGATCCGTGCCTTGCGTTGCGTGCGGCTGTTGCTGCGGCTGAGTTTGGTCTGCCGATTGCGCCCGGCACGTTGCAGAATCTGAAGTCATGTCCGATTGATGATCGCACGTGGAATGATGAGTCGCGTAGTCTGTTCTTGCGTTTGCTTGCGAGCGGTCCCGCATTGTTGCAGGTGTGGGAGGAGATTGATTTTGTTGATATTCCGGGTCGTTTGATTCCGGAATGGTTGGCGATTCGTAATCGTCCGAGCGCTTCGGCCGTGCATCGTTACACGATTGACCGTCATTCGGTTGAGGTGGTCACGCGGCTTGGCCGTGAAACACCTCGTGGAAACCGTTATGATGATCGGCATTATCAGGCGTTGCTGTTGGCTGGTATTTTGCATGATATCGGCAAGCGTCCGGGGGTTGCCGATCATGCTGCGGAGGGTGCCCGCCATGCGTCTACGGTGTTGAAACGTATGGGTTTTGACCGTGACATTATTTGGTGGGTCACGTTGCTGGTGCGCGAGCATCTTACGTTGTCGGAGTTTGCGACTGGTCAGAATCCTAATGATCCGAATGTCGGCGACGAATTGGCCTCTCGTCTTGATCATGATCCGCTGCTGCTTGACATGCTCTTTGACCTGACTCGTGCTGACGGTTCGTCGTTGGGTGCCACGTCCGGCGAGACTATTTCCAAACAGTACGGCTGGAGTAAATGGCGTGAAGCCCTCGTCCGAACCATGTACGACGCCACCCGCTACCACATGTGAGGCCGCGTAGGCTGTGAGCGAATGCCCGGCAAAGCGACATGATTGCCGATGCGCTACCCGCCGCGTCGTCGGAAACTCATCGTTTAAGAAAAAGTGGGGAACATATCACCTTCAGTTCACTTAAGCAAGTCAAAACCAGGGGAATGGGCACCCGTACGAAAGATGTCCCCAAGTTGTCCACTTGGTTATCCCCATTTGGTGGATAACTCGATATGTTTTCCACATAGTTATCCCCAGTATGTGGATAACTCGGGTTTTTTCGGCTTTCTTATCCACAGCGAATCGATTCGCGCGTGTCGGGTGATTTCGATCCTGCCAATGCGGAGATTCCTCCAGAATCTCATCGCAACATCATTCGTGAAGCGGCACAGGTATTATGGTTTTTCCCGGTACACTACACATCGAAGAGCTGGAGAAGCATGGCGGAGAGCAATTCTTGGAACAACGGCCTGAATCAAGGGCAAAACCGCGGTTTTTCAGGCAATGGCAGCACTTCCGGAACATCTGGAGCGGCCATTCGCGACGCCATCTTCGACCGTGTGCCGCCACATGACGACGCCGCCGAAATGGCGGTGCTCGGCGGCATGCTCATGAGCAAAGACGCCATCGGCGAAGTCTCACAGATGATCGACATCACCGACTTCTACCAGCCGCGTAACCAAACCGTGTACGAAGCCATCATCAACCTGTTTTCCGCATCGCAACCCGTCGACGCGGTGCTGGTAGCCAATCAACTGCTCAAAGACGGCGACCTCGAAAAAGTGGGGGGATCCGACTATCTGCACAGCCTCGTCGCATCCGTGCCGACCGCAGCCAACGCAACCTTCTATGCCGACATCATCCACCAGCGCGCCATCTTGCGCAATGTAATCGCAGCCGGCACCAAAATAGCGCAGCTCGGCTACACGGCCGAAGGATCCCAAGCCGAAGACGTCGTCAACCTGGCACAGGCCGAAGTCTACGAAATGTCGACCGGCAAAGTGAGGCAGGATTACGCGCCGATCGGCACCGTCATCACCGACACCCTTGACCAAATCGACCGACTGCAGAACGGCGAAGTCTCCAAGGGCGTACCAACCGGATTCCGCGACATCGACGAAGTGACGCAAGGTCTGCAGCCAGGCCAGATGATCGTTGTGGCAGGACGCCCCGCCATGGGCAAGTCCACGCTCGGCGTCGATTTCGCAAGATCCGCCGCGTTGCACCACAATATGACATCCGTGATCTTCAGCTTGGAAATGAGCAAAAACGAACTTGCGCAACGAATTATCTCCGCGGAAACGAATATTCCGTTGGCAGCCATGCGCCGAGCGGAAGATATTACGCAGGAACGTTGGAATATCCTTAATAATCTGCAAGATAAACTGCAGAACGCGCCATTATTCATCGACGATAGTCCGAACATGAGTTTGATGGAGATCCGTGCGAAATGCCGTCGATTGAAGCAGACGAACGATCTGAAATTGGTGGTGATCGACTACCTGCAGCTCATGACTTCCGGCAAGGCCGTGGAAAGCCGCCAGCAGGAAGTGTCTGACTTCTCGCGTGCATTGAAGCTGCTTGCCAAGGAATTGGAAGTGCCGGTGGTGGCGCTGAGCCAGCTGAACCGTGGCCCCGAAATGCGTCAGGACAAGAAGCCGCAGCTTTCCGACCTGCGTGAATCTGGTTCTATCGAGCAGGACGCCGACGTGGTGTTTCTCGTGCACAGGCCGGACGCCTACGACAAGGAGGACCGCCCAGGCGAGGCCGACATCATCATGGCGAAGCACCGTAACGGCCCGACCGATACCTTCAATCTCGCGTTCCTTGGCGCATACTCCAAGTTCAAAGATATGCCGCAGGACTATCAGAGCCAGCAGGAGGTATAAGCATGACGTGGAACTCATTCGCAACGCCGTTGATTGGCAAAGCCGTGCGTGCGGCCTCACGCCTGGCGCATGGCGGCGGCAGCGCGTTCCCCGGCAAAATCGTGGAACAGATCGACCCGCAATTCCTCGCACGCACGCTACAGCAACTGCCGCTCGGCGTGGTGCTCGTATCCGGAACGAACGGCAAAACCACCACCACTCGTATGGTGGCAAGCATGCTGGAATCGTTGGGATTAAAGGTGTTCACCAATCCGACCGGATCGAACTTCACCCGTGGCGTGGTCTCGTCGCTGCTGGCGGAAGTTTCGCTCGGCGGCAAACTGGACGCCGACATCGCCGTATTGGAACTCGACGAAGCGTACGCGGTGCATTTCGTCAAACAAGTACAGCCCGACTACTGCCTGCTGCTCAACGTGATGCGCGACCAGCTCGACCGTTTCGGCGAAATCGACAATACCGCGAAACTGTTGAGCAAAGCCGCCGAAGCGACCACCGGAACCGTGGTACTCAATCGTGAGGATCCGCGCATCGCACGACTTGCTGACGTCGCCCATACTGAAGATGGTGTGGAAGTGCGCTATTTCGGTCTTGACGGGTCGTTGCGCAGCTTCTTCCCGTCCGACGATGATATGCGCACGACGGTTGATACGGAATCGGCAACTGATACTGAAGCGTCAGTTGGTATTGACTTGTCCGAATCTGCAGAATCGGACGAGAATACTGCGATTAACGATTCCTCGGCAATTGCGAAAACTGGGGAAAATGCAGAAAAATCGGAAAATACAGAATCTGCGGAACAGTTTCCGGCTGACGTGACCCTGCTTGCTGTAGGCGACCATCGTGCTAGCTTCGGCATCGACGGCGAAACGTACGAAACCGGCGTGAAACTGGAAGGTGTGTACAACCTGTACAACGCGGCGGCCGCACTGGCCGTCGTGCGAGCGGTCGTGGCCGATGCGCAAGCAATGTTCCTGCCGTTCGAAGAGAACGTGACCGACGAACTATTGCGACAAGTGGGAATCTCACAGCGCATGATCGATTTTGCGCACGCCACCACGCAAGCCATGATCGACGCGGCAGCCGAAGTCACTCCGGCGTTCGGACGCGGCGAAGTCATCGACGTAAACGGTTCGCCGGTAGAACTGCTACTCGTCAAAAACCCCATGGGATTCCGTCTGTCGCTCGCATCCTTCACTCCCGAAGGCTGCGACACCATGATCGCTATCAACGACGAGTACGCCGACGGTCGTGACATGAGCTGGTTGTGGGACGTGGATTTCTCTTCGCTGCGAGGCACCGGTGTAGCCATGGTTTCAGGCGTACGCGCATGGGATATGGCGTTGCGCCTCGAATACGACCAAGTGCCGGTGAACAGCGTCAACACGGAACTTGAAGAGGCCGTCTCAACGTTCGTGAACGCAAATCCGGGTACCCCTAAGCACATTTACTGCACGTACACGGCGATGCTTAAAACGCGAGCGGCGCTCGGCAAAATCGCCGAAGTCGCCGACGCTGGCGTGGGCAAGTGACGGCGCGCATCCGCACAATCCGGCAAAACGTGCGAAAAACGCATGAAAATCGGTGCAACGCATGAAAACGCAAGAACGTATGAAGAACGTATGAAACGCATGAGGGAGACGATATGAGCCAGGCAATCGACATCGTGTCGCTATATCCGAAAGACATGAACATCTATGGCGACTCCGGCAACGTACTCACCATCCAGCGCCGACTCGCGCTGTACGGCTACGAACCGCATGTGCACGCCTACAATCAGGGCGACGCGTGGCCCGAACACGTCGATATGATTCTGGGCGGCGGCGGGCAAGACACCGGCCAGAAGAAAATCGTCGACGACTTCTTCAAACGCGCCGACCTGCTGCGCTCGCTGGCCGCAGACGGCACCCCCATGCTCATGATCTGCGGCCTGTATCAGCTGTTCGGCGAATATTTCGAAACGGTGGATGGTTCCCGACTTGACGGCATCGGCGTGATCGGCGCGTACACGGTCGGCCAGGAAGTGCGCATGATCGGCAATCTGACCGAGCATTCCGCCGATTTCGGCGACATCATCGGCTACGAAAACCATTCCGGCCAAACCTTCCTGCGCGAAGGCGTGCAGCCGCTCGGCGTCGTCGACGCGGACGGTACCGGCAACAATGGCGAGGATCATACGGAAGGCGCACGCGTCAACAATGTGATTGGCACATACATGCACGGTTCGCTGCTGCCGAAGAATCCCGCGATCGCCGATTTTCTGATCCGTACCGCCGTGGAACGCCGATATGGTTCGTTCGATCCGGTTGCTGCAGGGCAAACGCAGGCGCAGCGTTCGGAACTTGACCGCATCAATACAATTGCCGACAACGCGCGTCGCGTGGCCATGTCACGTCCGCGCTGATCGGCCGCTCGTTTTTTGGGTGAGTTTCGCACGATCTCACTGTCCTGCGTTTTGCGGCTTCGTTTTCGTTTTTCCGTACGCTGTGGGCATACGGCAGCGAACTTTCCGCAGAATTGCGATGATTGACCAGTTTCGTTGACTTTATTTGTGAAGATAGTGCGATAGAGTGGGTACTACCATCACCTAAGGAGGTAATCATGGCTGATTTTGATTTTGGTGACGGCCTGCGTAAGGTCTTTCTCGCCGGCGTTGGTGCTTTGGCGACCACGGTTGAGAAGAGCCAGGAAATCGTTGACGATCTCGTCAAGAAGGGCGAGCTGACCGTCGAACAGGGCAAGGCCCTCAATGCCGAACTCAAGCACAAGGTCGCGGAGGTCAAGGAAGCCTCCGAAGCCAAGACTGCAGAGGAAGCCAAGGAAGCGGAGTCTGAAGCCAAAGCCGAGTAACGTTCAATCGTTCCTATCGCCGTCTGCGCGTCGCATCACGTTCAGACGGCGATTTGCTATGCGGAACTTGCACGGCATGCGAAACGTGCGTGCCATGCGTGCCATGCGAACAATCGCGTGCGAATCGCATGAAATACGCGGGACGCAAGCTCCTATGAATCCTACTCATCGTAATCCGACCAACGTTTGCGAGCAGCGATATGTCTTTGAATTCCCCAATCGAGCCGGACGCGGCCCGCCCCGAAAGCGTGGAACCGGTCACACTCTCCGACCGAGTCAACGCGGTGATCCATCCGACGGCGGACCCCTCGCCCGACGCGGCGGCGGCAGCCAAATTCGTGGAAAAAACGGGAATGCCGCAATCGCGCAAACAGAACAGCGCAACTTTTACGCAACCCGAAACTATCGGACTGTTTGGCTCTCGCAAAGACTCCTTCTCGCAGCGTTACCACCTAACGCGACGTGGCAAACTGAAACGACTTACGCAAATCGCACAAATCGTCAACCAGTTCGACATTGTGCACGGACTGACGCCCATCAAAATGCGTCTCATGCTCGAAGCGCTCGGCCCGACCTTCGTGAAAGTCGGACAGATCCTATCCATGCGATCCGAAATCCTGCCCCAATCGTTCTGCGACGAGCTGTCCAAACTGCGCGCCGATGCCGATCCTATGCCGTACGGTACGGTACTGCAGGTGCTTGAGGACGAATATGGCCGTCCTGTTGGCGAGATCTTCGAACATATCGACGCCACGCCGCTTGGCTCAGCGAGTCTTGCACAGGTGCATCGCGCGAAACTTTCCACCGGCGAGGACGTGGCCGTAAAAGTACAGCGGCCGGGAGTGCGCGAAACCATGGCACAGGATGTGTCCATCATGCGCACCATCGCACGAATAGCCGCCAAAACAATGCACAGTGCGCAAGTGGTCGATCTCTCCGGCGTGGTCGAGGAATTGTGGGACACCTTTGAATCGGAAACCGACTTTTTGATCGAAACCCGCAATTTGGCCGAATTCAAACGATTCTGCGAACGCTACAAATACATGGACTGCCCGAAGCCCTACCCGGAACTGTGTACCGAGCATGTGGTGGTCATGGACTATGTGGAGGGCATCTCCGTTTCGCACCCCAACGAACTTATCGAAGCGGGCTACGATCTGAAGGAGATAGGCACCAAACTTGTGGACAACTATGCCACGCAAGTGCTTGACGAAGGCTTCTTCCATGCGGATCCGCACCCGGGCAACATCATGGTGCGTGGCGGGCAGATCGTGCTGCTCGACCTAGGCATGACGGGTCGGCTTAATGCCAAAACCCGTTCCGTGCTGAAGGACATGATCTTTGCCGTCGCCAAACAGGATTCGCCCGCGCTTGCCGACGGTCTGCTGCGTTTCGCCGGTGCCGAGGCCGATCCGGAGGATTATCCGGCGTTATTGGCCGACTTGGACGTGATCGTCAAGGAATTCGGCACAGTGGATTTGGCCGAGCTGGATATCGCCGCCATGCTCACCGCATTGACGCAAATGGCGCAACGCCACGGCATTGAAGTGCCGAGCACCGTCACCACGGTCGGGCGTGCGCTGGTCACTTTGGAAGGCCTGCTCGACGAGTTCATTCCAGACGTGAATATGATTCAGATCATCTCCGACCATATCGCCGCAAGCACGTCGAAGAAGGATTTCGCCAAGGATGAGGCGAAATCGCTGGTTATCGAAGGTCATCAGGCGCTACACAGTCTGCTCGCTGCTGCCAATGAGCTGAAAGTGGCGTCCCGCATGCTCACGCGCGGCCAATTGCGCGTCAACATGGAAATGGTAGGTTCGCAGGAACCGCTGCACATGCTCGCCGAAATGGTGAACAGGCTTACGATGGCGCTGATCGTGGTCGGATTGTTCATCGGTTCGTCGATCGTCTACTACGCTGGCATCAAACCGGTGATTTTCGGCATTCCGATCGTCGGTTTCATGGGATATGTGATCGCGTTCATTTTGTCCGTCTGGATAGTGTTCGACATTTACTTCAAGGGACGTTCCAACAAAAAACGGTAGTTTTTTGTGGTTCTTAGCCCCGGTCTCTGGGCTGAATATGTGTGCTTGACGCACGCAAGGTACCGCTACGCGGTCTTCGGGCCTTATCTATGCCCTATTGAGATTTTTATCTTTTCTACTGATATATGTTTTCAGAACCACGAAAGTACCAAATGGGTTTGTACGTTATCGGAGATGACGGACGCTCAACAAACAGGCGATCGCGTATTGCGTAGATGACGGCTTTTTTGTGATTTATGGGCTAATCTCAGAAGAGACAGATTCGATGGCCGCGAACGGTGCGAACCAATGCGAGAGAATGCGCGAACGGCCATGTAAGGGAGGAAAGCCCATGTCCAAATCATTCGTCAATAAAGTGTTGGCGGGCGGTGCGCTCGCCGCAGGTGCCGCAGTATGGGCGATTGCCCCGCGTACCTTCTCCGACAAGCGCCGTAATTACGTGCCGTCCATTCCCGACGTGTGGTACGCGCACCGCGGCCTGCACGACGCAGGTTCCGGCCTGACTGCGCAGTATGCCAATGAAAGCGGCGAATACGTGGCGCTCGCCCGACGTATGGCCATGAAGGCGGGCTATGGCAGTCCCAGCGTGACTGGTGCGATCGCTCCGGAGAACTCGCTTGCGGCGTTTGCCGCGGCCTGCGAGGCGGGTTACGGCATCGAACTTGACCTGCAGATGACCGCCGACGGCGAAATCGTGGTGGTGCATGACAGCGATCTGATGCGCGTCGCCGGAGATCCGCGTCGTGTGGCCGATCTTACCTACGATGAGCTGACCCGTATCCCGCTGTTCCCAACCGACGCCCCTGGTGCCGCCGTCGCCGCACCGTTGCCGGGTTCGCTTGAAAAGCCGCCGCTGGTCACCACGCCTGACAGCGCTCCGGAAGGGTATTTCCAGCATGTGCCACTGTTCGCCGACGTGCTCAAGGTAGTGGCGGGCCGTGTGCCGCTGATCGTCGAATACAAGTTCGACGACAATTCCAAGTGGAATCCGCGCGACGTCGAGCTCATGGAAAAGGGCGACGCACTGCTGCAGGCCTATTCCGGCGCGTACGTGATCGAATCGTTCAATCCGGCCGCCGTCAACTGGTATAAGGAGAACCGTCCGGAAGTATGCCGTGGTCAGCTTTCCTGGTGGCCGCAGGGGGAGGAGAAGCCGTCTGATCCTGCTGCGCTCGCCAAGGAATATGCGGCCGGTGCGTTGATTTTCGACTGGATTTCTCGCCCTGATTTCGTCGCCTACGACTGGCATGGCGGCAACAGCCCGCAGGTGCGTCTGGCTCGTTTCATGGGTGCCGTTCCCGTGTCGTGGACGGTGCGTAGCCGCGATGAGCTCGCCCAGTGCGATGACTGGTTCGACCATCATATTTTCGAGGCGTTCGTGCCTGACGAGCAGTAGAGGTTTTTACATATGATTTCGGCCTGCCACCGCATGATTTGCGTTGTGGCAGGCCGTTTTTATTCGATTTACTTGATTGACTGATTGGGTTGATTCGGTTGAGCTCTGATGCGGTCAGTCGATCACGCCATACAGACGGTCGCCGGCGTCGCCCAAGCCTGGCACGATGTAGCACTTGTCGTTGAGCTTCTCGTCGACGGCGCACAGCACCAGCTTGAACTTGATGGACGGATCGAGGTTCTCCTCAACGAACTTCAGGCCTTCCGGAGCGCCCAGAATGCACACGGCGGTAACATCCTTTGCGCCGCGCTCGGCCAGGTAATGCGTTGCTGCGACCAGCGTGCCGCCGGTGGCGAGCATCGGGTCGATCAGGAAGCACTGACGGCCGCTCAGATCGTCGGGCAGACGGTTCGCATACGTGATCTGCTGGGTCGGGTTCTCCTCGTCGCGCTTCATGCCGAGGAAGCCGACTTCGGCGGACGGAATCATCTTGGTCATGCCGTCAAGCATGCCCAGGCCCGCGCGCAGCACAGGCACAATGATCGGCGCCGGGGAAGCGATGTGCTTGCCTACCATCGGAGCGACGGGGGTTTCGATCGGCTTGTCCACGACTTCGATGTCGCGGGTGGCTTCGTAAGCCTCAAGCATCACGAGCTCGGAAACGAGCTCGCGGAACGTGGAGGACGGGGTGTTCTTATCTCGAAGAACGGTGAGCTTATGGTCCACCAGCGGGTGGTTCAAAACATGAATATCCATGTTTTCTAAGCGTAGTCCATAATTGCGAGGAAAAGCGCGGGAGCTGGGAAAGGAGTCAAGAAAGACGCTGAAAAATCGTATGAAAAAAGCAACGAAATTTAAGAAGAGGGAAAGCGCCGAACCACGAAAGCGCCTGTCGGCGCAAAGGCCGCTCGCAGCGGCAAAAAATGGAGCCCGGGGCTATGCATGGCCCGGCGCGAATTCCTATTCTACAGATGCTGCAGACCGCACGGTACACCGTGTCGCGAATTGATATTGCGATTGCTGTGCGGCACTTTTATTAGGGGATAAGAGAAGTGGATTGCATTACTCCAGATTGCGCTACTCCAGTTTTCCTCGCCTCCACAGATTCGCCCCATGACGAAAATCCTTGGCGGTGACAAACAGATTGCCGCCCGTGTGCATCAAGCGGGCCGCTTTCGTGCGTGCTTGCTTTTTCGTGGCGTCCGAGCTTTCCGCTTGTACGGCCTCTGAATTCACCGCCTCCAAGCGTGAGGCCATATTTCGTGCCTCAATGCGCAATCCCAACGCAACCACGTCGGTGAACGCCGCTGCACGTTCCAACGCAATCGCGAAATCGCCGGTGAATGCGCCCGTCAGAATCGAATCGGCGGTGTGCGCAATGTCATCTTCCGTGGGTGCTTGGTCGACTCCGGCAATTGCCGAAGCGGTAGTTGCAACCGGTTCTCCGACGCGCCACAATCGTGCGATTGACTCACGATTCTTCCGCATCCACGTGCGCAGCACATACAGTCGCCATAGAATGCCCGGCAGCGAATCCGGCTCAGATCTGCTCCATAATTCGGCGATCACGTCAACGCCTTCGCGGTCCACCAGCGTGAGCACGCGTTCCACAAGTTCGGCGTCCTGCGTGTGATGCACGCGGTCCAGCAGCGCGGCCGCCGAGGCATGGCTCATCTCGTTGATCTGCGCCGGATCGGCACCTCCCGCAATGTTGTCGGCCATCATCTGGTCGAGTTGCCCCGGGCGGGCCGGGCGCGGCGATCCAGTGTTGGTGAAACCGGCGGAACGGCTTGGAATAACCGAGCCGGAACCGTAATGCATGTTAGTAGACAATGGGTGAAACCTTTTGAATATCGATAATGCTGGGACCTTGCGGCGTATCGATTATAAACAGCGCTACGGCGGTGCCGGTAGGCATGAACGGCGTTTTGGCGATGAGCTGCTTTGAGAGCGCTTTGCGAGCGCACAGTCCGCGCAGATGGTCAAACATACCCCCGATTACCGGTCGGTGCATGCAGATTGCCGTGGTTTCGCGGGTTTCGAGCGTGAGCTGGATCTGCTTGAGGAACGCCAGCCATGCGATGGTCGGGTGTTCGGCGAAGGCGTCTTCCGTGAGCGCGTCGATGTGTTCCATCGGGCGTTCGGTCTGCCAGCTAAGCACCTGCAGTGTTTCCTGACAGCGTAGCCATGGTGAGGTTGCGAGGCGGGTTGGGTTGTAGCAGGCAAGTTCGCGGTTGAGTGCGAATGCCGCGGCCGCGCCTTTCGGAGTGATCGGCCGGTTCGCGTCGGTGCCTTTCCATGATTTGCGCGATTCAGCCTTGGCATGGCGCACGATCAGCAGATTCTGCGCGGTCGCGGCACCCTCCTGTACGCGGTCCACGAAGATGGCGAGGGTGTCTTTATCGGTGGAATGTGTGAGGATTTTACGTGCTTCACGCACGGAAACCCACACGATATCGTTGATTTCGCCTACATCTGCGCGATGCACAGGGCCGAATGCGTCAAGCAGATGTTCTGCATCATCTCCGGAAATCGGTTGCGCCATCCAATACAACGTGTGCTTGGTGTCGACGGTGCGATCGTGCGAATGCCGGGTTTTCTTGCCTTCTTCGGATAACGGATACTCGACTTCGCACAGATACGGGCCGAGGGCGATGGAAACGCCTGTCTCCTCGCCGATTTCTCGTACTGCGGCATGACGATGTGATTCGCCCTGCTCGAGTTTGCCTTTCGGCCAGCTCCAGTCATCGTACTTTGGTCGATGTACGATGCACACTTCAATGCTGTTGAGTTGTTCTTTTGGAGATTTCTGTGCTGCGATTGCTGGATTTTCAGCGATTTCGCTACCGGCTTTCCACCGCCATACAATACCCCCGGCGGCTTCTACGACACGTCTCATGTTCTCGCTCATATCTTTCATTGTAAGTGGTAGGCGCGGTTACCGTTCATGATTGCGCAACGAAAATGGCCGACCCCGCAATTGCAGAATCGGCCATTTTCGCGAAACTTAGTGCCTTGCCGGTCGGCGCGTATGCTTCTTGATGAGATATTCCTGGGAATCGACCAGCGGGCGACCCTCCTCATCCTTCGCATGACGCACGTAGGTGCCGTCGGCTGCCATATGCCACGAGGTGGTGGAATCGGCCATCTGCAGATCCACGTACTTGATCAGTTCGTCGATCTGCTCCGGAGCGGTGATGCGCACCAGCGCTTCGACTCGACGGTCGAGATTACGGTGCATCAGATCGGCGGAACCGATCCACACTTCCGGACCTGCGGCCGGGCCCTCACCGATCTGCGGGCCATCAGAGTTCGCGAATGCGTAGATACGGCTGTGCTCGAGGAAACGACCCAGAATGGAACGCACGCGAATGTTCTCGGAAAGTCCCGGAACACCCGGCTTGAGCGCGCAGATACCGCGTTCCACGATGTCGATCTTCACGCCGGCCTGGCTTGCACGGTACAGCGCGTCGATGGTCTTCTCGTCAACGATGGAGTTGACCTTGATCTTGATCCATGCTTCCTTGCCTGCGCGTGCGGCATCCTCTTCACGGCGGATGCGCTGAATCAGGCCGGAACGCACGGTACGCGGCGCTACCAGCAGACGGTGGAAGCTCGACTTCGGAGCATAACCGGACAGCTGGTTGAACAGGCGGGTCATATCCTGGCCGACCACCGGATCGCAGGTCAGCAAGCCGAGATCGGTGTAGATACGGGCGGTCTTCGGATTGTAGTTACCGGTGCCCACATGGCAGTAACGGCGCAGGCCGTCGGCTTCCTGACGCACCACAAGGCTCAGCTTGCAGTGGGTCTTCAGGCCCACGATGCCGTACACCACGTGCACGCCGGCACGTTCCAGCTTGCGTGCCCATGCGATGTTGGCGTCTTCATCGAAGCGTGCCTTGATTTCGACCAGTGCCAGCACCTGCTTGCCCGCATGCGCCGCGTCGATGAGCGCGTCGATGATCGGGGAGTTGCTGGACGTACGGTACAACGTCTGCTTGATGGCGAGCACCTTCGGATCCGCCGCAGCCTGCGCTAGGAACGCCTGAACGGAGGTAGAGAACGAATCATACGGGTGATGCAGGAGGATATCGCGTTCGCGAATCGCTGCAAAAATGTCTTGCGCGCGGGACGACTCCACCTCGGCAATCTGACGATTGGTGGTCGGCACGAACGAACGGTACTTCAAGTCCGGACGGTCGATGCCGCCAAGTTCGAAGAGCACGGTCGCATCGAGCGGTGCCGGCAGACGGTACACCTCATCGGCGCTGACGCGCAGCTGGTCGGCGAGCAGCTGGGAAAGGAACGGGCTGGTCTCGTCGGAAATCTCAAGACGGATCGGCGGTCCGAAACGACGGCGCAGCAGCTCCTTCTCCATGGCGTTGAGCAGGTTCTCTGCATCATCCTCTTCCACGTCGATATCCTCGTTACGGGTAACGCGGAAGGAACGTGCTTCCTTGATAATCATGCCCGGGAACAGGGATTCCAGGTGCGCGATGATCAGGTTCTCCATGGTGATGAAGCCGTAGCGCACGTTGGTGGCATCGTCGTCGGTCATATCGTCGACGGGCACGAGACGGTTCAGGTTTCCAGGAATCTTCACGCGAGCGAAGTGGGACTTGCCGGAAGCCGGATTCTCCACGAGCACGGCGAGGTTGATGGAACCGCCGGAAATGTACGGGAACGGGTGGGCCGGGTCCACGGCCAGTGGCGTCAGAACAGGGAATACCTGCTGACGGTAGTAGCGAGACAGGCGCTCCTGTTCGGCTGCGGTGAGCTTGTCCCAGCTCAGAAGCACGATCTGTTCCTTCGCTAGGTCGGGAAGAATGTGATCGATCATGTAGTGCGCGTGCTCGTCCTGCAGACGGTGTGCTTGCTCGCTGATGGCGCGCAGCTGCTGCCTTGGGCTCAATCCGGAGGCTGCCGTCACGGCGATGCCGGTGTCGATGCGGCGCTTCAGACCTGCGACGCGAACCATGAAGAACTCGTCGAGGTTGTTCGCGAAGATTGCGGCGAAGCTTGCGCGTTCGATGATCGGCAGGTCCTCGTCCTGAGCGAGTTCGAGGACGCGCTTGTTGAACTTCAGCCAGCTCAACTCGCGGTCGAAGAAGCGGTCGTTCGGCAACGGCTCTTCGCCGGCCTGAAGCTCACGCTTATCGTTTTTATCGGTCTCGGCGATATGCTCAGCTATCTGGCTGCGCAAGATCGCCTTTGAGGGTGCGTCAAAAATCTGTGCCATACTTTCCTACTTTATCCTTAAGTAGCGGGACATGCCGTCAAAAGCGTCAAAATTTAGCAGGAGTTAACATTCGTTCGTTCGTATGCAAAATAAAGTGTCGACACGCCGTCTTTTTGCAGCAAACGCACGCAATCAAACAAACACGCCGCGCGTTTCGCACATGATGAAACATTTTCGTGATTCTTGCGATCGCAAAGCAACAGTTGCGATAAATAGGGAACATCAGCCGATTTCGGTTTGCGATTGCCGGATTGCTGAGCATAATTACAAAGTACAAGAACAACTTAAGAGCAGAGCCCACAAAGAGTGTATGGCCAAGATAGGTCGTTACGTTGGACGGGCATTGGATAGACTTACCGTTACGACGATGTTGTTGTGCAGAGATTCTGCTTTTAAAGTTTCTTGCAAGGAAGGCCCGCTTCGGCGGGTCTTCCTTTTTGTTTTTTTTTTAAGCGTGCTGGCATGTGTCCGTCCCGTTTTCCGAAGGGAATCGACAGACGTGGATACTTGATGCCCTGTGGATAGCTGTGGATGACACGCCGTGGTTGTGGATAACTAGCGTCCTCCGACCACAGGGCCGGTTCGGCTTGCGATGGTATGCATCGGGACTTTTCAATCGACGGTATGAGTAACGCAACGTCTTTTCCTAATATGCCTCCGGTACCACTGCCGTCGGGCGGACTGATGCCGGTCGCGAGCTCGGCCACATCGCGATCGGCACCTCCGGCGCAGCGCAGAACCGTCTCTCCGCAACGGTTCTATACGTCACCTGGATTAGTCCAAGGCGGAGCGACACCGGTCGGCGCGATGCCTGGAACGTACGGCATGGTTGCCGAGCGTGGCCGTACGGTGCGAGAACAACGCTGCGATGTGAGCAATGTGGTAATCGTTGACTCCGTGGTGGCGGGAGTGGGAGCGAGCACCCTGGCGGCCATCTTGGCTCGTGAGCTGAACGAGCGTGGACTCAAATGCGTACTTGTCGATGCCGATCTGCAAGGCGGAGGCCTTGACGTGCTTCTCGGCGTGGAAAACGAGGACGGCTCGCGACTTGGGGAAATCAGTGCACCGCTTGGCACCATCGACGGCAAGGCGTTGCTGCGGGAGTTGCCAGTCTGGGATGGCGTACCACTGCTGTCCTGCGATCCCTGGAAAACCGAAAATCCGCAATCCTGGGAAGTGCAGGCATGCATTCGTGCGCTATCGCAGGTACGTAGCGCGGTCATCGTCGACATGGGGCAATGGAACGGACTGCAAGATCTGACAGAACTACGACAGGCCATCCGCATCACCGTGGTCGAAATGACGGTACTTGGCCTTGCCCGTGCCAAAGCGAACATGCAGTCGCAACGTAATCTAAGCGATCCAATCGGAGAACACGATGCAGCAACGCAGGAACGGGAGTTTCTTGTAGGCATGCAACCGCGCGGAACCATACGCGACCATGGTGTGACGGCGGTCGAGGAAGCGGCGGAATATCTCGACTGCGATATCACCGCGTTCATCACAACGGACGCCAAACTTTGTAGCGAACTGTTGGAAGGGCTCGGACTTCGCAAACCTAATCGTGCGAATGCAAAAGCCATCGCAACGCTGGCTGATCTCATTCAGGAGGCATTGGGAGAAAAGAGCGTCAACCATGGAACTCGGCCCGCTTAGCGACATCGCATCCGAACCGGGCGTCACCGACATTGCGGTGACCTGCGACGGCACCGTATGGGCGGATCGCGGCCAAGGGATGCGGCCGTACGCGTTGCGTGTGCCATTCGCCAATCCGCAAGCCATACGCGATTTCGCCGTACGATTGTGCTCGCAGCTCGGCAGAAGGCTCGACGACGCATGCCCGATAGCCGACGCCTCCACCGTGGAAGGCGTGCGCGTGCACGCGGTTATCGCACCGCTCGTTCCACAAGGCGCGGCCATCAGCATACGATTGCCGGACGCGGTTGCTCCCAGTCTGGAATCCTTGGCGAAAAACGGCATGTTTCCAATCAAATGGATGCCTTTGCTGGAAGGATTCGTGGAACGCAAGGCTAGCGTGCTTGTGACCGGTGGCACCGGAGCTGGCAAAACCACTCTGCTCAAGGCAATGCTCATGCGATGTGCGCCGGGGGAGCGCATCATCACTGTGGAAGAGGTGCGCGAACTTGGCATGCTTGACCACGACAATCGCGTGTCGCTGGTGACGAGAGACGCCAACATGGAGGGCAAAGGTGCCATAGGACTGTCGCAATTGATATGCGCGACATTGCGAATGCGACCTGATCGCATTGTGGTGGGCGAATGCCGAGGCGGAGAAATCGTGGACCTGTTGCGCGCGCTGAATTCCGGGCATCGCGGAGGTATGACCACCTTGCATGCCAACCAAGTAGCAGCGGTCCCTTCGCGACTGGTGGCATTGGGACTGCTTGCCGGGTTGAATCCGCAGGCTACTTCGGCGCTTGCTCAAGACGCATTTGACGTGGTGCTGCATGTGGGTCGGGTGGGAGG
>NZ_NJNQ01000007.1 GCF_002742445.1 Bifidobacterium sp. N4G05 | reverse complement strand
AAATTCAAGTTTATGGAGAGTCACCGCTATGATTAGAGAATTTAAAAGGGATGATATAAATAAAGTTGTAGATATATGGTTGGATACAAATATAAAGGCACATAATTTTATCCCCGCCGAATACTGGAAAAGCAATTTCAAATCAGTAAAAGAAGCGCTGTTACTAGCAGAGGTTTATGTGTATGAGTGTGATACAGAAATACAGGGTTTTATAGGGTTAAATGATGAATATGTTGAGGGCATTTTTGTTTCTGGTGAAATGCAATCGCAGGGTATAGGTAAAATTCTGCTGAATTATGCAAAGGATAAAAGGAATAAGTTGCACTTGAACGTATACCAAAAGAACGCACGGGCAATATCTTTTTATAAGAGAGAAGGATTTGAGATTCAGCATAGTGGCTTAGATGAGGCTACCGGAGAAAAAGATTATGTAATGACATGGCAACACAAATAGAAATTCCAGTTTATCGAACTAAAACATAAGACCGCTTACATCGTGTAGGCGGTCTTATGTCGTGGCAAGATTATTTGATTTTGAGCTTTCTTTTCTTGGCAGAAAGCACTTTGCAGAGAACATCATCGACGGCGTCGGTGTATCTGCCTTGTTCAATCAATTTGTTTTTTAGATTTATAAGGAAAGCAACAATTTCGTTTCTTTCTTTTGTACTTAAATATATATGGTATTTTTCTGTTTTTATACTATCCACCTCGCTGTTTTTATCTGATTTGATGATATATTAAAGAGAAAATTTTATCAAATATGCAAAAAAGGCTTCTGCCCAAAACAGGGCAAAAGCCTTAAAAAATATGCGATTTTTAGGTTTAATTGCAAGCCAAGGGGGGACTATTTTATCTGTTGCAAAAACGGTTACCCGAAAAGTACCAAGTCCCGAAACCCGCATAAATACTGGGTTTTTCGGCACATCTAAACCAAGGGGAACTACTCCCACTCGATGGTTGCCGGCGGCTTGGAAGTGCAGTCGAGCACCACACGGTTGATCTGACGGCATTCGTTGGTGATACGCGTCGAAATCGTGGCAAGCACATCGTACGGAATGCGAGACCAGTCCGCGGTCATGGCATCTTCGGAGGAAACCGGACGCAACACGATCGGCGAACCATACGTGCGCTCATCGCCCTGTACGCCCACGGAATGCACGTCGGCCAGCAGCACCACCGGGCACTGCCAGATATCGCGGTCAAGACCAGCCTTGGAAAGCTCCTCGCGAGCGATGGCATCGGCCTCACGAAGCAGATCCAGACGTTCCTTGGTGATCTCGCCGATGATGCGAATGCCGAGGCCCGGGCCAGGGAACGGCTGACGCCATACGATTTCGTCCGGCAATCCAAGCTCGGTACCGATGGCACGAACCTCATCCTTGAACAGGGTGCGCAGTGGCTCGACGAGCTGGAACTTGATGTCGTCAGGCAGACCGCCCACATTGTGGTGCGACTTGATGTTGGCCGCGCCGTCGCCGCCGCCGGATTCCACGACATCCGGGTAGAGGGTGCCCTGAACGAGGAACTTGACTTCCTTGCCGGAAGCGCCCGCCTCTTCGATGACCTGACGCTGGGCCTTCTCGAACGTGCGAATGAACTTTTCGCCGATGATCTTGCGCTTCTTCTCCGGTTCGCTCACACCCTTCAGAGCGGTGAGGAAGTCTTCGGAGGCGTCCACGGCGATGAGCTTGATGCCGGTCGCCTCAACGAAATCATGCTTGACCTGCTCGGCCTCGCCCTTGCGCAGCAGACCGTGGTCCACGAACACGCAGGTGAGCTGGTCGCCGATGGCCTTGTGCACGAGAGCTGCCGCTACTGCGGAATCAACGCCGCCGGACAGGCCGCAGATCACCTGTGCGTCACCGACCTTCTCGCGGATCTTCGCAACCTGATCCTCGATGATGCTGGAGGCATCCCAGTTGTTGCCAAGACCTGCACACTTGTGCAGGAACGTCTCGATAAGCTGCTGGCCCATCGGGGTGTGCTTGACTTCAGGATGCCACTGCACGCCATACAGCTTGCGGGATTCATCCTGCATGGCGGCAACGGGGGCGCCCTCGGTGTGTGCCAGCACTTCGAAGCCTTCCGGCGCGGTCTTAACGGCCACGCCATGGCTCATCCACGTGTTCTGATCGGCGGGGGAGCCTTCGAGCAGACCCTTCGACTCGTCGATGAAGGTCTCGGTCTTGCCGTACTCGCCAAGAGCGGCCTTGTCGACATCCGCACCCAAGGCATAGGCCATGGCCTGGAAGCCGTAGCAGATGCCCAACACGGGAACTCCGGCCTCGAACAGTTTCTTATCCACGCGCGGCGCGCCCGGTTCAAACACCGAAGCCGGACCACCGGAAAGGATGATGGCCTGCGGATCCTTGGCCAGCATCTCGTCGACCGGCATGGAATGCGGCACAAGCTCCGAATAAACATTGGCTTCACGCACGCGACGTGCGATCAGCTGGGCGTACTGGGCTCCGAAATCAACAACGAGCACAGGACCTGCGGCCATAACACTCTCCCTTTTGATATGAGGTATGAAGAAGCAACAATATTAACTGTTCTATTGTGGCGACGCTAGCAGACATTGGAAACGCTGTGAACAGGAAGTGAACAAACCTCACAATTGCTTACTACGCATGGTTCAACACGCCGCATGCAAGTATTGCAAAACGAACGTGAAAAAGGTGCGAGGATGGCTTGAAATCGTTGATATTGAGCCGTTTATCAATCTTTTTGATAGCATGTGAAGTATTCACAAATCTCCCGATAAAAGCTCTCATTTTCTAACAGAAACGACACACTTACGCACACAGTCGCAAAAAAACAGCAAAAAGTCGCACCTCGCTCGTAATATGCTCAAGTGATTGGGAATGAATCGTTCCGCGGAACCGCAAGGTTTTGCAAGATTCAGGACCGAATGAAAATAAACAATCGCACAACACAGTGCAGGAGTACAGGAGTACACATGACGAGTCCTGTTATTGGCACCCCTTGGAAGAAGCTGAACGCTCCGGTTTCCGAGGAAGCTATCGAAGGCGTGGATAAGTACTGGCGTGCAGCCAACTACCTCTCCATCGGCCAGATCTATCTGCGTAGCAACCCGCTGATGAAGGAGCCTTTCACCCGCGAAGACGTCAAGCACCGTCTGGTCGGTCACTGGGGCACCACCCCGGGCCTGAACTTCCTCATCGGCCACATCAACCGTCTCATCGCTGATCACAAGCAGAACACTGTGATCATCATGGGCCCGGGCCACGGCGGCCCGGCTGGTACCGCTCAGTCCTACTTGGACGGCACCTACACTGAGACCTTCCCGAAGATCACCAAGGACGAAGCTGGTCTGCAGAAGTTCTTCCGCCAGTTCTCCTACCCGGGCGGCATCCCGTCTCACTACGCTCCGGAGACTCCGGGCTCCATCCACGAAGGTGGTGAGCTGGGTTACGCCCTGTCCCACGCCTACGGCGCTGTGATGAACAACCCGAGCCTGTTCGTTCCGGCCATCGTCGGCGACGGCGAAGCTGAGACCGGCCCGCTGGCTACCGGCTGGCAGTCCAACAAGCTCATCAACCCGCGCACCGACGGTATCGTGCTGCCGATCCTGCACCTCAACGGCTACAAGATCGCCAACCCGACCATCCTGTCCCGCATCTCCGACGAAGAGCTCCACGAGTTCTTCCACGGCATGGGCTATGAGCCGTACGAGTTCGTCGCTGGCTTCGACAACGAGGATCACCTGTCGATCCATCGTCGTTTCGCCGAGCTGTTCGAGACCGTCTTCGACGAGATCTGCGACATCAAGGCCGCAGCTCAGACCGACGACATGACTCGTCCGTTCTACCCGATGATCATCTTCCGCACCCCGAAGGGCTGGACCTGCCCGAAGTTCATCGACGGCAAGAAGACCGAAGGCTCCTGGCGTTCTCACCAGGTCCCGCTGGCTTCCGCCCGCGATACCGAGGCTCACTTCGAAGTCCTCAAGAACTGGCTCGAGTCCTACAACCCGGAAGAGCTGTTCGACGAGAACGGTGCTGTGAAGCCGGAAGTCACCGCCTTCATGCCGACTGGCGAACTGCGCATCGGTGCTAACCCGAACGCTAACGGTGGTGTGATCCGCGAAGAGCTGAACCTGCCGGCCCTCGAAGACTACGAGGTCAAGGAAGTCGCCGAGTACGGCCACGGCTGGGGCCAGCTCGAGGCAACCCGTCGTCTGGGCGTCTACACCCGCGACATCATCAAGAACAACCCGGACTCCTTCCGCATCTTCGGACCGGACGAGACCGCTTCCAACCGTCTGCAGGCCGCTTACGACGTCACCAACAAGCAGTGGGATGCCGGCTACCTGTCCTCCCAGGTTGACGAGCACATGGCTGTCACCGGCCAGGTCACCGAGCAGCTCTCCGAGCACCAGATGGAAGGCTTCCTCGAGGCCTACCTGCTCACCGGCCGTCACGGCATCTGGAGCTCCTACGAGTCCTTCGTGCACGTGATCGACTCCATGCTGAACCAGCACGCCAAGTGGCTCGAGGCTACCGTCCGCGAGATCCCGTGGCGCAAGCCGATCTCCTCCATGAACCTGCTCGTCTCCTCCCACGTGTGGCGTCAGGATCACAACGGCTTCTCCCACCAGGATCCGGGTGTCACCTCCGTCCTGCTGAACAAGTGCTTCAACAACGATCACGTGATCGGCATCTACTTCCCGGTGGATTCCAACATGCTGCTCGCTGTGGCTGAGAAGTGCTACAAGTCCACCAACATGATCAACGCGATCATCGCTGGTAAGCAGCCGGCCGCTACCTGGCTGACTCTGGACGAAGCTCGCGCTGAGCTCGAAAAGGGTGCTGCTGAGTGGGAGTGGGCTTCCACCGCCAAGTCCAACGACGAAGCCCAGATCGTTCTCGCCTCCGCTGGCGACGTTCCGGCTCAGGAGATCATGGCTGCTGCCGACAAGCTCAACGAGCTCGGCATCAAGTTCAAGGTCGTCAACGTTGTGGATCTGGTCAAGCTGCAGTCCACCAAGGAGAACGATCAGGCTATCTCCGACGCTGACTTCGCTGACCTGTTCACCGAAGACAAGCCGGTCCTGTTCGCTTACCACTCCTACGCCCGCGACGTGCGTGGTCTGATCTACGATCGCCCGAACCACGACAACTTCAACGTCCACGGCTACGAGGAGCAGGGCTCCACCACCACCCCGTACGACATGGTTCGCGTGAACAACATCGACCGCTACGAGCTCGTTGCCGAAGCTCTGCGCATGATCGATGCTGACAAGTACGCCGACAAGATCAACGAGCTGGAAGCCTTCCGTCAGGAAGCCTTCCAGTTCGCAGTCGACAACGGCTACGATCACCCGGATTACACCGACTGGGTCTACTCCGGCGTCAACACCACCAAGCAGGGTGCTGTCTCCGCTACCGCCGCAACCGCTGGCGATAACGAGTGAGTCTAGCCTTTATAGGCTGATTGCTTGAAGAAAACCCCAGAGGATTCGTCCTCTGGGGTTTTTCTGTCTTCTCTTCACCGTCTGTCCGCAACACCGTTTCTGAAATGCGTGTCTGTTACTGCTTACGCATTAGAATTGCACGTGGTGCGAAACAACGCAGTCACACACCTGAACAACGAATAGGAGCAGACATCGTGAGTCTAACCAGCGTCACCATCATCAGCCCTGAAGCCGCAAACGGCCGCAACGTCGTGGCCCTTGGCGTCACCAAGGCATTCTCGGCTGTCAAGAAAACGGCCGTGTTCCGCCCGGCGGTTTGCCGAAAGGAAACCTTCACCGACGTTCTTCTTGAAGCAAGCAACGCGGGGCTGGGGCGTGAACAATCCGTAGGTGTTTGCCCGAAGCGCGCACGCACCGACAAGGAAGGTGCCCGGGCCGATATCGTGGCCGCCTACACAGAAGCCATCGAAACCGCCCAGCCCGAAGCCGTGGTTATTGTCGGAACGGACAAATCCGCCATCAACGACCCGTCCATCTTTGCGTTCAACGCTGACGTAGCTGCAGATCTTAAGTCCGTCGTGCTTCTTGCCGTATGCACCATCAACCGCACTCCGGAACAGGTCCTGGGCACCGTCGAGGCGTCGAAGGCCATCATTGAGAATGCAGGAAGCACGGTCGCCGGCGTGTTCGTCACCGGATGCAAAGATGAGCAGGTGGAACCCCTCAAGGAGGAGTTCGCAAGTTACGAGGTGCCGGTGTGGACACTACCCGCCGTTGATTTCGACGAGGAAGACGCCGTGGCCAAGGCCACGAAAGCATTCGAGGCGAATGTCAACGCAGAAGAGCTTACTTCCGCTGTCGAGGCTCCGTTCGAGGCTCCGACCACGCCATACGCATTCCAGTACAGCCTGCTGGGCAAGGCCAAGGCAGACAAGAGAACCATCGTGCTTCCGGAAGGAACCGAAGACCGCATCATCAAGGCAGCCGACTATCTGCTCGAGCGTGATATCGTCGATCTGATCATCGTCGGAGACAAGGAAAGCATTCTCGCCCGCGGTGAGGAGCTTGGACTCAAATCCCTTGAAAAGGCGCAGTTCCAGGCCAAGGACGACGAGGAAGTACTCGCTCCGATGGTCGCCAAACTGTGCGAGCTGCGTGCCAAGAAGGGCATGACCGAGGAACAGGCGCGCAAGCAGCTCACCGATGACAGCTACTTTGGCACCATGCTCGTGGTGCTCGGTAAAGCAGACGGTCTCGTTTCCGGATCCATCAACTCCACGGCCAACACCGTACGTCCGGCATTGCAGGTCATCAAGACCAAGCCGGGATCTTCCCTCGTGTCCGGCGCGTTCCTCATGTGCTTCAAGGATCATGTCGCCGTGTTCTCGGATTGCGCCATCAATCTGAACCCGTCCGCGGAACAGCTGGCGGAAATCGCCATCCAGTCCGCCGAAACGGCGAAGGCGTTCGGCCTCGATCCGAAGGTCGGCATGTTGTCGTATTCCACGCTGGGATCCGGCAAGGGACCGGATGTCGACCTCGTGGAAGCAGCAACCGCACTCGTGAAGGAGAAGGCTCCGGATCTCGCGGTTGTCGGCTCCATCCAGTTCGACGCGGCTTGGTCGCCGACCGTCGCAGCCACCAAGGCCAAGGGCAACGATGTGGCGGGCCACGTCAACGTGTTCGTGTTCCCGGATCTGTGCGCGGGCAACATCGGGTACAAGGCCGTCCAGCGTTCCTCCGGCGCAGTGGCCGTCGGACCGGTGCTGCAGGGCTTGAACCGACCGGTCAACGACCTGAGCCGTGGCGCGACCGTGCAAGACATCATCAACACTGTTGCCCTGACCGCCATCGAAGCCCAGTAAAACGCTATTTTGTAGCAAGCAAAGAGTAATCTAAAGTTTGGAAAGTCGCGCAAGCGGCACATCGATTAACACATGGAGGATGCACACAATGGCGAAAACCGTCCTTGTCATCAATTCCGGTTCCAGCTCTATCAAGTATCAGCTGGTTGATCTTGAAACCGGTGAAGGTATTGCTTCCGGTCTGGTCGAGAAGATCGGCGAGCCGGTTGACGGCCACTACAAGCATGAGTTCAACGGCGAAAAGCATGAGCTTGAAGAGCCGATTCACGACCACGAGCAGGGTCTGAAGCGCGTGCTCGGCTTCTTCAACGAGTTCGGCCCGAAGCTGGACGAAGCCGGCATCGTGGCAGTCGGCCACCGCGTGGTGCAGGGCGGTTCCATCTTCCCGAACCCGGCTCTGGTCACCGACAAGACCATCAACCAGGTCAAGGATCTCGCCGTGCTCGCCCCGCTGCACAACGGTCCGGAAGCCAAGGGCGCCGAAGTCATGCGTGCGCTCCTGTCGGATGTTCCGCAGATCTTCGTGTTCGATTCCTCCTTCTTCTTCCAGCTGCCGAAGGCCGCCAGCACCTACGCGCTGAACAAGGAAATCGCCGACCAGTACCACATCCGCCGTTACGGCGCCCACGGCACCTCCCACGAGTTCATCTCCTCCGTGGTGCCGAGCGTCATCGGCAAGCCGGCCGAAGGTCTCAAGCAGATCGTGCTGCACATCGGTAACGGCGCTTCCGCTTCCGCCGAGGTTTCCGGCAAGCCGGTCGAGACCTCCATGGGTCTGACCCCGCTCGAAGGCCTCATGATGGGTGGTCGTACCGGCGATATCGATCCGGCAGTCGTCTTCCACCTGATTCGCAACGCCCACATGAACGTGGACGAGCTCGACGCTCTGTTCAACAAGCGTTCCGGCATGATGGGCATGACCGGCTTCGGCGATCTCCGTGAGGTTCACCGTCTGGTCGCCGAAGGCAACGAGGACGCCAAGCTGGCTCTCGACGTCTACGTGCACCGTATCGTCGGCTACATCGGCAACTACACCGCTCAGATGGGTGGCGTAGACGTGATTACCTTCACCGCAGGTGTTGGCGAGAACGATGACGTGGTCCGCAAGATGGTTTGCGACAAGCTCGCACCGTTCGGCGTCAAGCTGGATGAAGAGAAGAACGCGACCCGTTCCAAGGAACCGCGCATCATCTCCACTCCGGACTCGAAGATCACCATCTGCGTCATTCCGACCAACGAGGAGCTGGCAATCGCCCGCAAGTCCGCGGCAATCGCAGAAGCAGGCGAAGACACCTACGGCAACGTCTTCTCCAAGTGATGCTGAGGTCTCGCAGTCATGCTGACTGACGGGACAGCGTAAAAGGGACCGCATGTCCATTGGTATCGGCATTGATACCGATGGACATGCGGTCTTTTTCGTCTGAATATTTCTTTCGCCGTTTTCCGAGGTTTCGTCGTCCATCAAACGGATTCCACTCATTCCAGACAACAGCGTTCCATGCCTGTTCATAATCCGCATAATGGGGGAGGGGCTGGTAGTACGATACGAGACGTTGTGACTATTACGCGCATACGTCGCATGTTAAGAGAAGCGGTTGGTTGTTGTGGTAAGACGTCGTTTTGTCGGTCTGAACGGTCTCAAAGGCATTGCCTTGATCGCAATAGTGTTGTATCACTGCGACCAGGGCGCATTGCGGGGCGGATTCCTAGGTGTTGACATATTCTTCACCATTTCCGGTTTCCTGATTTTCTCGTCGTTGCTGAACCATATTGATTCCGGTAAGGGAATAGGTTTCAAGGAATACTGCCTCAAGCGTCTGCGCAGAATATATCCGGCGTTGATTCTGATGGTTCCCGTCACCGTATCGTTGGCATGGTTCATCAACCAAGACATGTTGGTGGGCATTAAAAACCAGATAGTGACGGCCATGTTGGGCTGTTACAACTGGTATGCCATCGGCAGCGGCGACAGCTATTTCTCGCAGATGAATCCAGACATGTTCCGTCATCTGTGGTTCATGTCAGTGCTGATGCAGTTCTATCTGCTGGCTCCTCTGCTGATCTACCTGCTTCGGAAAATTCTGGTACGTTGGGTGCCGGTGGCGGTACTTGCTGGACTTGCCTTGTGCAGTGCGCTTTCCATGGGATTGCAGTATCACCTGGGAACAGATCCAACCAGAGTGTATTTCGGTTCGGATACGCATGCCATGGGACTTTGGCTAGGTGCCATGCTGGCATGGCTGCTGATGATCATACGGCGTAGCAACGGTCGTTCGGAAGAAACTGCGATCATGGAATGCGTTCGTCTGGTCTGGAGAAAGATTGGCCCTACGGCGGCTTTTGTGGCATTGCTGATTCTGTTATGGATGATGCAGCACGTTGAGCAGGGGCCTGTTGCCTTCCGTGGAGGGATTTTCGCGGCTTCGCTGCTTTCAGTGGTTCTGGTCGCCGGTTCCATTCCTTTCGGATCTTGGATGCAGGATCTGCTGGTGTTCAAACCATTTGATGTGGTCGGCCGGCATTCATACGGCATTTATCTGTGGCATTGGCCTTTGTGGTTGTTCACCAAGGCGATGTTTCCACAGTGGGGTGCGCGGCATTTGGGATGGATGCTGCTAATCACATTCGCCCTTACCGCATGTTGTACCGCCATGTCGTGGAAGTTGATGGAACAGCCTGTTGCGCGAGGCGGATTCATCGCCATGATTCGTCCTCTTCCGGAAAACGGCATGTGGGATGCTGCCAGATGCTGGATAACGATCATAGTGGTGCTGAGCACATGCACGATGTCTGGGTACGCTGTGGCTCATGCCCCGCAGCAGACCAGTGTGGAACGCGCATTGTCTGAAAACGCCCGAATACTGAAAGAACAGCAGAAACAGCAGAAACAGCAAGTGCGGCAGGAGAGCCATGCCGATATCAGCAGAAACGAGGCGCCCAAGCCCAGAAAGCCAATTCATACCATGCCTGATGGCGGGCAGATGGTCGCGTTCGGTGATTCGGTGATGTTGGCTTCCAGCCAAGGTCTGCAGTCGGTGTTTCCCGGAATCACCGTCGATGCGGAGACCTCACGTTCGATGGTCAAGGCTTTGGGCTTGGTGAATCAGGCCAAAACCCAGCGGGGTGGATTGCGCCAGTGGGTGCTGGTCGGTCTTGCCACAAACTCCACGGTGACCGATGAACAGCTGAATGATTTGCTGAACAGTGTGGGACCGAATCATGTGCTGGTGCTGGTTAACGCGCATGCACCGGTATCGTGGGTTCCGGGAACGAACGACGCGTTGCAAAGGTTTGCGGACGCTCATGCCGACAATGTGGTGCTGGTAGATTGGGATACGGTGATTTCCGCACATCCTGACGAACTTGCAGGTGACGGTATTCATCCGGGAATGACGAATACCCTATATGCACAGGCCGTCAAAGACGCTATCGCCAATTGGATCAAGCGGGGGCACTGAAAAAACAGTCCTTCCCGCAAGACATCGATTATGAAAAATCCCCCTGACTCGTTTGAGCAGGGGGATTTCTCATGTCACTTTAAGACTGAATAGTCTCAGTTTTCCTGATGCTGCGGAGCCGACAGGAAATGCTCTTCACTCGGCAGCAACGCATTCAACAGCACAGCCACAACGAACGACACAGCGATGCAGTTGGATGCGAAGATGGACTGGAACAGCGACGGGAAGTTGACGAAAATGTCACCGACCTGCGTGAAACCGATGCCGATGGTGAGGCTCAACGCTGCAATGGTGATGTTGCGCTGCGTGTAGCCGGCCTCGGAAATCATCTGGAAGCCAGACAGGATGATGTTACCGAACATCATGATGGTGCAACCGCCAAGCACGGCCTGCGGCAGGGAATTGAACACTTCCGCCACGGCAGGAACGAAGCTTGCGATCACCAGAATCAGACCACCGGAAAGAATCACCTTACGGTTGACGACCTTGGTCATGGCGACCAAGCCGATATTCTGTGCGAATGACGTCAACGGAAGACAGCCGAACAGACCAGAGACGGAGGAGATGAGACCGTCGCCTGCAATGGCGCCCGCAGTCTCCTTATCGGTAGGCTGACGGTCGAGACCAACCTTGGTGAGCGCTGCGGTATCGCCGAGCACCTCTACGGAAGACACGACGTACAGCAAGGCGAAGGAGATAATCGCACCCGGATCGAATTCAAGCTGGAAAGGCATGAAATGCGGCACGGACACGACCTGCAGATTCGAGAATCCAGAGAAATCAACCTTGCCCATGAAAATCGCGACAATATAGCCGACAACCAAGCCGAACAGCACGGAAAGCTGCTTGGCGGTACCCTTCATCAGCAGCTGGAAAGCCAGGCAGGCGACCAGCGAAATCAGACCGAGCGTGAGATTCTGCCAGCTGCCGAAATCCTTAGCGCCGGAACCGCCGCCGAAACTGGTGGCACCAACGGAAAGCAGCGAAAAACCAATCGACGTAACCACGATTGCGGATACGATCGGCGGCACGAAGCGACGCCAATACTTGGCGGTCAAACCAAGCACTACCTCCAACAGACCGCCAAGCACGACCGCGCCGGCAACAGCGCCATAGCCTTGATTCTGGGAGATCGACATGGCGGCGGCCACATATGTGAAGGAAATGCCCGTGACCATTGGCAGTCGGGAGCCGATCAGCCACACGCCGTACAGCTGCAGGCAGGTGCCCAGACCTGCCACCAGCAGACCGGCCTGAATGATCGTGGCAGACTGTTCGGCACTCATGTTGGCGGCGGAAGCCACTAGGAAAATCGGAGCCAGATTGGCCACGAACATCGCCATGACATGCTGCAGACCGAACGGGATGCCCTTCCAGAACGAAACAGGTGCGTCCAAGCTGCTTAGCGCTTCAAAGGAAACGCCCTTCTTTTCGTTTGTGTTGTCTTTCTTCTCTTCGCTCACAATGAATCCTCTCTTATTCATACTGTGATGAGCAACAGGTTGTAATGGTTTCTGATGTGCGTCCGTGAGATGCAACAATCAGGAGCGGAACTCGATGGTACCGGTTTCCGGATCCATCGACTCCACGATTGCCAAGGAATCAACGTCGTAGCCCGCTGCACGCAGCTCATCGCCGCCGCCCTGGAAACCCTTTTCCACCGCGATGCCGATGCCTTCGACCGTCGCTCCGGCATCATGGCACAGATCAATCAGGCCCTTCAGAGCCTTGCCGTTGGCCAGGAAGTCATCAAGCAGCAGCACATGGTCGCCTTCGTTGAGATACCTCTTGGACACGATGACGGGGAATTCTTTCTGCTTGGTGAAGGAGTAGACGGTGGTGGTGTACTGGTCGCCATCGAGATTGATGGACTGCGCCTTCTTGGCGAACACCACAGGTGCATTGCCGAAATGACGCGCGGCAACACAGGCGATACCAATGCCGGAAGCTTCAATGGTCAGGATCTTATTGATGGTCTTACCGGCAAAATGCTCCGCCCAAGCGGCACCCATGTGGTCGAACAATTCGACATCGCACTGATGGTTAAGGAAAGCGTCCACTTTCAGCACATTACCCGGCTTGACGGTACCCTGCAGGCGAATGCGCTCTTCGAGCTCCTTCATGAATCCCCTTAGATTGTTGGCCGCATAAGGCGGCGTTGATGTTGACATACGGCGAACCGCATATAAACGTTTAGCATACGCGCGTCAATTGACCATGCGAGTGTTGCGCTGACCTGCATGTGTGATAGACATGAACTTCGCAATAATCGACTTCGAATCTTCATGGAAAGAGGAACCGTTGGAGCAGAATATGGAGCCAGGCCTGTGCGATCCGCAAAATCTGATCAAGGACCTCAATCCGCAACAGATGGAAGCGGTGAAGTACTACGGCCAGGCCCTGCTCATCGGCGCCGGCGCCGGGTCCGGCAAGACCCGCGTACTCACCAGACGCATCGCATGGCTGCTGGCACACGGTTTTTGGGCGAGCAGCATTCTCGCCATCACCTTCACCAACAAGGCCGCAGCGGAAATGCGTGAACGCCTTACAGCCCTCGTAGGGCCCGAAGCCGAACATATGTGGATCTCCACCTTCCATTCCGCATGCGTGCGTATCCTCCGACGCGACGGCAAGGAAATCGGTCTTACCCCAGGATTCTCCATTTACGACACGGCTGATTGCGAACGTTTGATTAAGCTCATCAGCGGCGATCTGAACATCGATACGAAGCGGTATACGCCGCGCATGCTGCTCGGCAAAATCTCCGACTGCAAGAACTCATTGACTTCATGGCAAGACCAGTTGAAAAGCGTGAACTGCGACTACAAGCCAGGCCAGCGCGGATATCAGGTCTCAGCCGGCGACGTCGACGAGCTGGTCGCCGTGGTGTATGCGGAATACCAGCATCGTCTGGACATGGCGAATGCCGTGGATTTTGACGATCTGATCATGCGCACTGTCGAATTGTTCCAGCATTGCCCACAAGTAAGCGAATACTACCGGCATAAGTTCCGTTATATTTTCGTGGACGAGTATCAGGACACCAACCATGCGCAATATGTGCTCGTACGCGAGCTTTCCGGCATTGACTCGGGAGAAGAGCCCGATCAACATATGCGTGGCGCGGGCCGTGTCGGACCATCTTGGATTACGGTGGTAGGCGATTCCGACCAGTCGATTTACGCGTTCCGAGGTGCGGACATTCGCAATATTCAGGATTTCGAGCAAGATTTCCCTAACGCGAAAACCATCATGCTCGAACAGAATTATCGTTCGACACAGACCATTCTCGACGCCGCCAATGCGGTGATTGCAAGAAATGAAAATCGCAAGCCGAAAAAACTGTGGACGGCACTTGGCGAAGGCGACAAGATCGTCGGATACGCGGCCGACAACGCACAACAGGAAGCAGGATGGATCGCCAACGAAATCGCGCAAATCCACGAAGAGGAAGGCGTTGCATACCGCGACATCGCCATCATGTACCGTGCCAACGCGCAATCACGTTCGCTTGAAGAGGCCATGATCAACGCCAATCTTCCATATCAGCTGGTCGGTGGCACCAAATTCTACGAGCGTAGGGAAATCAAGGATGCGCTCGCATATCTGCAGGCCATTGTGAATCCCGCGGACAATGTGAACGTCCGCCGTATTCTCAACGTGCCGAAGCGTGGATTGGGCGTTCGTGCCGAAGGCCTCATTGCCTCGTATGCGGATGCTCACGACACTACGTTCTTTGGTGCGATTGAGCATATGGAGCAGATTGAAGGCATGTCCGCGCGTACGTCGAAGCCGTTGGGTGTGTTCCGCGACATGATGCATGGGCTTGCGGATTTCGCGAAGGAACATGATACGAAACCATCCGAAGTGGTTGCCGAAGTGCTTTCCAAGAGTGGGATTTTGGAGGAGTTGCAGCGTTCCGAGGACCCGCAGGACGCTTCCCGCGTCGACAATCTTTCCCAGCTGCAGTCGGTGGCTGCGGAATTCGAGCAGAACATGCCTGATGCCACGTTGGCGGGATTCTTGGAAACCACGGCTTTGGTGGCCGATTCCGACCAGTTGCCGGGGGAGAACGAGGACTCCGGCAAAGTGACGATGATGACCCTGCACACGGCTAAGGGTCTGGAATATCCGTACGTGTTCCTGACCGGCATGGAGCAGGGAACATTCCCGCACCAGCGGGCCATGGAGGATACCAGCGAGCTTGCAGAGGAGCGTCGCCTTGCCTATGTGGGAATCACCCGCGCGAAGCGTCGCCTGTATGTGACGCGTGCGGCCGTGCGCGCGCAATGGGGGCAAGCCAACGATATGATGCCCAGCCAGTTCCTTGACGAGATTCCCGACGAGCTGATTGATTGGAAAAGACGTGAGGCCGGAGTCGAACGCATGCGTGCCAGCTGGCGGAATGATGACGACGAGTTCGGCGGCTGGGACGATGACGACGATTTCGGATCAGTGACGTTCGGTGGTTCCTCATATGGAAAGACGAGTTACGGTGGTTCCCCATATGGTTCCAGCACGTATGGATCGCGGTCCTCGTACGGGTCGTCTTCGTACGGGTCGTCTTCGTATGGGTCGGGGCGTGCGCAATACGGTGGCTCGTCCACGCGCGGCGCATCATCCTCACACGGCTCCAGCTCGCGGCGTTCGTATGCAGGATCGGGATCGAGCTCCTCATACGGTTCTTCATACGGCTCATACGGCTCCGGCAAGTCCAGCGGAAAATCCGGCAAGGTCACTACTAGGCGTGTCAAGCCGAAAACCAAACCCGTGGATCTGACTAAATCCTCACAGGCAAGCCAAACCGACAATCGGAGCGGCCTGAGCATCTCGGACGTGCATGTCGGAGACAGGATCACGCATGACCATTTCGGCATGGGCACGGTCATCGAAACACAGGACAAAGGCGCGAATTCGGTCATTACCGTTGATTTCGGCAACGGTGAGGTCAAACGTCTGCTGCTGCGTATTGCACCCATTGAAATGCTGTGATGAAGCCGGAAAGCGGACGGAGCCTTTCCTCATAGCACGAAGTTGAAGAAAAAACAAGGCTTTCTTTTTCAAAAGGACCCTGCGATAATCGGCGATGTTGTCTTTTTTGAGAGGAAGATCATGAATAAGAAACTGTATGCCGGTATTTCGCAGATTCTGCTTGGTGCTTTGGTGGCCGTCGCGCCACAGACCTTCGCCCACGTGTGCGCGGTCAAAGAAATGCCGATGGCATGCCATTACACGGCTCAGGCTGCGCTCGGCATCGGCATTGTGATTGCGGTGCTTGGCATCGTAGGGCTGTTCGTTTCCGATCAGACCCGCGCTGGTCTTGACATTGCCAATGCCGTGCTTGGTGTGCTGACCATCACTGTGCCGACCGTGCTTATCGGCGTGTGCAAGGGCGCCATGATGCACTGCCATATGGTCACCTTGCCGACGTTGATCGTGCTTGGCGTGCTGTTGACCGTGCTCGCGGTAATCGCTGCGTATCTTGATCTCAAGCCGGCAAAGCGCGCCTGATCCTACGATGGCGAATCACATCACCCTCGCCGGTTTGCCGCTGGTCAACCTCAAGCGCAAACCGTTCCGCACGGCAGCGCTTGCCATCGTCGTCACCATGCTTACCGTGGCCTTTTATGGAGGTTCGCTGCTGTCCATGAACCTCGAAGCTGGTTTGAACAGCATGCAGGAACGTATGGGCGCCGATCTTATGGTCACGCCGCAAAACACCAAAAACGAGGCCGAGGCGTTGCTGACCAATGGATCAGCAAGCACGTTCTACTTCACCAAAGACATCGTCGATGCAGTGGCGAAAGCCGACGGCATCGACGAAATCACGGAACAAACCTATATCTCATCGCTGGCCGCCGCATGCTGCGACGAAAAAGTGCAGATCATCGGATTCAATCCCGATACCGACTTCGTGATCACCCCTTGGATCGCATCGCAGTTCGACGGCACGCTCCAGCGCGGTCAGATCGTTGCCGGAGCCAGCATCAGCGTGTCGGGCGATAACACGGTCAAACTGTACGGTCACGAATTCCCAGTGGCGGCGCAACTTGCCAACACGGGTACGTCACTCGACAATTCCGTATTCGTGAACATGCAGACCGTTCCCGACGTGGTCGGCTATTCCGCCAAGGTGGGTCATGCCGTCATTCCGGAAGAATACGCCGACAAAGCCGTTTCCGCGGTGCTCATCAAGGTCAAAGACGGTTATTCCGCTCAGCAGGTCGCTTCGAACATCACCAAAACGACCGGAATCAAAAGCCTCGGATACGTGTATCCGGGCGGTATTACGGCTACCACGAAATCCAATCTGAACGTGATTATTCGCTACGTGACCCTTTTCGTCGCGGTGTTCTGGATTATGGGTCTGATTGTGCTGCTTGCGGTGTTCTCGTCCGCCATGAACGAACGTAAGCGTGAATTCGCCGCGTATCGCATTCTTGGCGCTAATCGTTCCACTTTGGTCGGCATCATTGTGAAGGAATCGGCCATGATTGGAGCTTTGGGCGGAGTCGTTGGCATTGCGGTCGCATCGCTTGCGATTTTCCCGTTCAGCACGCTTATCGGACAGCAGTTGCAGTTGCCGTATCTGCAAACCAACATATGGAATGTGTTGGCATTGATCGCAGTGAGTTTCGTGTTCGCAGTGCTTACCGGACTACTCGCCTCCGCGGCGACGGCGGTGAAACTCTCCGCTCCCGAAACCTATCTGACTTTGAGAGAAGGTGAATGATGACGGAAAACACGGTTCTCGAAGTAAAAGAGCTCACTCGCGAGTTCACACGTCGCGGCAAACCGTTCGCGGCTGTGGATCATGTCGATTTCACCTTAAATCAAGGCGAATTTGTAGCGATCGTCGGACGTTCCGGTAATGGTAAAAGCACGTTGCTGAATCTTATAACCGGTCTGCTCAAACCCACGTCCGGATCCATCGATTTGGACGGTAACGACGTGACGCGGCTGAATGACAGGCAAATGTCGATCGTGCGCAATCGCACCATCGGTTTCGTCACGCAAAGCCAGACGCTGCTGCAGAATCTTACGGCACTTGACAATGTGATTCTTCCTTCCGTACTGCAGAACGGCAAAACAGAGCAGTGCGATACCCAGATGCTTGCAGATCCTCACTATTTACGAGCGACGGAAGAGAACGCTTCTGATTCGTCTTCCGAGCAGACGGTCGATGACGGACTCCCGGATGTCATTGCGGCAGTTCCGGCGGCAAAAGCGCAAAACAATCTCGTTCAGGATCATGCCGTGGAACGTGCGCACGCGTTGTTGCGCCGGCTACAGGTCGATGACTTGGCGGAATGCTATCCGAAAGAACTTTCCGGTGGCGAAATGAGACGTGTCAGCATAGCACGAGCTTTGATGAACGGTCCGAAATTACTGATTGCCGATGAGCCCACCGGCGATTTGGACGCCGAAAGCACCGCTATCGTTATGAGGCTACTGCAGGAAGTCGCCAAAGACGGTACGGCCGTACTCATGGTTACCCATGATCCGGACGCACTCGCATATGTGGATCGAACTTACCGCATGGACAGGGGCGTACTGGTTGAAGCATAGCGTTGAAATGGCGGTGTGACATGCCGAAGAGGGTGGAACGGCAATCTCGTCCCGCCCTCATGTGTATTATTAACGATTGGTGTGCGCCCGCAAGGGAACATGCCGTCTGGAGTCTTAGCCCATCAGTGGGTCGGCGGCCGATACGAGCTGTACTACGGCACGTGTTCAAGCCGTTCGTGTTCTGCACGAAGAAGCACTGGAGAGGCTGGCTCAGCGCATATCGGGAAACCGGTTTGCGTTCCGTTCAGACAACGACAGAACAAACAAAGGATTAAACCAATGACGAACGTTCAGCGTTCTCGCCGCCAGGTGCGTCTTTCCCGCGCCCTCGGCATCGCACTGACCCCTAAGGCTCAGCGCATTTTCGAAAAGCGTCCGTATGCTCCGGGTGAGCACGGTCGCACCCGCCGTCGCACTGAGTCCGATTACGCAGTGCGTCTGCGCGAAAAGCAGCGTCTTCGCGCTCAGTATGGCATCTCCGAGAAGCAGCTTCGCGCCGCTTACGAGAAGGGCACCCACACCGCCGGCCAGACCGGTAACGCCATGCTGACCGACCTCGAGACCCGTCTTGACGCTCTGGTTCTGCGTGCAGGCTTCGCCCGCACCACCGCCCAGGCCCGTCAGTTCGTGGTCCACCGCCACATCCTCGTTGACGGCAACATCGTCGACCGCCCGTCCTACCGCGTCAAGCCTGGCCAGACCATTCAGGTCAAGGCCAAGAGCCAGACCATGGTTCCGTTCCAGACCGCTGCCGAAGGCGTGCACCGCGATGTGCTGCCGGCGGTTCCGGGCTACCTGGACGTCAACCTGCCTTCTCTGAAGGCCACCCTGACTCGCAAGCCTGAAGCCGAGGAGATCCCGGTGCAGGTCAACATCCAGTACGTGGTCGAATTCTACGCCCGCTGATCTGGATCTACATACTGTAAGAACATACAGTATAAGGACATACAGCAAGAGCCTCGCAATCCTGACGATTGCGAGGCTCTTCGCTATCTAGTGAACGTAACTGTCAACACCTAGTCGATGATGCCGCCTACAATGCCACTGACAATCGTCATGACAAGAGAGCCGAGTACAGACCATACGAATCCGTCAATAGTGACGCCCACAGAGAAGAACGACAGCGCCAACCATGATGCGAGCTGCATGAACAGCCAGTTGATCACCAATGCGACCAATCCGAACGAAACGATCGACAACGGCAATGCGATGATATGGATGATCGGCTTGATGGAAGCGTTGATCAGCGCCATGAACAAAGCGAACGCAGCAATGCCAAGCACAGGAGGCTCTCCGATGGCATGCATGCCGGGGAGAACCGCGACCATAACGCCTGCCGCGACGGTAAGAATTAGCCAACGAGAAATAAAACGACCCATAACAACATCGTATAGCACGAATTTGCTCAAACCGTGAGGGTAACATGGAGCCTATGTTGCTTCATCTTCATCTCGTCCGACATGGGCAGACGTTTTTCAACCGATATAACAGGCTGCAGGGTTGGTCGAATTCTCCATTGACGAAATCCGGCATCGCCGACGCAGACAAAGCCGCAAACAAATTGAAGGATTTCGATTTTGCCGCGGCATATTGTTCCGACACCACGCGTGCGCAGATGACTGCCCAGCGTATTCTCGATGTGAACGAGGCATCTGGCCACGTTCGCCCTCAATTGATGAGCGACATGCATTTCCGTGAACAGTTCTACGGCTATTTCGAAGGGCAGGATATGGGCGTGGCGTGGACCGCCGCTGGAGGCCCTCACGGTGCGAAGAACTACAATGACATCGTTGAAAAGTACGGCCTTGGTGCGACGCGTGACTTCCTTAAAGAGGCTGATCCGTTCCACGACGCCGAATCCGATGCCGAGTATTGGGCGAGGGTCGAAGATGGTTTTGCTTTGATCGCCTCCAATCCCATGCTGAAGGACGGCAATGATGTGCTGCAGATTTCCCACGGCAATACGCTGCTGAGCCTTATGCACCGTTTTGCTCCGGAAGGATACGATTTGAGTGAACGTCCGGCCAATGGATCGGTGACCGTTCTTGACTTCGACACGACGAAACCCATCGAAGAAGCGGTAAGCGTCGTTTCATACAACCAGTGAACATAACTTGCCTTAGGTCGGGGCTTTTTACTACTGTTATGCGGGTATTGTGTTCGCGGGCAACCGTGGGACTGAAAAGAGGTTCAAGATGGGTGTTGGAGAAATAGCCGGTCTGATTGCGGCAATCGCTTTTGCGATTCTTGCCGGTTTCATGATCTACCCGTTGATTCGTCTCGGTAAGCTGTTCGACCAGATCGCCGAGACCGTCAAAGATACGGGGGATCATGCGATTCCTGCGCTTGACGAAAGTGTGACCACCGTCCAACAAGTCAACAAATCGTTGGAAGACGTCAACAAAATCTCCGCCGCGGCTTCCACGACGGCCAATAATGTCGGTGCGCTGACCGATCTGTATGGATCGTTCCTCGGCAAGCCGGTCATCAAGGTCGCTTCTGCGGTATATGCCCTGAAAACCACTGTGCAGTCCTTCGTGAACAAGAAGAACATCAACAGTGCAGCAAGCAACAAGGGGGAGTGATGTTCAAGCGTCTCTTCTGGATTTCCATCGGTGTGGGCATTGGTGCTGTGGCCGTGACCAAGGCACAGGCATACGTCAAGGCCAACACTCCTGACGCGGCCCGGCAGTTCCTCTTTGGGCCAGACCAAGATCATGTGGCCGTACGTACCCTTGAAGCCTTGTTCAATGAGTTCGACGAAGCACGACGAGCCCGCGAAACTGAACTTAACACCAAATATGCGAGCAAGATCAGCTGATTCTTCAGCGTGATACAAGTTCAGACAACAATCACGAATTCTTTGGAAGGCATTAGGCCTTCCAGCAAAAAAGGAGCTCAATCTCAAATGCGCACTTCTGAAATCGCGAAGCGCTATCTTGATTATTTCGAAAAGCACGGTCATCTTATCGTGCCTTCGGCGTCGCTGATCTCTCCGAACCCGACCACCCTGTTCACCATTGCAGGCATGGTCCCGTTCATTCCTTACCTCATGGGCGAGCAGACTCCGCCGAAGAGCCGCATGGCTTCCAATCAGAAGTGCGTGCGTACTTTGGATATCGACGAGGTCGGCAAAACCACCCGCCACGGTACCTTCTTCCAGATGCTGGGCAATTTCTCCTTTGGCGATTATTTCAAGGAAGAAGCCATCCACTATGCGTATGAGCTGCTGACCACCCCGCAAGACAAGGGCGGTTACGGTTTCGATCCGGAGAAACTGTGGATGACCACCTTCACCGACGATGAGGAAGCCCGCTCGATGTGGAAGAACGAGGGTGTTGACCCCGAACACATCCAGATCATGGGCATGGAAGACAACTTCTGGACGACCGGTGGCCCTGGCCCCGGCGGCCCGTGCTCCGAAATCTACGTGGACCGTGGACCGGAATACGGTGTGGAAGGCGGCCCGATCGCCGACGAGAACCGCTACATTGAAATTTGGGATCTCGTGTTCGAAAACTACGAGGTCGATAATGTCAAGTCCAAGACTGACCTGCATATCGTGGGCGAACTTGAGAACAAGAACATCGATACCGGCGCTGGTCTGGAACGTCTTGCCTATCTGATGCAGGGCAAGCAGAACATTTATGAGACCGACGAGGTCTTCCCGGTCATCGAAGCAGCCCAGAAGCTGTCTGGCCGTACGTATGGCGATGACGAAGCCATGGACGTGCGTTTCCGCATCGTGGCCGACCACGTGCGCTCCGCCTTGATGATCATGTCTGACGGCGTGCGCCCATCCAACAACGGTCGTGGCTATGTGCTGCGCCGACTGCTGCGCCGTACCGTCAAGGCCATGCGCGAACTCGGTGTGACCGGTCCGGTCATGCCGACCCTGCTGCCGACTTCCAAGGCGGCTATGGAGCCGAGCTATCCGGAACTCAATAACACTTTCCACGATGTGTCCGAGGCGGCTTACGGTGAGGAAGATGCTTTCCGCCGCACGTTGGAATCCGGTACCGAAATCTTTGATCTCGCTGTGGCAAAGGCCAAGGAATCCGGATCCGACGCCGTTTCCGGCGAAGATGCGTTCAAGCTGCACGACACCTATGGCTTCCCGATCGAGATCACCCTCGAAATGGCCGCAGATCAGGGCGTCAAGGTCGATGAGGCCAAGTTCCGCGAGCTTATGGCCGAGCAGAAGAGCCGCGCACGTGCCGATGCTCTTAAGAAGCGCCACAACGTGGATCTTTCCGTCTACGACGATTTCAAGAAGACGCTGGTTCAGCCCATCGACTTCCTCGGTTACACCGACATGTCCGCGCGCGCCAAGGTGCTGGGCATCATGCAGGAAGGCAAGGGCTCCGTTCCCGCAGTCACCGGTCCGGCCAATGTCGAAGTCATTCTCGACCGTACCCCGTTCTACGCGCAGGCCGGTGGCCAGCTCGCCGATCAGGGTGAGATTCTCTCCGATGATGGTGCTGTGCTCGAGGTCGACGACGTGCAGAAGCCGATCAAGGATCTCATCGTGCACCAGTGCCGTCTGACCGAAGGCACGCTGGTTGTCGGTGCCGAGGTCAACGCCAACATCGATCTTGATCGCCGTGGTGCCATCGCCCGCTCGCATACCGCCACCCACATGGTGCACAAGGCGCTGCGTGAAGAGCTTGGCCCTCAGGCCACTCAGCGCGGTTCCGAAGATGCGCCGAACCGTCTGCGCTTCGACTTCCAGTGGTCCAGCGCTCCGAGCAAGGATGCGATGAACTCCGTGGAAGCTCGTGTCAACGAGAAGCTGCGCGAAAACCTCGCCGTCACCACTCAGGAAATGAAGTTCGATGATGCCATCGCCCTGGGTGCCATGCATCTGTTCGGAGAGAAGTATGGCGACGTCGTGCGTGTGGTTTCCATTGGCGAAGACGGCTGGAGCCGTGAGCTCTGCGGCGGTACCCACGTTGATCATGTAGGTAAGATCGGCGCGGTCAACATCATGTCCGAAGCTTCCATCGGTTCCGGAGTGCGCCGTGTCGATGCGGTCGTGGGCGAAAGCGCTTACGAGTTCAACGCTCGCGAGCATGCGTTGGTATCACAGCTTTCCGACATGGTTAACGCCCGTCCGGATGAGCTGGCAGACCGCGTGAACGCGTTGCTCGCCAAGCTCAAGGAATCCGATCGTCGTCTTGCAGCTATGTATGAATCCCAGCTTTCGGCTTCCGTTCCGGCTCTGGTTGCTGAGGCCAAGACTTCTCAGGCTCCGGTCAAGGTGGCCGCGAAGAACGTCGAGCATTTCGGTTCCTTCGACGCGCTACGCAAGACCGTGCTTGACGTCCGTGGCCAGCTCGGTGAGGAAACCCCGGTCGTGGTGGCCCTCGCCGGCGTGAATGAGGAAGGCAAGCCTATGGTTGCCGTGGCCACCAATGAGGCCGCACGCAAGCAGGGTATCAAGGCGGGAGATCTCGTTCGAGGCGCATCCAAGATTCTCGGCGGCGGTGGCGGCGGCAAGCCGGACTTCGCTCAGGGTGGCGGCGCGGACGCCACCAAGATTGACGAGGCTCTCGAAGCTTTGGCCCACCAGGCCATGAAGGGCTGAGCCACCAAGCATGGTTTGGCTTGGCATTGATTTGGGTGATGCTAGGGTCGGACTCGCACTGTCTGACCCCGGCATCACCCTCGCACACCCTGCAGGCAACATTCAAGTCTACGGGGATTCATTTCGCGCATTGGATGAGGTCGTTGACGTCATCGAAGACGAATCAGTCGACCATGTGGTAGTCGGGTTGCCGTTGCTGCTAAGCGGAGAAGAAGGCAGAAGCGCGAAGAAGGCACGTCGGTGGACTGTTAACCTTGAGAGAAGACTGCGCGCCGCGGTGGAGGATGATGAATACTCGTTGACGCAAGTTCCAACCATCGAATTGGTTGACGAGCGACTGACCACGGTGACTGCGCATCATCAGCTGTTCGATGCGCAAATCGGTGGACGTGAGCATCGTCCGATGGTCGATCAACAGTCAGCGGTGGTGATACTGCAGACAGCAATCGACAGAAGAGAGAGGCAAGAGGAGAGAGACCTGTGACCGATAATCTCGATGATTTTTTCTCCGATAACGCGCAATGGGTGGATTCGTCGGATAGCACATCCTTCAACTCGGCAATGCCTCCGCAGCCGCCGAAATCGCGTAGAGACATGCGTCGTCGCAGAAAACAAAAGCGTCGTCGTCTGTACCTCACGATTATTGCCTCACTTGTGGTAGTTGTTCTGATCGGTGTCGGCGTATTCTTCGGAGTACGTGCATTGAAACATTGGAAGGCCGCGAACGAAGCGAATTCGCAGAGCCAAATCGAGGATTACACGGGATCAGGCGATAAGGAAGTGACCTTTACCGTAGAATCCGGCCAAGGCCCCGCCGAAATCGCTGAGAACCTTGTCAAAGCGAAGATCGTCAAGTCCGCTGCCGCGTTTACTTCTGCGGTAAGCGGGGCCTCGGCCACGTTGTATCCGGGATCGTACGCTTTGAAGACGCATATGAAGGCATCCGACGTGGTCAAGATTTTGTCTGACCAAAGCAAGGCCGGAGGCTTCGCCGAAGTCAAGGCCGGTGAGCGCGTGTCTGATGTCATCGCGAATGCGGCACAGGCATCGGGCATAGATGTTTCGGAATTCCAAGCCATCATAGATGGTGGGGGATCGGGAATCCTTCCTGAAGAAGCCGGTGGCAAATTCGAAGGCTGGCTTGAGCCTGGCGCCTACAATGCGCAGAACAAGTCCGCTAAGGATATTATCAAGAGCATGGTCGATGCGCGCATCGCCAAGTTGGATGATTTGGGTGTGCCAACCGGCAGCGAACGTGAAAGCATTTTGATCATCGCGTCCATTGCTGAATCTGAAGTGGGCAGTGACAGATACTACGGGCAGGTCGCAAGGGTTATTCTCAACCGTATCGACAGTGACATGGCACTCGGTATGGACACGACTGTCGCCTATGGTCTAGGCATTTCCGCGAGCCGTCTTACCGATGACCAGCTGAACGATGACAGCAATCCGTACAATACCCGCATTCACAAGGGGCTGACGCCTACGCCAATCAGCAATCCGGGAGACGACGCCATCAAGGCATCCATCAATCCTCCGGAAGGCAAGTGGATGTATTTCGTCACCACCAATCTGCAAACCGGCGAAACAAAATTCGTTGAAACGGAAGACGAGTTCTGGAAGATTCGCGACGAGTATAAGAACAACAACGAAAACGCGAACTGATCAGAACATAACGCCAACTGCAATGCCTATCGCCCCGGTCGCCACAATCGCCGGGGCGAATGGCGTTCTACCGGCGTAAGAAGTATGCTTTTGCGGATCAAAACGTGTCCATAGGGCAATCCAGCACAAGCCGACCACGCCGACGGCAAGCCACCAAGACACTACGGCGAACAGACCGAACATGCCGACGGCCAAACCCATAAGCAACGTGGTCGTGACGTCGCCAAATCCCAACGATCCGGGTTTCACTAAAGCAAGAGCGCATTGCAGCGCCGCCGACAGCGCGGCGAAGAGCAGTGCCTGCAGCGCCAAGAATAGTGCGTTGGCATAGAGCGCGTATATGAGGTTTACGATAATCTGCACTACGCATCCTGCGGCGACCCATGTGCGCGGGATGCGACGTGAACGGATGTCTTCAACGCTGACGGCTAGTCCACAGAGCAGACTCGGCAGGCAAATCATGTACCACATACCGTTAAGATAGTCCACTAGTTGCATTCGGAAGAAAAGGAGTTGGCATGTTGCGCTGGCAGACAGCAGGTGAATCGCACGGCGAGGCGCTTGTCGCCATGATCGAGGGGCTGCCTGCGGGCGTCCACGTCACTACGGAGGATATTGTCGGCGCGTTGGCGCGTCGTCGTCTTGGATATGGCCGTGGCGCACGTATGAAGTTCGAGCAGGACAAGGTTCGTATGCTTACCGGCGTGCGTTTCGGTGAGACCATCGGCTCTCCGGTGGCCATTGAGATCGCCAACACCGAGTGGCCGAAGTGGACCGAAGTGATGAGCGCCGATCCGCTTGATCATGAGATTGCTCGTGAGGGGCGCAATGCCCCGCTGTCCCGCCCGCGCCCGGGGCATGCTGACCTGACTGGCATGCGCAAATACGGTTTTGATGACGCTCGTCCGGTGCTGGAACGTTCTTCCGCACGCGAGACGGCTTCTCGTGTGGCGCTGGGCGAGGTTGCCAAGCAGTTCCTGGAGCAGACATTCGGCATCCGCACCGTTTCACATGTGCTCTCCATCGGCGGCGCGGGCATTACCGATCCGCAGCAGGCCACGCTTCCTAAGCCGGAGGACCTTGAAGCATTGGATGCCTCTCCGGTGCGTACGCTTGACAAGGAAGCGGAAAAGCAGATGATCGCCCGCATCGATGAGGCGAAAGAGAACGCTGACACGTTGGGCGGTGTGATTGAGGTCGTGGTGTACGGCGTTCCTGCGGGCGTCGGTACCTATGTCGAGTCGGATCGCCGTCTTGATGCGGCTTTGGCAAGCGCCTTGATGGGCATTCAGGCCATCAAGGGTGTGGAAATCGGTGACGGTTTCCTTGAAGCCATGCGTCCTGGTTCTCAGGCCCATGATGAGATGGTGGTGGGCGAGGACGGTCGTATCTCCCGTCTGAGCAACCGTGCCGGTGGTATCGAGGGTGGCATGTCGAACGGCCAGCCGATCGTGGTGCGTGCGGCCATGAAGCCAATTCCGTCCATTCCGAAGGCGTTGCGAACCGTTGATGTGACCACAGGCGAACCGGCGCAGGCCATCAACCAACGTTCCGACAGCACCGCGGTTCCGGCGGCCGCGGTTGTGGCCGAGGCAATGGTGCGTCTGACCATCGCGCAGTATGTGCTTGAGAAGTTCGGCGGCGACTGCGTTGCCGAGACTAAGCGTAATGCCGAACAGTACATTGCCTCCTGGCCTGAGCATATGAGGTGATTCGTTTCATGGCTGGTATGCGCAGGCCTGTCGCCGTGATCATCGGCATGATGGGCGCGGGCAAAACACGTGTCGGCAAGGAAGTGGCGCGGATGATGAATCTGCCGTTTGCCGATGCCGATAATGAGATCGAACATGATGTGGGAATGCGAATCCCCGAATATTTCGAAAAGTACGGCGAGCCGGAATTTCGTGAGCTGGAAAGCGATGTTGTGCTTGACATGCTTGAGGATTTCGATGGCATCTTTTCCTTGGGCGGGGGCGCGCCGATGACACCTTCCATCCAGGAGGGATTGGCGAGATACGTTGCGTCTGGTGGCAAGGTCGTGTATTTGATGGCTGATCCGGAAGAGGCCATGGAGCGCGCGAATCGTGGTGGAGGTCGTCCGATGCTCAACGGCGATGCCAATATGCGTTGGAAGAAACTTTATAAGGAACGTGACCCGGTGTTCAGGTGCGTGGCGAACGTGCATGTGGGCACACGCGGCCAGTCTCCGCAGGCGGCAGCGAGAAAGCTGATGGAAATGATTGATCAACGTATAGTACATGTCACCGGTTCCACCATCGAACCGTACGATGTTCGTATCGGCGAGGGTGTGATGGGACAGCTTCCACAGGTTTTGGGCAGCAAGCCCGTCAAGGTGGCGCTTATCCACACACAGCCGGTGCAGCGTCATTCGGATCGTGCGCGCACGCTGCTTCGGCAGGCGGGCTATGATGCGTACGACATTATCATTCCCGATGCGGAGGCTGGAAAGACCATCGAGGTAGCCAACGGTATTTGGCAGCGTTTGGGCGATGAGGGTTTCACCCGTTCCGATGCGATCGTCGGCCTTGGCGGTGGAGCGGCAACCGATTTGGCTGGTTTTGTGGCAGCCACATGGATGCGTGGCATTCGCTATGTGAACTGCCCGACATCGCTGCTTGCCATGGTTGACGCTTCGACCGGTGGCAAAACTGGCATCAATACGCCGCAGGGAAAGAATCTGGTCGGTTCGTTCTACACTCCGGCAGGAGTGCTCGCCGACCTAAAGTCGCTCACATCGTTGCCGAACGACATTTTCATCGAGGGCTTGGGTGAGGTCGTCAAGTCCGGTTTCATCATGGATCCGGAAATTCTGCAGATTCTTGAGGATTATGCCGATGAACTGCGTGCCTTCGACGGGTCGACGTTCCTGGATTCCGATTTGAAGGATGTGGTCGCAGAGCTGATCGAACATACCGTGAGCGTGAAGGCCTACCATGTGTCCGCCGATCTTAAGGAGGCGGGACTGCGCGAATTCCTGAACTATGGGCATACTCTCGGCCATGCCATCGAAAAGCTTGAGCATTTCCGTTGGCGTCATGGCAATGCGGTGGCGGTCGGATGCGTGTATGCGGCTGAACTGTCGCATCTTCTGGGATACATCGATCAGGATCTTGTGGACTACCATCGTTCGCTGCTGGGCTCGCTGGGCTTGCCCACGTCTTGGAACAACGGTACGTGGGACGATGTGCTCGCTTTAATGCATCGAGACAAGAAGGCCCGCGGCAACAAACTTCGTTTTGTGGTGCTTGACAGGATTGGGCATCCGATTCATCTTGAGGATCCACCCGCGGATGCCGTCGAAGAGGCGTTCCGCCGCATTCAGCAGTAATAACAGGGGAGTTTGAACATGACTAAAGTAGTAGTCGTCAATGGACCGAATCTCGGTCGTCTTGGCGTGCGACAGCCCGACGTGTACGGCAAGCAGGATCTTGAGACCCTGCGCGAGTTGTGCACGCAGTGGGGTGCGGAACTCGGGCTTGACGTGGAGGTCCGCCAGAGCGATGACGAGGCCGAGATGATCGGCTGGATGCATCAGGCCGCCGATGAGAAGACGCCCATCGTGATGAACCCCGCCGCATTCACCCATTACTCCTACGGTCTTGCGGACGCCGCCCACATGGTGATTGACGAGGGTCTGCCGCTGATGGAGGTGCATATATCCAATCCGTCCGCGCGCGACGAGTTCCGCAAACGCTCCGTGATTTCACCGGTCGCCACCGGCACTATCACTGGCATGGGCTTCTACGGATACAAGCTCGCTTTGGACGCCGTCGCGCACCTGCTGGAAGCTAAGTAACGTTTTTCGAGTTCTGATTGGGACTGCCAAGCAACGCAATACATGCCGGATGCTTTCCGGTAGGCATCCGGCATCCACCGGGGCCGCCGATCCGTCCGATCCTGATGCGAACCAGAAAGATGACGAGACACTACCGGATGATAGAAGCGTCACTATCTACTGCAAGCCTGCCGACTCCAGCTGGAAGAGCCCGAAGACAGGTTCCGCCATCACGTGATTCGTATTGGCCACGGTGACTTTTGACATAGCATTCGCATTCGCGACTTCCCACAGAAAGAAGAACTGAATCTGATTGACTGACTGTATTTCCTACTTTTGCTAGGCGGGATCATCGAAGAGACGATGGCCCCGCATTTTCGCATTGAAGAAACACGCCGCGTCTTATGCCGCTGATAGACTGGAGTTCCATGGTTAGAAGAACACATGGCAATTCTCAAGAGCACGTTACCAAGCATATTTTTGTCACCGGTGGCGTTGTTTCCTCTCTCGGCAAAGGCCTGACCGCCTCCTCCCTTGGTCGCCTACTTCGTAGCCGTGGCATCAAGGTTTTGCAGCAGAAGCTCGATCCGTACATCAACGTTGATCCGGGCACTATGAATCCGTTCCAGCATGGTGAAGTCTATGTCACCGAGGACGGCGCCGAAACCGATCTCGACATCGGCCACTATGAGCGTTTCCTTGACGTGTATCTGAGCCAAAAGGCGAACGTTACCACCGGTCAGATCTACCAGGAAGTGCTGCGCAAGGAACGCGCCGGCGAATACCTTGGACAGTGCGTGCAGGTCATCCCGCACATCACCAACGAAATCAAGTCCCGCATGCGTGCGCAGGCGTCCGATGACGTCGACGTGATCATCACCGAAATCGGTGGCACCGTCGGCGACATCGAATCCCAGCCGTTCTTGGAGGCCGCGCGTGAGGTCCGCCGCGATCTGGGCGCCGAAAACTGCATGTTCGTGCACGTCTCCTTGGTGCCGTACATTGCTGCCGCCCATGAGCTCAAGACCAAGCCGACCCAGCACTCCGTCATGATGCTGCGTCAGCTCGGCATCTCCCCGGATGCCCTGGTGTTGCGTTCCGACCGTCCGTTGAACCAGTCCATCAAGGACAAGATCTCCCTGATGTGCGACGTGGATTCCGAAGGCGTGGTCAACTGTGTGGACGCCCCGAGCATCTACGACGTGCCGAAGACCCTGTTCGACGAAGGCCTCGATGCCTATGTCGTGCGCGAACTCGGCCTGCCGTTCCACGATGTCGATTGGGACGAGTGGGAGGACCTGCTGGAGCGTGTGCACCACCCGAAGCATGAGGTGAACATCGCCATCGTCGGCAAGTACATCGATCTGCCGGATGCCTACCTGTCTGTCACCGAAGCCATCAAGGCCGGTGGTTTCGCCAACTATGCCAAGGTGAACGTCAAGTGGGTCGCCGCCGATAAGTGCGAGACCGAGGAGGGTGCGGCCGCCGCGCTCGACCAAGTCGACGGCATTGTCGTTCCCGGAGGCTTCGGTATCCGCGGCATCGACGGCAAGATCGGCGCCCTGAAGTTCGCCCGTGAGAACAAGCTGCCGGCTCTCGGCCTGTGCCTCGGCCTGCAGTCCATGGTCATCGAATACGCCCGCCACGTCCTCGGCTTGGAGGACGCGAACTCCACCGAGTTCGAGCCCGATTGTGCGACCCCGGTCATCGCAACCATGGAGGAGCAGAAAGACATCGTCGCTGGCAATGGTGACATGGGACACACCATGCGTCTTGGCTCCTATCCTGCTGAGCTTGAAGAAGGTTCCATCGTTGCGGAACTGTACGGCACCACGCATGTCACTGAGCGCCATCGTCACCGTTACGAAGTGAACGTGGCATATAAGGACCGTCTGCGTGAAGCGGGTCTGCGCATTTCCGGCCAGAGCCCGGACGGCGAACTCACCGAGTTCGTCGAACTTCCTCGCGAAGTGCACCCGTTCTATGTGGCCACTCAGGCTCATCCTGAGTTCAAGTCCCGCCCGACCAAGCCGCACCCGCTGTTCGCAGGTCTAGTCAAGGCTGCTCTGGACCACCAGCAGGAGCGCTAAATCGACGAATTGTGATTAACGTCGGATAACCCGATATGCAACATGGTCATGAGTCCAAAGGAGTTCATGACCATGTTGCATAATAGGGGCCTGGCCTTGAATTACCAACAAGACGTATTCGTAATGAAAAACCTTTACGAGGGAGCATGAGCTTGAACGATATGGATTCTCCGGAAAGCGGCAATGGTAAGTTCGCCTTCCCAAACATGGGCGATGACCCAAAAGTCATCTCGCAGGTGAGCTTGGATTCGTTTGCCGAAACGGCCGATCCCATTGATGATGGCGCAGCGTTGACTGTGAATGCCAGCAAGAAGCGCCACCTGTTGTGGCTGTGGATTGTTCTCGCGGTGATGCTTCTTCTCGGTGTCGTGTCCGGCGGCGGATACTGGTTCTTCCAGTCACATGCGTTGCCAGGTGTCACGCTCTGGGGCAAGTCCATGACAGGACAATCCCGAGATCATATCATCCAAGAGATTTCCGATACGGCGGAATCATTGACGGTTCCCGTTTCCTATGAGGGAACGAGTAAGAAAGTCACGTTGAAGGATCTTGGCGTCGCCATTGACGCGGAGTCCATCGCCGAAAATGTGATGAACGCGAAACGTAACGATTCCTTTTTCCAGAAGTATGCATTCTGGACCCGTGAGGATGTCGACGTCGAGTCTTTCGACGATTCTCGAGTCAGTGCCCAGACGGTAGGTGACATGTTGGGAGTGCAGTCCGTGTCCGCCACCAACCCGTCGCTACAGCTCAACGCGGATGGTACCGCCTTCGATGTGACGCCAGGCCAACAGGGGACTGGTATCGATGTGACGGATATCGTCAAAGAAGCCAAGAACGTGCTTGAGTCCTTCGGCAAGCAGACCGCTCAAATGGTGACTCTTAAAAATAAGGTTACTGATCCCGTCATCACGGATGACCAAGCCAACGAGGCCAAGGCTTCTGCTGACGCGTGGATAGCGAAGCCGGTGGCTATCAAAATCGGCGACCATAAAGTTGCGGAATTCGGCGCGCAGTCCATCGCATCGGCCATCACGCTTGGACCGGATAGTGAGAAGCTCGGCAATAATCAAACCCGAAATGGCTCTTTGATCATCGACGGGGACAAATTGCAGCAATACTATAATGATTCCATCAAATCGAATTTCCATGCGGATCGAGTTGATGGTGATGTCATCGTTAATAGTGTCGGTGATGTGCTGCAAACCAATGTAGCTGGGCATGATGGCATAACCGTTTCTGATGGTGGTGACACCAATGTTGGCCGTGATGCCGCTGAGGCGTTTGCCAAAGGCTCTGATTCAGTAAATATCCAAGGCACTTGCGACCCACAGAATGAGAAAAAAACCACACGTACCGTGGTGGTCAGCTTGTCTTCGCATACCGTTACAGCCATTGAAAATGGGCAGACCGTCCGTGTCATGCATATGTCTGCCGGTCAGGGCAACGATTATCAGACGGGCCAGTGCCAGCCGAGCGGCGACTTGTGTACGCCAACCTACTGCGATCCGAACTCCTACGACAACTGTACGCCTGACGGCGACTTCAAAGTGTGGCTCAAATACCAATCTCAGAACATGAGTGGCTCGCTTACCCTATCGAACGGAAGCACCGAGAAGTGGGATGTTAAGGATGTTGGATTCGTCAACTACTTCTCAAAGACCGGATGTGCGATTCACCGCATCGCTACCCAGAGCGCGTTCAACGACAGCAGCATTCAAGCTATGGGGAAGAACACATCCCATGGTTGCGTCGGCGTCGGCTGGGATCAGGCCGAATGGTTCTACAATTGGTGCCTAATGGGAACGACGGTTCACGTTCAGGCCTGATTCGCGGGCTATCGACAGAAAGACGCACAGGCGGAAGACTGATGTTCGGCTTCCGCCTTTGCGCTATGTAAGATAAATCACGACAAATCATTGCCGAATGGCGAAAGGGGTGCTAGTGTTTCACCCCACGTTCTGTTAGGTTGTCATAAGTACAAACGAGTGATTGGAGGCAGCGTACGGTGGCAGAGAACCAAGCGCCCAATGCCGCAGCTGACGTGGAGATGAGCCAATATGTGGCTGATCGCACGCGAGTGAACGAAGATAAAATCAAGCAGGATGACGAAATCATCCAGCAGTTCGGCGACTATACGTACGGATGGCATGACACGGATTTCGCCGGAGAAGCGGCAAAAAAAGGCATTGACGAGAACGTCGTGCGCGCCATTTCCGCAGATAAGAACGAGCCGGAATGGATGCTGGAAAAGCGATTGGAAGGCTATCGCGATTTCATCAACCGTCCGATGCCTCAATGGGGTGTCGATCTGAAGGATTTTGACGCCGACGATTTCAAGTATTACGTCAAGCCGATCGACAAGCAGGCCACGACCTGGGAGGAATTGCCTGATGAGATCCGCACGACGTATGACAAGCTTGGCATTCCGGAAGCGGAAAAAAGCCGTCTTGTCTCCGGCGTCGCGGCACAGTATGAATCCGAAGTCATCTACAACTCGATCCAGAAGGATCTCGAAGACCAAGGCGTGATTTTCGTCGACACCGACACTGCGGTGCAGAAATATCCGGAAATCGTCAAGAAGTATTTCGGCAAGTGCATTCCAAGCAACGACAACAAATTCTCGGCATTGAACACCGCCGCATGGTCCGGTGGATCGTTCGTCTACGTGCCGAAAGGTGTGCATGTCGATATTCCGCTGCAGGCATACTTCCGTATCAACACGCCGAACATGGGTCAGTTCGAACGCACGTTGATTATTGCCGATGAGGGATCGTACGTGCATTATGTGGAAGGCTGCACCGCGCCGATCTACTCGACCGATTCGCTGCATTCCGGCGTAGTGGAGATTTTCGTTGAGCCACATGCCCGCGTGCGCTACACCACCGTGCAGAACTGGTCGAACAACGTCTACAATCTGGTGACGCAGCGTGCCTACGTGCGTGAAGGCGGCACTATGGAATGGGTCGATGGCAACATTGGTTCTAAGGCAACCATGAAGTATCCGGCCTGCATTCTTGCCGAGCCGTATGCGAAGGCCAGCACCATGTCGCTTGGCTTCGCAGGTAAGGGCCAGTATCAGGATACCGGTGCGAAGATGATCCACCTTGCACCGCACACCAGCTCCACCATTGTGGCGAAGTCGATTTCCCGCGGCGGTGGACGTTCCGCGTATCGTGGTCTCGTCAAAATCGTCAAGGGTGCCGAAGGATCGTCCAACTCGACGGTATGCGATGCACTGCTTGTCGATGAGTTCAGTCGCTCCGACACCTACCCGCATGTGGACGTGCGCGAAGACGATGTTTCCATGGCACATGAGGCTACGGTTTCCAAGGTTTCCGAAGACCAGCTGTTCTACCTGATGAGCCGCGGTCTTTCCGAAGACGAGGCCATGGGCATGATCGTGCGAGGCTTCGTGGAGCCTATCAGCCGTGAGCTGCCGATGGAATACGCGCTTGAACTGAACCGACTGGTTGAACTGCAGATGGAAGGATCGGTGGGCTGATTACCATGGCACAAACTCAGGAAATCAACATTCCCGTCGCGGATCCGAACGATCCGTATGCGAATCCGGCGGCCATGCCATCTTCGGCGGATCGCTCGCCGCGTTCATTCGATGTGGACGCATTCGAAGTGCCCGACCGCAAGCAGGATGATTGGCGTTATACCCCTGTGGAACGCGTCGAAGAGTTCTTTGAACCGTTTACGCCGTCGAACGAAACCCAGATTGCCGTCACTATGATCGACGGCACGGCTCTCACTGAAGGCGTGACCTATAGCGAAGGCAAGCCGGGAGACGCCGATACAGGCATTGTTTCCAAGCCTTGCGATCGCGTGTCCGCGGTGCAATGGAATTCCACATCCCGTGCTGGAATTCTGCGCATTGAGGGTGAAATCGAGCAACCAGTACTTGTCAAGGTGCATGGTGCCGGAACCGACTTGGATGCTTTCCATTTGGTGATCATCGCAGCTGACCGCGCCCACGCTGATGTTGTTGTGGAGCATGACGGCGATGCACGTATCGCCGAAGGCGTGGAGATCCTCACAGGTAAGGACTCCCATGTGTCCACCACATTCATTCAGGAGTGGAACAAGGGATCCAAGCATGTGGGCAACCAGCGCATCCACATGGGAGAGGGCGCGTCCCTGCGTCATTCCGTGGTCACGCTTGGCGGCGACGTTGTTCGAATCCGTATGGATCAGGATTTCGGCGGCGGCCAAGGCGATCTCAATATGCTTGGTATCTACTTCGTGGATCCGGGCGAGCATATCGAACATCGCACCATGGTTGTGCACAACTATCCCGAATGTAAGAGTCGTGTGGTATATAAAGGCGCTCTTGACGGCAAGGACGCGCACTCCACATGGGTCGGCAACGCGCTGATCGCCCCGACCGCGCCGGGTACTGACTCGTATGAGCTCAACCGCAATCTGGTACTTACTCCGGGCGCGATCGCCGATTCCGAACCGAATCTGGAAATCGAAAACGGCAACATCATCGGAGCTGGACATGCCTCTTCCGTCGGTCGTTTCGACGATGAGGAGCTGTTCTATCTGCAGTCCCGTGGCATTCCGGAAACCGAAGCCCGCAAACTTGTGGTGCGAGGCTTCTTCGGCGAACTCGTCGAGGAAATCGGCATTCCCGCAATCAGCGAACATCTCATGAACGTTATCGATATGCGCCTGGCACGCGGCGAGAATGACGCAATCGCCCAGGTGTTGGAAGAGAAGTAGAACGTAGGAGCGAAAACCATGTCAACTCTTGAAATCAAAGATCTGTACGCCCACGTCGAAACCAAGGACGGCATCAAGCCGATCCTCAAAGGCGTGAACCTGACCGTCAACTCCGGCGAAACCCATGCCATCATGGGACCGAACGGATCCGGCAAATCCACGCTGGCATACACGCTGGCGGGCCATCCCAAGTACGTGGTCGATTCCGGACAGGTGCTGCTCGACGGCGAAGACATCCTCAAGATGACTCCGGACGAGCGAGCCAAGGCGGGTATCTTCTTGGCCATGCAGTATCCGGTCGAAGTGCCGGGTGTGTCGATGACCAACTTCCTGCGCACCGCAAAAACCGAAGTCGACGGCAAGGCTCCAGCCATCCGTACCTGGACCAAGGAACTGTCTGAAGCGATGAAACGCCTGAAGATGGATCCGAAGTTCGCCACCCGTTCCGTGAACGAGGGTTTCTCCGGCGGTGAAAAGAAGCGTGCCGAAGTGCTGCAGCTCGAGCTTCTCAAGCCGAAGTTCGCCATCCTTGACGAAACCGACTCCGGTCTGGATGTCGACGCGTTGCGTATCGTCTCCGAGGGTGTGAACCGCGCCAAGGAAGCCAGCCAGTTCGGCATCCTCATGGTCACGCATTACACCCGAATCCTCAAGTACATCAAGCCGGATATCGTGCATGTGTTTGCGGCCGGCCACTTCGTCAAGACTGGTGGTCCTGAACTGGCCGACGAGCTTGAGGAATCCGGCTATGACGCATACCTGCCGGAAGGTGCTGATTCCGAAAGCGCGCTGGCATGACCGGTTTCGCAGCGATCCGTAGGGAATTTCCGATTCTCAATCAGAAGATTCATGGCCATCAGCTCGTTTATTTGGATTCCGCGGCGACTTCTCAGAAGCCGCAATGCGTGATCGACGCCGAAAGCGATTTCTATCGCACCATCAACGCCGGTGTGCATCGTGGAGCGCATGAACTTGCCGCACGCAGCACCATGGCGTTCGAGGAGGCGCGTGCCAAGGTGGCGCGTCTTGTCGGAGCCAATGCGGTTGAAGGCGAGGAAGAAATCGTCGTCACTTCCGGCGCCACGGCAGGATTGAATCTGTTGGCGACCGCCTTCGGTAACGCATCCCAAGGGCGTGGGGGAGAAGTGGCACGACGTTTCGCTGTGAAGCCGGGAGACGAGATCGTCGTATCCAAAGCTGAACATCATTCTGTGTTGCTGCCATTCCAGGAACTTGCCGCACGTACCGGAGCGACATTGAAATGGTTTGATCTGGACGATGAAGGACGAATCCTTGCCAACACCGCAGATGAGGTAATCACCGAGCGTACGAAGATCGTGGCCGTCACCCATGTAGGCAACACCACTGGTGCCATCACCGATATTGCGCCGATTGTGAAGCGTGCGCACGAGGTGGGCGCAGTAGTTGTGCTTGACGCATGTCAGTCCGTGCCGCACCTGAAGATCGATTTTCACGCATTGGACGTGGATTTCGCCGCATGGAGCGCGCATAAGATGTACGGTCCAACGGGCGTCGGCTTCCTATATGGCAAGCGTGAGATGCTCGAAGCGTTGCCTCCGGCGAATTTCGGCGGATCCATGGTGGAACTTGCCTGGATGGATCAGGAAGCGCAATACATGGCACCCCCGGCACGTTTCGAGGCGGGCACACAGCCAGTTGCCCAAGTCGTCGCAGCAGGCGTTGCAGCCGAGTGGCTAATGAACATTGGCATGGAAAACCTTGAAGCCCACGAACGCGTTATCGCAGGAGAACTGCTCAAGATGGGGCAGATCGAGGGTGTACGCATTCTTGGACCGCATGCCAACGAGCAACGTATCGGCACGGTTGCTTTCGAAATCGAAGGCGTTCACCCGCATGACGTCGGCCAGTTCATCGATGCGCAAGGCATCGCCATCCGTGTCGGTCACCATTGTGCGCAGCCGGTGCACCGCCATTTCGGTGTATATGCGTCCAACCGTGCATCCAGTGGCATCTACAACTGCGTCGAAGACGCACAGGCGTTGGTTGAGGCGTTGAAGAAGGTCCGTCCGTTCTTTGGAGTTAAGTAGCACATATGAGTGATTTTGCATTGTCTGGCGACGATCTCGAGCAGATGTATCAGGAGGTCATTCTCGAAGCCTCAAAGAATCCGCATGGCAGGGAGCATTTCGCTCCGGATCTGGCTTCTGAACATGCTTCCCAATCGGGAAACGCTACGGTTCAGGCGGTTCACGAGTATTGCACTCCTGGCGAGTCCCATCAGTTCAATCCGACCTGTGGAGACGAGGCCACCGTGCACGTGGAGGTTTCCGACCAGGAGCCGCATGTTATCGAACGATTGGTGTGGGACGGTCATGGTTGTTCCATTTCACAAGCCAGCCTTTCGGTGATGGTCGACCTTGTGGAAGGCAAAACCGTGGATGAGGCCATGAACTTGGCTAATACCTTCCATAAGCTCATGGAATCACGTGGCAAGGGACTGGATGATGAATCCGCGGAAGAATCCCTTGAGGACGGCATCGTTTTCCAAGGAGTTTCTAAGTATCCGATGCGTATCAAATGCGCATTGCTTGGTTGGGAAGGCATGAAGGATTCCGTGGCTAAGGCGTTGTCTGCGAAGGCGTGACAAGCATCTTTCCGCAAGTGGACCGGTGTTTCGTGCATTGTGCCTACAGTGAACGAAACACCGTCGACAAACTCCAGCCAACACGATAGGCTACTCAACAGGATATACTCAAATCAAATATGGAGCGACAATGAGCGATACCTTGGTCCCAGAACCGCAGGCCTCGATTTTCGATTCCGTTGCCAAGGCATTGGGCAATGATGAAGCCGCTGCGCGTCGCGTCATGCTTAACCCTAATCTCGCCAAAGGATTCAAGGACGGCAAACCAGTGGAAATCGAACACGAGAACATCAAGCAGGATGCTTGTGGCTGTGGCAATCAGGCCGGAGCATGCGGCTGTTCCGAGGAGCAGGATGACGGCATCGCATTGAAGGCCGTCGATGATATCGGACATGCGACCGCCGCTGATGTGAAGGAAGCACTACATCAGGTCATTGATCCGGAACTCGGCATTGACGTGATTGATTTGGGCTTAGTATACGGCATTGAAATCGATGAGCTTGGCCGTGCCATCATTACGATGACGCTGACCACTCCGGCATGCCCGCTGACCGATTTGATTGAAGACGAGTGCGCAAGCACCCTTGCAGGCCTCGTTGAGGAATTCCGTATCGATTGGACATGGCAGCCGCGTTGGAGCATGGAAAAGATCACTCCGGAAGGACGCGAACAGTTGGCTGCACTTGGCTTCAACTTCGATAATCTTCCGAAATACTGACAGTATAGCGACATAAAAACGACATAAAAAAGCGTGCTCCCGACGCTGGGAAGCACGCTTTTGTTCTGTGTGCGGCAGAACGTCAGTCGTCGACCACAGTACCCTTCGGCACCACAGTGATGCCTTCCGGCGTGACGGTGAAGCCACGAGCCAGATCATGTTCGGTATCAATACCGACGGTCGAATTCTCGGTAAGCACAACATTCTTGTCGAGAATCGCCTTGTAGACGCGTGCTCGACGATTGATGGTCACGCCGTCGAACAGAATCGAATCGACGACCTGCGACCACGAGTGGATACGTACGTTCGGTGAAAGCACGGAATGGTGCACTTCGCCACCCGACACGATGACGCCGGGGGAGACGATCGAATCGGTGGCGTGTCCAAGACGGTCACGCCCGGCATGCACGAACTTTGCAGGCGGCAGATTGCCGGACAGCGTGTAGATCGGCCATTCGGTATTGTACAGGTTGAACTCCGGCACATAGGAGATCAGATCCATATGTGCATCGTAGAACTGCTTCAGAGTACCCACGTCGCGCCAGTAGGCATGATCGGTTGGCGTCGCTCCCGGAATCTCGTTGGAATTGAAGTCGTAGACGCCGGCCTCATTGCGAGCCGCGAAGTACGGAGCGATGTCGCCACCCATATCATGCTTGGTGTCTTCGGCCTTTTCATCGAGCGCCAGAGCCTCAAACAGAGCGTCCGTGTTGGCAACGTAATTACCCATGGAAGCGAGGATGGAGTTCGGATCATCCGGCAGACCAGTCGTGGTCTGCGGCTTCTCCTGGAAGCTTTTGATCATGCTCGGGTGTTCCGGATCAACCTCGATCACGCCAAACTGGTTGGACTGGCTGATCGGCTGGCGAATACCCGCCACCGTGAACTCCGCGCCGGATTCGATGTGCTGCTGCACCATCTGCTGGAAGTCCATACGGTAAACGTGGTCGGCGCCGACGATCACCACAATATCCGGCTGCACGTCTTCGATGATGTTGATGGTCTGATAGACGGCGTCGGCGGAACCGAGATACCAGTGCTTGCCGAGACGCTGCTGGGCGGGAACAGGGGAGACATAGTTGCCGAGCAACGGCGAGAAACGCCACACTGTGGAAATATGGCGATCAAGCGAATGGGACTTGTACTGGGTGAGCACCACGGTCTGCATGTAGCCGGAATTGACCAGATTGCTCAACGGGAAGTCAATCAGTCGGAACACGCCGCCGAATGGAACAGCCGGCTTTGCTCGGTCCCTAGTCAAAGGCATCAGACGGGTGCCTTCACCACCTGCAAGCACGATGGAAAGAATTTTCGGATTCTTCGCCATGAGAACTCCTCTCCTAGAGCGTCGTTATGACACCGCACACATTGGTGGTCTGCATCATCGCAAACCGCTTACGCACTCAATAATTGCATATTTTTTGCAACATGCAAGGAGTTTGCACCGCGAGTCTTGAAAATTTGCGGATTGTTTTAGCGAACAGCAGTTGAATAGAAGGCTACGGCGCTCGAAGCGGCAACGTTAAGACTGTCCACTCCGTGGCTCATGGGAATCTTCACCGTCAGGTCGGCACGGGAGATGGTGTGATGCGACAGGCCATCGCCTTCAGTGCCGAAAATCAGCGCCAACTTATCGATATGGTCTTTTTCGTCGTCGGCATTGTTCAAGCGGCGAACGAGTTCTTCCAACGAAATGGAGTCGTCCTCAAGAGCCATCGCAACGGTCGTGAATCCAAGATCGCGCAATTCCTGCATGCCGGCGAACGGCCAGTAATGCTTATCATCTCCGCCGATGCGTGTCCACGGAATCTGAAACACCGTGCCCATCGACACGCGGGCGGCGCGCCGATACAGCGGATCGCCGCAAGAAGGCGTTACCAACACGGCATCGACATCCAACGCGGCCGCGGAGCGCATAAGCGCGCCGACATTGGTGTGGTCAACGATATTCTCCATGACCGCGACGCGGCGTGCCCCTTGGCAAACTTCTTCGACGCTGGGCAAAGGCCAACGTTTCATCGCAGCCAACGCGCCTCGGTGCAGACGATAGCCGGTCAGCTGCTTGAGCTGTTCGGGGGAGGCCACGTACACGGGAATGTCGGTGCCCCATCGGTTGTCGATGAGCGCGAAGGTTCCGGCCATGCCTTCAATCCACGGTTCTTCGACCAGCAGCGATATCGGCTCTCGGTTGGCGGCAAGCGCCCTGTCGATGACTTTCGGCGATTCCGCGATGAACAGGCCTTTGTTGGGTTCAAGCTTGTTGCGAAGCTGGATTTCCGTGAGATTTGTGTATGCCGCCACGCGCTCGTCGTCAATGGAATCAAGATGGATGAACTGCATGTGACCGATCTTTCGCCGAATAGCTTTTCAGATACAAGAAAACCCCTTGTTTCCAAGGGGTTTTGCTGGTGTCCGGAGCGGGACTTGAACCCGCACGCCTGTATAAATAGGCACTAGCACCTCAAGCTAGCGCGTCTACCATTCCGCCACCCGGACAGGTGCGTTGCTCAGCGGCAACGAAAGAAAACTATAGCAGATGCTTGGCGTGATGCAAGTCTCGGCGTGTCGCGCGGAGTTCCGCCATTGGTATCCGAGGTGCTGGTAGTCTCTGAAACTATGACTGATGCCCTTTTCCTGCTTGATACGGAACATGATGATGTGCCTGTGAACAGCGATGAGCTGAACGCCGGATGGAAATTGACGTTGCCTCAATCGGTGCGTCGCCACGCCATTCAGGCCATGCGCCTGAAAGACGGTGATGAGCTGCAACTTTCCGATGGTAGGGGATTGCGCATCCATGCAGTGCTGTGCGACGCGCAGCAGGGAATCGCGCAAGTGTCGAGCTTCGGCAAGGAACCGCAGCCCATCACCAAACTCGCTTTGATTCAGGCGTTGGCCAAAACAGGGCATGATGAACAGGCCATCGACACGGCAACGCAGATCGGTGTGGACGAGGTAATTCCATGGCAGGCCGATCGTTCCATCGCCAAATGGAAGGTGGGGCGTACCGACAAGAAGTGGAGGCAAGTGCTTGAGGCGGCCACCGAACAATCGCGACGTTCCTGGACGCCTGAATTGGGTGAGTGCGTGACCAGCAAGCAGCTGGTCGCAATATGCAAACGTGCCTGTGTGCACGGCGATATGGTAATCGTGCTGCACCAGGATGCCACCAAAACCTGGAGCCAGTTGGAGGAGTCGATCGCGGCGCTTTCCGACAAGTGTCTGCAAGACGGGCGCCAGCGTACCGTGTACGTGGTGGTCGGGCCGGAAGGCGGTATCGGCGATGCGGAAATCGAGTCTTTCACCAACGCCGGAGTCGAAGTATGCGTGCTCGGAAGCAACATTCTGCGGGCGTCCACGGCCGGTCCGGTCGCATTATCGTTGCTCGCACGGGCGTTGGGACGTTTCGTTTGATGCCACACGTCGGTGATTTGCCGTGGATTATCCCGGTTGCGCAATAGCATGGTCATGGAGGTTTCCCAGCATTAAGGAGCATTATGAGCGACAAGGATTGCCTGTTCTGCAAGATCATCACAGGAGAGATTCCAAGCGAAAAGGTGTATGAGGACGATACCACCTACGCGTTCAAGGACATCAATCCGAAGGCCAAAGTCCACGTGCTTGTGGTGCCTCGCGAGCATTATGCGAACGTGGCCGAGCTTGCGGCGGCCGATCCGCAGCAGCTTGCCCACATGGCTCAAGTTGCGCAGAACATCGCCGATAAGGAATTCCATGGCGCCTTCCGGCTGATCTTCAACACCGGGATTGATGCGGGGCAAACCGTATTCCATGTGCATGCTCATGTGCTGACCGGTGAAAAACTCGACGAGTAACTTTCTTTTCCCCATATATCAACGTTAGAAGAGGTTTTGTGGCCACCACTACACGTACCATCGCGATTCCCCAACAGCTTGATCCGGTAACCGTGCTTGGGCCGGTCGACGAGGTTCTCCGGGAAGTGGAACGAGCGTTCCCTGACCTGACCATCATCGTCAGAGGCAACCGTATCGCGATCATGTCACATTCCAACAAATCCGAATCCCAAGCCGCGCAGGCCGAACATGTGATTGAAAACATCATTCAAGCCGCATATACGGCTCCGATGGATGCCGACACGGTGCGACGCATGCTCGACCAGAATGTGTTGAAAAACCCCGTTCGCGCCGCGCGCCCGGGGCATGGGCGTGTAGTGGAGGGACTACGTTTGGCTGATAGGCAGCAGGGGCGTGCCGCACAACGTGAGCATGCCGCAGACCGCCGCAAGCCGCATGTGCCGGGAGTGATCACCTTTGCGCTTGGCAAGCCGGTCCGCGCGAAAACCGCTGGTCAGGTCGCCTATGTCAATGCCATCGAGTCACATACCATCACGTTTGCCATCGGTCCCGCCGGTACAGGCAAGACGTATCTTGCAGTAGCCAAGGCGGTTCGCGCCTTCCAAGATCGGCAGGTGCGCCGCATCATTCTGACCAGACCTGCAGTGGAGGCCGGAGAGAACCTCGGTTTCCTGCCGGGCACACTGAACGAAAAAGTCGATCCGTATCTTCGCCCGCTGTACGATGCGCTTTCCGACATGCTCGGAGCGGACCAGCTCAAACGTTACATGGACGACGGCACCATTGAAGTCGCGCCGCTCGCGTACATGCGTGGACGCACGCTCAACGACGCGTTCGTGATTCTCGACGAAGCGCAGAATACCACCGAACAGCAGATGAAGATGTTCCTGACGCGACTGGGTTTCAACACGAAAATGATCATCACGGGTGACGTGACGCAGGTCGATCTGACAGTGCCGAAATCCGGCCTTGCCACCATCGAACGCATCCTTGACGGCATCGACGACATAGCATTCGCCCACCTCAAGCCGGAAGACGTGGTGCGACACGCGCTGGTCGGCAAAATCGTCGCGGCCTATGATCGACACGCGGCCATCGCCGGCGACCATAGCCGGCGCGTCGCAAGCAGAATCACATCCAGGAAAACGGACGAGCAAATCGAAAGGAACGCTGAATGAGCGTCGAGGTAACCAACGAAACCGTCTGGCAGATCGACGGCAAGGTGTTCTCCGATCTCGGCATATGGGTGATGGACCAGATGCGCGTCAGCACGCAATCCGACCTGACCATCATGTTTGTCGACCCCGATCCGATCGCCCAATTGCACATGCGTTGGATGAATCTTGAAGGACCGACTGACGTAATGAGCTTCCCCATGGACGAGTTACGCCCAGGAGACGGCAGAACCGTGATGGAAGGCGTGCTTGGGGACATCGTGATCTGCCCATGGGTGGCCGCCCAGCAGGCGCTTGCGGCCGGACACAGCACCATGGAGGAAATGATGCTTCTGACAATCCACGGCATTCTCCACCTGCTTGGATACGATCATGCGACACCGGAACAGGAGCGCCAGATGTTCGGTCTGCAGCGTCAACTGCTGCTCACTTTCTTTGCTCTCCGCCAAGGATCGGGAGCGCAGGCGATTCTTCCGTCAGGAGCGCCGGATGCGCTTGCCGAATGGGATCGGGAGCATGGTACCGGGCGACAGATCGCCAAATAGTGATTACGTTGCCGGCAACATATCGTCCGGCATGATGGGGGCTGAATTATGGTGCAGGAGACAATGATTGCGGTGGTCGCGGTACTTGCCGTGGTAGCGTTGCTGCTGGTCTGGCTGTCTCTTTCGATGGCTGCCACCGAAGGCGCTGTGGGACGTGTGACCCGGGCGAGCCTGAACAACCTGATTCTTGAAGTTCAGACGGATGCGGAACTTTCGCAGTTCATTCGCGACAAGAAGATCAAGCGTATCCATAAGGTCCAGCGGCTGGTGGCCGACCGGTATGCCACCGCAGGATCGTGCGCGTTCTTCCGTATTTGCTGCAATGTGCTTGACGGTGTGCTTGTAACTGTGATCGCAGGCATGCTGGACGCTCCACTATGGGCCGAATTGCTTGCCGGATTTGTTTTTGCCATCGTCGTGGCGGTGATTTCGCTGCTGGTGCGTCCGCGTAGTGCTGGAGCATCCAAGCCCGTCGACATCATGCTGCAGCATGCGGATACCGTCTCCATTGCGGTGCTGTTGACCCCATTCGCGAAAATCGGCGGACAAAAGGGCACGAAGCGTCGTGGCAACGATCTTTCCGACGACGAGGAACTCGAGAAGATCCAGATCGAGCAGGGGCGCGCGACCATCGACCGTTTGGTTGAGGCCAACGATTTCGACCCCGAAGTTTCCGAAATGCTACGAAATGTACTCACGCTTTCCGAAACACTGACCCGTGAGATCATGGTGCCGCGCACCGACATGATCTGCATCGAGCGAGGCGAGACGTTGGAAAACATGTTGAAGCTTTGCTCCCGTTCCGGATTCTCGCGTGTGCCGGTCATTGGCGACGATGTGGACGATCTGGTCGGCGTGGCCTATCTGAAGGACGCCGTGCGCGCGACGGCTTTCAACCATGCGGCGATGACGCGCGAAGTCGAATCGATAGTCCGTGATCCGATGCTGGTACCCGAATCCAAACCGGTTGACGACCTGTTCCATCAAATGCAACGCACACGCCAACATGTCGCCATCGTCGTGGACGAATACGGCGGCATCGCAGGCATGGTCACCATTGAAGACGCCATAGAACAAATCGTGGGCGAGCTGGAAGACGAACATGATCGCACGCAACATGCCGATCCAGAACAAATCGGCGACAAAAAATGGAGCATGCCAGCCCGCACGCCGATCGCCGATCTGGAAGAGATTTTCGAAATCGACATTGACGAGGATGACGTCGACACCGTTTACGGATTGTTGACCAAATTGTTGGGACGCGTGCCGATCGTCGGTTCTTCCGCAGTCACCCGAGGATTGCGTATGACCGCAGTCGATTCCGCGGGACGACGCAAGAAGGTGTCGACCATTGTGGTGGAACCGGTCCACGTCGAGGGCGTGGACGAAACTGAAACACGTAACGAAGAACATGCGGATGATACCGAAGAGGCATCCGACAACGATAAGGATTCCAAAGACGAGCATGACTGACGCAGCAATGACTGAGACGCCCTCCAACCATTCCGATTCCACCACGCCCGTTCCATATCGTTCCGGTTTCGTTGCCGTGGTAGGACGTCCGAACGTAGGCAAGTCGACGTTGATCAACGCGTTGATCGGCACGCAGATCGCCATCGCATCATCTCGACCGGAAACCACACGTAAGGCCATTCGTGGCATACTTACCACAGATAATGCGCAGATCGTTTTGGTTGACACGCCCGGTATCCATCGCCCGCGCACATTGTTGGGGCAGCGCCTGAATGATGTTGTGGATGAGTCTCTTGCCGACGTGGACGCCATTGCTTTCCTGCTGCCCGGTGATCAGGAGATCGGTCCAGGCGACAAGCGCATTTTGAGTCGTCTGCGTTCCGATTTCGCAGTGAAGCGCGATGACGGCACGTTCAAATGGAAAGTGCCGCTGATTGCCATCGTCACTAAAATCGACGAATTGAGCCGTGAAGGACTGATCAGCAAGCTTATCGAAATCAACGAGTTCGCCGATTTCACCGATATCGTGCCAGTCAGCGCACTCAAGCACGACAATCTTGCCGAGGTCAAGAACGTGCTTATCGAAAACATGCCTGAAGGTCCGCAAATGTATCCGGCCGAACAGATCACCGAAGAACGTCCGGAAGAAACCATTGCGGAACTGGTACGCGGTGCCTTCCTGGAAGAGTTGGATGATGAGCTGCCGCACTCGCTGGCCGTGGTCGTGGACTCCATTGAATATCCAGAAGACAACGATAGCGGAGAATCATACGATGGCAAAGCTCAAGTGATTGTATCGATTTATGTGGAGCGAGATTCCCAAAAGCCGATCATCATCGGCAGGGGAGCGGAACATCTTGTGCGCGTCAAAAAGAAGCTGCGCACGCCGGTCAACCGCATCGTCGGTCAGAAAGCGAAACTCGATTTGCATGTCAAGGTTGCCAAGGGATGGCAGTCGGATCCTAAACAGCTCGAGAAGCTAGGCTTCTGATCTGCTTAGGATCCGCTTCGCAGCGGGTTTATTACAATGAAATGAGGTCTGACTCCTGTGGGAGTCAGACCTCATTTCATTGCTGTTCGAAGGTTACTTCTTCTTGGTGTACATCTGTGTGTTCAGCAAAGTGGCATAACGCTGAATGACCTTCGGACGAATCACCTTCATGGAGGAGGTCATTAAACCATTCTCCTGGGTGAACTCCTCCGGCAGAATGATGAACTTGCGTACGGATTCCGCACGGGAAACGCCTTCGTTGGCCTGATCGACCCACTTCTGCACTTCGGCGCGGACCGCTGCATTATTGGCGGCATCCTCCATTGGCATATCGCGGTCAAGTCCCTTGCTTTCCAACCATGGACGCAAGGATTCCTCATCAAGCGTGACCAGAGCGGAAATGAACGGTCGCTTGTCGCCGAGCACCAGCGCCTGGGAAACGAATTCGCAGCGTTTGATAACCTCTTCAATCGGGCCGGGAGAAACGTTCTTGCCGCCCGCGGTGATGATCAGATCCTTCTTACGTCCGATAATGTACAGGAAGCCATCATCATCGATACGTCCCAAATCGCCGGTACGATACCAGCCATCCTCGGTGAACGAATCTTCAGTAGCCTCTTCGTTCTTGTGATACTTCGGGAACACCGCCGTACCCTTGACCTGAATCTCCTCGTCCTCGGCAATACGAAGCTCGAAACCGGGGAAGGCGACACCAACGGAACCTTGATGATATGGCACACCAAGCGGGTTGAACGCGCACGGAGCGGTGGTTTCGGTCAAACCATAGCCCTCATACACGGGCACGCCGGCGCCACGGAAGAACGCCATCAGTTCCGGATCGAGAGGAGCGCCGCCCGCCACAATCCACTGGGCACGTCCGCCGAGTACCTCACGCAGCGAAGCGTAGACCATCGGATCGAACGCCATACGGCGAGCCTTGGCCAGAGCGCTAGCCTTGCCCTTTGCGCTGATTTCCTTCATATAATTCTGAGCTGCCACAACCGCCGCGGCGAAAGCCATGCCCTTGGCGCCATGTCCGGCCTTTTGCGAAGCCGCGTTGTATACCTTCTCGAGCACACGCGGAACAACGATCATAACGGACGGTTTGGCGACCTGCAGATCGGCGATCAGCGTCTTGATGCCTTGCGCGATGTAAATATGCAGCTCGCTGGCCACGCAGATGTAGTTGATGGCGCGCGCGAAGGAGTGAGCCTGAGGAAGGAACAACAGCACGCTGTTCTTCTTCTCGTGCAGCAGCTGCGGCATGTATGCCGGAAGATTCAACGCGGTGGTGCAGTAATGCTCATGAGTCATCTCCACGCCCTTCGGTGCGGCGGTGGAACCGGACGTGTATACGATGGAGCACGGGTCGGTTTTCTTGATGGAATCAATGCGTGCGTCGAGCTCTTCGTCGCTCACGCCCGAACCATAGGCCATGATTTCGTCAAGACCGCCGTTTTCGAAGCAAATGATATGTTCCAGCGTCGGGCATTCCTTTTCGGCGCCGTCGGCCTTGGTGCGCATATCGGTGGTTTCGACCACCAGCAGACGCGAATCGGAATTATTGACGATGTTGCGAATCTGTTCCGCAGAATCCGTGTCATAGATCGTGGCAAGCACGCCGCCGCACGCCATAACGGCCGCGTCGAACACATCCCACTCGTAAGAGGTGCGGCACATGAACGCCACGCCATCGCCCTTCTTCAGGCCGTAATGCATCAGGCCCTTGGCGATCTGGCGAATATCGGCAAGCACCTCATTGCCGGTTTTGGTTACCCATTCGCTATCCGATTTATAGGTGTAGAGCGGTTCGTCACCCATACGTTCGGCACGATTGGCGTAGATGTCGTAAATTGTGGTGCCCTCGTCCAGCGGCGGCTGTCCCTCGGTTTTGGTGGTCAGTAAACCGGTTTCCGGGTCAAGGAACGTGGTGGATGGGAATCCTTCGCCCCACTCGACGGTGTGCGGAAGATCGATATGACCGTCGGGGGAGATGATGTTGTTCGGATCGTTGTAGTCCGGATTGTTACCGGAATCGTCGCTGACGGGGTGAACGAAGTCACCGCCCAGACGCAGTGCCTTCTGCGCGAGATTTGCAGCTCGCTTGTTCAAAGAGGTGATGACGGACACGTGACTCTCCTACACATCTAAATCCAATATCTGTAGGAATGATAGACCCTTGAACGCGACACGTCACCTTACGGTAGCGTAGGGAAAGCGCACGCCTGATGGAGCGTTGCATGAAGAAATCGTCATGCAACGCCATTCGATAGGTGAACTTTTCTTCATGCAAAGGTGTGACCTACGTTACACTGGTGCGCTGTATCTGTTCATTTTGATTTCTTTAACGAGGAAGAAAGGGCACCTATGGCTGACAAAGCTGAAGCCACCGTGGTCTTCGGGGTTCTCAATGAGACTTCCGAACATGAGTCTCGCGTTGCTCTGACACCGGACATCGTAACGAGGTTGCGTAAATCGGGTGTTAACTGCCTGATTGAATCCGGTGCGGGAGTCGCGTCGCATTATGTTGATGAGGATTATATTAAGGCCGGGGCGCAGGTCGTCTCCGCTGATGAAGTGATTGCGCGTGCTGACGCGCTTGGTTTTGTCGATCGTCCGAGCGATGCGCTGCTCGCTCGTGTCAAGCAGGGCACTTGGATTATCGGTATGCTTGGCTCGTTCACCGATGCCGATTATGTCGCTACGATTGAGCAGGCCGGCTTGGTCGGTGTTGCCATGGAAAAGCTGCCACGTCAGTTGAGCTCCGCTCAGTCCATGGATGAGATGACCTCCCAGAACTCCGTGATGGGCTACAAGGCCGCCATTGTGGCAGCCGACGCTTATGGTTCGTTCCTGCCGATGATGACCACCGCCGCCGGCACGATCCGCCCGGCCAAGGTGCTCATTCTTGGCGCCGGCATCGCCGGCCTGCAGGCCATCGGTACCGCCAAGCGTCTCGGTGCGGTTGTCACCGCATACGACGTGCGCCCGGCTTCCAAGGGTGAAGTCGAATCCTTGGGCGCCAAGTTCCTGGATTTGGGTCTTGACTTCTCCAAAGGTCAGGGCGAGGGCGGCTATGCCCGCGCGCTGAGCGCCGAAGAACAGGCCCAGCAACAGGCTGCCGTCGACCAGAAGGCCGCCGGTTTCGACATCGTCATCACCACCGCCAAGGTTCCCGGCCGCAAGCCTCCGGTTCTGCTGACCAAGGCTGGCGTGGCCGGACTGCACCGTGGCGCTGTGATCGTCGACTGCGCGGCAAGCGACCTCGGCGGCAACGTCGAAGGTTCCACCGTCGGTACTCAGGTTACCGAGAACGGTGTGACCATCATTGGCGCTCCGTACCTGTCAAGCGGCGTTTCCACTACCGCATCCAACCTGCTGAGCCGCAATGTGGCTGACGTGCTCGCGCATTTCGTGCGTGACGGCAAGCTGGCCATCGATCTGAACGAAGAGCTTGACAACGCCATGGTCGTGGCCGGCCGCGGCGAGGAAGCCAAGAAGGAAGGGGAGTAAGCAATGGATATCGTTGTTGCGATCACTCTGTTCGTCCTCGCGCTGCTCATCGGCGTTGAGGTTATCGGCAAGGTGCCGGCCACCTTGCACACTCCGTTGATGTCGGGCGCGAACTCGATCCACGGCATCGTCATCGCCGGTGTCGTCATCGTCGCCGCGCATGCCACCAGCCCGCTCGCCTGGGTGTTCATCTTCCTGGCCGCAGTGCTGGGCACGATGAACGTGGTCGGCGGTTACGTTGTCACCGACCGCATGCTGGAAATGTTCAAGTCCGACAAGGGCAAGAAGAAGGAAGAGGAGGCCAAGTAAATGGGTACCATGGCTGAAATGCTGAGCACGCCGCTCGGCGTCATCGAATGGTTCGTCTATCTGCTGGCCGCCGTGATGTTCGTTATCGGCCTGCACTTGATGAACTCTCCGAAGACCGCCCGCAAGGGCAATATGGTCTCCGCTGTCGGCATGATTCTCGCCGTGGTCATGGCGTTCATCGTGCTGTTCGCAGGTGAGATCTCCAACGGATTCCAGCATGGCGTTGCCGTTGTGCTGCTGATCGCCGGCATCATCATCGGTGCCATCGCCGGTGTGGTTTCCGCCAAGAAGGTCAAGATGACCGACATGCCGCAGCTCGTTTCCGTATTCAACACCGTGGGTGGCGGCGCCGCCGCGCTTGTGGCTTTGAACGACATTCTGACCTCCGAAGGCACTCCGTCCATCGTGGTGCTGATCACCGCTGGTTTGGGCATCATGATCGGTTCCGTCACGTTCTCCGGCTCTCTGATCGCAGCCGGCAAGCTGCAGGGCATCAAGTGGGTGAAGAAGCTGAACTTGCCGGGCAAGGGCTTCTGGAACATTCTGTTCGCCGTACTGACCGTCGCATCCTTTATCATGCTGTGCGTGCAGCCGGGCCAGCGTCTGCTGTGGTCCGTACTCACCACCGTGTTCGCGCTGTGCTACGGTCTCGTGTTCGTCATCCCGATCGGCGGCGCCGATATGCCGGTAGTCATTTCCGTACTCAACGCCTGCACTGGCACTGCAGTGGCCATGTCTGGCTTGGCCATCAACAACATCGCTCTGATCGTGGCCGGCGCACTGGTTGGTGCAGCCGGTGTGACCCTGTCCATCGCCATGTCCAAGGCCATGAACCGTCCGCTGCTGTCCGTGCTCGCAGGCGGTTTCGGTGGTGCCAATGCCGCCGCTGGCGCCGGTGAAGGTCCGGAAGGCACAATGAAGGAAACTTCCGCAGACGATTTGGCCGTGCAGCTCGTGTATGCCGAGAAGGTCATCTTTGTACCGGGCTTCGGCTTGGCCCAGGCCCAGGCCCAGCGCGAGCTCGCCGATCTTGGTGTGCTTCTTAAGGACCATGGCGTCGAAGTCTCCTACGCCATCCACCCGGTGGCAGGCCGTATGCCTGGCCACATGAACGTGCTGCTCGCCGAAGCCAACGTGCCGTACGAGGAGCTCGTCGACCTGGACGACATCAACCCGCAGTTCCCGCAGGCCAACGTGGCTCTTGTAGTCGGCGCCAACGACGTGACCAACCCGGCCGCACGCAAGCCGGGCACCCCGGTCTCCGGCATGCCGATCCTCGACGTCGACAAGGCCCAGAACGTGGTGGTCATGAAGCGCGGTCGCGGTACCGGTTATGCCGGTATCCAGAACGAACTATACTTCGAAGACAACACGCAGATGCTTTTCGGCGACGCCAAGGCAAGCCTGCAGGCCGTTATCGCGGCAGTCAAGGAGCTCATCAACTAACAGCTGAAACGTTGCGTTGATGTGTTCTGAAAGGTCCCTTCCAGTGATGGAAGGGACCTTTTTGCATATGGTGATTTTCGTAAGATCAGGTCTGTTGCATGCGAATTGTGAGTTATCCACAGTCGTTATTCGCCTGTGGATATGGGCGGAGTTTTCCACATATCCACAGATTTTCAAGGTCCGGTGGCGCAGGATGATTTGAATATGAGACAGTAGGTGCACCCTACAACAAAGGAGTTGCACATGGCGGAAATAATCACTGGCCCGTTCCATATGGATGAACAGGGATTTTTGGCAACGATCGAAGAACTTATCGAGCGGTTTGATGGATACAGTTCTGGCAAATATCTTGCGGAATTGGGAAAAATCCACGATGAATACGGTGAGATCGGATCTCTTTCGCTTTTTGACGAAAAAGTCTGTGAACTGGGAAAGGAATTATTCTGCAGCACATCATGGGTGGCGAATCTGGCGTGGGCCATGATTTCGTTCGATTATGATCTGGTTGAGCATGATGCGAATTTTCTTGATGGATGCCGTAACATCGTGCGTAAGTACGGTATGAGCGTTTGGCTCTATGAAATGATCAATGACGCTTCGATAGCGGTGGCTTTGCAAAGGCCCAGCAGCAGAATGCCATTCCAGATTGGATTGACCTACACCAAGGATGTGTTTCGGAGAAGCAAGAAAAAGGGTGGAAAATACGCTACCGGCAAAAAGAAGAGACTGGCCTGCATGGCTGAATATTTGCAGGAAGTATATTGGCTGGCCGCGTACAGTCTGCTGCGTTGGGGCGAGGAAGAGCCGCGTGCGGCCGATGTTGCGTTGATGGTGCTTGGATATGGCGGTATCGGCATGTGCATGCTGAGGGACGATCCGAAAGTGGTGGATTCCGGATGCGATGAAGACTTCTCTTATCGCAATCTGTGCGACCATCTGCGCGATCTTAGAATTCAAGCCGATCTGGACTATGCCTGCAATGCCGACCTGGCCGAATCCATGTTGCTTGAATATCCCGCGTGTATGGATGCGCGATATCTGTACGATGCCGAGAAAATCGTGGAAGCGTATCGTGCTTTGTGGAACAAGCAGACTGAGTCAGCTTCGCAAATCATGGAACGCGTTTACCAGAAGGGCGCATATCAGGTGGCGAGCATTTGGGAGGATCCGCTGTACCTGCATGATCTTGCCCTGTCGTTATTGGGGGCGGTGGGCTCGCGGCCACTTACTGAAGGGTTCCGGACCCGAGATGACAAGATGTTCCAGCAGGGAATGGAAAGTCTGAAACGAACGACTGAATCCGTTAAAGGGATGGGGTTGGTGATGACATTGGGAGGGTATATCTGCTTCCCGGAGCCGGAAAGTAGGGATGATGCGCTTTTCGCACCGCGAAAGGAGAAGAAACAATTAATGGACACTTGTAACGGGCTTAGGGATCTGTCGACAATGGTTGCGCTGTACCGTTTTCCAAGAGATATCGAATCCCTACGTGCCACGCGTGCGCTTCTCGCTCATGACGCGAAGGAATATATCGATCTGATGGGTCCATACATGGGAAGCGTGGATGAGACGGGAGGCAACGAGGGGAGGCCGGTTTCAGTCGGCGACTGATCGACCTCTTAGATCGCGAACGTCTAAGCGTGTGTATCGTGGTTGTGCCGAGATTGAATGGCGGAACGTTCAGATGAACTCTGTCTCTTCGATCTCGGTGCATGCTATGCCTCGTTGCTCCAACAATTCGCGAAATGCTTTTACGTATCTATCTGTGGTGAACTTCTGCGTGAATGTCAGACAGAAGTTCTCGTTTACGCAATTCACTTCCACCAGCGTGGACGTCCAATCCGCATAGGCGCAACAATTTTGGACATGCCGTGCCAAAGAACCCCGATCGAACATTCCTATATAACTGATGTCAGCCGTTGAACGTCACATGCTGATAACTTGTCTGTACATCTGTTTCTGGGCTTCCAGATTCGGCAGGCTCTCAAGATAGTGATTCAGCCAAGTGGTTCCGGCTAGCTTGGGAATCAGTGTTTCAATATCGCACTCGTCTACCTGTTCATGGGGTATCTTCAGCTTGGTCCGGCAGATGCGGCTCTTGGCGCAATCCCTGCACAGGCCATCAGTGTGATCGTCGCGCTGGTGATGATTCGTTGTAAGCGGAAAGACATTCGTTTAAGAAAAGCTGATTTCAAGCCGAATCGCAATATGTTGGGCGACATTCTCAGCATACGGACATTCGTATATTGGCTTCATTCCCCTGCCTTACTTGGAAATCGTATCGTCAAGGTGCATAAACAGTGGGTGAGCCAGCCATGCCAAGGGCAGTGATGCCAGTGCTGAAATCAGCAGAATAAGCCAAACCGTGCAATGTGCGTGCAGCCATCCGTAAAGCATTTGCCCGAGTGGCTGGGCGCATATCGTCAACGATGAAATAATGGCCATGACCTTGCCTGTAATCGCGGTTGGCGTCCTCATCTGAATAGATGGCACGAGAATGAGGTTCAAGAAATCAACGGCGATTATGACTACCGCAGTGCAGAGCACCAGCATGATGAGCTTGGTTTGCGTTGAACATGGAAGCAGGAAGGCGATGGTCGGCGGAAGCAGCATAAGACTTTCCACAAACAACAACGAAGGGGCGTTTCGTGATTTCAAACAGTTGGCGAAACACCCAGCGATGAATGTTCCCGCTATGCCGGCAATGCCGATAATGCCATCGCATAGACCATATGTCGCCGCATCGTAGCCTAACGTAGTTCGAATAATGTAAGGAAAGCTTACTGAACTGAATCCAGTCAGTATCAGATTAATCCATGTGCAAACACCGGCTAATCGTGCTACGGTCGGCTCCTTGCGAAGCAGGAAAGCGGTCGCCGAATGCATATCGCCGATAATGACGCCGAGTAGGCAGATGCCGGCATCATCTTGATTCGATAGGGGCTTCGCGAGTCTGATGAAGCATTCAACCATGGCTGCCGACATAAGACATGCTGCGGTGATGAGCATCATCAGTCGAATGCCAATCAGCCCGTACATCACGCCACCTAGGAAACTCGGGAGTAATTGGCTGAGCTGCTGCACTTGGTTGATGATGGCCGTGCCTCGGCGAAGGTCAGTGGAGGACTCTCTTCCGATGATTTGTGGCAGTGCGGATTGTACGACGGGAGTTTCCATGGCATCGAGTACTGCCAATACTACCTGCATGATGGCGATGGCGAGAATGTTGAATCCGGATAGTGCGAAAAACACAGTCGCAAGCAGTGTGACGATTCCTGAGATGATATCGAGCGCCACCATCATGGCACGTTTGCTTACTCGGTCGGCCATAACACCTCCGAATGGGCTGATAAGTATGGTCGGAATGACGGATATGGCCAGCACGGTGGCGAAGATCGTGGATGATGCGGTTTCGTCCAGTACCCACATGGACATGGCAAATCGGAGCATGGTATTGCCGAACAAGGAAATGCCTTGACCGAGTACAAGAAGGATGAAGTTTGCGGAGCGCAAGCTGGATTGGAGCGTCGGTTCTGACGAGTTTTTTATGACTATTCCTTTCGATACCGACTGACGGTATGTAAAAAAGGTACAAATAAAAATAGATTGACATTGCCGAGCTTTTATTGCGGATTGCTGGCGAGTAGGAAGAAGCCTTCCGCAAGCCGATCTTCCATATCACTGTCGTGATCGATAAGTGGAACTCCGAGCGAGTCCATAATCAATCCAAGGCAGTGGATGCGATGCTTGAATTCACGAAGGGTAGTGATGGGGTAGAAGTTTGGGGCTAGCCAGTAATTGAACAGCAGTGAAAAAAGTTCCGCGGCTTCTTGAGGGTATTCGGTTGTGATCGAACCGTCCTTTAACCCCTCCTGGATGAAGTCGTATGCGATTTTGGTGCTGTCGGTTCGCCAGATGCGAAGATTTTCGGCGAGGATTTTCGGGTCGTTCAGCAGGGGAAATGCATCGCGCATGAGGGTCATATGTTCAGTGTCGGTAATCTGCATCATGAGCGAATTGCGTAGTTTTTGCAATCCGTTTCGCGAGCCATCCTCTTGATTTGCTTGGGGAAGAAGTCGTTCGTTGTCGGAATCTACCAGCGCATGCAGCATCGCTTCTTTGTTTTTGAAATGATGGTAGATAGCGCCTTTGCTGAGGTCTTCGAGCTCGTCGAGAATATCTTGAATCGTGGTGTGCTCATACCTCTTTTGCGCGAACAGCTTTTTCGCGGCGTCAAGGATTCGCTGTCGCGTCACCTCAGGGTGTGCATTGCGCGCCATATGCCTCTCCTTCAAAGGTGGAGTCGAATACACCAACATTATACATACCGTTGGTCGGTATGGTATGTCGGATGCCTCCCAGCTCGGTCGAAAAGTGTACCGAAAGAATCTCTGCAGATTTCTGCAAAGAAACCTGAATCCGCGTTGCCGGGGGTGCGGGATGTCTGTCTTTTCTGCGGTTAGTGCATGATTGGGCGTCCAAGGTCAACTTGAGTGAGTGACGGCTGGGTTCCCGAAGGGGAATAAGACCCTGGCTCCTATATGCCTTTTATGGCATGGGGCTTTCGGCGAAGAACGATTGCATCCGATGTGAAAAATCCCACAAATCCGGTCCACGTCCTGCTTGAGGACTCCGAAACTGTTGCCAATGCTGGAAACACGCCGTATATAGTGTTTGAGAAGACAGCGAGACACTGTATGTTGTGGTCTTGATTTTTATTTTCGTTCGGATAATGTGTGCCACGTACCAACGACGTACGGTCGTGAAAGGACGTGGAACATGAACATTACGTTATACACCAAAGCAAACTGCCCGCAATGCACGGCGACGAAACGCCAATTGGACAAACGAGGCCTTCCATATACGACTGTCGACATTACGGCCAACGCACGTATTTCCGACAGATTGCGGAACGAAGGATGGCGGCAGATGCCAGTCATCATCGCAGACGACGAATCCTGGTCCGGGTATCGTCCCGACAAAATCCACGAGCTGGAGGCTCGCTGCAGGTGAGCGCGCTGGTGTACTTCTCGTCGGCATCGGGCAATACGACACGCTTCGTTGAGGGATGCCGATTGGATGAATTCGGCATCCATGCAATGCGCATCCCGCTGCGGCCAGACGAGCCTGAACTGCATGTGAATGAGCCCTACGTCTTGCTGACACCTACATACGGCGGAGGAACAATCGACAAAGCAGTGCCCGTGCAAGTCAAACGATTCCTCAATGATGAACGCAACCGCAGTGGCATCATCGGAGTCATCGCATCGGGTAACACCAACTTCGGCGAAGCCTACGGCATCGCAGGCGACATCATCGCGGCTAAATGCCACGTACCGCTACTCTACCGGTTCGAACTGATGGGCACTCCAGAAGACACCGAGACCGTGCGCGAAGGACTGCGCAGATTTTTCGACGAATATACACAACAGGAACAACGATAACCATGCCAGAAGATTCAACGACACCACACGCAGCAACCGACGTCATAGCCTCCTACGATCGCGTCCATGACTGGCACTCGCTCAACGCGATGCTGAATCTCTACGACAAGCAGGGGCGCATCCAATTTGATAAAGACATCCAAGCCGTACGTGAGTACGTCGAAAAGCACGTGCTGCCGAACACCGTCCGCTTCAACTCCACGCAAGACAGACTCAGCCGGCTCATCGCAGACGGCTATTACGACGAATCCGTATTTGCCCAATATGATGCCGAATTCCTTGACAGGTTCTACCGCAACGTGGATGACTGCGGATTCGAATTCGATACATTCCTCGGAGCATTCAAGTTCTACCGCTCATACGCATTGAAAACCTTCGACGGCAAACAATACCTGGAGAACTTCCCTCAACGCGCGGCCGCCGTTGCGCTCGCGCTTGCCGCCGGCGACCATGCGGCCGCCGAATCGTATTTTGAAGAACTTATATCAGGGCGTTTCCAACCGGCGACGCCCACTTTCCTCAACCTCGGCAAAGCGCAGCGCGGAGAGGCAGTCAGCTGTTTTCTCATACGTATCGAAGACAACATGGAGTCCATATCGCGTGGCATCAACGCCGCATTGCAGTTGAGCAAACGAGGTGGAGGCGTCGCGCTGTTGCTTAGCAATCTGCGCGAGGCCGGCGCGCCCATCAAGCGCATCAAACACCAGTCCAGCGGCGTTGTGCCTGTGATGAAACTGCTTGAGGACTCTTTCAGCTATGCCAACCAGTTGGGCGCTAGACAGGGTGCCGGTGCGGTGTACCTCAACGCTCATCATCCGGACATCATGCATTTCCTCGATACCAAACGCGAGAATGCGGATGAGAAGATTCGCATCAAATCTTTGGCTCTTGGAGTAGTGATCCCCGATATCACATTCGAGCTGGCGAAGAGACACGAACCTATGGCCCTGTTCAGCCCATATGACGTCGAACGCGTCATGGGCAGGCCCTTTGCCGATGTTTCCATCAGCGAAAACTACCGGAATATGGTGGACGATGAACGCATCGGGAAAACCTACATCGACGCACGAGAGTTCTTCATGACTTTGGCCGAATTGCAATTCGAATCCGGATACCCGTACATGGTGTTCGAAGATACTGTGAACCGAGCCAACCCGATCGACGGACGAATCGCCATGAGCAACCTGTGCTCGGAGATCCTCCAAGTGCAGGAGCCAAGCACCTATCATGAGGATCTGTCCTACGATCACGTGGGACGTGACGTGTCCTGCAATCTTGGATCGCTCAACATCGCCAAAGCGATGGACGGTGATTTGGGACGAACTGTGGAACGTGCGATTCGCGCACTGACCTCGGTGTCGGAACATACGGACATCGCATGTGTGCCATCCATCCGACGCGCCAACGACGAAGGCCATGCCATCGGATTGGGACAGATGAACCTCCATGGATTCCTTGCCAGAGAATCGATCATGTACGGTTCGCCGGAAGCCCTCGACTTCACCGACATGTACTTCATGACCGTTGCCTACCATGCCTACCGTGCCTCGCATGATCTCGCAGTCGAACGCGGGACACGGTTTAGAGGCTTCGAACGGTCTGCCTATGCGAAGCCTGCCGGCGCGGGCAACTATTTCGACAAATACACGGACGGCGAGCGATCGCTGGTGCCGAAGACCGGAAAAGTCGCGTCGCTGTTCGCACAACGTGGCATCCATATCCCCGACGAGGATGATTGGCGGCGTCTGCGTGACGACATCATGCGTGACGGTATCTTCAACCAATATCTACAGGCCGTGCCGCCCACGGGGTCAATTTCGTACATCAATCATTCCACGAGTTCCATCCATCCTATCGCCTCGAAGATTGAGATTCGTAAGGAAGGCAAGATTGGACGGATCTACTATCCGGCTCCCTATATGACCAACGACAATCTCCAGTATTTCGCGGATGCGTACGAAATCGGATGGAAGGCCATTGTCGATACGTATGCCGAGGCAACACGGCATGTCGATCAGGGTCTGTCGTTGACCTTGTTCTTTCCCGATACGGCGACTACCCGAGATTTGAACAAGGCGCAGATTTATGCGTGGCGCAAAGGCATCAAAACGCTGTATTACATCCGCATTCGTCAGCAGGCGTTGTCTGGCACCGAAGTGCAAGGCTGCGTCAGCTGCATGTTGTGAAACTCTTGGCTTGAAAGGAAAAGGCATGTCTCGTTTGGTTTACCGCGCGATGCTTCGTCTGACGGCTCCGGACGAATACAGGCGGCTATACGGCCGCGACAATAAGACGACGATCAGAAAGGACGACCATCATGGCACCGATATCCGTACCTCGGCAGAGAATTAAGCTCATTGACCGCGTGAGCGCCATTAACTGGAACAAACTCGAGGATGATAAGGACCTTGAAGTATGGGACAGGCTGACCGGCAATTTTTGGCTGCCGGAGAAAGTGCCAGTCTCCAATGATCTGCCCGTTTGGCGCGGAATGAGCGAGGCTGAACATACGTTGACCATGCGCGTATTCACCGGCCTCACCTTGCTTGACACTATCCAGGGAACCGTTGGCGCGGTCAGCCTCATACCTGATGCGCTTACCCCGCATGAGGAAGCCGTTTATACGAACATCGCGTTCATGGAATCAGTGCACGCCAAAAGCTATTCCTCGATTTTTTCCACCTTGTGTTCCACCCGACAGATCGACGAAGCGTTCTCTTGGAGCGAAGAGAACGAGTATCTGCAAAGAAAAGCGCGCATCGTGCTCGACTATTACGAGGGGGACAGTCCACTCAAACGCAAAGTGGCCTCCACGCTGCTGGAATCGTTCCTGTTCTACTCAGGCTTCTATCTACCGATGTATTTCTCCGCGCACGCCAAACTCACCAACACCGCCGACGTGATCCGTTTGATCATCCGCGATGAAGCCGTGCATGGTTATTACATCGGATACAAATATCAAAAAGGGCTCGAGCGGGTCGGCGAGGACAAACGCAGTGAACTGCGCGACTACACCTACGACCTGCTCAACGAGTTGTATGATAACGAGGTGGAGTATACGCGCAGCCTCTACGAGCCTGTCGGATTGACGCAGGATGTCGAAAAGTTCCTGCGATACAACGGCAACAAGGCGTTGATGAATCTCGGATATCCAGCGCTTTTTCCACAAGAGATCTGCGACGTGAACCCGTCGATCCTTGCCGCGTTAAGTCCGAACGCCGATGAGAACCATGACTTCTTCTCCGGTTCGGGAAGCTCGTACGTAATGGGCAAATCAGTCGAGACCGACGACGATGACTGGGATTTCTGACTGTATCCCAGACAACCCCGAGGAAAGCAGCTACGGGAAACCGTCACGGGCGAGTTCGCGTCGGATCATCCACGCAGATATCTGCCCGTGACGCTGTCAGGACAGGCACGGACCGTTTCCGGTGTTCCCTCGCATACGATGCGACCGCCGGCCATGCCTCCGCCCGGACCCATGTCGATGAGATAATCCGCATTCGCGATTACATCAAGATCATGTTCGATTACTACAACTGTCGCCCCAGAAGCCACCAGCGAGTCGAACACGCGTAGTAATACCAGCACATCCAACGGGTGTAGCCCGATCGTCGGCTCGTCGAACACGAATACCGAACCGGACTGTCCGCGTCCCATTTCGCTGGCCAGCTTCAGCCGTTGCGCTTCGCCGCCTGATAACGCAGGAGTCGGCTCGCCAAGTGTCAGATACCCCAGGCCAAGCTCATGCAGTGTGGCCAGTTTCGATCGAACGGGGCGTAGGAAATCCAATAGAGGCATCATCTCGTCGACGCTTAGCAGCATCAATTCCGGCAGTGAACGGGCGACGCTGTCCGCGCAAACCAATCGGATGTCATCGGCGGTCTGTGCATACCGTGTCCCATGGCAATCGGGACACGTGACGTCAACATCGGGCAGGAACTGCACGTCCAACGAAATGGTACCGGTTCCATCGCAAGTGGAGCAGCGCAACTTGCCCGTATTGTATGAGAATGCGCCAGGTTTGAGATTCTTCTTATGGGCGTCGGAAGTCTTCGCAAACGCACGACGCAGATCATCGTGAACACCGCAATATGTCGCCACGGTCGAACGGATGTTTGCTCCAATGGGCGTGGCATCGATCAGTTCCACTTTCGAAATGTCATCCGCGTCAATCAGACGAATCGAGCTCGGGAAAACGGTACCATCAGCGGCCGAGCGCAACGCAGGGACCAGTGCCTCCAACACCATCGTCGTCTTACCGGAACCCGACACGCCAGACACCACAGTGAGACGTCCTCGCGGAATGTCCACCAATAACGGATGCACCGTATGCACGGTATTCGTCTCCAAATGAATCCGACCCTTGGCGAACATCGCATCTAAGTCAATCTGCGGCCGCGACCGCTCATGTATTTTGCCACCATCACGCAGAAAAGACGCTATCTGAGAACCAGATGCCGTCATGACATCCGCCACCGCACCCTGAGCGATCACATGACCACCTTCGGCACCGGCCGTTGGACCCATCTCCACCAAATGATCCATCGCGGCAAGCACACGGGTATCATGATCGACCACAACCACCGAATTGCCGTCAGCCACCAAATCGCGCATCACGCCCAACAGTCCATCCACATTCGCCGGATGCAATCCGATAGAAGGTTCATCCAGCACATACAGCACGCCTGTAGTGCGGTTACGCACCGAACGGGCCAACTGCACACGTTGGCGCTCGCCGGTGGACAGTGTCGCACCTGCGCGGTCAAGCGACAAATAGCATAATCCGAGTTCCACGAGCCGCTCGGCCGTATCCTCGAACGATTCGCAGATGGCTGTGGCCATCGCACGCATCTCCTGCGGCAATGACTTAGGTACTGAACGCACCCAACGTATCGTTTCGTCAAGTGTCATCGCCGTGGCTTGTGCCAGATCAATACCGAGAATCTGCGGTTGACGAGCCTGCTGTGAAAGCCTCGTACCGAAACAATCCGGACATGGTTGCTCGCTGAGGAATCTCGACACGCGTTTGATACCCTTCTCATCCTTGGCTTTGGCGAGCGCGTTCTCCACGGTATACACGGCGTTGAAGTACGTGAAGTCAAGTTCGGCGAAATCATTGCCTTTCTTCGGTTTGTATAGAATATGCTTCTTGACGGCCGGGCCGTTGAACACGATGTCCCGCTCGGCGTCGGTCAGCTGGTTGAATGGAATGTTCGTGCGCACTCCCATCGCGCCGCACACCTGCTTCATCAGATCCCACATCAACGATCCCCATGGTAATACTGCGCCGTCGTCGATGCTTTTGGTCTCGTCTGGCACCAGGGAAGCACGGTCGACGATTCGCACGATGCCTGTTCCGGAGCAGGTCGGGCATGCGCCGGCGGAATTGAACGACAGCTGTTCGGCGGATGGTGGGTGCATGAGTTGGTTGCAGGATGCGCATCGTATAGGTAACTCGGCCGCCACGTTCATTGTGGGATGGTTGCGTACGCCACAATGCTCGCAGACATGCGAGGCGCAACGGGAGAACAACAGACGCAGACTGTTGAGTAACTCCGTCATCGTACCGAACGTGGATCGCACGCCGGGCACTGAAGGTCTTTGATGGAGGGCGAGAGCCGCGGGCACATGACGTATGTCGACTACCTGCGCTCGACTCGCTTGGGTGAGACGTCGCCTGGTATACGTCGACAAAGCCTCCAGATAACGTCGGGATCCTTCAGCGTATAGCACACCTAAAGCGAGAGAGCTCTTTCCGGACCCGGAGATACCGGCGATGCCGACTAATTTGTTCAACGGAATGTCGACGTCGACGTTCTTGAGATTATGTACGCAGGCACCGCGCACTTCGATGCGGGACGGCGGGAAAGCTCCAGATGATTGTTCCATACCCACTACAGTACCTGTGTGGCGGAAAACACGCGGGCAGGGGAACCTTGTTCGTCATGGTATTGCTGCAATTGTGGTATCTGATCCATATATTCGACCGCAACGGAGGGGATGCCATTGTTTTTCACGGCTACCGTCAGCGTACATGAATCGGAGGGCGATGCGGTGGAATACGGGGAAATGGATTGGAAAAGGAAGGAATCATATACATATCAATGGGAAGAAGTTCGCCGGGGAACAGGACCGAAGTCTGTTCCCCGGCGCAGGGCGGCTAACAAGCGAATGCTCAGAACATCCGCATAAGGCGTTGATGGGCTCATCCGCCGTGTCAGCGTGTTGAACGATGTATCATGTCGCTCAACACGCTGATAAGGCGTTGGCGCTCTTGCCTTTCGTGGCGAGCGTCACGGCGATGATGGACGCGAGAGCGACGGCGTACAGTACGGTGATGATCGGAATCAGCGCGCTGTATCGGTGGGCCGCATCCGCCGTATGAGAGACAACGAAGGACGCCAGCTGGTTGCCGGACAATCCGGCGAACGCCCACGCGCTCAAAGCCAGTCCGTGCACGGTGGACACCGACTTCATGCCGAAGTGCTGCTCAAGCAGCACCGGCAGCGTGGAGAAGCCGCCGCCATAGCCGGCGTTGACGAGGAACAGCATCGCCACAATCAGCCATAGGGTGCCGTTGTCAATCGAATGCGTGAAGATCTGCAACGCGCACACCGCGATGGACATGATGAAAATCACCAGATATGCGGTCTCACGGCGCTTGCAGTGGTCGGACAGCGTGGAGAACCCGATACGTCCGGCAGCATTGAACACGGCATCGACGGCTAGGACGACGCTGATGCTTCCCGCGATGGCCGTGGCCAGCTGGGCCGCGTTCAGCGACGCGTACTTTGGAAGAATGGACAGCGCATCATGCAGGATGTCCTTCTCCTGGGAGATCAGTGCCAGACCGCAGGTGATGTTGAGGTAGAAGGCCAGCCAGATCGCCCAGAACACCGGCTTCTTCATGATGTCGCGACGACGGATGCGGGTCTCAGCGGAGTACACGTATCCGGCGGGGCGCTTGATCAGCGCGAATCCCAGCAGCATCATCAACGCATAGACGGCTGCGAGGATGTAGAACATGGGCGCCAGTCCGACGGTGGAGATCAGCCACTGCATGACCGGGCTTGCGATGGCCTTGGCCAGACCGAATCCCGCGACGGCGATGCCGGTGGCGAGACCCTTGTTGTCGGCGAACCACAGCATCAGGTTCTTCACCGGCGTCAGATAGCCGACGCCCAACCCGATACCCATGATTACGCCATAGAAGATGAACACGCCGGGGAGCCATCCCGCCGCGATACTGGCTCCAGTACCGGCGAACCCACAGACGAAGCAGACCGTCGAGATCAAAGCCGATTTCTTGATGTCCTTTTCGACGAAGGGTCCAAGGAAGGCGGCTGACATGCCAAGGAAGAAGATGGCAAGCGAGAAGCCCCATTCCACAATGCCTGGGGCCACATGCATCTGATCGGCGATCAGCTGTTTGAACACGCTCCAGCAGTACACGGTGCCGATTGAGATATGAATGAGCAACGCCGGAATGACGGCGCGCACCCAACGGTTTTCCCCATGTTGTTGATTGGCCATGTAATATTCGTTCCTCTCTGTTGTTTGTTCGCTCTGCGACGAACAAACAACAAGATAATGGTGGAGTATTCCATGGCCTTGAGCGTGCCGGGAGGTGACAGGAGTGGGTAAGCCGTTGATTTCATTGGATTTTCCAACAAGTGAACATTGCGTATGTTCACTTTGGGAATAAACATGAGGAAAATCTCATGTGAGTCTTGACACAGTTTTCATGGTTCACAATTCGAATGTGCGTTTGATGAAGGTGTTGACGGTGTTCCAATACAGTTCGGGATCCACGACGGATGCTTCCATATGGCGTGCGTCGGGAACCATGAGCTTTTCCCGATCGATGCTCGAGCACGCTTCGTAATTGATCTTGAGGAAACGTGAGCTCACGATGTCGTCCTGTTCGCCATGGATGAACAGCACCGGAATGACGGTATGTCTGAGCGACTGCAGACAGGTGGCTTCCGAAAAATCGTACCCTGCATAATGTTTGCAGAACAATCCCGTGGCATCCACGCATGCCGCGGCAAGCGGTTTCGGCAGATGCGACGAATGCCGAAGGTTGTCGATGAACACCATGCGTGCAGACGTGTAGCCGCTATCGACGATCGCGGACACCACATTGCGCGGCAGACGCGGGTCTCCCGTCGTCATCATTACCGTTGCCGCGCCCATCGAACCGCCATACAGCAGGATACGGGCGTCGGCGTCACTCGACACGATAAGGTCGATCCAATTCAGTAGATCATTGCGTTCAAGCCAGCCCATGCCGACGTATCGTCCCTCGCTCAGGTCTTGGGCGCGCTGCGACGGAACCAATACGGTGAATCCCATGCGGGCGTAACGATGTGCCCATTTCGCGGTTTCCTCCGGCACGCCGGTATAGCCATGCATGCAGATCGCGTACAGGTGTGGTTTCGGCGCAGTGCAATCCGGATCGAACAGCCATCCGTGCAGTCGAAGTCCATCATCGCTGGTAATCGTCACCGGCTGTTTGGCTTGCGAGAACCATTCTCCTGCTTCCTTTGCCTCACCCTGCTGAAGTTTTTCGATACGTTCCGGAGCAATCAGCGATTGATGGAAAACGGAACGTTTCCATTGCGTATCGATGCAGAAATGGAACAGATATTTCGCAGTCGCGGACAACGATGCGATACAGGCAGCCGCCACGGCTCCCGTGGCGATGCAAATATCACGAACGATCGGGTCATTGTTATGCTTCATTGCTGTCTCGATTCCTTGCGATTGACGGATTGTTCACAATTACTATCGATTGTACGTGCGTACGGCGTTTTCGTGGGCTTTGACGGATTTTTCCATTTTTGATTTGTGACGTTTTCCGATGATGTCCGTCCCTGCCGTATACTGGTTGAATGTTGTCTTGGCGAGGGAAGCGTATGGCTTCCGTTATCGACTCGGCGTGTGATTCACAACTCCTTGCAGGAGCTCTTTCCACGGCTCGTTGATGCGCCGAAACAGAATGAACGAATACAACAAGGAGAAATAGCCCATGGCTACCACCATTACCCTCGAAGGTGCTGCCCGTACCGAGTTCGGCAAGGGCGCTGCCCGCCGCATGCGCGTTGCTAACCTCATTCCGGCCACTGTGTACGCAGGCGGCGAAGAGCCGGTCTTCGTGCAGCTGCCGATGAAGGAGACCACCCTGTCCCTGCGCCACACCAACGCTCTGTTCACCATCAAGTACGGTGAAGAGACCAAGATGGCCGTCGTCAAGGACGTTCAGCGCAACCCGGTGAAGCGCATCGTCGAGCACGTTGACTTCTATGAGGTCAAGGCCGGCGAGAAGATCGACGTCGAGGTGCCGGTGTTCGTTGAGGGCACCCCGAAGGGCGCTGCCGTCGCATTCGTCGACATTCAGGAGCTCAAGGTTCGCGCTGATGTCGCTAACCTGCCGGAGAAGATCGTGGTCAACGTTGACGGCCTGACCGACGGTTCCAAGGTCTTCGCCAAGGACGTCGTGCTGCCGGAAGGCGTTGTGCTCGACGTTGAGGATCCGGAAGAGTCCGTCGTCACCGTCGAGGTGCCGGAAGACGCTGCCGGTGAGGCTGCTCCGGTCGAAGCCGCTCCGGCTGCCGACGCTGAGTGAGCTCAGCTAGCTTAAGGAAGCAAACTTCCATCTTACGGTTTTGAAAAACCGTAAAAGATGATGAAAAGCCCATGTGCTCAGACGCACATGGGCTTTTTCGTACCCCGGCAACATCCGTTCTATGAGCTGGAAGGCATACGAAACTGACGGCGAATCCTGCATTTCTTACGCAATATTGGTACAACGGGTGGATACGGGCTATACTCGCCTATACGTTCAGTGAACCCGTATGGCACTGTCGGGTGCGAGGGGAACGTTTGCGTACTGCCGGAGACGGACTGCGTGACGATCCGTTTTCCCGGCAGCCATCCTGATGCCGCACATTAATGGACTATATCGAGAATCATCATTTGACGGTGGTAGGCTTCCCACGTGAGATCACACTGATCGACAATGGTCTGACGCAGGATTCCGGCAAATACGTGACGTGCATCAGCATTCCAATCGAATAACGACTAGTATGACTGACGGTGCACGGAAACAATGCACGAGAGAGAAAGTGAGACGGTGCGGAAGAGAGAAACATTTGAATAAGCGTATTATTCGGCTTGATGTGGTGATGGTGGTATTCCTTGGCGGATGCGTCGGCACGGGACTGCGGTATGCGAGCTCGTTCATTGCGGACGTGGGCAGCTTTCACGTCGGCACATTCGCAGCCAATATGGTGGCCTGCTTCGTATATGCGGCGCTTTCCGCATGGCTGGGATCTTCCAGTCTGTTGAAAGGCTGTGCAAAAGAATACGTGAATCGTGGATTCGGCATGGGCATGTGCGGAGGCCTTTCCACCATGTCCACGCTCGCATTGGAAGAATTCATGATGATTGACGATCACGCGATTCCCAGCGTCCTCACCTATTGCTGCGCAACGTTCATTGTCGGTTTTGCGCTCGCCGACACCGGTGCCTTATGCGGTTCGTGGATGGCGGAACGAAACAAAGACGAACATGCTGACAAGGAGGCGATCCGATGAGCGCAATGCTTGCGATCGGCGTATGCGCATGCGGTGGCGCCGGCGCGGCCGCACGCTATATCTGCGATTCGTATATCAAGGCATTGTGGCGCAAAACGTTCCCGCTTTCGACGTTTGCCATCAATGTTGTGGCCGGTCTGCTTGCCGGCTTGGTGGCGGGATTGTTCGCGGCGAACATCATAAGCCCCGACTGCCGCCTACTGCTTGCAACAGGATTTCTCGGCGGTTTCTCAACGTTCTCAACTATGATGAACGAGACGGTTACGCTCCTGCGCAATGGGAAAATCGCTTGTTTCATCGGTTATGCTCTGGCTTCGATCGTCGTGCCTGTCATGGCCGTTGCGTGCGGTTACTGGCTGGCCTGAGCCAACGTAAACGTGATTCCAAAATCATGTCCCAATGCAGAGACTGGCTTAAGTCCGCGCGTAACATGCAGCTACGCTCGGGGCTATGGAAATCACGTATACCGATGAAAAGGGGTTCGCCAAAGAGCAGGTGCAGCAACTGTTCCGATCCGTCGGATGGGTGTCGGGTGAATATCCGGAACGTCTGCACAGGGCTCTGATGGGATCGTCCACCGTGTTCAGCGCATGGGACGGCGACCGCTTGGTGGGCTTGGTGCGCGTGCTTGATGACACTGAGATGGTGGCTTACACGCATTACGTGCTGGTCGATCCGGAGTATCAGGGTCATGGCATCGCAGGCCATCTGGTGGGCATGGTCAAAGAGAAATACTGCGACTACCTTTTTATATTGAAGTCATGCCGGAAGAAAGCAAGAACGCCACCTTCTATCAGAAGCACGGCTTCTCAATCATGGAAGACGGCGTGGCCATGCAGATCCGCAATCCGGGAGAACGCCGTTGAAATAGGCAACGTGCCGCCGCTTGCCGAAATTTCGATTGCCTCAAATAATTTTTCGAGATTCTTATTCTGCTTCTTGTCCAGCGTCAGATTTTTCTTAAACTGGCTGGTGCACTTTACGTCGTGTCTCTCTCATACTTCGAGGACGGATCTGAGGGTGTCTATGCTGGAATAGCTGGGAGAGGAGCGAGCGGGCTGTATCTCGCTTATATATGGCAGGTCGTGCCATTGTGCTGTTTCCGGAGTAAAGGAAGTTGATGTACCATGGCAGTTAACAGCAGTTCCCTAGGCCTCCTGACAGTGTCCAACCCTGGGAGCTCTTTTAGTCGAACGAAGCTGTGGCGGGTGCCGACAGTCGTGAGGGCAGCAACTTTTTCGCAGGATGTTTCTTCCTATCTCATATCGCGAACGCTTGTAATCGAAAGAGATTATGATGTGGGAGAGTTACTAACCAGAACCGGTGCCACAAGCGCTGGAATACCAACAACCGCGGGCCGCTTTCGGGCGGCTGCAACAAGAAGAAGTAAAGAATGACTGAACAGAATCATCACGATCCGGCAGAGCTCGACAAGCTCACCGAGAAGTTCACTGTGCTCCCGAACGAAAACCCGGCCTCCGACGCCAAGCGTGCCGAACTCATCGACAAGCCGGCATTCGGTCAGGTCTTCTCCGACAATATGGCCCACATGACTTGGACCAAGGGCGAAGGCTGGGGAGACCGTCGCATCGAGCCGTATGCGCCGCTGAAGATGGACCCGGGCGCATCCGTTCTGCACTACGCTCAGGAATGCTTCGAAGGCCTGAAGGCCTACCGTCATGCCGACGGCTCCACTTGGCTGTTCCGCCCGGATGCGAACGCCGAGCGTTTCCAGAACTCCGCCAAGCGTCTGTACCTGCCGGAACTGCCGATCGACGATTTCATCGGTTCCGTGGCCGCCCTCGTCAAGCGTGACGTGAACTGGGTTCCGACCCGCCGCGAGTACACCCTGTACATGCGTCCGTTCATGTTCGCTTCCGAGCCGTTCCTCGGCGTGCGTGCTCCGCAGGAAGTGGACTACTGCGTGATCGCATCCCCGTCCGGCCCGTACTTCCCGGGCGGCGTGAAGCCGGTCAGCATCTGGGTTGAAGACAAGTGGTTCCGCACTGGTCCTGGCGGTACTGGCTTCGCCAAGTGCGGTGGCAACTATGCCGCATCTCTGCTGGGCGAATACACCGGCATCGACCACGGCTGCGAGCAGGTCTGCTTCGTCGACGCCGCCACCAAGACCTACCTTGAGGAGCTTGGCGGCATGAACATGATGGTCGTGCACAAGGACGGCCACGTGGAGACCCCGTCTCTGACCGGCAACATTCTGCCGGGCGTGACCCGTCGCTCCCTGATTCAGCTCATCCAGGACAACGGCCACGACGTGGTCGAAACCATGATCGCTCTGGACCAGTTGCTCGAAGACATCAAGTCCGGCGAAGTCACCGAGGTGTTCGCTTGCGGTACCGCAGCCATCATCACCCCGATCGGTCGTTTCAAGTCCGAGAAGTTCGACGTGACCGTTGCCGACGGCAACTCCGGCGAATTCACCGTGAACCTGCGCAACCAGCTGCTGGGCATCCAGCTTGGCGAGATCGAGGATCCGCACAACTGGATGTGGAAGGTCTGCTGATTTTTAGCGACTGACTTATAGTTCAAAGTCCGCCGAGGGGCGGGAAACATGGTGTTCGACACACTCAAGGCCGTTCGGCCAAACCTACGGTCGAACACCATGTTTCCCGCCCCTCGGCTTATTGTGTACGATGGGAAGTCGCGAAATCCGAGAGTGAGGGAAGGGAAAAGGATGGGAAAGCATGTCGGTGGCGTTGGAGAGTAATGCCTTCTTTTGGGGGATTGAATATTTGGCGACGTTCTGCTGCGGCATGTGCGGCGGAATTGCCGCCGTGCGCAAAGGCTACGATATCTTCGCGATTCTCGTCACCACATGGCTCACCGCATTGGGCGGAGGAATCATCCGTGACGTGCTGCTGGGCATCGCGCCACCGGTAGGCGTGTCGGATAAAGGACTGGTGGTCGTTGCTCTGCTGGCTTCGGTGGCCGTCGCGGTGTGCCATCCCGAAATCAACGAGCTCAAATGGTCCATGCTGTCGTTGGACGCTCTGGCATTGGGATTGTATGCGGTCAACGGTACCAGCAAAGCCATGATGTACCACACGTCAGGCATGACCGCGGTTTTTCTCGGCATGTTCACCGCGCTTGGAGGTGGCCTGATTCGAGACATGCTCATCAACGAAGTGCCGATGGTGATTCGTGACAAACATTGGTATGCGGTTCCATCTGCCGTGGGGTGCGTACTGACGGTGCTTGTCTGCAAAGGCGTGGACGCTGGAATCGTCAGTTTTCCAGCCGAAGTGGTGCTTGATCTGCTGATCGTCGCATTGATGGTCAGCATGCGATTGGTATCGGTGATTTTCGACATTCAGCTTCCGGGAGCGTTGGTGCGTCATAATACATATCTGCCAAGTGAAGCGAAATATTTGAAACGACCGGTCATTCATTCTGATAAGGATTCCGACAAACGCAAGTGTGACAAGCGTAGGTAGCGACAGTGAGATGGTAATTAAACGGAAGACATTTGCGTAACAAAAAATCCCGCAGGAAAAACCTGCGGGATTTTCGTTAGCTGTGAGCTTCTAAAACTCAGAGAGCGTTGATGGCCACGGCAAGACCGGACTTGCGGTTAGCAGCCTGGTTCTTGTGGATCACGCCAGCGCCAGCAGCCTTGTCGAGCTTCTGAGCTGCGACCTTGTAGGCGGCTTCTGCTGCGGACTTATCGCCGGCGGCGATAGCTTCACGGGTGGCGCGAACGGCAGTCTTCAGGCTGGACTTCACGGCCACGTTGCGCTTGTGGGCCTTCTCGTTGGTGAGAACGCGCTTCTTCTGCGACTTAATGTTTGCCACTATTTCTCCAAACGACGTTTTCTATAAGGACATACAAACGATGATGATAACATGGCGCGCGGATAAATTGCCAACGGGCTTAGGAGTGTCGCGACTCACCATGCCGATACTAGCAGTTAGAATCGTTTGCGTCGAATATTTCAAGAGGAGGATGGCGTGGGCCAGCAGCATAACCAGCCCGGTTTCACCGATCAGTCGTTGATTCGCAATTTCTGCATCATCGCGCATATCGATCACGGCAAGTCCACGGTGGCAGACCGTATTCTGCAGCTCAGCGGCATCGTGCCCGAACGTGAGATGCGTGATCGTTTCCTGGATCGTATGGATATTGAGCAGGAGCGTGGCATCACCATCAAATCGCAGGCTGTGCGCGTGCCGTGGACGTTCGACGGCACCGAATATACCCTCGGCATGATCGACACTCCAGGCCACGTCGATTTCACTTATGAGGTTTCCCGCGCTCTCGCCGCATGCGAAGGCGCAGTGCTGCTTGTCGACGCGACGCAGGGCATCGAAGCGCAGACCCTGTCGAACCTGTATATGGCCATTGACCATGATCTGGCCATCATTCCTGTACTGAACAAAATCGATCTTCCCAGCGCGGAACCAGACAAACATGCCGAGGAAATCGCAGGCCTGATCGGCTGCGATCCTTCCGAAGTGCTGCGCGTGTCCGGTAAAACCGGTGAAGGCGTGACCGAACTGCTCGACCGCATTGTTGCCGACGTTCCTGCACCAACCGGCGATCCGGAAGCTCCCGCGCGTGCGCTGATCTTCGACTCCGTCTACGACTCCTATCGCGGCATCGTCACCTACATTCGTATGGTCGATGGCGAGTTGCGTTCCCGTGAGAAACTGCACATGATGGGTATTGGCATGACCCATGATCCGATTGAAATCGGCGTGATCAGCCCAGACATGATGCCTACAAAGGCGCTTGGTGCGGGTGAGGTCGGTTATGTTATCACCGGCGCGAAAGACGTCAGTCAGTCCAAGGTGGGCGACACCATCACTTCCGCGCTCAAGCCTGCGGCCGATCCGCTCGAAGGCTATCGTGACCCGCAGCCCATGGTCTACGCTGGCCTGTTCCCAATCGACAACGCGCAGTATCCGGAACTTCGTGAGGCGCTCGATAAGCTCAAGCTCAACGACGCGGCTTTGATCTACGAGCCGGAAACGTCCGTGGCGTTGGGCTTCGGTTTCCGCTGCGGCTTCCTTGGCCTGCTGCATATGGAAATCGTGACTGAACGACTGAGCCGCGAATTCGATCTCGACTTGATCTCCACCGCACCGAACGTGCCATACGAGGTCACCGCGGAAGACAATTCCGTGCATCGTGTGACCAATCCGAGCGAATTCCCCGACGGCAAGATCAAGCAGATCGTCGAACCGATGGTTGCCGCCGACATCATCACGCCGAAGGAATTCATCGGCGCTGTCATGGACCTGTGCCAGGACCATCGTGGCCAAATGGGCACCATGGAATACATTTCCGCCGACCGTGTGGAAATGCATTATCGAATTCCGCTGGCCGAAATCGTATTCGACTTCTTCGACCAGTTGAAGAGCCGCACCAAGGGTTACGCGTCGCTGGACTACCATGAGGACGGCGAACAGTCCGCCGATCTGGTGAAGGTTGACATTCTCATCCAGGGCGAGAAGGTCGATGCGTTCAGCGCCATCGTGCATAAGGATAAGGCGTATTCCTACGGTGTGATGATGACGAAGAAGCTGCGTGAGCTCATCCCTCGCCAGCAGTTCGAAATCCCGATTCAGGCCGCCATCGGCTCCCGCATCATCGCGCGCGAGAACATTCGCGCCTTGCGTAAGGACGTGCTTGCCAAGTGCTATGGCGGCGACATTTCCCGTAAGCGCAAGCTGCTCGAAAAGCAGAAGGCCGGCAAGAAACGCATGAAGATGCTCGGCCATGTCGAGGTGCCGCAGGAGGCGTTCATCGCCGCATTGTCGACCGGAGATGCCGGCAATGACCGTGATACCAAAGACAAGATTCGTGCAGCCCAGAAGACCGAAGGCTGATGTTCGAAGTCTACATTCACGTACCGTTCTGCATGCGTCGCTGTGGGTACTGTGATTTCAACACGTATACCGCCGTCGATATGGGAGCGGGCGCATCGCGCGGCAACTACGCCAACATGGTGATTCGAGAAATGTCGATCGTTCGCGATTGGCAGAGCTCGCACGGCATTGACGAACCGGAAGCGGCCACCGTCTTCTTCGGCGGTGGCACGCCCACGATTCTGAAAGCCTCGGATCTGGTGGCTATGTTGAATGCAGTGCGCGATACGTGGAGCATTGCCGAGAATGCGGAAATCACCACCGAAGCGAATCCGGACACGGTGAACGCCGATTATGTGAAGGAACTCGCGGACGGCGGCTTCAACCGTATTTCCTTCGGTATGCAGTCGGCCGTGCCAAGCGTGCTGAAAACTTTGGACCGTACCCATACCCCAGCCAATGTTGCGGCAGGGGTTGCGGCCGCGAATGCCGCAGGCATGCGATCCAGCGTCGATTTGATCTACGGCGCACCGGGGGAGAGCCTTGACGATTGGAGGACTTCCGTACGCACGGCGATTGATTTAGGCGTCAACCATATTTCGGCATATGCGTTGACAGTTGCTCCGAATACGAAAATGGGCCGTCAGATCGCTGCGGGAACATTGCCCACACCCGATGACGACGATGAGGCAACCAAATATGAGATCGCCGACGATCTGTTGGGCGCGGCCGGTCTTGAATGGTACGAGATCAGCAATTGGGCACGCCCCGGCTATGAATCGCAACATAATCTTGGCTACTGGCGCAATGTCGACTGGGCCGGACTCGGACCGGGTGCGCACAGCCATTATGGCAATGTGCTGGGTGCCGAACAGTCTGCGCCGGAGGAAAAAACCGAAACAGTCAAAACTTCGGATTTGCGCAGCTGGGATATCGCACATCCACGCATGTGGGGGCAGGCTATCAACGCCGGCGATGTGCCATGGTCGGGAAGTGAACGAATCTCCAAAGAGGAGAACCTCGAAGAAATCATCATGCTTGGTCTGCGCATGCGTGAAGGCCTTGATTTGAGCCGCCTTGGAAACACGGCTGATATGGCTCGCATCCAACCCATGGAAGACGAAGGTCTTATCGTGATCCGTGACGGACGTGTGATTCCAACCCGAACCGGACGCCTGCTCAACGACACCATCATCGAGCGTTTCTTCGACGCCTGCTCGTTGTAATGCCGATAATCCTCTGACGAATTGGTTTTAGATGGCCCATCTTGGTATGGGCGGATACAGTGTGCAGATTGAAACGGGCCTCGGATGCAGGTTGTTGCATTCGAGGCCCGATGGCATAGCGCCTCGAACGAGACTGTCGCCGGATGTTCACAATCAGCGCATCGTGAGTCCGCCATCGACATGCAATGTCTGTCCGGTGATGAAACGCGCATCCTCACCCACCAGCATCGCTACGCCCCCTGCGATGTCGTCGGCGGTGGCGAGCCGTCCCAAAGGCGTCTGTTCGATGATATGTTCGCGAATATCTTCAGTAGTGGCGCGGCTTGAATCCGTGCCTACGGTCAGACCTGCGGCGATGGCATTCACCGTGATGCCCCACGCGCCGGCTTCCTGCGCCAGCGAGCGTGTGAGCCCGATGAGTGCGCCTTTGGCGGCTATGTAGTCGTGGTAGGGGACGATGGGGCTGTCGACGAGGTTGCTGGAGATGTTGACGATACGTCCCCATGATTGGCGTCGCATGTATGGCAGTGTGGCTGTGCAGGTGTTGTAGGTGCCTTTGAGGCATCCTTCGAGTTGGATTGCATAGTCGTTCCAGTCGGTGTTGTCGAAGGTACTGCGGTTGCGCGGGTCGAACGAGTAGTGACTGAGTGCGTTGTTGATGAGGATGTCGATGCTGCCGAAAGTGTTGGCTGTGGTTTGCGTGAGTTCGTTGACTTGGTCTAGGTCGGTCACGTCTGCCTTGCATACGATGATGCGTCCTAGCGCTGTGGCGTCGTGTTCGATATGTTGCGCGGTCTGTTGCGCGCGTCCGTTGTTGCTTAGGTAGTCGATGGTCACGTTGGCGCCGAGTTGCGCGAGTCTTAGTGCGATTGCGGCGCCGATGCCTCGGCTTGCTCCGGTGACGATGGCTGTTTTGCCGGTGAGCGGTCGACTTGTGGGTTGCTGGTTCATGGGGTTTCCTTGGGATTATTCGTAGTCGATGTCGAAGGTGTCGGAATAACGGTCGGTGTTGCGTTCGATATCGACGGCTCTGACAAGATCGAGGATGTTGAATCCGCCATCGTGGTGCCATCCGGATTTCGCACGGTTCATTTCGCCGATGGGACAGATGCGATCGATGCCGTATTCGCCCACGTGCTGCGCAAGCGTGAACAGTCTGGATGAGCTGGCGGCGATCGCGCAGGTCTGCAGCCAAACGCGATATGGTTTCAACGTTGGCAGCGCGTTTTCGAGCTGGTCCACGGCGACGAGGTTGATGGTGCGGTTGAGTGGGGTCGCCAATGAGGTGAGACTGTCGGTATTGGGGAAGTAGAGTACGGTCCAGTTGGTGCCTTGCGGCGATTCGATGACGAACGGCGCCTGTAGGTTGCTTTGGGCCACGGAACCGTCTGATGCCGGTGCCGCCATGAACAGCGCCTTCATTTCGGTTTCTGAACGCGCTCTGCGTATGGCGAGCGATTCTTCATCGGAGGGGGTGGATCTTGGATATTTGTGCTGCTGCGAGTCGAGTTCGCGGGCAAGCAGTTCGGCGGTTTGCGCGGGGGAGATGGCTCCGCCTCGTTCCACGAAGATGGTTTGCGGCGCCAAACAGCTTTGTTGGTCGTAGGTGGCCACGTCCACGGCCATGCGGTGCACGGTCTGCACATGCGTGTCCGCGCGCAATGCTTCGCGGCCAATCAGTGAGAAGCCAATGCGAGCACCATAGCTGAGGAACGGTTTGCCGGCGCCGACACGTGGACGGATGGCTTCGGTGGTGTGCGAAGAACCGTAGGCGATCACGGCGTTCGCTTCGCCGATCGCCATGTCTTCAAGTTCCACAGTGCCGCCGCGCCATGGCACCACGGCCAAAGCGTCAGCAAGATCCGGATCGATTTGCGCCAAGGAGCGCGCGAAGAGCACGGGCATCAGCGGCTCGTCGAACGAGGATTTGCCGATGATCGCGCTTTTCGTCAGCAAACTCATGGTCATGCTCCACACAGGAATGCCGGGAACATTGCTGGAGAACACGTGGAACGTCAGATCCGGTCCGTACAGACGTGTGTATCCGCCGGACTTGTTCGGACGGTATTCATCCAGCATGCGCGGGCTCGACAGCTCATCGTCGAGAAAACGCAACAGCTCGCGTCTACGGAACATGCGCATGTAACGTTTCAACTCGATGCGCGTCATCGTCGGATCATAGCCGGTAATGGAGGGAATCAACGATTCGGCAAGGAGACGTCCCTCATAATCGGGATCCGTCCACAATGCCACGGCCTTACCGATAACATCCACAATGCGTTCGACGGAATATGCCGACAGTGCCTGCAGCCGATTACGACGTATCGTCCCGCACAAATCACGGATTATCTCCGCAGTGAGCACCGGATATCGTAACGTGACCTCACCATGATCGGTGATGATGTCGCGCGTTTCGAAATCCTGAAACACGAAACCGCGCGGCGCATGGAAAACATCGATGACGCTCATGCGTTCGCCGCCATCACCTCATCGACGGCGATGGAGCAGCCACGTGCCTCCGCACCCTTCGCACGACCATTGAGTTCGTAACCGGAAGCGGTGCGCACGCCAAGATCCTCCGTCAAAATCGCCAGGCAGGAATTCCAATTCGCCAAATCGTAATGCGCGATCACACCCTGCTTGCCGTTGGGAACAGGCATGAGGGTCGCCGGATCGAGAAACACGGAACGAACCCACGACGGCGTGGCCTTCAAATAATTCGACGAGCCATCCGTATAGTACGACAGCAGATTCTGATCGTAAATCTGTGAACTCAACTCCGTCATACCATACATGTTCACACAGTGCGTGCGCGCGACGCCGAACACTTCAGAAAACCTCGCATACAGGTCATCGACCGTCATATCGGTTTTTGTGCTCTTGAATCCACCGGTATCGAACACACGCGAATCCTTCGCCAACGCATAGGTCTTGCCCTGCTTGGCAAGATAGTCAAGCAGATACAGGTATGCGGACGAGGCACCCATCAGCATCACCGGCTCGCCATCGGCCACCGCCTGATTGAGGAATCTCTCCACGCCCGCGAAGTCCAAGCCATCCTCATGGAAGAAGAAGCCGCTGCCCTCACTACCGCACCGCTCCACCGCACGCGTCAGATAACGGGCCAACGAACCATTATGATTCATCTCCCAAGCGGGGGAGAGCACTGCGATGCGTATACGCTCGCGGTCCGGCATGATGAAATGACGGAACGGTCCGATCATCGAAGCGTCCCACACCTCAAGATCAGGATGATAGTTGCGTCCACGCTGGCCAGGATGCGTGGTGCCGCTGGTCATAAACACGGCCTCGCACTCCGTCTCGGGAACCGAAGTGAGCGTCAGCATCTTGAACCCATCCACCGGCATCGGTGGAATATCCATCCAGCTGGACAACGTCTGCGGAGTCACCCTGCGAGACATGCAATACGCGCGATACTGCATGTTATGAGCGTACTGAAAAGCGAAAATCTGTTGTGCGAGTGCGTCGAACGCCTCATCCGGCGCGGTTTCGCATCCGTATTTTTCGATGAACTCAAGCACATCTGCCTTGACCTGCTGCGCTTCAGTGTTTATCGGCATCGATGTCATGATGCAATGTTCCTTTCCTGTGTTGAATTTCGGTAACGGTTGGCATGAATCAAGCTTGTGCCTGATCCCCGTTGTTGCCCACGCCTGTTTTGCGACGATTGATTAGATTCGGCAAATCGATCAGCAACGCTTTGAGAATCACTACGCAGAACGCGCCGACCAGAATCGAATTGGAGAAGAACACGTGAGCGCCGCCCGCAAGATCGCTCAATGCGTTCGGCAACGCGATACCCAACAGCAGTGACAAGCCGATGACTACTTGGGATCGGTCGTCCGGTTCTGCCTTGCGCAGTGTATTGAAGCCCGTACTGATCAGGCTCGCCGCAGCCGGAAGGAAAATGCCGCCGATTACAGGGGAGGGAATCAGCGACAACATCGCGCCGGCTTTCGGCACGAAACCAAGTGCCACAAACATCACACCGGCGATGATCACCGGCACGCGGGTGTGGGACTTGCCCTCATCCGTAACCTTCAGTAAAGCGACATTCTGTGGATATGCGGTAGTGGTGAAGCCACCGATCAGCGAAGAAATAGCGGAACCAGCCGCTTCGCCGGACAAACCATAACGAACCTGGCGATCCTCAAGCTTGACGCCTTGAATCTCGCTGGCCGCCTGATACACGCCAAGCGCTTCCATAATCGCAACCATATATGCGATGAAGAACGGTACAAAAACCGCAGCATCAAAATCAAAACCGCCATATGGCATGATCTGAGGAAGACCGAACCAAGGCTTGGACGCAACCCCGGAAAAATCCGCCATGCCAAACACTATGGAGAGCGAAGTGCCGACAACCAGCGCAATCAAATAGGAAAGCGCCCTGACCATGCCTTTGCCGAACTGGGAAAGCACCACCACCAACACGCAAGTCACCACAGACACGGCCAGCGTCTTCGGATCAGCGAACCCGTCATCGCCGGGAGCGCCGCCAAGAAACTCACTCAATGTGAAACTCGACAGCGAAACGCCCACCAGAAAAATAATCACGCCGGAAACCATCGGCGCAAATAGAAAACGCATCTTCTCAATCACACGAGTCAGACACAACACCAGAAAAATCAGCGAACTAACAAAAATCGACGTGCCAGCCGCAGCCAACGAACCGGCGGTACCAGCGGCAATCATCAACGCGTCAAACGCGGCAGACGGACCTTGTACAATCGGCAGACGCACCAACTTCGTGGCCTGAATCAACGTGACCAAACCGGACACGATGAAAATGGCGTTCACCATATTCGAAGACAAGGCCAGCGGCAACCCAATGGCACCGGCTACAAATACCGGATCAAGCCACACATTAGACACCAACACATGCTGCAAGCCCAGCAAAACGTTCTTTGGAGTGAGCTTCTTCGAATCGGATCCGCTCTGAACGGACGGTTGCGACATGGCAGACATGCCAATTCCCTCTCTTCCTTAATGGGGGCGACCAGTCTATGATCGCCGACACAGGGGAACGCATGTGCGCACTGTTCGTGACATTCCTACGCAGGCATTACCCTGATCAGGTATGAGGGTCCAGGCAAAGCCCGTCTCAGCCACATATCGGCTCCCCCTGTGCTATTCGGACAGGCAACCAGCATAACGGCATGCGTCGATACTTGGATGAGTTGGCATGAGAGCCCAGTGCGTTGTGAATTCTCCACATTTCCTCAAGAAAATGTACCTTGACTTTTCTGGGTATTCGTTATATGGACACGGAAATATCCACGACACAAAGGCGCGCTATTCTAAACCGCGCATTAAAGAACCGCAAGACTTTTCTTGCCCAAAAACATTGAAGGTGGTTTCGGTGACTTTCCACACCCCGTTAGATCTCACGATCCATGATTCCCAAGGTATGTACGATCCCGGCGCCGAGCATGACGCCTGCGGCGTGGGTATGGTCACCACCCTCAACAAGCGCCCCGAACGCAAAATCGTCGACGACGCCATTGAAGTGCTCGTCAACCTCAACCACCGTGGCGCGGTCGGCGCCGAAGAAAACACCGGCGACGGCGCGGGCATCCTCATGAGCATGCCCGACGAATTCATGCGCGCCACCGCAGGCGTCGAACTACCCGAAGAAGGCCACTACGCCGCCGGCATCGCGTTCCTCGACCGAGACATCGCCACCTCCGGCCAACAAGAACAGGCCATCGCCAAAATCGTGTGCGAAGAAGGCCTCGAAGTACTCGCATGGCGCGTCGTACCCACCAACCCGGACGGACTCGGACTGCAGGCGCTCGCCAGCATGCCCGCGTTCAAGACGCTGGTCGTGGCCGACCCCGAAGGGCAGCTCACCGGCATCGAACTGGACCGCAAGACGTTCCGCATCCGCAAGCGCGTGGAACACGAGGTGGGCATCTACTTCGCGTCCCTTTCCGCACGCACCATCACCTACAAGGGCATGCTCACCACCATGCAGCTCAAGCCCTTCTTCCTGGACCTTTCTGATGAGCGCATGAAGGCGAAGATCGCCATCGTGCACTCCCGTTTCTCCACCAACACGTTCCCGAGCTGGCCGCTCGCACAGCCGTTCCGCCAGCTGGCTCACAACGGCGAGATCAACACCATCCAGGGTAACCGTAACTGGCTGTCCGCGCGAGAAGGTCGACTGAGCTCCGAACTGCTTGGCGAATTCAAGCCGTTGCTGCCGATCGCGACCCCGGGCTACTCCGACTCCGGCACGTTCGACGAATGCCTCGAACTGCTGCACCTGTCCGGACGTTCCATGCCGCATGCCATCTCCATGATGCTGCCGCCGGCATGGGAGAAGAACGACCAGCTCGAGCCCGACGTTAGGGCGTTCTACGAATACAACAACACACTGATCGAACCGTGGGACGGCCCCGCGCACATCATCTTCACCGACGGCACTCAGGTCGGCGCGTTGCTCGACCGCAACGGCTTCCGCCCCGGCCGCTGGCAGCTCACCGACGACGGTTACATCGTGCTCGCCTCCGAAACCGGCGTGCTTCCGGAGAACGCCGAGGAGCACATCGTGTCCAAGGGCCGCTTGGAGCCGGGCAAGATGTTCCTCGTCGACACCGATGAAGGCCGCATCATCCCCGACGAAGAAATCAAGAAGAACCTCGCTGCCCAGCATCCGTACCGCCAGTGGGTCGAAGGCAACACCGTCGAGATGAGCCAGCTGCCCAAGCGCGAGCACGTCAACCACTCCGGCCAGTCCGTGCAGCGCCGTCAGCGCGCCTTCGGCTACACCGAAGAGGATCTGAAGCTGCTGCTCGCCCCGATGGCCAACACCGGTAAGGAACCGCTCGGATCCATGGGCAACGACGCGCCTATGGCCGCGCTCTCTTCCCGCAGCCGCATGCTGTTCGACTACTTCACCCAGAAGTTCGCGCAGGTTACCAACCCGCCGCTCGACTGGGAACGTGAAAAGATCGTGACCTGTCTCGAATCCGCCATCGGTCCCGAGCCGAACCTGCTGGCCGATTCCGAACTGCACGCCAAGAAGATCCTCATTCCGTTGCCGGTGCTCAACTCCGACGAAATGGCGCAGCTCAAGCGCCTCGACCGCGCCAAGATCCTCGGCGGCTACTACAAGCCGTTCGTCGTCAAGGGTCTTTATCAGGTCGCAGGCGGCGGCAAGGCACTGAAGGAACGTCTTGAGGAAATCTTCCAGGAAGTCGATGAGGCCATCGCAAACGGGTCCAACTTCCTTGTGCTCTCCGACCGTGAATCCAACTACACGTGGGGACCGATTCCATCACTGCTGCTCACTTCCGCGGTGCAGCACCACCTGCTGCGCAGACACACGCGTACCCAGATCTCCATGGTCGTGGAGGCCGGCGATGTGCGCGAAATCCACCATGTCGCTCTGCTGATCGCCTACGGCGCGGCAGCAGTCAACCCGTATCTGGCGTTCGAATCCGTCGAAGACCTGTCCCGCAATGGCTATCTCAACGTCGATGCCGAAACCGCAGTGAAGAACCTGACCAACGCGCTGTCCACCGGCGTGCTCAAGATCATGGCCAAGATGGGCGTCTCCACCATCATGAGCTACCGCGGCGCGCAGTTGTTCGAAGCCATCGGCCTGAACAAGGACGTCATCGACAAATACTTCACCGGCACCACCTCCCGCGTCGGCGGCGTCGGACTCGACGAACTGGCCGAAGAGGTTGCCATTCGTCACCGTGTGGCCTACCCGTCGCAGTGGACCGCCCGTCCGCACCGCAACCTGCGCACCGGCGGCGAGTACAAGTGGCGCCGCACCGGCGAGGATCACCTCAATGATCCTGAGGCCATCTTCCTACTGCAGCAGTCCACCCAGCGCGGCGATTACGACATGTTCAAGAAGTATTCGGCGCACATCAACGACACCTCCAACCGTCTGATGACGCTGCGCGGACTGATGAAGTTCAAGTCCGACCGCAAGCCGATCGACATCAGCGAGGTCGAGCCGGCCAGCGAGATCGTCAAGCGTTTCTCCACCGGCGCCATGAGCTACGGATCCATCTCCCAGGAAGCGCATGAGACCCTCGCTATCGCGATGAACACCATCGGTGCACGTTCTAACTCCGGCGAAGGTGGCGAATCCGAGGATCGTATCAACGATCCGCTGCGCTACAGCAAGATTAAGCAGATCGCATCGGCGCGTTTTGGCGTGACCAGCGATTACCTCGTGCACGCCACTGATTTGCAGATCAAGCTCGCCCAAGGCGCCAAGCCGGGTGAGGGTGGCCACCTTCCGGGAGCCAAGGTCCCGCCGTGGATCGCCAAGGTGCGTCACGCGACCCCGGGCGTAGAGCTCATCTCCCCGCCGCCGCACCACGACATCTATTCCATCGAGGATCTGAAGCAGCTGATCAACGATGCGAAGATGGCGAATCCGAAGGCTCGCGTGCACGTCAAGCTTGTCTCCGAATTCGGCGTCGGCACCATCGCCGCCGGCGTGGCCAAGTGCCATGCCGACGTGGTGCTGATCTCCGGCTACGACGGCGGCACCGGCGCGGCTCCGCTCAACGCCATCAAGCACGCCGGCACCCCATGGGAGATCGGCCTGTCCGAAACCCAGCAGACGCTCGTGCTCAACGGCCTGCGTTCGCGCATCACCGTGCAGTGCGACGGCGAGCTCAAGACCGGACGCGACGTGGTGATCGCAGCCCTGCTTGGCGCCGAGGAATTCGGCTTCGCCACCGCCGCATTGATCGTCGAAGGCTGCGTCATGATGCGCGCCTGCCAGAAGAACACCTGCCCGCAGGGCATCGCCACCCAGGATCCCGAACTGCGCGCACGCTTCAAGGGCAAGCCGGAGCACGTTATCAACTTCTTCATGTTCATTGCTGAGGAAGTGCGCGAACTGCTCGCACAGCTTGGCTTCCGCACCTTGGAGGAGGCTGTCGGCCATGTCGAATGCCTCGATCAGAACGAAGCGATCAAGCGTTGGAAGTCCGACGGCATCGATTTGAGCAACGTGCTGATGCAGCCGGGACCGGTTCCGGGAACCATCTTGCATCAGACCATCGAGCAGAACCACGAGCTCGACAAGGCGCTCGACAACAAGCTCATCGAGCTTGCGCAGCCAGCCCTTGAGAAGAAGGAGCCGGTGCGCATCGAGATGCCAATCCGCAACGTGTACCGTACGCTTGGCACCATGGTCGGCTACGAGATCACCAAGCGCTACGGTGAGGAAGGTCTGCCGGACGACACCATCGACATGACCTTCCACGGTGCGGGCGGCCAGTCCATCGGCGCGTTCATCCCACGCGGCGAAACCATCCGCATATACGGCGAAGTCAACGACTACGCAGGCAAGGGCTTGTCCGGCGGCCGTATGGTCGTGCGTCCGGAAGCGGGCATCACCTTTGATCCGCATGAGAACGTGATTGCAGGCAATGTCACCGGTTTCGGCGCCACCTCTGGACAGATGTTCGTGGCGGGACGCGCTGGCGAACGTTTTGGCGTACGCAACGGCGGCGCCACCTTCGTGGTGGAAGGCGTCGGTGACCACGGATGCGAATACATGACTGGCGGCACCGTCGTGATTCTCGGTCCCACAGGCCGCAACCTCGGCGCAGGCTTCTCCGGCGGCCACGTGTACGTGCTCGATCTCGATATGAAGCAGGTCAACCCGGCAGCCGCCACCAACGGCGCACTGCTGTTCGAACCGCTCGACAGTGAGTCGGACGAAATCGTGCACGGCCTGGTCAAGCAGCACGCGGAAGAGACCGGCTCCGCATTCGCGGCCGGACTGCTCGCCGACTGGAAGAATGTATCCAAGCGATTCACGCACATCGTGCCGAAGCACTTCCTCGCCATGCAGAAGGCGATGAAGAACGCCGAAGAGAACAATATCGATTTCAATACGCCCGGCGTCTGGGAACAGGTGTACGAGCAGGTTATGGAAGGAGCGCGCTGACATGGGAGATCCACGTGGATTCCTGAAGGTCCGTACCCGTCGCGAACTGGCCGAACGCCCCGTCGAGGAGCGAATCAAGGATTGGTTCGACGTCCACGCCGAATCCGGCCTGCAACCTTGGACCACCGAACAGGCGGCCCGATGCATGGATTGCGGCACGCCGTTCTGCATGAACGGCTGCCCACTGGGCAACATCATTCCAGAATTCAACGATCTGGTCCGCCAGGAGAAGTGGGAGGATGCGTACAACCGCCTGTCCGAGACGAACAACTTCCCTGAGGTCACCGGCCGCATCTGCCCCGCGCTGTGCGAGGCCGCCTGCGTGCTGGGCATCCACCAGCCGCCGACCATGATTAAGAACGACGAATGCACGATCATCGATCAGGCATGGGATCTCGACTATGTCAAGCCGTTGCCTCCGCAGCGTCTGACCGACCAGACCGTCGCAGTGGTCGGTTCCGGCCCATCCGGTCTGGCATGCGCCCAGCAGCTCACCCGCGCCGGCCACACCGTGGTCGTATACGAGCGTGATGACGCCATCGGCGGTCTGATGCGCTACGGCATTCCGAACTTCAAACTCGACAAGCGGCTCATTGACCGCCGTGTGGAACAGATGGAGGCCGAAGGCACTGTGTTCCGCACCGGCGTGGAGATCGGCAAAGACATCTCTTGGGACGATTTGCGCTCCCGCTACGATGCCGTGGTCGTCGCCATCGGTTCCACCGTGCCGCGCGATATGAAGATTCCGGGCCGTGAACTCAAGGGCATCCACTTCGCCATGGAGTTCCTGCCTGATGCAACCCGCCGCGTCTACGGCGTCAAGCCAGTCAATGACATCACCGCCGAAGGCAAGCATGTCGTGATCATCGGCGGCGGCGATACCGGATCCGACTGCTTGGGCACGTCCATTCGCCAAGGCGCCAAAGACGTCACCGTGCTGCAGATCATGCCGCAGGAACCAAGCGAACGCCCGGCCAACCAACCGTGGCCGACTTTCGCACGCCTGTACCAGAAGACCTCCTCCATGGAGGAAGGTTTTGAAACTCAGCGTGCCGAATACGTGTACAGCACGGATTCCGTGAACTTCGTCGGCATCGAAGAGGAACAGGCCAAGGTGAAGGTGGAGCACTCCACCGCCACCGAAGGCTTCGTGGCCGACGAGAACGGACATGTGACCGGTCTCAAGGTCGTGAACGTGGCACCCGGCGAAAACGGTCCATTCACCCGCCAGCCGGGCACCGAACGCGTGATTCCGGCCGATCTGGTGCTCATCTCCGTCGGCTTCCTGCATCCGGACACCACCACGCTCGTGGATCAGCTGCCCGTCGACCTCGACGGACGCGGCAATGTGGCTCGCAACGATAAGTTCGCCACCAGCCAGGATGGCGTATTCGCCTGCGGCGACGCCGGCCGCGGCCAGAGCCTCGTGGTATGGGCCATTTCTGAAGGCCGCTCCTGCGCGGCTGCCGTGGATGAATACCTCACCGGTGCCACTGAACTTCCGGCGCCTATCGTGGCTTCCAAAAGGCCGATGATGCTGCCGCGCTGATTCGACGACGACACCAGGATCCAAGTGGTCTTCATCCGCATCCAGCGGCATGCGGATGAAGACCACTTTTCCTATAGGCAACGTTTTCCTTGAATTGATATGACTGAAGCGTGGAAAACAGCCGGCGTACAGGTCCGGCATGCGCTAAAGTGGCATGCAGCAACAAGTAACAAAGGAGTGCACCAATGCCAAATCGCGCCGAACGACGTGCCCAAACCAAGCAGAACCGCAGGGGAGTGCCCCAACAGTACGACCAGACCAGAGGCCGTGGTCGTTCCGGTATGCTTGACGAATACCAGCTTCAGGAGAAGTCCCGTCGCCTGCAGGACGGCACCGACGGTCCATGGAAACCGACCGGCGGCAGCGTCGTGGAAAACGAAAGCCTGCTGACCACCAATCCGGATTACACAAATCCCAAGATGTTCAAGGCGCCGCATTCCGTGCGCCAGTGGTTCCGCGTGGCCAGCTGGGCGCTGATCGCATTGTCCGCAATCGCATTCCTTGTAGTCATGTGGCTGCCATCGCATCCGATGTGGCTCATCGCAACTGTTTCCACTGTCTTTGCCGTCGGTGTGCTTAGCCTGTTCTTCACGGCGGGTAACCCGAAGCATAATCCGAACCTCGATCAGAATGGTACGGCCGTCTGATGGTAAGGCGATGAACGCAGAGCGGGGCTGCATCCGATGGAAGGATACAGCCCCGCTTTCGCATGCGAGTCACGAATGACGACACTATTCGTTCCTGGTTTATTGACCTCCTTGCCTGCATTTTTAGGAAAGATGCAAAACTTTGTGACACGAATGAAACAATCAGGCGTTTCCTTGGAAATTTGCCTTACAGTAGTGGTGGAACAACTGCCTGACTCGAAGAGGAGAGCACAGATATGAAGGTTGAGATTCTTTCCCGTGAATATCCGCCCAAAGTGTACGGCGGCGCAGGCGTGCACGCGGAGGAGCTTTCCAAAGTTCTGGCGGAACGCGTGGATGTGACGGTCCGTGCGTTTGATGGACCGCGTGCCGAGGATGAGATCCCCAAGATTCCGGGTGATGATCCTAAAGGGTCGCTTAAGGTCATCGGGTACGACGTTCCCAAGGAACTCCAAGAGGCGAATGGCGCGTTGAAAACATTCGGCGTCGACTTGCAGATCGCCAACGACGTGGACGCCGACATCATCCACGCCCACACATGGTACGTGTGCCTAGCCGGCTACCTCGCCAAGATGCTGCACGGAACGCCGCTGGTCATCACCGCGCATTCCCTCGAACCGTTCCGCCCATGGAAGCGTGAGCAGTTGGGCGGCGGCTACGACCTGAGCTCGTGGGCTGAACGTGACGCATACGAGCACGCCGACCGCGTCATCGCCGTATCCGCCGGCATGCGCGAGGACATCCTGTCCGCATATCCGAATCTTGATCCCGACAAGGTGGTCGTGGTGCACAACGGCATCACCATGAGCCAGTTCGAAACCCCGGCTGACGACGATCCGGGCTGGAAGGTGTTCGAACGTTACAACATCGACCGTAATAAGCCCACACTCCTGTTCGTCGGCCGCATCACCAGACAGAAGGGTTTGCCGTACCTGCTGCAGGCGTTGCATTTCGTCGATCCGGGCATCCAGGTCGTGCTGTGCGCCGGCGCACCCGACACTCCGGAAATCATGAACGAGGTCAAAACCGCGTTCGCCAAGCTTGATGAGGAGCGCGGCAACATCATCTGGATCGAAGAGATGCTGCCGAAGCCGGAACTTAACGCGCTCGAACACGGTTGCGACGCGTTCATCTGCCCGTCCATTTACGAGCCACTCGGCATCGTGAACCTTGAAGCCATGGCCTGTGGTCTGCCCGTGGTGGCCTCCGCGACTGGCGGTATTCCCGAAGTCGTCGTCGACGGCGAAACCGGTTACCTCGTGCCCATCGACCAGTTGCACGACGGCACTGGTACCCCGACCAATCCAGACAAGTTCGTGCACGATATGGCCGACGCCATCAACCGCATCATGGCCGACCCTGAAAAAGCGAAGCAGATGGGACAGGCTGGATACGAACGAGCACGCGACAACTTCAGCTGGGAGTCGATCGCCGACAAGACCGTCAAGGTCTACGAGGACGTGCTTGCCGAGCAGGGCAAAGCCGCCGAATAGCCCGTTCGCCACGTAGATGATACGTGAGCGCCTTTCGCCGGACGCATTATTCTGGCGGAAGGCGTTTTCATGACTGCAATCTGCACAATGGCAGGGGAGGAAGAATGTCGGAAAAGAACATCGCGCTGAAACTTACTGACGTGGAATTCCGTCGTCGTAAGCGTGTGATTCTCACCAAGGTCAATTTGGAAATCAACAAAGGTGAGAAATGGGTGTTGTTCGGTCCTAACGGTATCGGCAAATCAAGCTTGGTTCAAATGATGAGCACCAGAGGCTTCCCGTCGGAAGGTACCGTCGACATTCTTGGCAACCGTCTCGGTAAAGTGGACGTGTTCTCCTACCGTAACCGCATCGGTTTGAGCTCCGCGGAACTGAGCCGTGCATTCCCGTCTCAGGAAGATCCGCTCGACGCCATCGTGACCGCATTGACCGCGACCACCGGCCGTTGGCGCGACACTTACACCGACGAAGATTATGCCAAGGCGCGCTCCCTGATGCGCGAATTCGGCATCGAATACCTCGAAGGCAAGATGATGTTCAAGCTTTCGGAAGGCGAACGTACGCGCGTGCTGATCTGCCGTGCGCTGATGGCCGATCCGGATTTGCTGATTCTGGACGAACCGACCACAGGACTCGACCTGGGTGGTCGTGAGATCGCGCTTCGTGCGTTGAGCAGGGTCGGTGCCGAACAATCAGACCGTGCTGTGGTATTGGTGACGCATCGTCTTGAGGAGATTCCGCAGGGATTCGACCATGTGGCGATCATGGGTAGAATCACCGGCAACGAAGCCGATGCTTATGCCGACAATGTGGCAGGCAACGATCCGGCCCCCGGAACCATCGTGTACACGGGTGACTTGGAACATGGCTTCACGTCCGCGCGCTTAAGCGAGGTGTTCGGCCTGAAGCTCGAGGTGACACACATGAACGGGCGCTGGAACGCGTACGCGCTGTAACTGGCGCTTTGCATGGCGGAACATGCTGTAGCATGAATAGCGCCAGACAGGCGGGTCTTGACCGTGCTGTCGCAATGATGGAATCCATGTTTGCAATGAAGGAGCGATTGATGCGTCGAGGACCGTTGACGACGGGCGAGAAAGTGCAGTTCACGGATCGCAGATCCAATAAGATCACCGACCAGCTGGTGCCTGGTGGCGTGACGCAGACCTCGCATGGCATCATTCTGCACGACGACGTGATTGGGCAGCTGGAGGGATCCGTGGTGGTTACGGTGAGTGCCAAACGCGAGACCCAGATCAACCAGGACCATCCGGAACGCGACGCCAACAAGCCTTGGAAGGGCACGCGCGCCATCGGTGGATGGCAGTTCGCGGTAATGCGTCCGAGGCTGGCCGACTATGTGCTGTCGATGCCTCGAGGCGCGCAGATCATGTATCCGAAGGACATTGCCCAGGTAATTCAGTTGGGCGACATCCGTTCCGGCATGAACGTGCTGGAATCCGGAGCCGGATCTGGCGCCATGAGCATCAACCTGCTGGACGCGGTGAGTGAGTCCGGCCGGCTGACCACCATCGAGATGCGGTCGGAATTCGCCCGCGTGGCCGAAGCGAACGCCACGGTCTATTTCGGAGGCCGCCCTGCTTGGTGGGATTTGAAAACTGGAGATTTCGACTCGGTGGCGGCCACGTTGCCGGAGCATTCCTTCGACCGCATCATGCTTGACATGCTCGACCCTTGGAACCGGCTTGAACAGGCGTATCGAGTGATCGCCCCCGGAGGCGTGCTCGTGGCGTATGTGACCACCACCACGCAGCTGAGTCGTATGGCGGAGGCGTTGCGCGAAGCCGGCTGCTGGACGGAACCGGACATCCAGGAAACGCTGGAACGTGACTGGAAGGCGCAGGGTTTGGCAATCCGCCCCGACCATCAGATGATCGGGCACACCGGTTTCCTTATGGTATCCCGTGCGATGGCTCCGGGATTCCAGGCGTTGCGCAAACGCGACCGTGCCACGAAAGACACGACCACGGATGTCGATTCCCTGAGCGCCGAAGAACGTGCCGAACAGCTCGAAGACCTTGAACTGCGTGACATTTCCGACCGTAAGCTGCGCAAAGTGCTGCGCGATCTCGACGCGCAGGTCGAGGCTATCGGCGATTGATACGGTGATTCTTGCAAGTGTTCTGAGACAATAGTCGTGTGTGTTGCGTTGACGCGCATCGGATCGTTAAGGATTGGAGCATTCGTCCATGGGAACGAGCCTTAAGAAGGTTGCGAAGAAAGCCAAGGATTACAAATACGTGCTGCTGGTGATGCGCCACGCCAAGACCGAACCGTTCGGTGACGGCGGCGACGCCGGGCGCGAACTGACCGACAAGGGACGCAAGCAGGCGAAGGCCGTCGCCAAAGGCTTGGTCACGCACAAAATGGCGCCGACGCGTATCGCGTGCTCCAGCGCCACCAGAGCAAGACAGACATGCGACCGCATGCTCAAGGTGTTCGGCGACGACCCGAAGGTCGACTATCGCCAGAGCCTGTATGAGGGTGGGGTGCAGTCCGTGTTCGACGAGCTTGCCCAGACCAAGGAAAAGCATCGCGAATTGTTGGTGCTCGGCCATGAGCCCACCGTGTCGATCGCATGCCAGTGGCTGGCGAGCTCCGAATCGGATGCGACGCTGCTCGACCTGCTGAACCTGGGCATGTCGCCGGCTTCACTCGCCGTGTTCGGATCGAACGAGCCGTTCAATCAATGGCAGTTGCACAGCGGCGAACTCATCGCATTGCTGACGGCCAAGGATTTTGAATAATTCCTTTGCGATCGTCATGATGTTGAGAGGCGTGAAACGCTATCGTACCAACTGATATAAACCGTGCTTATAACGACACTCAAATTTTCTTAATGACTTATATCAAGGCGATTTGTGATAGCTTGAGCGGGTTGCATTGTTCATATCAGATGGAGGATTCATGTCCGTTCTCACTTCCGTCTCCGGTTTCCCTCGCATCGGCCAGAACCGCGAGCTGAAGAAGATTATCGAAGCTTATTGGAAGGGTGCCGCAACGCTCGACGACGTGCGCGCCACCGCCAAGGAGCTGCGCGCCAAGCATTGGAAGCTGCAGCAGGAAGCCGGAATCGATTTGATTCCGAGCAACGACTTCAGCTATTACGACCAAATGCTCGACACTGCCATCCTGCTGAACGTCATTCCGCAGCGCTACCAGCGCCTCGCCTTCGACAATCCCGAAGAGACGCTGTTCGCCATGGGCCGCGGCTACCAGGGAGACAAGGGCGACGTCACCGCGCTGCCGATGAAGAAGTGGTTCACCACCAACTACCACTATCTGGTGCCGGAAGTCGACGAAGCCACCGACATCAAGCTCAACAGCACCAAGCCGTTCGACGAATTCAACGAGGCGAAGGCGCTCGGCATCACCACCAAGCCGGTGCTCATCGGCCCGTACACCTTCCTCAAGCTCGCCCGCAATCCGCAGGCCGAAGAACTCGAATATGACAAGGGCCTGGTCAACGCGGTCGCCGCCGTCTACGCCGAGGTCGTGGCCAAGTTCGCCGAGCTGGGCGCCGAATGGATCCAGATCGACGAACCGTACCTCGTGCTCGACAAGGAGCCGGGCGACGTCGAACTGTTCAAGAGCCTGTACACCAAGATCCTGCCCGCACGCGACGGCAAGATTAAGGTGCTGCTCAACACCTACTTCGGCCACATCGCCGACGTGTATGAGACAGTCAACCTGCTCGCCTTCGACGGCATCGGACTCGACCTCAACGAAGGCAGGGACGAGAATCTCGCCGCCGTTGAAAAGTTCGGCGTCGCAGAGAGCACCACCATCTTCGTCGGCGTGGTCAACGGCCGCAACATCTGGCGCAACGATTACGCCGTTAGCCTCGGCCTCGTCGACGCGCTGAAGAAGGTCACCGACAACGTAGCCGTCTCCACTGCAAGCTCCCTGCTGCACGTGCCGTTCAGCACCGAAGGTGAGGACGGTCTCGCCGACGACGTGCGCAAACATTTCGCCTTCGCCGTTGAAAAGCTCGGCGAACTGCACGACATCGCGGTCCTTGCCGACGCCAGCGAAGAAGCCAAGAAGGCATCCGAAGCGTTGGCCGCCAACCAGGCACTGTTCGACGGTACCCGCGTCGCCGCCGACAAGAACGTGGCGGAACGTCTCGCAGCCCTGACCGACGCGGACTTCGTACGCCAGCCGGCACGCGCCGAACGTCAGAAGGCACAGCGTGAGTCGTTGAACCTGCCATTGCTGCCGACCACCACCATCGGATCCTTCCCGCAAACCAAGGAAGTGCGCGCCGAACGCGCTAGGCTGCGCAAGGGTGAGATCACCAAGGCAGAATACGACGAATACATGAAGGCGCAGATTGACGCCTGCATCAAGCATCAGGAGCAGATCGGCCTCGACGTGCTTGTGCATGGCGAATTCGAACGTAACGACATGGTCGAATACTTCGGCCAGAACCTCAACGGTTTCCTGTTCACCAAGAACGCTTGGGTGCAGTCCTACGGCACCCGCTGTGTGAAGCCCCCGATCGTATGGGGCGACGTGTCCCGCGCCAACCCGATCACCGTGGAATGGAGCGCCTACGCTCAGTCCCGCACCAGCCATGTGATGAAGGGCATGCTCACCGGCCCGGTCACCATTCTCAACTGGTCCTGGCCGCGCGAGGACATCACCCACGAGCAGCAGACCCAGCAGCTGGCTCTCGCCATCCGCGACGAAGTGCTTGACCTCGAAGCCGCTGGCATTAAGGTCATCCAGATCGACGAGGCCGCCCTGCGTGAAAAGCTGCCGCTCAGGAAGACCGACTGGCACAAGAAGTACCTCGACTGGGCCATTCCGGCATTCCGACTGGTGCACTCCGCGGTCAAGCCGACCACGCAGATCCACACCCATATGTGCTACTCGGAGTTCAACGACATCATCACCGACATCGACGCTATGGACGCCGACGTGATCTCCTTCGAAGCCTCCCGCGGTGATCTTGTGGTGCTCGACGCCATTCACGACGCCAACTTCGAAACCGAAGCTGGCCCGGGCGTCTACGACATCCACTCGCCGCGCATCCCGTCCGAAGCGGAAATCGAGGAACGCATCTACGAAATCCTCAATAAGATGGACATCGAAAAGGTGTGGATCAACCCTGACTGCGGTTTGAAGACACGCGGCAACGCCGAAACCTGGCCAAGCCTCGAAAACCTCGTGGCCGCAGCCCAGGCTGTGCGTGCCAAGCTGGCCAAGTAAGGCGAAACGTTAGGAACAAGACAACAGCCATGCATTCGCCAATGTTCTCGCTCGAGGTGTTCCCTCCAAAGCGAACCTCCCCTGTGGGTACCATCTACGACACATTGGATGGCCTGCAGGGGTTGGACCCCGATTTCATTTCCGTCACCTACGGCACCGGCAAATCATCCGACCGTACGCTGACAGCGCGCATCGCTCACACCGTGAGTGAATACGGCATCCCCAGTGTGGCCCATCTGACCGCGCAATATCTGAACAAGGATGACGTCGATCAGGCGCTCGACATGTTCGAACAGGCCAAAGTCTCCGGCGTACTCGCCTTGCGTGGCGACCGCATCGACGGTGCCGAACCGGCAGGAGTATTCGAACATGCCAGCGATCTGTCCGTGTATATCCGCCAGCAGCGTCCGGGCATGAAGATCTACGGCGCCTGCTATCCGGAAAAGCATCCGCAGGCGGCAACACTGGAAGAAGACATCGACAATCTCAAAAAGAAAGTCGACGCCGGCGTGACACACCTGATCTCGCAACTGTTCTACGATAACGAGGATTTCCTGAGATTCCTCGACAAAGCGAGGACTGCAGGCATCGACGTGCCGATCGAAGCGGGCATCATGCCAGTCATGAACGTGAAATCGGTGTTGAACATGTCGAGCAAATGTCAGTCGAAGATTCCCGAAAAACTCGGCATCATGCTCGATAAATGGGGAAGCGACAAGGCTTTGCTTAAAGAGGCGGGTATCGCTTACGCATCCGAGCAGATCTGCGATTTGGTAGCGCGGGGTGTCGACGGTGTGCACCTGTATACGATGAACCATCCATGCGTCAGCCGACGTATTTGGTCCAACGTCAAACCATTCTTCGTCTGATTTCAGGCGATGCAACAAACATCAGGGGCGGTTTC
>NZ_NJNQ01000006.1 GCF_002742445.1 Bifidobacterium sp. N4G05 | reverse complement strand
CTGGCAATCATTGACTATAAAGAAGTAGTACAAATACGCTTTTGAGTTCTCAAACCACCACCACTCACCCACCTCAGGGAACCCCAGCCGGGGAACCACTCGCTGAGCGGCAGCAAGAGATAAACCTACAGCACAACGGCCGGCAACGCAAATCGGACATCCACGAACACCATGAAAACCATTGAAAACACTGGACTCCACCGGCGTGTCGAAAACACGGGAAAAGCAGGCAAGGAACACCATCGCGCGGCAAAAGACCGTCGGAAAAACCTCAAAACACTCCACCGCAAGCCAACATCCGGGCGTGTCGGCATCACATAAGGAACATATGAGGAATCCAACACCGCTTTACGAAGGCAAAAATAGACCTGGCCACACTGGAAGTGACATACGCAATGAAATACACGTTGAAATACAGCGAGGGCCGCCGACTGGGGAAAGCTGGCGGCCCTCGCTGTATTTCAGCTGCTATCTTCAGTTGTTATTCAGTTATTGATGTTGATCCACTAGAAGGAAACGAAATCAGGCGGAGATTTCAGCCTTGGCCTTCTTGCGATTCATGTAGCGCTTGATAGTCAGAGCCTCAAGTGCGATCACCAGGACTGCGGTCACGCCCCAAGCCACGTACATGGCGGTCTTCCAGATCGGAGTGGCAACCTTCGGCTCACCGTCTGCATATTGCCAGCTGTTGGCGGCGGTGTACAGAATGTTGTGAGCAGCGGTACGCATGGCCTTCACGGAGGTTGCGGACTTGTCGGTGATGTGGTTGGTGACCTTGGTGGTAGCCAGCATGGAGTCGTTGCCGTTGCGGATTTCCTGATCGGCGTTCTGGTAGCCGTAGCCGCCGAAGTAATCGGTCAGGACGAAGCCCTTGAAGCCCCACTCGTCACGGAGCACGGTGTTCAGCAGAGCGTTATTGCCACCGGCATAGGTGTTGCCGATGTAGTTGAAGGCACTCATCACGGCCTGTGCGCCGCCTTCTTTCACGCTCATCTCGAACGGCTTGAGGTAGATCTCACGCATGGCCTGCTCGTTGGTCCAGGTGCAGAGCATCTCGGTACGCTTGGTTTCCTGATCGTTCAGGGCGAAGTGCTTCATGAAGGAGTACACGCCCTTCTCCTTGGCACCGGCGATCTCGTTGGAAGCCATGGCACCGGAGAGCAGCGCATCCTCAGAGAAATACTCGAAGGTACGGCCGGAGAATGCGTTGCGGTGGATGTTCATGGCCGGAGCGTACCAGCCGGCAACGTGCATGTCGTGAGCCATGTCGCCGATCATCTCGCCGAACTGCTTGGCCAGATCCTTGTTCCAAGTGCAAGCGAATGCGGTGGAAGCCGGGAATCCGATAGAACCGACGCCGGTGAAGTTGTTGTTCAGCGAGGCCGGGCCGTCAGCGTCGGTGAGCTGGATCTTGCCGACGGAGGAGACGGCCGGAGTGCCGTAGCCGCCATTGGCGATGAGGTTGTCCATATCGTCGAAGGTCAGCTCGTCAAGCAGCTTGTCCCAATCAGCGTCGTCATAATCCTTGCCGTACATGTCGGCCAGACGGAGACCATTCTTGGCACCAGTGGTCGGCATTTCGTCGGAATCATCGTTGAACTGAGACGGATCGTAGTTGGTGTTGTTGTAGAAGGTTTCCTTGGCGGAGTCAGACATTTCGAAGTTGGTCGGAGCCGCAGTGGCTTCCTTGTAGTTGGCGAAATGTCCGGCACGGCTCAGGTAGGTCACATCGCCAGCGGCGTCATCGAACTGGTTGGTGGCCACGGTCTGGTCATCATCGTGGGTGTTCGAATCGGAATCGTAGGTGATGGTGTCTTCCACGGTGATCTTCTTGGAATCAATCACGGTGTGGGAGTCGGAGTTGATGGAAATGTCGTAATCGCCCTTTTCGAGCACGTATGCCTTGGCATTCTGGTAATCGTAGGAAGCCATGTCATCGTCGTCGAATTCGACGGTCACAGTCTCGGAAGCGCCCGGCTTGAGTTCTTTGGTCTTTTCGAAGCCAACCAGGTTGGTGCTGGCCTTCTCGATGCCACCTTCGGTGTACGGCGGGTTGTAGTAGACCTCGACAACGTCCTTGCCGGCAGTATCGCCGGTATTGGTGACGGTCACGTCAACGGTGACCTTGCCCTCCTTGTACGTTACATCGTTGAGCTTCTGCTCAAAGGTGGTGTAGCTCAAGCCATAGCCGAACGGGAAAGCGACCATGGAATCGTAATCGATAGCGCCTTCGGTGGCTGCGGTCTCATAGAACTTGTAACCCACATAGATGCCTTCGGAGTAGTTGACGAAGCCCGGGATGGCGGTAACTTCATCACCGGTGAAGCCCTTGTACTTGGCGGCCTTGTCATCCATGTTGGTGTATTCGAACTTGCCGAAGTTGTTGTAGGACACCGACTGGGTGAGATCCTTCAGGAAGGTGTCGGAGGTCTTGCCGGACGGGTTGGTTTCGCCAGCGAGCACGTCACCAAGCGCGGAGAAGCCGGTCTGGCCCGCAGGCGGGCACCACACCACAGACTGGATCTGCGGATAGTCGTTCAGGAAGTCGAACTGGAAGGTGTTGGCGCCGTTGTACACGAGCGTGACCTTGCTGAAGTTTTTGGTGACCAGATCAAGCATGTCGCGCTCGGTCTGGCTCAGCTGCAGGAAGCTCTCGCCATCCTTGAAGTCCTCGTAATCCTTGGAGTTGTTCTCGTAGGTAATGCCTTCGGCCTTCATGTTCATCGGCAGGTCGGCACCTTCGCCGCCAACGCGGGTGAGCACCACAACGGCCTCATCAGAGAAGCTCTTCGCATCGGAGATCAAGGAATCGGAATACTGGTCGGCCGGAACCTCAGGCAGGGTCCAATCCTGGGACCACATGCCCACAACCGGGCGGTCGGCACGATAGTCGGTGTACAGCTTGGTCAGGTCGGCGTTGGTTTCAAGACCAGCTTCCTTCATGCCGTCGAGCAGGGAAACGGTGTCGTACTGGTCAGACATGGAGCCGGAGCCGGTGCCGCCATAAACCGGGTTGGTGGAACCCCAACCGAACACGTTGACCTTCTTGTTGCTCAACGGCAGGTTGGAATCATCGTTCTTCAGCATGGTGATAGCTTCCGACTGCACTTCCTTGGCCAGATCGTTAGCCTTGGAAACAGTAGCATCAGACAGCATGTACTTGGTGACGGTCGCATTGTTGAGCAGCGTCGACAATGGACCGGACAGCATCATGGAAACCGCGACGACAATACCGACCAGCGCCACAAGCCAAGACTCGGAGTGGATGATCTTACGGGTCGCCACTTCCTTCACCGTCTTCTTATTGACGGCAAAAGTGATGATCAGCGCGAGCACAAATATTACGCCAATCGCAATCAGGTACGGCGTCAACGAACCAATAACGTTCATGACGTCAGCCATGTTGATCTGCAGCATGGTCTGCCTCCTCCTTGATTCTCATAACCAAACGACATACAGGCCCCGATTTCCTCATCGAAACCAAAAATCACGTAACGCTGCCCCGCGCCGCATGATTTTCAGAAGTGAAGACACTTCTTCATGTCGATGTTTCAATTTCACCAAAATCCACGGAAAAAGCGGCCTGATTTTTCCTAGCTTGTCGTTTCGCGCGCATAATCTGCATACCACTTGCGCATGCAAAAAGACCGTTCGTGCACATATGATTCCGTTACCCGCATGCATATGGAACAATATGCGTTCTTTCGCGGATTGACCGTCAATCGTTGATTTGCCTACTGTCGACTGCCGATTTGATGACCGGATATCGTTGCCATATTACGGAAAAACGTCGCCCTAATTGCAACTCAACTACGCAATCGCATTTTTATGATGATTTTTGCGCGCTGAAGCGAGCTATTCCAACAGCAACCTGCGTAAGGCAAGTACCATGGATGCCATGAGCGACTTAAGCGCATTGAATCTGGAGGCGGGCAGCCTCGTTGGCGGATATACGTTGATTTCACGGCTTGGATCGGGGGCAATGGGATCGGTCTGGCGCGTGCGCGATGACGGCGGACACCAGTATGCGATGAAGATCTTGCGCGATTCTCTTGCCGAGGAAGATGCATCCGGCGAGCGTTCCCGCGATCAGCTGACCGCACGCGAGCGCCTGCGCAGGGAGGCGATGGCGCTGCAGAAAGTGCGTCACCCCGGCGTGTGCGGCATTGTGGATATGGAATTGGATGATGCGCTGGCTTTTATCGTAACCGAGCTGATCGAGGGCAAGAATCTGCGTGAGGATGTGCGAGCCAACGGCCGGTATGTGGGCGACGATCTGGAACGGTTGGGACGCAAGCTGATCGAGGCGGTGAAGGCCGTGCATGCGTCCGGTATTGTGCACCGCGATATCAAACCGACGAATGTGATGGTGTCGAATACCGGACCGGTGTTGGTGGATTTCGGTATTGCCATGGGCGAGGGCGAAAGCCATGTGACGCGAACGGGTTTGGTGATGGGCACGCCAGGATTCATCGCGCCGGAGATCATTGATGGTGCGGAGTCCGATGAGATGAGCGACTGGTGGTCGGTGGCGAGCGTGCTGGCGTTTGCCGCTACCGGAGAGCCGGTATTCGGCACGAAGCCGATGATGGCCGTGTTGGAGCGTGCCGCTGCGGGAAGCGCGAATTTGGCCGGGCTTCCGGCGGGCACCATGGCCGCGTTCCGTTCAGCGTTGAATCCGAATCGTACGAAACGTTGCACGCCTGACGAATTGTTGCAGGCGATTGCGTTGGATGCGTTGAATCCGAAAGCTTGGGATTCCGCAAATACTGCCGGTTCCGCTGCGAGCACACCGGAGGCGATGCCCCCTTTTGCTGAATCGCCCGACAATCCACGAGAGCTTTGGCGGGCGCTGGATCACGTAACGGGCGAAGACGCCATCGACACACGCACCTTGCCGCAATTCGTTGAGGCCACGCAAACCATCGACGCCACCGGCACACGAGTACTTCCTGCCAATAGCGAAACCACCAGCGTATTGCCACGAGACATGTCGCAATCCACGCGGGTGATGCCTGTTCAGAATGCTTGGAATCCCGCCGAAGAGCAGACGCAGATCGATCCGATCATCAAACCTGCATTGCAACGCATCGCCAACCAGCGGCCGCCTGCCGTAATACCGAATGCATCGGTTGAAATGGCGCAAAACGCACGGAACGCGCCGGCAGCGCAAGCTGCGCAGCCAGGTGCCGCACCGGTCGTCTCAGCCTCGTCAATTACTCCAACTGCAGCAATCACCCCCGTTGCGCCGCTCAACCCGAATGCGCCGCAGCCACCGAATCCAGCCGATGTGCTTCGTGGCGAACTGTTGAGCCGAGGCACGCTCCTCTGCGCGCTCTTGGCCATTCCCGTAGCGCTATTCGGCTTGTTCTCGCCTTGGCTGGCATGGGCTGCGGGCGCACTGCTGGCTTGGCTGCTCGCCACCATAGGCTTCAATATGGAAGCGCAGCTGGAACGCGAGGGACGCCGTGGAGGCAGCCGCAAAGCCTCTGATTGGTTCGCACGCGCCGCCACATTGCCTTGGCATGTGCTCAAGGGGCTGGGTTATGCGGTGCCGCGCGCATTGATCATGGCTGCGATCGCCGCATTGGGATTGACGATCGCCACAGTCGCATTGCAATTGCCGTTCACCATGGTGGATACCGCAATATTCGGATTCACGATTCCGTTGCCGACTTGGATTGAAGGATCGATTTCGCAAAGCGGCGTCGTCCAGGCTGGTTGCTGCGCCATCGGTTGGCTGGTCTCCGCCCTCACTCCGGGAGCTCTGGTGTTGCGATTGGGAGCTGGAACGCTACGTGGTCGCCCGAAATCCAGCACTCCTGCGGAATCCATATGAAATGTAGCGAAAACCAAGAATCGGCAAACGTTTGCAATCCTCAGAAAAACGTCAGACAATCGCACGTAGTATGGCAACGTAAGCTTTTACGAAATACTTCATTCAGCAATAACGCGCCCACACTACTATGGTGCGCAGCAAACGATGAAACATCGAAAGGAATGTGGATGGCCCAGAACAGTAAGGATGCGCAGAAGCGCGCCAGCCGCGCCGAGCGTAGGGCCGCTGAGGCCGCGGTCATGAAGGCCCGCGCCGAACAGATGGAAAAGGAACGCAAACAGCAGACCATCATCGGCGCCATCGTGGTTGCCGTTCTGGTGATTTTGGTGGCGATCGGCGCGTTCACCGTGTATCACAACATGCACAAGAATGTCGAAACCCAAGCTTCCACCCAAACCGTGGAAGAGGCATACGACAAGCTGCAGAAGGTCGAGAACACGCCAAAGCTCGTCGACAACAAGGGCGGATTGCTGATTTCGAAGGATGGCTACGGCAAGTCTGTCGAAGGCGCTCCGACGGTTGCGATCTACATGGATTTCCTGTGCCCCGGTTGCGGCAATCTGCATCGTCAGCTTGATGCGGATCTGCAGAAGATGGTCGACGCCGGCCAGATCAATCTCGATCTGCATTTCATGGCGTTCATGGACCGTTTGTCCACTGACGATTACTCAAGCCGTGCCGCGAATGCCGCAATGTATTTGGCCGAGCATGACAGCAATCCGACGCATTTGATCACGTTCATGGAAAAAATGTACGCCGAGGATTTCCAGCCTGAGGAAAGCTCTAACTACAAGTCAGTCAGCGATGATCAGATCAAGAAGCAGATGATCGCTTCCGGCGTTTCCGAAGAGGTTGCCGACAAGGCGTTCGGCCGTGACTACCAGGATTGGCTCGACGCCATCGATGCCTATACGCCGAAGCGTTCCGAACTGTGGAACACGTCCGGAAACTACAAGGGCAGCATGACCACCCCAACGGTGACCATCAACGGCAAATTCTGGGATATGAACCAGCTGAGCACCGCGCAGGAGACCATCAAGGAAGGTCTGCTGGAGGCCATTGGAATCAAGTCAGACGATATTGGAAAGGAAGGCGTGATGCCCTCCATCGGCTCCGACAAGGATCCGATCTCCAACACCACTGGTAAGTGATCGGCCCCCTACTCAATCCTCATAATCGGAAAATAATAGCCCCCCCTACTCGCCAGCGTGCCAGCCAAAGCGCAGTTCCAAGTTGACGGCATCGGGCACGCTGGTTATGCTATTCAATCGTTGCCGTTTTTATGCATTATGCTAGAGAGCGGCATAAGCCTCCTTAGCTCAGATGGCCAGAGCGGCCGCCTTGTAAGCGGCAGGTCGTCGGTTCGATCCCGACAGGAGGCTCGAAACCCGTTTTGACGGGCTTTAACCTCTTACCATGGGTAAGTGATCCAGAAGTCTTCCCCCAACTTATGGCTTCTGGTAACCGGACAAGGCTTCCCCCAACCTGCCTTGTCCGGACAGGGGGCAGGATATCCCCTTCTCTCCTGCCCCCTTTTCTTTATTCCTTTTCCTCAAAAATGTGGCGGTATAGATAAAACCAGCGGGAACCATGCCATTCGTCCCGATCTGACCGTTACAATGACGGCGATGTAGGCAGTCGCTGGAAAGAGGACGTATGACAAGAAGGTGGACCCCCCGGAGATTTGTGATGCTTCGGCGTGCTCGCGTTACGGCATGCGTGGTCTCATTGACGCTCGCCTCGACGCTCGCATTCGGCGTAGGCGCGCGCAAAACCGTAGCTCTGACCATCGATGGCAAAACCACCACAGTAACCACATACGCGATGAGTGTCGACCGTCTGCTGCAAGAGCGTGGCGCGAAAGTCAAAACGCATGATCTTGTGGAATCCACCAGCCCCACCAGCATGCTGAGCAACCATGACGTGGTGACGGTACGAAGCGCCTACCAGACCACCATCACCATCAACGGGCAGGAAGTGCCCTTCTGGACAGTGGCGACCAGCGCCGAACAGCTGATTGGCTTTTTCGAACAAAACGAAGCAGACGCGGCAAAAGTCACCGTCAATATCGACAACGTGTACAACAAACTCACCGGCGGACTGATCATCAACCAAAACGGGCCGGTCACCGTCATCGCAGACGGGCAAAGCTCCGCAGCACCAAATGGCAAACTGCCGGCGGCCTCCATTCTTGACTCCAAAGGCATCACGCTGAACAAGGAGGATCGCGTCAGCGTCGAAAAAGACAACGGCGAAACGATCTTGCGCGTCCGCCGCGTGACGCACGGCGAGGAGACACGCACGAAAGCGGTGCCATTCGGCACGCAAACCATCATCGATCCCAGTCTGCAGCCTGGCGAAGTCGTAGTCAGGCAGGAAGGCGAGGACGGCGAAATCCAGCAAACATACGACGTCACGTATGTGGATGGCGAGAAGGAAAGCGAGACGCTGACCAACGAAACAACCACGAAAATCGCCCTTGACCGGATCATCGCAGTAGGACCGGCAGCATCTTCCGACGATTCTAGTTCGGGTGGCGGATCCGGCAATTCCGGAGATACTGGCAATGCCGACAATTCCGGGAAAAATGATAATTCCGGAAAGAACGATAATTCGGATAAGAACAACAATTCCGATAATTCCGACAAGAAAAACGAGTCGAACAATAATTCCGATAATAAGGACAATTCGGGCGACAACAAGAAAGACGACAGCGAGAAAGACGATTCCGGATCAAAAACGGACCCAGATCCGACGCCAACTCCGGACCCGGCCCCCACACCGGATCCGACACCGACGCCCACCCCGACACCGCAACCTTCCGATCCTTCGGCAGGATGCCGCCTCTACCACCCTTCCCCCGCGCAGGCACAGGCCTACGCAGCCGGAGCCGCGGCGCAATATGGCTGGACCGGGCAAAACTGGACCGATCTGGTGAAACTGTGGACGCGCGAATCAAGCTGGCTGTGGTATGCGGAAAACGCATCTTCCGGAGCTTACGGCATCCCGCAATCGCTTCCAGGCAGCAAAATGGCGGCATTCGGCGCAAACTGGCGTGACGATGCGGCCGTACAGATCGACTGGGGTCTAAGCTACATCGCGCAACGATACGGCAACCCATCGAAGGCATGGGAGCATTCCGAGCAAGTCGGATGGTATTAAACAACGCCGATCGCAACAATACGCAAACGTAACAACACACACTTTTTCATACCAGTTGAACGGATAATGAGGTAATGACAGAAAACGCGAACGAAACCAACGAAACCGACGAAACTGTGCAAGGCCACCTGTTGGGGGCTGCTGACATTCGCCGTATCGCAGCCGAGGCCGGTATCAGCCCGACAAAAAAATTCGGGCAGAATTTCGTAATCGACCCGGGCACGGTTCGTCGTATCGTGCGCGAGGCGGGTGTGGCCGCCGACGATCACGTGTTGGAAGTCGGACCTGGATTGGGTTCACTGACATTGGCGATTTTGGAAACCGGTGCAACGATGACCGCCGTGGAGATCGACCCGCCCGTTGCGGAACGACTGCCTGGCACCATCGCCGAATTCATGCCGGACGCGGTGGATCGTTTCCGTGTAGTAAACCGCGACGCCTTGACCGTAACGCCGGAAAATCTGCCTGATTTCAATAATGACGATTCGTTCACCCTCGTAGCAAATCTGCCATACAACGTGGCCACGCCGATTCTGCTGACGTTGCTGGAACGTTTTGACAATCTCGGAACTTTTCTGGTGATGGTGCAGAAGGAAGTCGCGGACCGACTGAGTGAAAAACCCGGTTCAAAGATCTACGGCACCCCAAGCGTGAAGCTCGCATGGTACGGCACCGCGGAACGTGCGGGCATTATCGGGCGCAATGTGTTCTGGCCGGCGCCGAATGTGGATTCCGCGCTGGTGCTGTTCAAACGATACGAGGGCGGGCACACGCCTTCCGCCAACAATCCCGACGGTTCCGTGGTGGACCGCGAAACCGTGTTCCGTCTCATCGACGCCGCATTTGGGCAGCGACGCAAAACCCTGCATGCCGCGTTGAAGAAAATCGTACCTTCCGAAGCGTTTGAGCGGGCAGGCATCGATCCGACGCGACGCGGCGAGACGCTTACCATCGACGAATTCGTGGCACTGGCACGAGCCATGGGCGAGGTGCCGGAAGCATGAGCGGCAACGGCAACGCAATCAACACGGTCAGTGTGGACTGCCCGGCGAAAACGAATCTGACCTTGCACGTAGGCAAGCCACGCATCGAATGGGGCGGCCGACACGAGCTGGACACCATTTACTGCGCCGTCAGCGTGTACGACACCGTCACCGCCAGCCGCAAAAAACCTGGATCCGGGTTTTCACTGAACCTCGAAGGCGCCTATCTTGGCGACCTGGCCTCCTCAGGCAACGATATGCGACGCAACCACGCAGTACTTGCCCTATTCGCTTTGGCCGAAGCGAGCGGCCATGAACCGGATGTGGCGTTGAACATCGAAAAACGCATTCCCGTCGGCGCAGGCATGGCGGGTGGTTCCGCGGATGCGGCTGCCACGATTTTGGCGTTGAACACGCTATGGAATCTTGATTGGCCCATCGAACGGTTGCAGCAGGTTGCCGCCACATTAGGCGCAGATATGCCGTTCTGTCTGACCGGAGGCTACGCGCGAGGCACAGGCTTCGGCGAGCAGATCGAACAGCTCAGCGAGTACAGCGACGACGTGCGAAATCTGACGAGACAGGGTTTTGCAGGCCGCCTGCTGGTCGGCGCATATCAGGCGGAACTGCGCACGCCGGAAGTGTATGCCATGTTCGACCAAATCGGCGCCGGACCAGGAGACAACAATCATCTGCAACAAGCGGCGATCTCACTGCACCCACGCAGCGGACAGGCGATCGACGAAGCATTGCGGGCAGGCGCAAAGCAAGCGTTCGTCTCCGGATCCGGCCCTTCCGTAATCGCATTCGTACCAACCGACGATGCCGCGCACACGGTGCAGTCGGCATGGCAGGAAAGCCGTTGCGTCGACCGCATCATCGCCACCAAGGCACCGGCCCATCCGATTGTGCATATCATCGCGTAACAGTAAGGTTGAAGTCAACAGATTTTTTGGAGAAGGACTCGTACATGACTCAGGCTAACGATGAGCGCACCGCGCGCAAACAGTACATTCGCCGCCGTCAAAAGGTGGCGTTCACCATAACTGGCACCATTTTGACGGTCGCATTGGTGATTTCCCTGCTGTTCTTCTTCCATGTTGGAGGATTGGGCAGGGTCAAGTCGGCTGCAGTACAACCGAATTACGGCCAGCAGGCTCCTTGCGCCACCCAGGAACAGGACGGAAGCAACGGCAAATACGTGGAGAACCGCAACATCACCGTGCGCGTGCTCAACGGTACTGAATTCTCCGGCTTCGCACAAGCCGTCAGCAGCGCACTACAGAATCGCGAGTTCAACACCCAGGCCGCCGGCAACTACACCAATTCCCAGGTGGAGCGCACGATGATCATCTTCGGCAAGAACGCCGTTAATCAGGCGTACACGGTGAACAGCAACTTCACCGACGCGAAAATGGTGATGGACGATCGCGAGGATATGCTGATCGACGTTGTGGTTGGCGCAACCTTCGACAATCTGCAGGATCAAAAGCAAGTGCCGACCGCCGGCAAGAAGATCGAAAGCTTCGAAGGATGCGTTACCGTCGACAAGATGACCGACGTGCAGAAGGCCCCCGAACACGACGCCGTGTGATTTGCAGATTTTTTTGATTTGCAGATTCTTGGATTGACCTCGCGATTTTCATTTTCTGACCTCATGATTTCGATTTTTTACTGAAAATCAAGATCATGAGGTCAGTTTGCAAATCGTGAGGTCAGAAGGCGGATTATTCGGCCTGCTGTTCCTCGTACCAACGGTTCAACTCGGCAACAGCAACATCACGCTCGACCGGGCCGTTATCGAGACGATATTCCAGCATGTGCTTGTACGCCTTGCCAACCAGCGGTCCCGGTTCAATGCCGAGCAGCTGCATGATTTCGTCACCGTTCAGATCAGGGCGGATCGCGTCGAAATCCTCCTTCTCCTTCAGATCGCGCACGCGCTGTTCCATCTCGTCCATCGCCGACGAGAACACCATGGCCTTGCGCTTGTTCTGCGTGGTCGCGTCGGCACGCGTCAGGCGGTTCAAACGCTCGTACAGCGGGCCTGCGTCTTTGACGTAACGGCGGACCGCGGAATCCGTCCACGGCTCCTCCACGTATCCGTGGAAACGCAAGTGAAGGTTGACCAGTTCGCTGACGTCCTCGACCATATGATGATCGAAATGCAATGCCTTAAGGCGCTTGCGGGTCATTTTCGCGCCGACCGCATCATGATGATGGAAACTCACCTTGCCGCCCGATTCGAAACGACGCGTCTTCGGCTTGCCGATATCGTGCATGAGCGCGGCAAGACGCAACGTCAGGTCTGGAGCTGGCACAGGACCGTCCGGGCCGGTTTCGAGAGCGACAGCACGATCAATGACGATCATGGTGTGCTCGAACACGTCCTTATGACGATGATGTTCGTCGATTTCGAGCTGCAATGCCGGAATTTCCGGGAAGACGATATCCGCAAGACCGGAATCGACCAGCGCTTCGATACCTGCACGCGGTCGATCGGACAGCAGCATTTTGACCAGTTCGTCACGTACGCGCTCGGCGGAAACGATTTCGATGCGATCGACCATGTCGGTCAACGCTTCGGCGGTTTCCGGTTCGATGCGGAAGCCCAGTTGCGCCACGAAACGCACGGCGCGCATCATGCGCAGCGGATCGTCATCGAACGACTGGCGAGGATCGACCGGCGTGCGCAACACGCCCTTGGCCAAATCGTTCGCACCGCCGAACGGATCGACAAATTCCAGTTCGGGCACGCGCAATGCCATGGCGTTCACCGTGAAATCACGGCGGGAAAGATCGCCTTCCAGCGTGTCGCCATAATTAACTTCCGGCTTGCGCGAGTCGGGGTCATACGTGTCGGAACGGTAAGTCGTTACCTCAACCTGCACTTCCGTGCCATCCTCGCGACGGCGCATCGCACCCAGCGTGCCGAATTTGCGTCCCATATCCCAAAAGCCATCACGCCCAAAACGGCGCAAAATATGTTCAAACTGCTCAGGACGCGCCGACGTGCAAAAATCCAAATCATGCGATTTACGATGCAACAGCAGGTCCCGGACGGGACCTCCCACCAACGCCAATTCATAGCCTTCCGCGGCGAACATACGCCCTAATTCAATGGCCTCTGGCCACACTTCGAAGTTCACGCCATCCCTTTCCGACACCACAAGTTTCTGCCTTACTAGCATACCGTTACCCCACCTGCACACAGAATTGAGTATGGTTGGAATCATGATTACGCCCGCAGACCTTGCACGCATGCTTGCCCATGCTGCGGACGACCATACCCAAAATCCGATGGAATCGGACAAACTGCTGTACACATCGCAGTCCGTTTCCTTGCGGCAAGAGACCATCATCACGCCCAGCGCACCCACCCCAGCAATGATGCCGCAACGGCGCGCCACAGACGGTCCGACCACATTCGCCTCGCTCGACGCGCAGGAACTGCCGGTGGTACGCGAATATTCGGCGGGCGGTCTCGTGTTCGATGACAAGGGCCGTGTGGCGATCATCGCACGTCATTCACGCAGCGGGCATTTGGAATGGTGCCTGCCGAAAGGTCATATCGAAAAAGGCGAGACACCGCAGCAAACCGCCGTTCGCGAGGTACATGAGGAAACCGGCATTTTGGGTGAAGTGGTCGATTCCATCGCTACCATCGACTACTGGTTCACGGGAACCAGCCAGCGCGTGCACAAGCTGGTGCATCACTTCGCATTGCGCCAGATCGGCGGCGAGCTGACGGTGGAAGGCGACCCGGACCATGAGGCAGAAGACGCGATTTGGGTGGATTTTGCTGATTTGGACGACGTTCTCAGCTACCCGAACGAACGAAAGATAGCATGGTTGTACGCAAGGAAACTCAACAGACAGGCGTGAAGGTGAATCAACCCGCACAACGGAACGTTCCGCACGGCATACGTGCTCTTTCGGCAATCCTCGCCATGGTCATGACCATGGCGTTGATGTTGTTATACGCACCTACGCCACATGCCAAAGCCGAAGAAACACAGGAAACACAATCGGGAGCCATGCTGTCAATCGACTCCTCCACAGCCGTGCTGACAGACACTTCCGGCTATCATCTGAGCGCAACGGTGACCAACACCACAGATCAGGAAATCCCATCGGGCACGCTGACCCTCGCCATGAACGCCTTCTACACGTTCGTATCGCGCAACGATATCCAGGAATGGTCGGAAGGCATCGGGCAGATCCCAACGCCCAATATCGTGGGCCAAAGCGAGGTTCCCGCGCTTCAGCCGGGAGCTTCAGCGAACGTGCGCATCGACGCGGAATCAAGCCAAGAGGCACTGGCATCCATCAACTCCTGGGGTCCCAAGCCCATCACTCTCAGCTATGAGGCCGGCGGAGTCCAGCAAGACAAAGCACACACTTTCGCAACACGGACCGGAGCTGGAATCAATACCCCCGACACGCCCGCGATGAATATCACCATCGTGCAGCCGCTCGAAGCGCAAGGATGGACCACCGACAACACCATGCTGGAACAGCTCGTCAACAAAGGTGGCGTCACTTCCGCAGAACTTTCGAAAATCGCCGTTCCCGGCAAAGAAGACGAGGCACGACTCAAGTCGCTGGAACAGACGTTCACCAAGCATGACAAACTGCAGGTGGTGGCCGATCCGACCTATCTGAAGGCGATGCCGATGCCGACGCAAGTCGACGGCATCACGCAACCGGCCCTATTCGACATCACCGCCTATTCCGCGCTGAACGACAGCAAAACCTATGATTCGGCAAGCGTTGGCACCTCGCAATGGAACGCCGAACAGGCCTTGGAAAACTATCAATCGGCGTTGGGCGACCCGAACGCAAGTATGACCACGTATGCATGGCAGGGCACCGGCAATTGGACGATCGAGGCGCTCACGAAAGCCAAGCAGCAGGGGTACGACACCGTCATCGCCACGCATGATTTCGAAGAGAACGATGCGGCTACCGCAGAAACAGGCAAGGCCATAGTGGCCACCGACGCGGGCGACGTCACCGTACTGACCGCGCAAAGCGTGCTTTCCAACCTTGCACAGGGCAAGGCGACCAGTGCCGACGCCGAAGCGGATGGCGAGGGAACAACGGCCGGGCGTCTCGCACGATTCGTCGCGCAAAGCGCGTTCTACCAAATGGAACAGCCGTATGCGGAACGCAACCTGCTGGTCTGCCTAAACGACAATTCCGACCCAGCCGTCGTGGATGCGCTGATGACGGACGTCGAACAATCGCCGTGGCTGAACATCACCGATCTGAACACATTAAGCAACGCCGACCCCGCCTTGAGCGGTGACGATGCGGCCGCGATCGTACCACAATCCGACGGAATCAATGATGCGACACAAGCCAATCTCAGGCAGACGCTCAACACGCTGGCAGCCTCGACAAGCGACATCAAACGATTCAACGCGTCCATCCTCACCGACGTCGCCGACGATGCCAAGCAGTCCCCCGCAGGCCTCAAAGCGTGGCGCAGGCAGCTCGTCAACGCGCACGGCATCATGGCCCTGCACGCGCTAGGCGGCGAAAACCCAGCCGGAAGCACCATGGTGGAAGGAGCCGGGCAACTGGCGTCCCTGCTCATCAACGGAGTGACCATCACACCGACGGAAAACGTCAACGTGGTCAGCGAAACCGCGCAAATGCCCGTTACCATCAGCAACAGCCACCCCTATCCGGTCACGGTAAAAGTCTCATCATTGACCAACTCCATGCAGATTGTCACTTCGCGTTTCGACACCGTGGAGGTACCCGCAAACGGCGAAGCCCAAGTGGCATTCATCATCCGTGTGGCCACCTCCGGCACCGCGGACGCCACACTCAGCCTGCAGGACAGGCAGGGCATCGCATTCGGAGCGACACAAACCACCCACATCACCAGCGCATTGCAAATCAGCGACAAAACCGGCTTCATCATCATCGGCATCGCCGTGCTGCTTGGAGCTTTGGGACTGTGGCGCCAATTCCACCGTAAGAAAGATCCCGACGAATGAGTTCTTCCGTTGGCCGTAATTCACTGATCATGGCCTCCGGCACCGCGGCCTCGCGCGTGACCGGGCAAATCCGTACCATTCTGCTCGCCTGGGCTTTAGGCACCACCGGCTATGCGGCAAACGCCTACCAGGCCGGGTCCATGATTCCGCAGGTCATCTACACCCTGGTTTCCGGCGGTATTTTCAACGCCGTGCTCGTGCCGCAGATCGTGCGCACGTTGAAGGCGAAAGACGCCGAAACCAAGCTCAACAGGCTCATCACACTCGCCATCACCATGTTGTTGGCGGTGACGATTCTGATGGCGCTGTCCACGCCACTGCTCACCAGACTGTATGTGAACGGCGGCCCGGAAACCATGGCGTTGGCAACCTCGTTCACCTTGTGGTGCATGCCCCAGATCTTCTTCTACGGCCTGTATACGGTGATTGGCCAGATTCTTGCGGCCAAAGACCATTTCACCGCGTATGCGTGGAGTTCGGCGGGCGCGAACATCATCAGCTGCATCGGTTTCAGCACATTCATCGCATTGTTCGGCCGCGCCACGGAACATCCGCTTGATTTCTGGACCGCCGACAAAATCGCTTTGACGGCCGGAACATGGACATTGGGCGTGGCATTCCAAGCGTTGGTGCTGTTCATTCCGCTGACCAAAATCGGATTGAAATACCGCCCGCAATTCGGACTTCGCGGCATCGGCTTGCGTTCGATGGGACCGGTCGCAGCTTGGAGCGTCGGCATTGTCGTAATCGACCAGCTCGCCAATATCGTAATCACGCGCACGTCCACCAACGCGCCGATGCTCGCGCAGCAGAAGTTCGGCATCAATCCGCTCGATGTGGCCGGCAATGCCTCATACCAGAACGCGTACACGATTTACATGCTGCCATATTCGCTGATTGCCGTTTCGCTTGCAACCGCGATTTTCCCGAAAATATCCCGTGCGATCGCCGACCATAATATCGCCGAAGCGCGCACCGATTTAAGCCAGGCAATGCGCAATATGGGCGTGATCATGTGTTATTTCTCGGTCGCTTTCGTAGTGATGCCCGTTCCGATCATTCTCGCGTTGCTGCCGTCTGTGAGCGTCAGAGAGGCGATTCTTATGGCGGGACCGTTGGTCACGCTTGGCGTGGGACTTCCGTTCGCCAGCGCGTATCTGATTATCCAGCGCACGTTCTATGCATTCGAAGACGGCAAATCGCCGTTCATTTTCATGCTGTTCGCCATGGGCATTCAAGCGATAGGCGTGATCATCGGCGCGAAGCTACTTCCCCCTACCGAATGGACGACAATGATCGGCACGGTAGGAGCCATAAGCTACATACTGCCGATTCCCATCCTGTATGTCATGTTGCGCAAACGTTTCGAAAACAATATCGACGGTCCGCGTATAGCCATCTCGTATCTGAAATCGATTGGCGCGGCAGCAGCTGCCATGCTCATCGGCGTGCTGGCACGTGACAGCGTCTACCAGCTCGTCGGCGCCCAAATCGGAGCGGTGGACGGTCATATGAACTGGATTCAGGCAGTGGCGTGCGCTGCGCTGTTGACCATAGTGACTTTCATCGTTTACGTGGGCATGTTGCGGCTGCTGCGTTCCGAGGAATTCGACGAGGCGATCGCACTGCTTTCCTCACGTATTCCCGGACTTCGCAAGCCGACCAGCCCCAACGATAGACTGGAGCAAGGCGACGCCGAAAACGGCGAGTGACCATAGGCAGAACAAACGTTTACAAAAAGTTGAAGGAACCCATGAAACCTCAGCTGGGAGATACCATCAGCAATCGCTACGTGCTCGTTTCGCCGTTGCGCGAAGAAACCGGACTGCAGGTCTGGAAGGCCAGCGACCATGTGCTCGCACGGGATTGCCAGCTGTTTATCGTCAGCAGCAGCAAGGCATTGCAGGAAGTCAACGCAACCGCTTCCATGCTGGCCATTTCGCACGACTCCCACTTCACAAAAGTGTTGCAACTCCAGCATGTCGGCAAGGTCGCGCTGGTGGTGACACAGCTTGACGAAGGCATGGCCCTCAGCGAATATCTTGCGCTGAACGCCAACCAGCCGTTGAGCTATACAGCCATGCGTTCCATCATTGGCGAAGTCATCGAATCGTTGCATGTGCTGCAAAAAGACAATCTCACGCATTTCTCCATCAGCACCGACACGGTGCGCCTGACCCGTTCCGGCATTCAGATTGCAGACGCTCCGGTGAGCGTCATGCTTGCCGACACTTCTCGCGCGCAGGCTTTGGAAAATCGGGAACAGCTTGCGATTCGGCAGATTGCGGCATTGCTGTATGCGATGCTGACCCGCCGTCCGTCCACATTGTCGACTGATTTCCGTCTGGACGCGCTCGCGCCGACCACGCCGATGGAATTCCGTGTGATCTGCAAGCGCGGACTTGAGCTTGAAGAGGCCGACGGCTTCCCCACCGTTCCGATGGCGACTCTCGCGGAATTGGAGGCGCTGCTTGGCGAGTACCAGCCGCTGTCATCGTTGGGGGGTATGGATGTCACGTTGCCTTCCATGGATTCGGAGTGCTCGATCGCCAATGTTCCGTTGCTGCAGATCCTTGAGAAAGATACGCTCCTGCTACCGGATACGCTGGCGGTGACTGGAAGCATTCCGGAAATGACGTTCACGGCTCCCGAACCGCATAACGATTTTTCCGATGGCAAGGAGGCTTTGGCGAAAAGCGTCGCAGCCACCAGCGGAGCGGTGAAATCGTTGTGGAGCAGCGGCCGTGAGCTGCTGAGCGAAGAAGACATCGATGGCGTGACCGACACCAGCGATTCTCCCTTCTCCTTCCCCATCAGGGTTTCCGTACCGGCCGATGGCATGTCATCCGACGATTCCCAGTTGGAAAAAACCGGCCGCATTCCAGTGATCGGCGCGGACGGTCAGGTCATTCAGCCCGGCGAAGAGTCCGCTCGCGCGTTGAAGGCAGAGCAGGAGGCGATCGACGCCGCGTATGCAGCCGGTCGAGCCGCGGTTCCGCCGAGCTTCACGCCGAAGAATCCTTCTTCCGCTTCGGCGAATACTGACGTTGCCGACGCGAAACTGTTTGGCAAGCTGAAAACGAAGGTTGTTGCGATTATCGTTGCCGTTCTTGTTGTTGCGGTAGCGCTTGGTTTCGCTATTCAGGGTTTGATGAAGCCTTCAGATTCGGTTACGACTGATTCCGAAGGACCATGGCCGGAAATAAATCTTGACAAGGTGCCGTTCGGCGAGGGCGATCAGACGGATGCGAATTCCGCGGATTCTTCCAATTCTGATAAGTCCGGCAATACCGATAAGTCCAACAATACCGATTCGTCCAATTCCACGGATTCTTCCGATACTTCCGCCAATGCGCCGGCATCTGGCGATTCATCATCCAAGAAACTCAAGAAAACCGAAGACAAGGTCGTGACCGCTGACAAGCAGTCGAAGAAGGTACCGAATCCGAAGCAGCCAGAAAACACGACTGCATACGAAATCGACAATCGTCAGTTCCTGTCGAACCCTGACGGACAGCAGGGCTACGGATATTACGTGCACCTGAGCCAACCGCAGAACGCGTCTCGCATGGTCATCAAGATTCGTTCTTCGGGCGGCCAGGGATACATTCGCGTGAACGCGACGAACAGCCCGTCCCAGGGTGAGCAGGTGGCACAGTTCAAATTCGACGATTCCGGCACTACCGAAGTGAAGTTCGACAAGTCTGTGAAAACGCAGGACATCATGCTGTGGGTGCCGCTTGACAGTCTGCCCGGCAGCCAGCTGTACATCGATTCCCTGCAGATCTTCTAATCGTTGTCACCGTCTTTCTAACGTTTTCCGGAAAAGACGCGCATGGAGGGCACGTGTAATATGCACGTGCCCTCCTTTGTATCTGCCACTCGATTGTCTGCCGAAATCGTCGATGTCAATCAACTACACATCCCAAATTGGTGGTCAAATCGACTTGTGCAGACATACAACAGGGGTTGTACAGACAATCCGCCGCGCAGACCACTTACTCTGGCCAGTGTTCGAAGAGGGTGAGGAGCTTTTCGACGTTGACGTCGCTCCAGCTGTCGATTCGGGGACCATCGTACGCGCTGTTGTACGGCTGATCGAACACAACCACGTGCTGCCCGGCTTCGCGCAGGGTTTCGATGTTCGCCGGCGAATCGTCGATGTGGATCGTGGCCTGCATACTGTCTTTCAGCCCAGTGAAGCACAGGCTCATGTACGGAATGTGATTGCTATCCAACCATTGCGCGGTGTCGGAAACGACCATCTGATGCTGGCCGGACACGAACAGCCGATGCGTGACGATGCGAATGTACACGTGCTCGCCCGCCAATCGTTGTAGCGCCTGCGCTACCCCCGGAAGCGGCTTCATCGTCGCATACAGATGCTCACGTTCCGCGGCTTTATGCGTTTCGATGTAATCGTCAAGCGTGTCGAACGGCCATCCATCCTCGCGGGTGAGATTGTAGTGCGCGGCCCGTAACGCACGTTCCGGCACGTCAATGCCCTGCCGATGCAGATAATCGCGGATCGCACCTTTGTAATCCGCGCAGACGCCGTCCAAATCGAGATTGAGCACGCGATATCCCTGCACGCCCACGCGCTGACTCTCGTATTGTTCAGGAATAGTCGCCATATCACGTTCCTTTCTTATGCCTGATGCCGATCAGCCCGTCGAATAGCCACGCCAATCAGCTCGCTATCAATCAATGTACCGTGACATTCGTCGGCAACAAGCGCAAATACTCCCGCAGGTAAGGAAGATAGAAAAGGGATAGAAAAAGACGAGATTGCCAAAAATCTTACAGAAGAACGATTTTGAGACTTTCATAAAAAGACAGAAAATTCAAAGATCACACCACTTCTTTTTGCGACGGCGATACTGCCCGGCAATCGACGATCAACTTTCATCACAGCATCATTACGTTTATTTCAAGATTAGCCGATGAAAATACAAAAGAATCAACGATCGTTGCATGACATTGACGGTTGCGCCTGCCTATAATGAAGGCACAACAGAACAAAGAGACACGATGCGGCAGGGACCGGAGAGAAAACCGGAGCCGCACCCCACACGCGGGGAAACGGCAACGCCACCCGCGCTGAAACAACAAACAAGACTTACGGCAGCGGCCAGAGGAAAGAAAAGAAAACAAGAACGCCGCCAAGCCGAACGAAAGGAAACATCATGAAGAACAACACTTTCAACCAGATCGTCAACGCCAACCTCGCTTCCATCGATCCAGGCTTCGGCCAGTTCGCACTCGCCAAGGCTAGCGCCGATCTGTTCAAGAAGGTCATCAACAAGTGACCCAAGGCCTGCACAAGCAGGCGTCACACTTAAATAACCAAAGGGCTTGCGTTCCGCATGGAGCGCAAGCCCTTTTCTCATGTTCCGCTCAAGCACTGCCAAGAATCCAGCCACCACCAGCAGCTGCACACACAGCCCCTCACATAACCACACACAACAACTCGTGTTTCACGTGAAACTCTGTAGATGATCCGATTCAGAAGGTACTTGATAATACGCCATAAGAAAAAGGAATGCGCGAAATCGTGAGATGCGTGGATGTCCGTTTTGACGATTCGCTACAGTGGGAATATGAGTGATTTGCGAGATGCGATTATTGTCGGGTCCGGCCCTGCCGGATATACCGCAGCCATATATTTGGGCCGAGCTGGATTCAAACCACTGGTCATCGCGGGCGCGCTGACCCCAGGCGGGCAGCTCGTCAACACCACCGAAGTGGAGAATTTCCCAGGCTTCCCCGATGGCGTTATGGGACCGGAACTCATGGACAATATGCAACGCCAAGCGGAGAAGTTCGGCGCAGAAATCATTTGGGATGACGTTGTTTCCGTGAGCAACGATGACGCCACCGGCGTGAAAACCGTGCGCGTCGATCTGGGAGACGTTTTCGAAACCCGTGCTTTGATCATCGCAACCGGATCGGAATACCGCAAGCTCGGCATCCCCGGAGAGGCGGAATATTCCGGCAAGGGCGTGTCATATTGTGCGACTTGCGACGGCTTCTTCTTCCGAGATAAGCCGATTATTGTGGTCGGCGGCGGCGATAGCGCATTCACTGAAGCTGATTTTCTTTCCCGATTTGGATCGTCGGTGACGTTGATTCATCGTCGTTCCGAATTCCGCGCATCGCAGATTCTCGTGGAACGCGCTCAACAGAATCCGAAAATCACCATCATCACAGATTCCGTGGTGGAGGAAATATTGGGAGACGACAACGGAGCACAATCCGTGAACATTCGCAACGTCATCACCGGAGAGATTGGCACGATTGCCGCAAACGGTATTTTCGTAGCGATCGGCCACTCCCCCGCCACAACTTTTATTGACGGCATTGTGCAGCGAGATGCGGCTGGATATATTCAGGTGGATGGCGCCAGCACACGCACCAGCACTGCCGGTATTTTTGCAGCAGGCGATTGCGTTGACAGTATTTACCGTCAGGCGATCAGCGCCGCCGGCATGGGCTGCCGGTCTGCCCTTGACGCCCAAGCCTACCTACAGCAGTAGCACTCCCCATGACGGTCATTCATACAGTCATATCACAATCATGACTGTATGAATGACCGTCATGTGACCGTGATACACGGTCATGCCCTGCAAAAACTGGAAAAACGAGCGGAAGGGCGGCATATTCTGTTCACGACTGTAAGCTTGGTCAAACAGCCTTGAGTGTGTCGTGAATAGAATATGCCGCCCTTCTGCGAACATCACACTGATCAGACAGAGAAACTCGAGAAATACTATTCTTCAGCAGATGGCATGAGCATGTCGACAATGCGCTTCATGTCGTCTTCGGATTTGAACACGATTTCGATGCGACCATGTTCCTTGGATCCCTTGATGGACACCTTCGTGTCGAACCTCTTTTCAAGGCCGACCTGCATCGGCGTTCCCGCCCACGGATTCAGTTTGCTGGTCTTCGCCTTCTTCGGCTGATCCGATTCGGCGGCCTTCATCGACACGATTTCCTCGGTGCTGCGAACAGACAGTCCTTCGGCGATAATGCGCGTCGCAAGCTGTTCCATATCAGCTTCGGCCGGCAATCCCAGCAGCGCACGCGCGTGACCTGCCGATAAGAGTCCGGAAGAGACCTTCTTTTGCACGGTTGCAGGCAGATTCAGCAATCGCAAGGTATTTGCGATCTGCGGGCGTGATTTCGATACAGATTTCGACAATTGCGCCTGCGTCAGACCGAAATCGTCGATCATTTGCTGATAGGCAGCCGCTTCTTCCAGCGGATTCAACGCAACGCGATGCAGATTCTCCAGCAGAGCGTCACGCAACATGTCATCGTCTGCCGTGGTTTTGACGATCGCAGGAATCGTTTTCAGACCTGCGATCTGTGAAGCACGCCAACGACGCTCGCCCATGATGAGCTCATACATGCTATCCATGCGACCGTCGAACATATTGTGCGGCTCGGCATTGTTGGCGGCGTTCTCCTTGCGCGCGGCCTCGATCTGCGCGCGAGGACGCTTCCGTACGACAATGGGCTGCAGCACACCGACTTCCTTGATGGAATCGGCAAGCTCACGAAGATCATCCTCGTCGAAAATAGTGCGCGGCTGATGCAGGTTGGGTCCGACATCGCTCAGACGCAATTCAACCAAGTAACCGCCCTGCACCGGCAGCAGTTCCGGTTCGCCGTTCTTTGCATCTTCGTTCTTTTTTACTGCTGCAGTTTCACGTGAAACACTCCCCTGCTTCACATCGTCAGAAGGAGCGACAGGACTGGTGGCACCGAAGAACATGTCAGCTGGATGAGCCACTTCGTTCAGCGTAATGGAAGGCATGCTGGCACGATGAACGCTTCCCTTCTTGATTTCACGTGAAACGTTTTTCTTCATGTCGTGGACGGCATCGACGGAAGCCTTGGCTGTCACCATGGCGCTTTTAGCGCCTGCGTTCTTTCCCACCGACGGCACGTCGGCACTGTCAGCCATATTTCCGGAAGTCTTCGCGGATGATTTGTTATCAGCCTTCACCCCTACAGCAGGAGCAGCCGGCTCAGAGGCAGCTTCCGACTTTGCCGACTCTCCTGGAAGAGACGGAAACAGCGCGCCGAGACCCCTGCCTAAACGTGATTTCGTAGCCATAATCAGTTCTCATTCCTTCTTGCATCGATAGCCTGCAACACCGTCTGCGAGCGACGTGCGAGTTCCAACGCGGCCTCGCAGTAGGAGATTGCGCCCATGCCCTTGGGGTCGTAGGCGATAACGCTTTGATTAAAGCTTGGCGCTTCCGATATTTTCACCGTTCGTGGAATCGTGGTGTCCAACACGATGGTCGGATAGTGGCTTTTGACCTCGTCATGCACTTCACGGCTGAGCAGGGTTCGCTTATCGAACATGGTGATCAGCATGGTAGAAACGAGCAGTGACGGATTGAAATGTTCCTGCACCAGCCCGATGGTATTGATAAGCTGGCCAAGCCCCTCCAACGCATAGTATTCAGCCTGGATCGGAATCAGCATCTCATGCACCGCGCACATGGCATTAATTACCAGCAGTCCAAGGCTTGGAGGGCAATCGATAATCACGTAATCGTAGTGTTCCTCGCTGTTCTCAAGAAACTCGTCAACCGCGGTTTTCAGCAGCACATTGCGATTTTCCATGTCAGCGACTTCCAGCTCGGCACCACTCAAATCAATGGAGGCTGGCACCACATCAAGCAGATCGAAATCAGGGCAGGCACGCTTGACTTCGGCAATGGTTTTCCTACCTTCGATCACGTCGTATACCGACGGCTCTCCCGACGCATGCGGAGCACCCAACGCGGTCGACGCATTGCCCTGTGGATCCATATCGATCAGCAGCACTTTGGAACCGAACTGAGCCAACGCAGCGGAAAGATTCACCGCAGACGTGGTTTTGCCAACGCCGCCCTTCTGGTTAGCGACCGCAATCAGTCGCGTCTGCTCCGGCTTTGGGCAAACGGCCTTCTGCAAGGCGCGATAGCGAGACGATTCGTCGGCGATCTGCGAACCAAGAGGAGAATCCGATCCTCCGAAAATTCGTTTGATGGTTTCCGTTGCCGATTCCATCGATGTCAGGTTATCTGGTCCTTCAGGTCCAGTCATACGTCAGCCTTCCTTACGATATGCTTAACATTCAAGTTTCATCATTTGGGTGGACAGAATCAGCCCATCTCACCCATTGTGCGCAAATGTGGATAACTGTGGATAGTCAGTGGATAACTTGCACTACTCACAAAAAGTTATCCACAGATATTTTATTGCCATTCCAACATTTTCTCTGCGGTTTATTTCGACGATTCCCCAGCTGTGGATAATGTGGACAACTCGCCTAAATTGTGGATAACTTACTTTTTATCCACCATGAGCACATGGGTCGATTCAAGCCCCGGACCGACCTCGGCATTCACCACTCGCGGACGAACGCCGCCGCACTTGGCGATCTCCTTGGAGGCTTTTTCGATCTCCTCCTGAGCGGATCTTCCCTTCAAAGCGACCAGACATCCACCACGTTCAAGCAACGGCAACGTCCACCCGGATAGTTTGGTCATCGGCGCAACGGCACGACAGGTCACCACGGCGAACGGATGCCCTGCCTGAATGGGCTTGCCATCCAAATCCAGTACAGGACCGCGGGCAACCGCTCCCCTGCTGTTCCTGCCGCCTTTGCCGTTTCTACCGTTTCTGGCGTTCCCATTGCCACGGTTGCCGCCTTGAGTGCCAGACGCACCCACAATGGCCTCGATCATCTCATTGGCCCTGGCACGCACCACCGCAACGTTCTCCAGCTCCATGTCCGCCACGCACTCGTTCAGCCATTCGATACGCCGCTCCATAGGCTCTACAAGTGTGAACTGGTGATCCGGCAGGCATGCGGCCGCAACGATACCGGGGAAACCGCCACCGCTGCCAATATCGGCAACCGTTTTAAACTGCTTATTGGCCGTGGATTCCCTCACGAAAGGCACAATGGCAGCCGAATTCAGAATATGGCGTTCCCAAATAATCCCAACGTCTCGTGGCCCGATCAAGCCACGGGGTTCGCCTTCTTCGGCAAGTTTCGCATGAAAGACACGCAGCTTGTCCAACGCATCCCCCAGCACTTCCTCAAGAATCGGCGAATCATCAAGTTCGTCTGTCACATCACTCATGGGCACCATCCTATATCCTGCTCTTCCTCATTGCTGGTATTCCAGCCATTACTCCCCGACCAATGCCGGCAATATCGCACGGCATCGCACGGCCTACGCAGACCGTAAGCAAGTCCATGCGCACATAGGCGTCACGTATCCAGCGCACGACTCGCGTGCAGTCATTCACCAATCGCAATAAAAAAAGCGCCACCAAATAGTGACGCCATGTTTCACGTGAAACGAGCCGAACTCAGGCCTCATCCTCGTCTTCGGTTTCCTCGGCGGCGGAAGCCTTGAGATACACCGTAACGTAACGATGTGGCTCCTCGCCGTGGGAACGGGACTTCATGCCTTCCTCACGCACCACGTCATGCACGATCTTACGCTCGAAGGAATTCATCGGCTTCAGGTCGACCGGCTCTCCGGTCTCGTGCACCTCGTCGATGGCGTCCAGCGCGATGTCATGCAGACGCTGACGCTTGCGCTTTAGATAGCCGTCGACGTCCACAATGAGATGGGAACGTTCGCCGGTCTTCTGCTGCACGGCAAGTCGCGTCAGCTGCTGCAATGCGTCGACGACCTCGCCGTTGCGTCCGATGAGATGCTTGATATCCGTATCATCATCAGCGACGATTTGCACGGTAGGACGATTGTTGCGCACGCCCATTTCGATATCACCTTCGTAATCAACGATATCGAGCAGTCCTTCAAGATAATCGGCAGCGATATCAGCTTCCTCATTGAGCTGATCGATGGTCTTTTCCTCATCTTGCGCCATGGTGGTTGTACTCCTTTGAGCGGGGTTTCTATTACTAAAAAGTCTTGCTATGTAAAGTCTAATTACTGTTTACCACGTCGACAATAAACGCTGATAAAAGTGGTGTGTCCCGCGTTTCACGTGAAACACGGGACACACTCTTACTCACTTCTTTTTCTTTTTACGGCTCGGCTGATGACGCTGGTAGCCGTTCTTTTCGCGACTTTCCGCAGCCTTGCGGGCCTTCTCCAGCTCCTCCTCCTCGAGGGACGGAAGACCGGCCTTGGCACGGCGCTCGTTCTCGTGCTTGTGGTCACGCTTCTCCTTCTCCTCAGCTGCCGGGGATCCCGGAGTTGGGAAGAAGTGGATCTGCCAGACGGAACGCAGCAGGTTGCAGATGTTGTTGGTGAGCCAATACACGAGCACAGCGAATGGCATGGCTACACCGGAGAAGATGTACATGATCGGGAACATCCACAGCATCATCTTCTGCATCATTTCGGTCTGCTTGTTCTGCGGACCGTTCTGTGCCATATTGCGCTTCATGCTGTTGTACTGCATGAGCCACAGGCAGAAGCACATCAACGCCACGAAGATGCCGATCACAACCTTGCCGGCAGGTGCCGCGGTAGTGAAGTTGTCAGCCACGTTCACACCGAACACGGTGGTCGAAGTGAATTCCTTCGCGGTCGGGATGTCGAAGGCGCCGAGCGTGCCACCGTTACGGAACGTGCCGCGAGCAATGTATGGAATGGCCGACAGCGTGTAGAACATGCACATGAAGACCGGACCCTGGATCAGCATAGGCAGGCAGGAGCCCATCGGGTTCGCATCGTTGTCCTGATACAGCTTCATCATTTCGCGCTGCATCGCTTCTTTGCTGGCCTGATCGGTCTTGTTCTTGTACTTGTTCTGGATGCGCATCATCTTAGGCTGGATTTCCTGCATCTTGCGCATCGACTTCATAGTCTTGTAGAACAGCGGGAAAATACACGCCTGAACCACCAGTACCAAGAACACGATGGACATGACCCAAGAGAAACCAACCGGATTCATACCCAGCATGACCAGGAACTTGTGGAACAGGGACATGATCTGAGTCATGAGCCACTCAACAGGGTACAGGAGCTTGTAAAGCCAGCCCCAGAAACCGCTATCGAGGAGGAATTGAGTTTGATTACCCATTACAGGCCATTCTCCTTATCGTTTACGGCCAGAGGTGTGAGTCGAGGCTCCTCATGTGCCTTCGACCACGAAAATCTATAAAAAATGGAATAGAGCTGCGGAACATCATCAATTCCGCCTCGGCTCCACGGCCTGCAACGCAGAATGCGCAATAATGCAAGAAGACCGCCCTTCAGGCAGCCAAATCTATCAATCGCCTGAATCGCATAATTGGAACAACTTGGATAATATCTGCAGCAGGGTGCGGTATTTGCGGAAATATGACGTTGGTACCAGCGAATGGCGCGAATCATCCAATTTCCGTCACGACCGGCGTTCATTACTGACGCACGGCCTTACGATTCACCGCTTCAAAACATGCTACGATCTGCTGTTCCAACGATAGAAAATCAGCATGTGCAGCACTTGGCTTTGCACGCAACACGATATCGCAGGATTCAGGTAAGGCAGATTCGTACTTTCGTGCAAGCACGCGGAAACGACGTTTAACGGCATTACGCGTTACTGCGTTGCCGACAGCCTTGGAAACGGCCAAACCGACACGTCGGCCCCGCTTCGTCGCAGAATCGTCAATAATGGCATCGTCGTGCATCAAATAATGCACGACGATGTCTTCTCGCGATACCCTACGACGGCGTTTGAGCACCGCGACAAAATCGCGATGGCTTTTCAGCCGTTCCACCGCTCTATGCCGTTAAATCAGGCAGCGAGGGACTTGCGGCCCTTGGCGCGGCGACGGTTAATCAGAGCGCGGCCTGCGCGGGTGCGCATGCGCTGACGGAAACCGTGCTTCATGTGGCGACGGCGGTTGTTCGGCTGGAATGTCCTCTTCATAATTAATGCTCCCGGTGTTTTTAGCCATGCCAAGGCACGGCTCCTCATGAGTCAAGCTCTACCAAATTACTCTGACCCCTGAACAGAGTAACTGCCTCCGCTAATTCCTTCACATTTTCATGGGGACTCTCCCCACAAAACAATCCACAAAAAACGTTGGTATATCGCCAAACTCCCCACAAAAGTTATCCACAAACTACATCACTGTTATTCACAATTCAATTATTTCAACACGCTTACCGGTGGATAACTCGGGGAAAAGAGAGTACAAATAAACAGTTGCACTACTGGTAGAAGTCTGTCGAGAAAGGGGAATCCGTGGCCGATACGACAACCGATCCTCTCGATCAGGCTCGCGGAGTATGGTCCGACGCGCTGGCGTTGCTGCACCAGAATCCCGCGCTTTCCGTACGTGACAAAAGCTGGCTGGAAAATGTTTTTCCGGAAGGCATGTGGGGTCCCACCATCGTGTTGTGCGTGCCCAGCGCGGCCGCGCAGCAGACGTTGCAGAACGAATTGAGCCAACCCTTGCTGAAGGCGTTGCGCGAGGCCGCCGAACAGGATATTTTCCCCGCATTCAAGATCGTAGAAAAGAAGGAACCCGCCCAGCCGGCCGTAGAGGAATACCCCCATTTTACCCCCGCGCCTCATGTTGAGGAAACCACGCAGGGCCAGCTTCCCATTCCGGTCGTCATGCCTCCGGAACGCCCCAACACCTTCCAACGAGGCCAGAACAGGCCTTTGCTGGATCCTAAGACCCACCTGAACAAAAACGCCACCTTCGACACCTTCGTTCCTGGCGATTCCAACCGTTTCGCGCGCACCGTCGCATTGGCCGTCGCGGAAGGTTCCGGCCATGATTTCAACCCGCTGTGTATCTATGGCGGCTCCGGCCTGGGCAAAACCCACTTGCTGAACGCCATCGGCAACTACGCGCTGGTCAAGGATCCCTCACTGAAGGTCCGTTATGTGACCAGCGAGGAATTCACCAACGAATTCATCGAAGCATTGGGCGACACCAACCAGAATTCCGGCCAAATCAAGGAATTCAACCGTCGCTACCGTGAAGTCGACGTGCTGCTGATCGACGATATTCAATTCCTCAGCGGCAAGGACGCGACACTTGAACAGTTCTTCCATACGTTCAATACCCTGCACCAGGCGAACAAGCGCATTGTGATCGCATCCGATGTGCCTCCGAAGGATCTGCAGGGCTTCAACGAACGCCTGATCTCCCGCTTCGAATCCGGCCTGACCGTTGACGTCAAGCCGCCGGATCTGGAGACGCGAATCGCCATTCTGCGCATGATCGCCCATGGGTCCAACGTTCAGGACGACGTGCTCAACCTTATTGCGGAACGTTTCACCGAGAACATCCGCGAGCTGGAAGGCGCACTGAACCGCGTGACTGCCATGGCTTCCCTGAGCGGACAGCCGGTGACTCGCGCGCTGGCGGAGCATACTCTGCAGGACTTCTTCGCGACCGATGTGGAAATCAAGCCCACCGACATCATCACCCAGGTGGCGAAATACTTCTACATCACGTTCGATGACATCGTCGGCCGTTCTCGCACGAAGAAAATCGCGCTGGCCCGCCAGATCGCCATGTATTTGGTGCGTGAACTCACCAGCATGAGTCTGAACGACATCGGCCAGGTGTTTGGAGGCAAGGACCACACCACGGTGATGCACGCCTACACCCGTATCAGCGATGAAATGCAGGAAAAGCAGGAAATCTACAACTATGTGACGGAGTTGACGCTGCAGCTCAAGCAGCGTTCCGGCGAGAAATAGCGTTTTTCCGCGACCTCGCGCGTTTACGTGTGTTTTTGGACGCCTCAAAAACGATTTTGGCGTTTTCCGCCTTTTTAGGCGCATTTCAGGCTCTAAGTATGAATATTAGTAAAACCTTTACCAGCTACTTTACCGACCGGGCTGACACGCCGGGCTGTGGAAGATTTTTATTGAAGTTATCCACATAGTTATACACAAATTAGGGATTTCTCGGTGGAAAAGCCGTTGGAAACGCAAAAATTGGCGGTGGATGAGTTGTGGACTATACACAGGCTTTTGTGGATAACTTTTTCGAATCTCCGACCCTGTGGATAACCCATTGATTTGTCCACACTCCATTCAAAAGTTATCCACAGGGAGTGAGGTGCATTGAGCCCTTGCAAAATGTGGGATCCGTGCACTTACCCACATTATCCACAGGCCTTATTATGACGAATATAGATTGTTATAAGAAAATCATCATCGTCACCATAAGTGGGGAATTCCCCACGCTTCGTCAAAACTCTGACAGCTCGCTAAAATGACTTATGGACCGAATGAAACGAGGAAATTAGCCATGAAAGTTGAAGTCAATTCCCAAGCGCTGGCCGACGCAGTAGCCTGGACCACCCGCGTGATCGACGCTCGTCCTGCATCCCCCATTTTGGCAGGCGTCCGTTTGGAGGCCATCGACGGCACTCTCCAGCTTTCCGCCTTCAATTACGCCATTTCCGCCCGCCACCACATTGAAGCAGGCATCGATGAAGCCGGATCCGTTTTGGTGCTCGGCAAGCTGCTGGCGGATATCACCAAGTCGCTTCCTGCTGCGAAAACCTATCTTTCCACCGATGGATCGACCATGACCATCACCTCCGGCAAGTCCACTTTCACCATGCAGCTCATGCCAGATGCCGAATATCCGGATCTTCCGGTAATTCCGGCCAAACTGGGCCAAGTGGACGCGCAAACCTTTACCCAGGCCGTCACCCAGGCGTCCGTTGCCGTTTCCCGCGAGGAGAATCGCCCCGTACTCACCGGCATCCGCGTGCAGTTCCAAGGCGACAAGGTGATCATGAGCTCCACCGACCGTTTCCGTCTGTCTCGTTCGAGCTTTACGTGGACGCCGGAAAACCCGGACACAAACACCACCGCACTCGTTCGCGGCGCACTGCTGCGCGACGTGGCACGCTCTCTGGATGAGCACCAGAACATCGTTGTGGACTTCGACACGGAGAATCCGTCGCTGCTGGGCTTCGAGAACGCCGGACGCTTGTCTACCTCGCAGCTGATCGACGGCGAATTCCCCGCGGTCGACCGCCTGTATGCCGACGAATACCCGATTCATGCGGTCATCAACAAGCAGGATCTCATTAGTGCCATCAAGCGCGTCTCTCTCGTCGCCGAGCGCAACGCACCGATCCGCATGGCCTTCACCAGCCAGGAACTCACGTTGACCGCAGGAACCGCGGACGAAGCCCAAGCCAAGGAAATCCTCGACATCGACATGGATGGAGAAGACATCACCGTGGCCTTCAACCCGACCTACCTGATCGAAGGCCTGAGCGCCATTGCGGAACCGTTCGTGCGCATGAAGATGACCACCGCTGTCAAGCCTGTGGAATTCAACGGCCAGCAGGAGTCGGATTCCGAGGAATCCATGGACTACCGTTACCTGCTTGTGCCCATGCGTTTCAACAGCTAAACATAAACCGCTCCGCACAAAACGTGGGTGCATCGCAAAAATAGGGCTGAACATGGCTATTACTGCCGGTTCAGCCCGTTTATATGAATATTGCATAAGCAATCATATTCGTAAATAATTGCGATTGTCCACGTAAGAAATTTGCTTTATTCTCAAGGATTGTGAATGTATATTTCCCGCCTAGCGCTCGACCACTACCGTTCTTGGGAACATTGCGTGCTCGACTTCGAACCGGGAATCAACATTCTGCAAGGAGCCAACGGACTCGGCAAAACCAATATTGTGGAAGCCGTCGAAGTGCTTTCCACAGGATCAAGCCATCGCACGTCATCATCATTGCCGCTAATCGAAAAAGGGTGCGCTTCGGCCACCATCCGAGCCAATGTGGAAGATGACGAAACGCAACACACCTACGAAGCGACCATCGTGGCGCGAGGTGCGAATCGGGCGCGAATCGATGGCGGAAAATCGCAATACATGCGCGATCTCATCGGGCGCACGCCCTCCGTTTCCTTTACCCCCGAAGATCAGCGTTTGGTAGCAGGCGACCCAGCAACCCGACGCAACTTCATCAACCAGGCCGCTTCCCTGCTACTCCCCCACTACGCGCAGCTGCTGCAACAATTCACACACGTGGCGAAACAACGCACGGCACTGCTCAAACAACTCGGCGACGGCACGAATACCGATCTGCAATACAGCCAGCAGACGGTTTTAAGCGGGTTGGAAATCTGGACAGGACAATTCATCGATCTCGGCATGAGATTGACACGGGAACGCAACGATGTAATCACACGCTTAGGGGAGCCTTTCGCGCGAATCTACGCATCTTTGGCAGGCGACGGTGAGCGGGCGGCGCTCGCATACGAGCCATCCTTCGACGAAGTGATGCTGTTCGACGATCCGGGCGCGGAAATCAGCCGTCATTTCCAACGCATCTACCCGGGAGAAGTGGCACGCGGGCAGAATCTGATCGGCCCGCATCGCGATGATCTGACCTTGCTGCTTAACGACATGCCCGCCCGTGAATTCGCGTCCAACGGCGAGATGTGGACCATGGCTTTGGCGTTGAAAATGGCGCTATATGAAGCGGTTTCCGCACAATTCGAAAGCAAGCCGATCGTGATTCTCGACGATGTGTTCGCACAGCTTGACGAATCCCGCCGTGGGCAGATCCTCGATTTTGCGATGCGGCAGGATCAAGTGCTGATCACCGTCGCCGCGGCAAGCGACATTCCGCAAACGGACGCCGTGCACGCGCATGTGATTGACGTGGCCGCGTTGCGTCGGCAATTGCAAGATGGCGGCGATAACGATTTGGTGGCGATGATGGCGCAGCTTGCGGCAGGAAGGGAGGGTGACCGCTGATGCCTAACCCTCCAATCTGCGAAACATTGCATCTCGACCAACGCAAGTTGCCCGCCGAAGTGTTCGAACGCATCAGCAAACGCGCCGGACGTTACAAGGAACGTGAGGAACGTGCGCGGCAGGCATGGGAGAATTTCGGCAAACCCGGACGCGACCCGCAGACGGTCGGCAATATCTTCAACGTGATCGCAACGCAAGGTTCGTGGACGCCGCATTTGAAAATCGCGCAGATGCAGAATCATTGGGATCAGGTGGTCGGTGAAGAAAACGCGCGCCACTCCTACCCCGTCGACCTGCGCGACGGCATTCTGACGATCCGATGCGACAGCCCCGCATGGACCACCACCATGACGTACATGATTCCGCTGCTGACCGACACCATTCGCAGGAGACTCGAGGGGCTGACCATCAACGAAGTGCGCGTCACTGGCCCCCAGCAACAGGGATTCAGCCGAGGGCGAATGACCAGAAGGACCCGATATTAGCGAAATATCACGTGATATTGGTGTGATAGTTGGTTTGCGATCAGCCATTCGTCGAATATGTCCCGGAGATGACCTTTGCGAGGGTTGGAAGATACTTTTCCGAACGTAAAAGACAGGGGTAAACGGCTGAATTTCAAGGATAAATGCCTCTGGCGTGCTGTCCCCCTGCATGAGTAGAATATCAAGCAGTGTATGTAAACGCCTAGAAGGGGCCTTTATTTGCGTTCTAGGTGGTATCACCTGCGTGAATGACCCTCATTGGCGGGAAAAATGCAGGAAGGAATCTCTGTGGTAGACCTTGATGCGGATTCGCTGAACGAATCAGCTGAAAACACGCAGGAAGATCGGAACCAAAACGATCAGCTCGAAGATGCGCAGCTCGACGACACTTTGGCTCCGGAGCATTACGACGCGTCCGATCTGAGAGTGTTGGAAGGCCTTGAGGCGGTGCGAATCCGCCCGGGTATGTACATCGGCTCCACCGGCCCCCGTGGCCTGCACCACCTAGTGTATGAAATCGTCGACAACTCCGTCGACGAGGCGCTGGCGGGCTATGCCTCGCATATCGAAGTGACGATTCTGCCGGACGGCGGCGTGCGCGTGGTCGATGACGGACGAGGCATTCCGGTCGACGAAGTGCCGGGCGAAGGTGTTTCCGGTGTGGAAACCGTGATGACCAAGCTGCACGCAGGCGGCAAGTTCGGTGGCGGCGGCTACGCGGTCTCCGGCGGTCTGCACGGCGTGGGTATTTCCGTGGTGAACGCGTTGTCGACCCGCGTCGACATCGAAGTGCGCCGCCAGGGCTTCCACTGGACCCAGACCTACATCGACCAGAAGCCGACCTCACGTTTGGTTAAGGGTGAACCGATGGGTGAAGACGAGTCCACCGGCACTTCCGTGACCTTCTGGGCCGACGGCGCGATCTTCGAAACCACCACCTACGATTTCGAAACCCTGCGCAACCGCTTCCAGCAGATGGCGTTCCTCAACAAGGGTCTGAAGCTGTCCCTAACCGATCTGCGCGAGCCTGACCAGGCAGGAGACGAAGTCGCAGGTGACGGTGACGACAATGCCGAACCGAAGCATCAGGCAGTCACCTACCAGTACAACGACGGCATCAAGGATTACGTCGATTACTTGGTGAAATCCCGCAAGGCAACCCCGGTCGAACCGGATGTCATCGATTTCGAAGCGGAAGATCTGAAAATCGGCATTTCCGCGGAAATCGCCATGCAGTGGACCACCGCATACTCCGAAGCGGTGCACACCTTCGCCAACACCATCTCAACCACCGAAGGCGGCACCCACGAAGAAGGCTTCCGTGCGGCTCTGACTTCGCTCGTCAATCGTTACGCACGTGAAAAGAACATCCTCAAAGACAAGGACGAGAACCTTTCCGGCGACGACGTGCGCGAAGGCCTGACCGCAGTGGTGTCGGTGAAGCTCACCACCCCGCAATTCGAAGGCCAGACCAAGACCAAGCTCGGCAATTCCGAAGCGAAAACCTTCGTACAGCGCGTGATGACCGACAAGCTCGGCGACTGGTTCGATGCGCATCCCAGCGAAGCCAAGAACATCATCCAGAAGGCCATTGAAGCCTCCCGTGCGCGTCTTGCAGCCAAGAAGGCACGTGAGAATACCCGCCGTAAGTCAATCTTCGAATCCGCGGGCATGCCAGACAAACTGAAGGATTGCCAGTCCAACAATCCTGAAGAGTGCGAACTGTTCATCGTGGAGGGTGACTCCGCAGGCGGCTCCGCAATTCAGGGACGCAACCCGATCACGCAGGCCATTCTGCCGCTGCGAGGCAAAATCCTCAACACTGAGCGTGCAAGTCTTGACCGCATGATGAAGTCCGAAACCATCGAATCGCTGATCACTGCGGTCGGCGGCGGTTACGGCGAGGATTTCGACCTGAACAAAGTCCGCTACCACAAGGTCATCATCATGGCCGATGCCGATGTGGACGGCGCGCATATCGCAACCCTGAATCTGACGCTGTTCTTCCGTTACATGCGCCCGATGATCACCGCCGGTTACGTGTATGTGGCCATGCCGCCGCTGTACCGACTCAAGTGGACCAAGGGTGCGCACGACTTCGTTTATACCGACGCCGAACGCGACCGCGTGCTCGCCGAAGGCAAGGCTTCCGGCCGTCAGCTGCCGAAGGGAGAGGGCATCCAGCGTTACAAGGGTCTGGGTGAAATGAGCTACCAGGAACTGTGGGAAACCACCATGGATCCTGACCACCGCATTCTGAAGCAGGTGCAGATCGAAGACGCGGCCGCAGCCGACGAAACCTTCTCCATGCTCATGGGCGACGAAGTCGAACCTCGCCGCCTATTCATCCAGCGCAACGCACGCAACGTCAGCTGGATCGACGCGTAGGAATTTCAAGGACTTCAGGCAAGGTTTCATAAGGATTTAGAAGGACTTAGAAGTTGGCAGACGAAAACAACAGCAACGAAGACGGCCAGTTCGTGCCTGACGGCTCCATGGAGCCGTTGAGCCCGCAGGAGGCCGACAACACCGATTACGGCCTGATGGTGGGCGAACGTATCCAGAAGAAGGATCTGCAGCAGGAAATGCGCGATTCCTACCTGGCATACGCCATGTCCGTGATCGTGGACCGTGCGCTCCCGGACGTGCGCGACGGCATGAAGCCTGTGCATCGCCGTGTGATCTACGCGATGTACGACGGCGGCTACCGTCCCGACCGCGGTTACTCCAAGTGCGCCCGCGTGGTCGGCGAGGTCATGGGTAAGTACCATCCGCACGGCGATTCCGCGATCTACGACACGTTGGTGCGTATGGCACAGTCGTGGTCGATGCGTTACACGCTGGTCGACGGCCAAGGCAACTTCGGCTCCCCCGGCGACGATCCAGCCGCAGCAATGCGTTACACCGAATGCCGTATGGCTCCGCTCGCCATGGAAATGGTGCGCGACATCGACAAAGACACCGTCGATTTCCTGCCGAACTACGATGGCAAGACACAGGAGCCGACCGTGCTTCCGGCACGATTCCCGAACCTGTTGTGCAATGGTTCGTCTGGCATTGCCGTGGGTATGGCCACCAACATTCCTCCGCACAACATGCGCGAAGTGGCCGAAGGTGTGCATTGGGCGCTTGACCACCCGGACGCAAGCCGCGAAGAGCTGCTCGAAAACCTGATCCGCATCATCAAAGGGCCGGACTTCCCTACTGGCGCAACGATTCTCGGACACAAGGGCATCGAACAGGCCTACCGTACCGGCCGTGGTTTGATCACCATGCGCGCGGTGGTGAACACCGAAGAGATCAAGGGCCGTATGTGCCTCGTGATCACCGAACTGCCGTATCAGGTGAACCCGGACCGACTGGTCGTTTCCATCCGCGAAGCGGTGCGTGACGGCAAGATCCAAGGCATCGCAGACATGCGTGACGAAACCTCCGGCCGTACCGGACAGCGTCTCGTGCTCGTGCTCAAGCGCGATGCCGTGCCGAAGGTTGTGCTCAACAACCTGTACAAGCATTCCCAGCTGCAACAGACCTTCGGCGCCAACATGCTGGCATTGGTCGATGGCGTGCCACGCACGCTGTCTCTGGACGCGTTCATCCGCCATTGGGTGGGCCACCAGCTGGAAGTCATCGCACGCCGTACCGCCTACCTCAAGCGTGAGGCAGAAGAGCGCGACCATATTCTGCAGGGCTATCTGAAGGCCCTCGATATGATCGACGAGGTCATCGCGCTTATTCGTGCGTCCGAATCCGCGGAAGTCGCACGTACGGGCCTTATGGACCTGCTGGACGTGGACGAAGTGCAGGCCGACGCCATTCTGGCCATGCAGCTGCGCCGACTGGCCGCATTGGAACGCCAGAAGATTCTTGACGAACACAACGAGCTGATGCGTCGTATCGCCGACTACAACGACATTCTTGCCAAGCCGGAGCGTCAACGCAAAATCGTGGGCGACGAGCTTGACGAAATCGTGTCCAAGTATGGCGACGAACGTCGAACCAAGATCCTGCCATACTCCGGTGAAATGAACGTCGAAGATCTGATTGCGGAAGAAAACGTGGTCGTGACCGTCACCCACTCCGGTTTCATCAAGCGCACCAAGGCCGACGAATACCGTGCGCAGCACCGTGGTGGCAAGGGCATCAAGGGAGCCAAGCTGCGTGAGGACGACGTGGTCGACCACTTCTTCCTGACAAGCACTCACAACTGGCTGCTGTTCTTCACCAACAAGGGACGCGTGTACCGTTTGAAGGCTTACGAGCTGCCGGAGGGATCGCGCGATTCCAAGGGACAGCATGTGGCCAACCTGCTGCAGTTCGGCCCTGACGAGACGATCCAGACCGTGCTGTCGATTCCGAACTACGAAGTGGCCAAGTACTTGGTGCTCGCCACTCGTTCCGGCAAGGTCAAGAAGACCGCGCTCGCCGAATACGATTCCCCGCGTCAGGGCGGCCTGATCGCAGTGCGTCTCATGGCCGACGAAAACGGCGAGAACGCCGACGAGCTGATCGGTGCCGCACTGTGCAATGCTGAGGATGACATCATTCTCGTGTCGAAGCTGGGCATGAGCCTGAAGTTCCAGGCCAACGACGAGCAACTACGCCCGATGGGACGCCAGACTGCCGGCGTGCAGGGTATGAAGTTCCGCGAAGGCGACGAACTGCTGGCCATGGACGTGGTCTGGGGCGATTCCGACAAGGATCTGTTCGTGGTCACCAACGAAGGCTTCGCCAAGCGTACCGCCATCAGCGAATACCGCCTGCAGGGCCGTAATGGCTTTGGTGTCAAGGCCGTGCAGCTCGCCGAAGGCCGTGGTTCCCTCGTGGGCGCGGTGATCGTTGAGGAAGATGACCAGATCATGGCCATCATGAAGTCCGGCAAGGTCATCCGTTCCAACGTCGACGAGGTCAAGCGCACTGGACGTACCACTCAGGGCGTGACGTTCGCTAAGCCTGACAAGAACGACGAGATCATCTCCATCGCGCGTAACGAGGAAAAGGACGATGATGAATCCGCGGAAAACGCTAAAAATGCAACCGTGGACGCAACTGTGAACGAGGGTACTGCACAATCGTCTGAATCTGCAGTTGAAGCCCCTGCTGAAACCAACGCCGAATCCGGCGATGGCGAGAATGTAGAGGCCTGATCGAAGCACGGACAATCGTCTGTGAAAACTGGTAGCCTCAGCTAAGAACTGGGCACAATCTTGCAAGGAGCAACGATGAGCGAGAACAACGAAGGACAGCAAATGCCGGAGGATGGGCATGCACCGCGCGTGGCACGTTCCGCTTCCAGTCAGCCGCTGATTGGTGAGGATCAGGTTCAGGCACATGAGGGTGCCTCCTCCCCCGCTTCCGGCGGCGTGAAGGTTCGTGAGAAGCGTCGTGGCGGTACTCCGCGCGCACGCCGTATGAGCCTGTCTCTGACGCGTATCGACGCATGGTCGGCCGCTAAGGTGGCGTTCATGCTTTCCATCGCGGGAGGAATTATTCAGATCGTTGCGGCAGCTATTCTGTGGGGCATGCTGAACGTGGTTGGCGTGTTCGACCAGGTTACGCAGATCGTGTCTTCCACGGGCTTGGATGCCGGCGGATTTGACTTGACGGACGTGTTCTCGTTGAGCACCGTTCTGAGTGCCGTCACCATCTTCTCCATTGTGGAAGTGGTGCTGATCACCGTGCTCGTGGTGATTCTCACGCTGCTGTACAACGTGGTGAGCACCCTCGTCGGCGGTATTCACGTCACGCTTGGAGATGATTAATAGCTCTGCGGGCTGTTAACAGCAGCGAGCGGCGATAGTGAGTTCAAGCGCAACAAGGCGGTCTGTATCGTGATTCCAATCACGGCACAGACCGCCTTCGTATTTGCCAAATCAACCCATATCTGCCCTATCTATGGCAGATTTCGTCCTCTGACCGGTGACATCTCGCTTATATATGGCAGGTCAACTTGCGAAAAAGCCAGTTCGGGGGTATGTTTTGGGTCGTTTTGCCTACCAAGGCTGCCATATATAGGCGAAATATCACCGTACGAACTCTCAAATCTGCCATATATAAGCGAGATAGCGGAGCTGTATGAGAGGAAGTTGCGGTGATAGCTGAAACTATCATGTTTTTTGAGTGGTTGTTTCAGATATGATTGAAACTAGATTGGGTGCGCTGAAATACGTGTTGAAATACGAAAAGAGGGTCTGCCTGGAATAAACCAGACAGACCCTCAATTTCTTCCCGATAATCAGCCGTATTGGCTAAATCGACTAGATCACAGCACGCCCTGGGCGACCATCGCGTTGGCGACCTTGACGAAGCCGGCCGCGTTGGCGCCGAGCATCAGATCACCCTCGTGGCCGTATTCCTTGGCGGCTTCCAAGGAGTTGGCAACAATGTTCTCCATGATGGACTTGAGCTTGCTGTCAACCTCTTCGAAGGTCCAGGAAAGGCGGTAGGAGTTCTGGCTCATCTCAAGGCCGGAAACTGCCACGCCGCCCGCGTTCGCGGCCTTAGCGGGGCCGTAGAGCACGTTGTTGGACTGGTAGACGGCGATTGCCTCCGGAGTGGACGGCATGTTGGCGCCTTCGCACACCACGGTGCAGCCGTTGGAGATAAGGGCCTTGGCGGACTCCTCGTCGATCTCGTTCTGGGTGGCGCACGGCAGGGCGATGTCGCACGGAACGGTCCACACGCCCTTGCAGCCCTCGTGGTACTCGGAGCCCGGCACGCGCTCTGCATATTCCTTGATGCGGCCGCGATGGCCCAGCTTGATGTCCTTGACCACGTCAAGCTGAATGCCGTTCGGATCGTAGACGTAGCCGTTGGAATCGGAGGCGGTCACAACCTTCGCGCCGAGGGCCTGAGCCTTCTCGGTGGCGAAGATGGCCACGTTGCCGGAGCCGGAAATGACCACGGTTTTGCCTTCAAAAGAGTCATTGCGCAGCACGCGCATTGCCTCGGCGGTGTAGTAGCACAGGCCGTAACCGGTGGCCTCAGTGCGAGCCAGGGAGCCGCCGAATTCGAGGCCCTTGCCGGTGAGCACGCCGGAATACTCGTCGCGGATGCGCTTGTACTGGCCGAACAGGTAGCCGATCTCGCGGCCGCCCACGTTGATGTCGCCGGCCGGAACGTCGGTGAACTGGCCGATATGACGGCACAGTTCCGTCATGAAGGCCTGGCAGAAACGCATGACTTCGGCATCGGACTTGCCCTTCGGGTCGAAGTCGGAGCCGCCCTTTCCGCCGCCCATCGGCAGGCTGGTCAGGGAGTTCTTCAGAATCTGCTCAAAGCCGAGGAACTTGATGACGCCCTCGTTTACGCTCGGATGGAAACGCAGGCCGCCCTTGTACGGGCCGATAGCGGAGTTGAACTGGACGCGGTAACCACGGTTGACCTGCACCTTGCCCTCATCGTCGGTCCATGCGACGCGGAACTTCACCACGCGCTCCGGTTCGACAATGCGCTCGAGCACACCCGCCTTCTCATATTCCGGATGCTTCGCGACCACCGGTTCGAGGCTTTCGAAAACCTCGCGAACGGCCTGCAGGAATTCCGGCTGGTCGCCGTCGCGCTTCTCTACCTGCGCGTACACGCGCTTGACGTACTCATCAGTGAGCATATTCTTCCCCTTCGGGATAGTTAGGTTATCAATAGACGGCCTCATTCTATGTGCACGAATAAGGGCAGCACAAGACCTTGTTCAGGATTTGGAGACGCTTTTGGCGAGCGTTGGTTCCGGACTTGCTTCTTTTTACGGATTGCCATGCCTTGTGTTGACTATAGGATGGAAATGCGGAAAACGTGGGAGAGAGTACGTCCGTAACAGCATCTCGTAATCTCACATACTGGGAGAATCATCATGATTGAAGGATTCAAGAAATTCATTGCACGCGGCAACATGATCGACATGGCGGTCGGTGTCGTCATGGGCGGTGCCGTCACCACGGTGGTTAATTCGATCGTCAACAACGTGATTAATCCGTTCATCGCCATGATTTTCGGCAAACCGAATATGGATGGTCTGCTGGCAATTACATTCAATAATGCGACGGTTTCGTTTGGCGCAGTACTTGGCGCGATATTGAATTTCCTGATTATCGCGGCGGCCGTGTATTTCTGCATTCTCGTGCCGATCAACAAATTCCGTGATGTGACCGAGGCGTTGCTCGCCAAAACCAAGCTTTCGGAAGAACGGAGCAAAGCCGAGGAGGAAGCCGCCAAAGAGCCGGAAATCTCCACCGAAGAGCAAACGATCCTGCTGTTGCAGCAAATCCGCGACGAACTTGCCAAGCAGAATGCACAGGATGCACAGAACGTGCCGAACGATTCTGGCACGGTTGCCGGCGCGGACGTAGTGCGGTAGTCATCGTAAGCAATCGGAAGTATTGTCAGCAATCGTAATAATCAATAATCCGAGGCCGTTTCAAGCGGTGACGCAAGTCCCGTCTGAGACGGCCTTTTGCAATGGTCTTTCAGCGGGGTAATTCTTCCATGCGCTGGAATAATACGGACTCTGGAAGGTGCCTCAGCGGGTCATTTGTTCCAGTGACTGGGGGAATCTGGACTGTGGGATGTCTGATTGCGTCTAGTTTTCTCCAGTGACTGGAGGTTTTGGGATGCTGGGAGGCTTGTTGGCGGGAGGATTCTTCCACTCGGTGGAGGTTTTTGGACTGTGAGGTGCTTGGCTGCGTCCGGTTTTCTCCAGCGGGTGGAGGAATTGGGATGCGGGTTTGGATTTTGGTATGAAAAAAGGGCTTCCGGAAATCACCGGAAACCCTGTCTGTGGAGCTAAGGGGATTCGAACCCCTGACCCTCTCCATGCCATGGAGATGCGCTACCAGCTGCGCCATAGCCCCGTGGAGCTAGCCGGGTTCGAACCGGCGACCCTCTGCTTGCAAAGCAGATGCGCTACCAGCTGCGCTATAGCCCCATAGTTGAAAAAAAGCGGCCGCGCCGCTCTTAATCACTGTGGGCCCGGGAGGACTTGAACCTCCGACCTCATCCTTATCAGGGATGCGCTCTAACCACCTGAGCTACGGGCCCGTTCCTGCTGCACTGTTAAGCACAACGAATTGAAATAATACGCGAGTTTCAAAGAAAGTCAACACAAGGTGCGTCTTCGGCGTGTCGTGACATAATGTAGGTATGACGTACAACCGGCGTAACAACAGCGGGGGAGCGCGCAGCCGCACGCTATCCGAAGAAACCACGCAAATCGCTGGAATGACGGTGACCATCGTGCGTAAAGCCATCAAAAACATGTACCTGCGCATCAAACCGCCGAACGCGCAAATCGTCATCTCCGCACCTTCTCGCATGTCGCAAGCGGCAATCGCACGATTCGTGACGGAATGCAAACCATGGATCGAACGCGCGCGACGTACCATGCTGCAAGCCAAGGATGAACAGATCCGTCAAAGCAATTTCAATGGTTTGGACGGTGTGAATGGTTCGAATGGTCCGGAAAATCTGAATGGTCTGAAAAATTCAGGCGGCGTGGGCGATCGAAACAATCCAGACGATCCCAATAGCTTGAATAATCCGCGCGCTTTCGTGTGGAACGACGCAGCGAAGGAACGGGCCGTACGGGCCATCAATGCGCAACTGCCGGCGCTGCTTGCGAAATGGTCGCCGATTATCGGTCGCGAGCCAACGCATGTCACACTGCGCATCATGACGTCGAGGTGGGGATCGTGCACGCCGAAAACTGGCCGCATCCGACTCAACCTGCAACTCGGTCTTATGGACCCCAGATTCCTGGAATACGTGCTTGTGCATGAAATGACGCACCTGTGGGAAAATGGGCACGGAGAGGGCTTTCAGCGGCGTATGAGCGCATATTTGCCGCAATGGAGGCAAGTGCGGCGGGAGCTGAACCGTCATGTTGTGTTGTGATGCTCGCGATGCTGTTGCGTTCGCCGTCATGCTGCCATGCTGCGATGAGTTTGCGTAGGGCGATGTTGTTGCGTTGCCTGTGATGTTGAAATACTTGCGATATCGCGCCGTTGCCGTCACATTGCGCAGATTGCCATGACTTGTCACGGCTTGCGAATGTTTGATAACGACGTATAGGTGATTCGTATAGCTTTTTGTGTCCATAAGATGTTCAAAATGCTGAACATCCGCGATTTGCAAGCCTACAATCATGTCAGCTGAAACGTTTGCATGCGAACAGTCATGCAGAAAGATCGAACAAGTGAGGAAGGGACCGGCCATGGCTGTATTGAGAAAAGTCGGCATTATCGGAATCGGACACGTGGGTGCGCATGTTGCAAATGCCGTGCTTTCCGCAGGACTGGCCGAAGAACTGAAACTGTGCGACATCAACGATCAAAAGGTAGTCAGCGAATGTCAGGATTTAAGCGATGCGTTGAGTTTCTACCCGCATAATTGCGTGATCGGCAACTACGGCACGCAATACGAGCAGCTAGCCGACTGCGACGTGGTAATCAACGCTGCCGGCGACGTGAAAACCAGTGCCAAAAATCGTGACGGCGAACTGTTCGTCACCACCGACATTGCACGCACCTGGATCTCCCGACTGTTCAACGCAGGCTTCCACGGTGTGATCATCACCATCTCAAATCCGTGCGATGTGGTCGCAACCGCAATCTGGCACATCACCGGCTATGATCCGCGCAAAATCATCGGCACCGGAACCGCGTTGGATTCCGCACGACTGCGCAACGCCATTGCGAAACGCGTCAACGTGGACCAGAAATCAATCTGCGCATACATGCTGGGGGAGCATGGCAATTCGCAGTTCGCCTACTGGTCGAACGTAAACATCGCAGGCAAGCCGCTCACTCAACTCGCGCAAGACAATCCGCAACGATTCACTCTTGACGAGGAGGAAACTGAGCAGGACGCCTGCCGAGGCGGATACCGCGTGTATGCCGGCAAAGAGTGCACGGAATACGCCATTGCAGCCACCGCGGCACGCCTTACGCAAGCCGTGCTCTGCGACGAACACTATGCGACCGCCTGCTCCACGCTGCTTACCGGCGAACAAGGCGAAAGCGGCAATTATGCAAGCCTGCCGTGCATCATCGGCGCGAACGGCGTCGAAGAAGTACTCAATCCCACACTCACCGAAAGCGAACAGGCCAAATTCCACGCGTCCTGCGAGCATATCCGCGCCAATATCGCGCAACTTGCATGGTGGGACGACGAATGTCATTCCACACTGCGTAGCTGAATCTGTGATTAAATCTGCGGCTGAATCTGTAGTAAATCGACAGATTTAATAACGTGACAAACGTAATAGACAGACTTGCGATTACTGATGTTGATATTGAACATATGAAAAATCAGCATTCACATAATCGCAAGCCTGTTTTTATTTCGATTTATCTCAATTTATTTCGATTAATTTCAGATTATTTTGCAGTCTTTGCGGATTTCGCAGTATCGTCATCAACCGTATGCTTGCGAATTTCCAGCATTTCGATACGACGGCCGTCCACTTGCGTGACAGTCATGTCGTAACCGTCGTCGGAAGACAGCACATCGCCGACTTCGCCCATCTTGCCAGTGTGCGCCAGAAAATAGCCGGCAACCGTCTCGTACGGGCCGTCCTCAAGCTCGATACCGGTCAAATCAGCGAAATCCTCAATCGTCATACCACCTTCGATAGTGGCGACGCCATTGACGAACGCAGTACGTTCCGTGCGTTCGCCGCCTTTCTCCTCCGGCAGATCGTATTCGTCACGAATATCGCCGACCAGCTCCTCCGTCATATCCTCCAACGTGACGATGCCGTCGGTACCGCCATATTCGTCGATGACCACCGCCAGATGAATGCCGCGCTTTCGTAGCAATTCAAGGCTTGGCAGCAGCTTCGACGTGCCCGGCAGCGAAATGCCCTCGCGCGTCACGTCGGCAACCGTCCGTGCTTTGGGGTCGCGGATGTCAAGCAGATCGCGCACGTGCACAAAGCCGAGCACATCGTCGAAATCCTTGCCGGTCACCGGATAACGAGAGTATGGCATTCCGCGTACGTACGCGGCCGCCTCCTCGATTGGCATGGCACCATCCAGAAACACCACGTCGGCGCGCGGGCGCATCACTTCCGCCACAATCGTTTCGGACGCGTCGAACACGTCGTCGAGGATCGTGCGTTCGTCTTTGCTCAAGTTCGTATTGGTGTTGACGAGTACGCGCAGCTCCTCGTCGGACACTTCGCTGTCGGTCTCGTTCGGATCAAAACCAAGCATGCGCACAATAATGTTCGTATTCTTGCCGATCAGCCAAATAATCGGCTTGCACACCTTCGCAAACACGTGAATCGCGGGCACCACGGCACGCGCGATCTGCTCGTTGCGCTGCATGGCGATACGCTTCGGCACCAACTCCGAAATCACAATCGAACAGTATGAAATGATCAACGTCAGCACAATGGTTGTTAGGGGAGCGGCCACGCTCGTCGGCACGCCCCAACTTTCGACGATCGGCACAATGTATGGCGAAATCGACGATTCGCCGAACGATGCGGAAAGAAAACCGCTCAACGTCACGCCGATCTGCACGGTCGACAGAAACGTGTTCGGATCGCGTGCGATTTGTGCGACGCGCTTGCCGCGGGCATCCTCCTGTTCCATTTGGTCGATCTGCGATCCGCGCAGACTGACCAACGCCAGTTCGGTGCCGGCGAACACGGAACCGAGCAGCAGGAAGATGAAGATCAGGAGGATATTCAAACCGAGTGACATGGTTCCAATCTAAAGCAACGGCATGTCAAAACAGCGCGACGCAACGGACTTGGAAGCTGTCTTTTCCGGAAAAACGTCAGAAGCTCAATACTCCGACTTTTCCGGTGTCGAGCTGGTAGCGTGCTCCGGTGATCATCAGCCGGTCCTTGTCGGTATTCGGTTGCTCCTAGTCCAGTGGGGCAACATGACGTCGATATGATGTTGATATGGAGATTATGTATGTGTAAACTTTTAATTTCCCCTAGAAAATGTAGCTTAAGCTGGTGATTATCCCCTAGAAAATGGTATTTTTGTTTAAAACGACTATTCCTGTCAATTCGCCATTCCGACAGCAAATGGTGTATTGGGAAAGTTGATCGAGCGAGGTGCATCTATGAAACGTTGGATGATGAAACGGCTTATCGCATGGAAGAACGATGCGCATCGCAAGCCTTTGATTCTGGACGGTGCCCGACAGACCGGTAAGAGCTGGTTGGTTAAAGAGCTCGGACGCACTCAGTTTGAATCGATGGCGTATGTCTCACTGGAGAACAATGAGGCTATGGATCAACTTTTTTCCGGTTCTCTGCGTCCTGAACGGTTGATTGCAGGTATCGCTTTGGCTTCGCGAACGCGCATTGAACCCGGGAAGACTTTGATTGTGCTTGATGAGGTGCAGGCGATTCCCAGAGCCGTCGAGGCGTTGAAATATTTCGCAGAGGAAGCTTGCGAATACGCGCTGATCGCAACCGGATCATCGTTGGGCATCACCGTGCATCCAGGCACTTCCTATCCCGTGGGGAAGGTGGATCGCTACCGTCTATATCCGATGAATTTTCTGGAATTTCTGGACGCCGTTGGCTGCCATAATCTTACGGAAATCATCGAAAACGCGGATCTGGACATGATGTCGGTATTCCACGAGCAGCTCATGGAATGGCTGAAATACTACATGGTGGTAGGTGGCATGCCGGAAGCCGTCGAGATTTTCGCCGATACATATCCTGGTGCTGATTTCAATCGGATAATGCAGGTGCAGGAAGACATCCTGCAGGGCTATCGCGGTGATTTTTCGAAGTATGCCGATGCGATGCCGAGGGGATTTTCCTTGCGCCTTGCACAGGTTTGGGATTCAATTCCCTCCCAGCTTGCGCGTGAGAATAAGAAGTTTCTTTATGGTGCGGTGCGTTCCGGTGGACGTGGCAAAGATTTTGAATTAGCGATTCAGCGGTTGCTTGATTCATCGATCGCATTGAAGGTCGCGCGGGTCACCGCTCCGGAATATCCGCTCAAATCATTCGATGATGTCGATGCGTTCAAGCTTTATACGTCCGATGTCGGTTTGTTGCGTACCATGAATGGCGCGAGTCCGGAGAGTATTTTGGATGGCGATTCGGTATTTGGTTCAGCGAAAGGCGCTTTTGCCGAGCAATTGGTATGTCAGGAACTTGTTTCGTATGGATTTGAGCCCCGCTATTGGACGAATGCCAATTCGACGAACGAACTTGATTTTCTTGCGCAGAACGATCGGTATGTTATACCGATTGAAGTGAAGGCCGGCATCAATCTTCACGCGAAAAGTCTGAAGGCCGCCATCAAACGATTCGGCTTTGAGCATGCTGTGCGGTTCTCGCCGTTGCCTCCACGCAAGGATGGTGACATACAGGATCTACCGTTGTATGCGGTGGCTGTGCTTGCACGTACAACGGCAGATCGACGTCTGTCATGAATCGTATAGAAAATCAGAAGCTCAATACTTCGACTTTTCCGGTGTCGAGCTGGTAGCGTGCTCCGGTGATCATCAGCCGATCCTCCGCCAGCGCGCGCTGAATCACCTCGGACTGCTCCACCAGTTGCTCGATGGTGCGTGCGATGTGCACGCGCTCGAAATCCTCCGTCGATTCCAGCTCCGACTCGTGCGCCTGCCAAATCGAAAAACCGACGGTGCGCAGCATCAGCGATTTCGCGTTCAGAATACGTTCGTCAAGGTCGGCAACGCTGTCAGCGGCCATCAGCGAATCCTCCGCGTCGGCGGTCAACTCGTGCAACAACGCCTCGTATTCCTTGCATGCCTGCTTGATCGCGCCGCAATTCTGATGGCCGAGCACCACCAAAAGGCGCACGCCGAGCACATCCACCGCGTATTCCAAAGAGGCGATCACGGCATCGTCTATGACCTGCCCTGCCGTGCGCACGGTGAACAGATCGCCGATGCCTGCGTCGAAAATAATATCGGGGCTGACACGTGCATCAGAGCAGCTCAATACCGCCGCATCCGGCTCATGCGTGTCGATAACCGCCTTGCGTGCTTCCGCACTGCGGTTCGGATGTTCCAGCTTGCCTTCCGTGAATCTACGGTTGCCCGCCAACATGCGGCTCCACACGCCGTTCGCCGTGCCCTCCACGTCGTTCTGGTTCACAAATGTTTCGTCCGTCATTGATTCCACCTCTTTGTCATTTCATCACAGGCTATGGTTCATCATAAACGGTGTTTCTGAAGTTGTTTCGATTGAATCGCCATCTAAGGCAGGGGCTGAGGACGTTTTCTTGGGGATAATCACGCAGCTATTCCTTGGCTCTGACGGTATCGTGCCGGACTCATCCAACCGAGCGACTGCCCCGGATTCTAAATAGACGTGCAACGCCTTGTCTAGGTTTGGAAGTGTTCAGTTTCTAATTTAAGAAGGCGTTGCGCTTACAAGTTGAATCCGGGAACGCGAGCGGGGAGGCCCGCGCCGTTTATTGGCACGGAACCTCCCCGCTCGCTTTTGTCAGGCGGTCAGCCGAAAATCAGCCGGTGTTCTGCAGGCCTGCTGCGACACCCGACACGGTGCACAGGATCAGGTAGGTGTAGTTCGCCTTCTGTCCGTGCGTGAGCTCTTCCTTGTCCACGCGCTTACGCAGCGAACGCAGGGCGAGCACCTGGGTGACAGACAGTGCGTCCACATACGGCGAGCGTATGCGGATGGCCTGGCCGAGCACATGGCGGTGCTGCAACGGCCATTCGTCGCCGACGATCTTGAGCACCCATTCGCGGGTGAGCTCCATCTCGTCGAGCACCTTCTTGTTGAGATCCTCACGGTCGCCGAGTGCCAAGTACATCTTGGCGATACGCTCGTCGGTCTTAGCCAACGACATCTCGATATTGTCGATGAACGTCGAGAACAGCGGCCAATCCTCATACGCCTGACGTAGGGTGGCGAGATCGCCGAACGCCTCGCAGGCGGATCCGAGGCCATACCATGCGGCGAGGTTGATGCGTGCCTGAGCCCAAGAGAAGATCCACGGAATGGTACGCAGATCGTCCAAGGACTTGGCGCCGAGACCACGCTTTGCAGGTCGGGAACCGATCGGCAGCAGACCGATTTCGGTCAGCGGCGTGACGGTGGAGAACCACGGTGCGAAATCCGGAGTATTCAGCAGATCCAGGAAGCGATTGTGTGCGACTTCGTCGAGCTTGCTTGCCATGTCGGCATACTTCTCGGTCATGTCGGTGTTACGCTTCTCCACGCTCGGAGCGGATTGCAGCAGCGTTGCGGCCGCCACGGATTCTACGTGGCGGATGGCTAGAATTGGGTTGCCGTAACGTGCGAAGATGACTTCGCCCTGTTCGGTGAGCTTGAAACGGCACTTCACGGAGCCGACCGGCTGCGCGAGCACGGCACGATTGGCCGGGCCGCCGCCACGGCCAACGGCGCCGCCGCGGCCATGGAACAGGGTCAAGTCGATATCGTGCGATTCGGCCCACTTGGCGATGCGCTCCTGTGCGGAATGCAGTGCCAGAGTTGCAGACGTCGGGCCGGCATCCTTCGAGGAATCGGAGTAGCCGAGCATGACCTCAAGCTTGCCGCCGGTGGCCTTCAGACGAGCCTGCACTTCAGGAATCTTGATCATTTCCTCAAGCACGTCCACCGAATTCTGCAAATCCTCAAGCTGTTCGAACAGCGGGATTACGTCGATGGTCGGCACATCCTCGGGGCGTGCGAACGACAGACGGTTCAGTTCGTACACGTCCTTGATGTTCTGGGCGCTCTTGGTGAAGGAGATGATGTAACGGCGGGCGGCCTTGATGCCATTGCGCTTCTGGATGGAACCGAGCGCGCGGAAGGTGTCGAGCACCTCGTGGGTCATCGGCTGCAGCTCGCCACGCTCACCGTGCAGGCCATGCTCGCGGATGTCCTCCAGAGCACGGGAATGCACGACGGAATGCTGACGGAACTCCATCTCGACCATGTGGAAGCCGAAGGTCTCGGCCTGCCAGATGAGGTCCTGCAGCGGGCCGTACGCGGAACGCTTGGCGTTGGCATCGGCGAGGGAACGCTGCACGATCTTCAGATCGGCGATGAAATCCTCGCAGGAATGGTACATCAGGTCGACATCGCGGTCGATGGTGGCGCGAAGACGATCGGCCATAACCAGCATGACTGCGCGGTGCAGTTCCTTGGTGGAGATCAGAGCTGCCTTGTCGGTAAGGCGTTCGCTCATCTCCTTCTGACGATTCCACAGGCTCTTGAGCTCGGCGCTCGGCGGCGTCGTGGTGGATTCCATGGTCAGGTTCTTGCCGATATGGCGGGTCTCGATCTCGAGCGCTCCCAGCACATGATCGCTGAACTTGCGAGCCACCTGACGGCTCACCTTGGCGGTGACGTTCGGGTTTCCGTCGCGGTCGGAACCGATCCAGCTGCCCGGATGGAAGAACGCGGGGCACACCGGCGGCACCAGGCCGGCCTTGTCTCCGAGGATCCAATCATCGAAACGGCGATAGACCTGCGGAATGGTGTAGAACAACGTGTTGTCGAAAATGTCGAGGATGGTATCCGCTTCCTCAACCGGTGTCGGCTTCTTCAGTGCGATCGGGGAGGTGCGGAACAGCGCGTCGATCTCGTTGAAGAGACGACGGGAGTTTTCCTTCTTGTCCGAGCCGCCAAGCAGCTTATGCGCTTCGAGCAGCTGGGAGATACGGCGAATCTTGCCTTCCACGGCCTTACGGCGGGCTTCGGTCGGATGCGCGGTGAACACCGGGTGGAACTCGAGCTGGTCGAGCAGTTCCTTTGCCTTGGCCGGACCGAGCTCGTTGATGAGCTGGTGGTAGGCGCAAGTCATTTCGTTGACTGGATCGACGGGCGCGGTGTCCTCAACCTTGGATTCGCGCTGATGCAGCACGGAAACGCGATAGTTCTCCTCGCACAGATTGGCGAGATGGAAGTAGGTCGTGAATGCGCGGGCCAGCAGCTGTGAGTCTTCAACATTCATCTTGTCGATGGTGTTGACCGCGTTCTGCAGGTCGTCCTGCTCGGAATTGGTATCAGTCAGAATGCCGGCGAAGCGTTCGGCGCTGGCATTCAGTGCGTATTCGCGCACCTCATCGAATGTCGCCAGCAGCTTTTCGTCGAATTCGCCGAGGACCTCGCGAAGAATCTGCAGACACAGATCCATTTCTTCTTTGAGGGATGCGGGAAGATCGCGCTCTTCGGGACCCTTGGTTCCCGTGCCGGACGAGACGATAGCTGCGTCCGCAGGCGTGATCTGTTGATTATTATCTGCCATCAGATCTCCTTCTCCGAACCATCGGGTTGCCCGGTCTGTTGGTCCTTCGCGGCACCTCCGCGATTGTTTTGGCCATCTGTTGCGAGCCCACAGCCCTAAGTTCGGTCGGTAATGCACAACCATTGTATGCGCGGCAAATCGACAGTTTGGTTACGGAAATACCGAAAATGTCCGCATCGTGGTCCAGTGGTGTCCACAAGGTGAAATCGACGGAAATTTCGAAAATCCTCCGACCAGCCCACACGTTAGACCTGAACTTGTGAGCGCACAATACGAACATGAACATGAGACGAATTTCGAAAGCGCGGAAAAAAGCGCTTCGGCCGTCAGCAAATTCCATACACACTCCATTCCGCTCGATATGGAAGATATTGAACGGGATTGGGACAAGCCGGTTGCTGAAGCGGGAATCGCAGCAAAAGCCAGCGTGATCGTACGCGTCGGCATGCTCGATCTCGGCGCGGGCACCGGAAGTTTCCGTGTCCGCGAAATGATGCACCGCATCGCCTACCCGCTCGGCGTGCACGTACGCGCCGACGTGAACCTCACCGACATCGAAGCCTCCTGCACCGACGGCAAAGACCGCATCACCGAAGTCATCGACCTGCCAACCACCGGCGTCAATACGGAACGCATTTGGCTGCTCGAACACTTCGCTGACTGGTTCAACGTGAACCTCGGCAAAGGATCGATGTACCACAGCCAATCCGACGTGTCAGAAGGGCTTATGCAGCATCTCGACAAGCGTGATGCGTCGCAGGTGTCGGCCGACCTGTCGAAGCGTCTTCGCGAACGTCAGAAAGCCGAACAGAATCAGGAGGGATCCGACGATCCCGTGCTTGACGCGCTTGAAATGGTGACGGAGCGCGCCGAAGCGACCGATACCACCGCGCAGCCGTTGCACTTGCGTGACATTGAAGCGGCAAGCGAGCATAATCGCGGTGAACGTGAAGCTGAACGTGAAACCAAGCGTGAAACCGCCAGCGCGGCCAACGTTACGTCAAGCGAATCGACCACGAAAAAAGCGCGCAAAAATCGCAATCATAAGCCGCCAAAAGGCCAATACGCCGAACATTTCGACCATGTCGGCAAAGAAGCGGACCAATCGCAAGGCATCACCGTTCGTCAAGCGCACGAACGACTCAACATGATCGAACGGCGCAAGCCCCTGTATTCGCCGGCATTTGCAGGATTCGCCTCGGCCTGCGCCTGTGCATCCTTCGTGTTCCTGCTTGGCGGCGGCCCCTTCGACATGATCGGCGCGTTCATTGGCGCGGGACTTGGCCACTGGCTGCGCCGCCGCCTGTTCGCCCACCATCTCAACCAGTTCTTTGTGACGTTCGTATGCGTGGCCGTCGCGGCACTCGCCTGCACGGGCACCCTGCGATTGATTGGTATTTTCGAGCCCGTCGCATTGCAGCATGACACGGCTTACATCGGTGCCATGCTGTTTGTGATTCCTGGATTCCCGTTGATTACGGGCGGACTTGATATGGCGAAGATTGATTTTCCGTCAGGTATTCAGCGCGTTGCGTACGTGTTGTGCATTATTTTGATGGCGACGCTCGCAGGGTGGATGGTCGCTTCGATCGTGCATTTGAATCCGGAAGGATTCGAGCCGTTGGGACTCAATCCGGTTGTCAATTGCCTGTTGCGTTTCGTGTTCGCATTCATCGGCGTCTGGGGCTTCTCCACTATGTTCAATTCTCCGCAGCGCATGTGTCTTGTGGCCGCCACTATTGGCGCCATTACCGACACCTTGCGCTTGGAAATCGTTGACATGGGAGTTCCCGCCGAAGCCGGCGCATTCATCGGCGCACTGCTCGCAGGCCTGCTCGCCTCCGCATGGCGTTCCGCGGTTCATCGCAGCTGGCTCGCCCCACATCTCGGCTACCCGCGCATCTGCCTGACCGTGCCGTCCATTGTGATCATGGTTCCCGGTTTGTACATGTATCAAGCCATGTTCCACCTCGGCCAATTCGACACCTTGAACGCCCTCGACTGGGCTTTCCGCGCCTTCATGGTGATTATCTGCCTGCCGATCGGCCTAGCCATGGCCCGCGTTATCACCGATAAGTCTTGGAGATACGACATCTGAAAATCTGGCAATGGAGCGTTATCTGCGTTGTTTCTTAGTCGACGTACCTTCGTACGCCTTCCTTCGGTACGCCTTGGTACCGCACGCATTGCCAAATTTTCCCTAGAATCCAGAACGGTGCATAACAACTCGCAGAATTTCGGAATTTGGGCGAGTAAATGAGATAAATGCGATTGTTGCAATGTCCGACCGGTACATTGGGACAATCGCATATTTTTCAGAAGAGATTCGAAAGAAATTCGTTTCGACAGAGATTTGAAGAAAGAGATTCGAAAGAAATTCGGCTAGAAATCTAAGAAGAGAGAATTCATGGTTACCAAAGATTTTTGGGTGCTGCTGGCGATGGTCATCTATTTTGTGGCCATGCTCACCATCGGCTTCATCTACTCCAAGCGGTCCAATTCCTCCACCCGTCAGTATTTCGCGGGCGGTCGTGGCGTTGGTCCGTGGCTGACGGCTTTAAGTGCCGAAGCCTCCGATATGAGCGGCTGGCTGCTCATGGGTCTGCCGGGCGTCGCCTACTTCACCGGTGCCGCCGACCCGCTGTGGACGGCCCTCGGCCTGGCTCTCGGCACCTACCTCAATTGGAAGCTCGTCGCACGGCGTTTGCGCCGCTACTCCGTGGTGGCAGGTGACGCGATTACCATTCCGGACTTCTTCTCCAAACGATTCCATGACAAACGCAACATCGTCTCCACCATCGCGGCGTTGATCATCCTCGTATTTTTCTGCGTGTATGTCGGCAGCTGCTTCGTGACGGTCGGCAAACTTTTCTCGACCCTGTTCGGCTGGGACTACCACCTGACCATGGTGATCGGTGCGGCCATCGTGTTCGCCTACACCTTGATCGGCGGCTATCTTTCCGTGGTCGTGACCGACTTCATCCAAGGCTTGCTCATGTTCTTCGCGCTGGCCGTGGTGTTCATCGGTTCCGTGGCGTCCGTCGGCGGCGTCGACAACACCGTCGCCTTCCTCAAAGGCATTCCAGGATTCCTTGACGGCACGCAAATGGCCACGCCAATCCTGAACGATGCCGGCGAGCAGATCATCAAAGCCGGTCAGGCCATGTTCGGCGCTCCTACCGAATACGGCGTGATCACCATGATTTCCATGCTTGCGTGGGGCCTTGGCTATTTCGGTATGCCGCAGGTGCTCGTGCGATTCCTGTCGATCCGCAGTTCCGAAGAGATCAAAAAGTCCCGTATCATCGCAACCACATGGTGTGTGGTGTCGCTTGCATGCGGCGTGTGCATTGGCTTGGTCGGCCGTGCGATGATGCCGACGCAGTTCGTCACGCAGTCCGCTGCGGAGAACATTTTCATTGTGGTTTCGCAGGCGCTGCTGCCAAGCTTCATGTGCGGCATCGTGGTATCGGGCATTTTCGCCGCGTCCATGAGTTCGTCTTCATCGTATCTGATTATCGGTGCTTCCGCGGTTGGTGAGAATATTTTCCGCGGATTGCTCTACCGCAAGGCTACTGATCGTCAGGTGATGATGGTTGCCCGCATCACACTGCTGGTTATGTTCGTTTTCGGCATTGTGGTTGCATTCGATCAGAATTCGTCGATTTTCCAAGTTGTTTCGTATGCGTGGGCTGGTTTGGGCGCTTCATTCGGTCCGCTGATGCTGTGTTCGCTGTATTGGCGTCGTACCAATAAATTCGGTGCGATTGCAGGCATGCTTTCCGGTACTGCGACCGTGCTGATTTGGCATAATTTCATCAAGCCGCTTGGTGGTGTCTTCGCTATTTACGAGCTGCTTCCGGCGTTCATCATCTCACTGTTGTTCATTGTGGTGGTGTCGTTGTTGACTCCGGCTCCCGATGCTGAAGTGTTGCACGAGTTCGATCATTATCTTGATGATCCCGATGATCGCAAGGTGGATGACGATTTGGTTGCAGCGGAAATCGCTTCCGGCGAAAAGCGCGCGCAAATCTAATCAAACATAATGTGGCACATGCCACTCAAACGCAACAAAGGCCGGATTGCACAATACGCAATCCGGCCTTTGTCGATGCTGAAACGCTGTTTAAAGCATGATTATGGCGTTTCTGGAGCTTTAGTAGCGCATGCCCATGGCATCGCGGACTTGCTCCAAGGTTTCGTTGGCGATGGCGTTGGCCTTCTTGTTGCCTTCGGCGAGCACATCGCGCACGTAATCCATATCCTTGGCGAGTTCCTCGCGGCGGGCACGATGCGGCTCAAGGAAGCTATTCACCGATTCGATCACATACGCCTTCAGCGCGCCTGCACCGGAATCGCCGATCTCCTCGGCGATCTCCTTCGGATCACGACCGGTGACCAAACCGGCGGTCGTCAGCAGTGCGGAAACCTGCGGACGTGCGATCGGATCGAACGTGATGCGACGCTCGGAATCGGTCGGACTCTTCTTGATGAGCTTGGCGGTCTCCTGCGCGGTGGCGCCCAACATGATGGAATTGCCGTACGACTTGCTCATCTTGCGGCCATCCAAGCCTGGAATCTCCGGCGCTTCAGACAGAATCGCAGCCGGCTCGGGGAACACCGGATGCTTCTTGGCGTAACGTTCGTTGAAACGACGCGCGATGGTGCGCGTGATCTCGACATGCGGCAGGTTATCCTTGCCGATCGGCACCACATTGGCCTTGCAGAACAGAATGTCGCATGCCTGATGCACCGGATAAGTCAGCAGCAGGCCGGTCAGCGCATGGCCGGAAGCTTCCATTTCCGACTTCACCGTAGGATTGCGATGCAGCTCGGCCTCAGTCACCAACGACAGGAACGGCAGCATCAGCTGGTTCTCCGCAGGAACGGCGGAATGCGTAAAAATCATGGTCTTTTCCGGATCGATGCCGGCAGCCATGTAATCAAGCACCAAATTGAGCACATTGTCTTCGATATGCTCGGTCGTGTCACGATCGGTGATCACCTGATAATCGGCGATGATGATATTCGAATTCACGCCACGATTCTGCATGGCGACGCGCTCGCGAATCGAACCAAAATAATGGCCGAGATGCAGACGTCCGGTCGGACGGTCGCCGGTAAGCATGGTGAACTTGCCCGGATTCTGTTCGATTGCGGCGAGCGTTGCGTCGGAACGCTTCTTCGCTGCGAGGAAGCTCGCGCTCATTTCATTGCCGACAGCGGTGATCTGCTGCTCCTGGGTTTCGTCCGTCATACGTGTCCTTTTCTTAAGAAAATCAGCGATTTTATCGTAAAAGTCTGAGCCGACAACGAAATATGGCATAACAAGTGGTACTCTCTTGTTTGATGAATTGATAGCACAGTAATCCTCAGGGGGTCAGATGGGCCGCGGACGTCAGAAAGCCAAACAGCAGAAAATAGCCCGAAAGCTCAAGTACCTGACCACCGACACCGACTACGATGAGCTCGCCAAGGAGCTCGGCGCCCAGGAGCCTGGTTCGGGTTCTTTCGATCCTTTCGCCGATGTCGAAGCAAAATATTCTCACGATGCGGACGCTGAAGATGAGATTTCTGAAGATGCTCAGGAGTCCGCGCAGACCGACGCCGAGGATGACCTCGACGAGTATGCGAAGTGGGCCGCAGAGGCGGCGGCGAAGGCCACGAGCGGAGAGTTCCCGGCAACCAAGTCCGCCGCACCGAAACCACACAAGCCCATCCCGATGCCGATGCCCAGCGCGCTGAAGCCGAAGAAGCAGGACTAATCGGCATATCAGGTACTTTGTGAAACCGCGATGCGGATATGCCTGCTGGGTGTATCCACATCGCGGTTTTGCTATGCGTTTTTGCGCCTGTGACGGTCTTCTCGCAGCCCGTCACACCAACGGCAGCAAGCTACTCAAATCGTCGCGTTCGCCAACGGCCGTGATGCGTCCCGCCTCCTTCTCCTCAGCCCAGCTGGTAATGCCCGTGGCGAGTCTCATCCACACGTCCGGTTCCAGTTCGATCACATCCGGCGGCGTGAGATTATGCGGATCGGATGCCGGTCCGTCGAGAATCTTGATGGCACCCCACGGTGCGACACGCACTTCCACGCCCTCTCCGGGCGCTTTTTTCTCCAGCAGATGCAGCGAGTAGCGCACCGCCATCGCCCACAGCTGGCGTGGCAATCGTGGAGAGAATTCCAGACGGAAATCGCGTGCCGCGTCGGTATTTGCGGGAATACCGTCGGCGATCATGCGATGAGACGTTTGCAGCCATTGCGCAAATGCGTCATGTCCCTTATGCAGATCTTGTTCTCGAATAACAGCCATACGTGTTATTTTGTCGCTTGCAAGCGACTATGATGGGGTGTTGCAGACAGCGTAGTCACAACTGAATAGGGGTGTGAAGAGAGGAAAAATATTTGCGATTGCTGACAGCGTTCTCAATTTTGTTGCATGTCGTTTGCATGTTGTTCACAACGTTTTGGCAGCCGGTTTGCATCATTTTTGCAAACGAATGCTGACCTGTAATCGCTTGAAATTTCGTCTTTTTTCTGATTATGTAGTATGCTATGTATGAGAACGTATGCATGATGTTACTTAGTGTTCATGTAGCCGCTAATGCAAGGACGCTGGAGCAAGGCATAATGTTTCTGGAGAGTAATCCGTCAAAGGGAGTCGATTAATGACTGAAATTACCGCACCGAAGTCCGCGATTACCGCGGAGCAGTTCGCAGATGAGATCCGCGAGCAGCTGAAGTACACCCAGGGCGTCACCGTCGAACAGGCCAAGCCGGCCGACGTGTATGTCGCCGCGTCCGCCGCGGTGCGACGCCACCTCATGGATTCCTGGTTCAAGACCCAGGCTGACATGGTCAATGGCAACACCAAGGCAGTCGGCTACCTGTCCGCAGAATTCCTAATGGGTAAGCAGCTGCGCAACGCTCTGCTCAACGCCGGTCTGACCGAGCAGTTCAATGCCGCGGTCAAGGAACTCGGCTTCTCCGTGCAGGACGTCGTCAACGCCGAGCACGAGCCAGGCCTCGGCAACGGTGGTCTCGGCCGTCTGGCCGCCTGCTTCATCGATTCGCTCGCTTCGCTGGGCGTGCCGGCATTCGGTTATGGCATCCAGTACAAGTACGGCATCTTCGAGCAGAAGTTCGACGAAAACGGCAAGCAGATCGAAACCCCGGACTACTGGCTGACCAACGAAGAGCCATGGGGCCACATCGACTACAACCGCGACCAGAAGGTCTCCTTCGGCGGCGAAGTCGTCGAAGAGAACGGCAAGAAGGTTTGGAAGCCGGCTTGGTCCGTGCGTGCAGTCCCGGTCGACTACATGGTTCCGGGCTATGCTTCCGGCCGTGTGAACACCCTTCGCCTGTGGACCGCCAAGAGCTACGACGAGTTCGACCTGCTCACCTTCAACAAGTCCGAGTACCTTGATGCCGTCAAGCCGCAGGTCGAAGCGGAAAACATCTCCAAGATCCTGTATCCGGAGGATTCCACCCCGCAGGGCAAGGCGTTGCGTCTCGAGCAGCAGTACTTCTTCGTGTCCGCCTCCATCCATGACGCCATCCGCGTCTTCTACCCGGGCCAGGACAAGCCGGATCTGACCACCTTCGCAGACAAGATCACCTTCCAGCTTAACGACACCCACCCGGTCATCGGCATCCCGGAGCTCATGCGCGTCCTCATGGACGAGTACGGCTACGATTGGGATACCGCCTGGACTGTCACCAACAAGACCTTCAACTACACCTGCCACACCCTGCTTCCGGAAGCCTTGGAAGTGTGGCCGTCCAAGCTCATCGGCGAACTTCTGCCGCGTCACCTCGAAATCATCGAGAAGATCCAGGACCAGTTCGCAGCCGAGCTCAAGACCAAGGGCGTCGACGAAGCCACCATCAAGGACATGGCCATCTACACCGGCGACTCCGTGCGCATGGCCTATCTGGCCACCTACGGCGGCTCCCACGTCAACGGCGTTGCCGAGCTGCACTCCCAGCTGCTCAAGGACGTCACCCTGAAGAACTTCTCCGACGTGTATCCCGACAAGTTCACCAACGTGACCAACGGCGTGACCCCTCGCCGCTTCGTCAAGCTCGCCAACCCGCGCCTGTCCGACCTCATCACCGAAGGCCTCGGCACCGACAAGTGGGTGAGCGACCTCGAACTGCTCAAAGGCCTCGAACCGCTTGCCGCAGACGACGAATTCGTCAAGAAGTTCGCTGCCGTCAAGCAGGCCAACAAGGTTGACTTCGCCAACTACGCCAAGCGCGAATACGGCTTCGACATCGACCCGAACACCATGATCAACACCATGGTCAAGCGTCTGCACGAATACAAGCGTCAGGCACTGAAGATCCTCGCCGTGATCGCACGTTACGCCGACATCAAGTCCGGCAAGATCTCTGCAGACGACGTCATGCCGCGTACCATCGTGTTCGGTGCTAAGGCCGCTCCGGGCTACTATCTGGCCAAGCAGACCATCCAGCTGATCAACAACGTCGCCCGCGTCATCAACAACGACCCGGACGTCAAGGGCAAGCTGAACGTCTACTTCCCGTGGAACTACAACATTCGCCTCGCACAGCACCTCATCCCGGCCACCGACCTTGACGAGCAGATCTCCCAGGCCGGCAAGGAAGCCTCCGGTACCGGCAACATGAAGTTCGCTCTCAACGGTGCCATGACCGTCGGCACCCTCGACGGTGCCAACGTCGAAATCCGTGAGCGCGTCGGCGCTGAGAACTTCTTCCTCTTCGGCATGACCGTCGACGAGGTGGACGCCCTCTACGCCGAAGGCTACGAGCCGAAGAAGTACTACGAGGCCGATCCGCGCCTCAAGGCCGCCATCGACATGGTCGCAGACGGCACCTTCTCCAACGGCGACAAGACCGTGTACGAAGACCTCGTCCACGATTGGCTCACCAAGGACTGGTTCATGACCCTCGCCGACTTCGGTGCCTACACCGCCATCCAGTCGGAAATCGAGGCTCTCTACGCCCAGCCGCTCGAATGGAACCGCAAGGCCCTCATCAACGTGGCGAACTCGGGCTACTTCAGCTCCGATCGTTCGATGGAGGATTACCTCGAGCGCATCTGGAAGACGGGTCCGCTCGCCTGATAGCGCTAGATAAGGCGTGATGACGAAGGGACGATTCTTTGGAATCGTCCCTTTTTGTGTCTAAATAACAAAAAGCCCTGCGCGAAAGGGCGGCAGGGCTTTGAAAAGAAGTAGGAATCAGGCGGCTTCGGGAGCGGCAGCGGCCTCAGTGTCGGCTTCCTTGGCTTCTTCGGCATCCTTGGTCAGACCAAGATCGACAGGAGACGAGCTGTTCTCCCACGGCTCCTCCCATGGATCGTAATCCGGATTCTGCTGCTTGTACACATACAGACCGATGACACCGGCAAGCAAAGCTCCGAAGAGCAGTGCGAAGAACTTCCAACCGTTAGAAGACTTGTTCTCCATGACGGCTCCTTTCCCAAATATCGGCGAACATTGGCTGACCTGCTCGTTCAAGCCAACTCTGTTCACTATATTAATTCCTTGAATGTGTTGATTGGGTGGATTTACGCGCCGAGGATTCACAAGAATGCAATCATTTGCAATGATTTCGCGGATTCGCGGATTCGCACGTTCCAGTAGGGTTGAAACATGGCTTATCAACGTTTCAGTCTGTTTCCCGATTCCCCGTCGTTCAAAGACCTCTTCTCTGCACGTTCCATGAGGTACCGCTGGCGCAACGGCGATCCCGTGATCACCGTCGCGATCATGGTGATATGCGTCGCGGTCTGGATTGTCGAAACACTATTGAAAATCGCCTGGCCGGCCAGCTACAACTCGTTCGTCGGCGCAGGCGTATTCATGCCCGCGCTGGCGACCCACCGCCCATGGACCTTCATTACGTCAATGTTCCTGCACCAGCCGGCCTCCCTATGGCACATTCTCTTCAACATGCTGACTTTGTGGTGCGTCGGGCCCGTATTGGAACGCATGATGGGGCATCTGCCATACCTCGCGCTATATGTGCTGTCAGGACTCGGCGGAGGTGCCGGCATGATGGTCTGGGCACTGTTTTCGCAAGACGGTTGGGTAACATCTTCATACGGCGCTTCCGGTGCGCTATTTGGCCTGTTCGCGGCCATTCTGGTGGTATACCAGCGCATTGGTATCGATATTCGATCCATGATGATCTGGATGCTCATCAACTTCCTGATGCCGATCATCACGCCGAACATCGCATGGCAGGCGCATGTTGGCGGATTCATCATCGGAGGCGTGTTCGCTTGGCTGCTGGTTTCGGGCCTGCATGCGTTGCGCGGCAAAAGCCTGCAGCAGCGCACGCTGATTTACGGCGCAATCATGTTGGTCGTGATTATTGCGATTGTCGTCGTATGCAATATGGGTAATCCATTTCGCGTAAACCCCCTTCTTGGTATGTTCTTCTAGTCGGTAGGTAGAAAAAACGTATTCGGGGAAATTGCGGATATGCAGTTATCCACATTTGTGGATAACCTTGTGGATAAGTGAGGGTTGAACTGTGGGTAAGCCGGGGATAACTCGGTGCATTATCCACAGAGATATTCACAAAACGGCGAATTCCCCGGCTTTTCAACGGTGGAAAATGTGGATAAACCGTCTGTGCATGGCGAAAAAATGGGGAAAAATGCCGTTCTATATCTTGTGGATGGCCGCAAGGCTGTCCACAAGATATAGACGCTATCCACATTCGTCCACAATAATCCACGACTTATCCACATATTGCGAAACTAAAAAATCCCCATAATAGATGACGAATCAACAAAACGAAATCAGGTGCGTCACCAATGACAATCATGAATGACAAGACGCGCGAATTCGTGGCGATGCATCGCGACGAGGACGTGCGCGAACTGGCGTTGAAAGCCAAGCGCGTAGACGGACTCGATTTGCCGTTGGCGCTCGACCAGATCGCCGGATGGCAGATCGCAAGCAAAAAACTGCCGCAATGGGCCTCCTGCGAGGGAATCGTATACCCTCCGCACATTTCCATGGAGCAGTGCTCCTCACAGTTCACCGCCCAATACAAGTCCGAAATCACACAAACCCTGCTCGTACCATCCGCAACCGTGTACGCCAGAGTGTCCGATTCTGCCGAATCGGACATGCAAACGGCAAAAAGTGCGCTCCACTTGTCCGATTCTGCCGAATCGGACACTCAAGAGGCTAAAGCGGGCTTACGGATGTCCGATTCTGGAGAATCGGACACATTGGTGGCGAAGAGGGCTATGGTGGATCTGACGGGCGGGTTCGGGGTGGACTTCTCGTATCTGGCGCGCGGATTCAGCCAAGCCACTTATGTGGAACGGCAACGGCACCTGTGCGAACTGGCCGAACACAATATGGCCGCGCTGGGGCTTGACCAGGCTCGCATCGTGTGCGGCGACGGTGTGGAATACCTCAGTCAGATGGATCCGGTGGACTTTATCTACCTTGATCCGGCCCGTCGCGACGAGCATGGCTCGCGCACTTACGCCATCGAAGATTGCACACCGAATGTGCTCGAATTGCGCGACCTGCTGCTCGCCAAATCGCGCTTCACGTTGGTCAAACTCTCGCCGATGCTTGACTGGCGCAAAGCAGTCGTCGATTTCGACGGGGCCGTACGCGAAGTGCATATCGTGGCCACCGGCAACGAATGCAAGGAACTGCTGCTGGTACTGGGACGGCCGGCGCAGGCGAATGCGCGCGACAGCGTGGATGGTGCGGGTTCGTACCGGCGTCTTGCGCCGCACGTGTTCTGCGTGAACGACGATCAGCGGATCGACTATGATTCCGCCAAATATACGCAAGGCCTGCGCATTGGCGGCAAACCGCTGCCGGATGCGAAAAGGTACTTGTATGAGCCGAATGCGTCGATTATGAAGGCCGGCTGTTTCGATCTGGTCGAAGAACGATTCGGTGTGACGCAGATTGGTCCGAGCAGCCATTTGTTCGTGTCGGAACAGCAGATAGCCGATTTTCCGGGACGAGGATTTGCGATTGAAGCAGTCGGAAGCATGAATAAAAAAGATACAAAACGATTGCTGAATGGTATGAAACAAGCGAATATCGCGGTACGTAATTTCCCGCTTACGGCACCGCAGTTACGCAAGAAATTGAAGCTTGCCGACGGTGGAACGGTCTACCTGTTTGGTACCACCATGCAAGGTGGCGGTCATGTGCTGCTGCGCACGTCGAAAATCTGAACGAGCAAACCGGAAATTGAGAAAAAGCACGAGACAAGTGATAGGCGAGTCGCAGAAATAGCAAGACGATTGCGAAAGATGATAGTGTCCGAAAGATTACGCAATCTCACCGAAAGCACGACAAGTGCGAAAAATTACGAAAAGCTTGCGAAAGGATCGTAAAAAGGGTATGCGAAAAGGGCGTCTGACTGTACGAAGAAGTGCAGACGCCCTCGCTTCAAACGTGCTACTGAGGCTGCCTAAACAGTAAACGCGAAACGGTGGGTCAGCGCCACCACATGGTCATGATGAATCCGATCATGATGATCGAGAACGCGATGGCCAGATTCCATGCGCCGATGTTCGGAATCGGGTAGTCAGAGGTTAGGTAGTAGACCACGGCCCAAATCAGGCCGATGACCATCAGCGTGCAGAACAGAGGCACAAACCAGCGTGGATTGGACTTGGTGCCCTTGATGGTCTCCTCCACGCGGCGGGTGTTTTCCGCCTGACGGTTCATCATGCGCTGCATCTGCGGGGTCAGAGCATCCTTGTCGACAGTGGCGTTCAGCACCGCTTCGACGCGGTCCATCGGAATGTCGAGATCGTCATCGTCGTCGGAATCAGTGGAAGCGGATTCGACGGTGGTTTCCTCAGCGGCATCCTGAACGGTTTCGTTGCCCTCTTCAACGGCAGCGGTGTCACCCGTGGACTGCAGATCGTTCTGATCGTCCGCGGTGGTTTCGTGCAGCTCTTCGTCAGCCATCAGCATAGTCTCCTTTAATAGGCTAAAAGTCATAATAGTGGGTAGACTCGAAAGCGGCGAACTTACAGCGTAAAAACTGTTCTCAATCACAGCGAATGCTTAACAGGAATCAGGAAGGTCCGCATGGCGAAGCACACCGGAAAGCACGCCGCGAAACGGTCGAAAGTGGCCGGAGCGGTGGCATTCCTCGTGCTCATGTTCTCCGGATTCCTACTCGCCACGAACCTGCGCGTGAACCGTTCCGTCGTGGTGTCCAACGATACCGCCGAACTCGTGGAACAACGCGTGAAAAAAGTCAACTCCCTGCAGACGGAAGTCGACGCGCTCAGCTCCCGCGTGAACGATCTGAGCAAAACACTGAGCAGCCAGGACGACACCGACTTGAAAGACAGCGAAAGCGCAGGCAACGGCACCCTGCTGCCCGCGGTGGAAGGCCCCGGACTCGTGGTTACGCTCGACGACTCGCCGCTCTGGGAAAACATGGTCGACTCCAGCGGGTCGACATCCAACATCAACGATTACGTGGTGCACCAGCAAGACATCGAAGCCGTAGTGAACGCGTTGTGGGCGGGCGGCGCGGAATCCATGATGATCATGGACCAGCGCGTGCTCTTCAACTCCGCGGTGCGCTGCTCCGGCAACGTGTTGCTCCTGCAGGGCAAAAAGTATTCGCCGCCATTCACCATTTCCGCGATCGGGCCGGTCGATAATATGAAAAAAGCGCTCGACAGTTCGCAGGACGTGACCATATACCGGCAGTACGTCAGCGCGTTCGGCTTGGGCTGGCAGGTCGACGAAAAAGAAAAACTGCATTTCGACGCGACCGACGCGCTGCAACAGCCGCTGCAATACGCACAGGCGATGAACAAGGAAACGGGCGAAACACAGTAATCACAAGATGTGCAGGAATCGCAAGAGGGGAAGTAAACGATGAAGCACGTGGCACGCAAACAACGTCGCAAAAGCGTGGTCTGGACGATACTCGGCATACTCGCCGAACTCATGCTGACCGCAGCGGCCATCTGCGCGCTTTACATCGCATGGCAAATGTGGTGGACGGGCGTGCAAGCCGAACACAACCAAATCGAAACGCGTCAATCCGTATCATGGTCCGACCCGGGCCAATCCGACAACGTCACCATCGCGCAGGCGCAGGAAGGTGACCCGCCAACGCAACCGCAAAGCGCGCAGGAAGGCGAACTGATCGCCCAAGTCTACATTCCGCGATTCGGCAGCCAATGGCAACGCAACCTCGTTGAAGGAACCTCCCTCACCGAACTCAACAAACACGGACTCGGCCACTACAAAGACTCGCAAATGCCCGGCCAAATCGGCAACTTCGCCTTCGCAGGCCACCGCAACGGCTACGGACAGCCCCTCGGCGATGTCGACAAACTGCAGGAAGGCGACCCGATCATCATCCGCACGCAGGATTACTGGTACGTGTACCACTACACGAGCCACGAAATCGTGCTGCCGACCGACGTCGAAGTGGTCGCCGCCAACCCCGAAAATCCCGGCGCGACACCGACCAAACGCATGCTGACCATGACCACGTGCGAGCCGAAATACTCCACGCCGACGCACCGCTGGATCAGCTACGCGGAATTCTCATACTGGGCGAAAGTATCCGACGGCATTCCCCAGGAGCTCGCATCCACCGACTCCAACGGCAAAGTCAAATTCGTCAACAACGAAAAATCGTCGATCGTCGCATCCGTCAGCTCGCTTGAACCGTGGATTTTCGGCGCACTCGCCGCATACGTGATCATCTTCCTTTCCGCGCTCGCGGCATGGCGTTGGCCGTACCTCGCCGACGTGCGTGCGGGACGTCGTGAAAAGCCGGAATTCAGCCTGTACGGAGGATTGATGCGATTGCAGCCGGGCGTGCTTCCGATTCGACTCGTGCTGATGGCGTTGCTGATTTTCGCGGCGGCCGCATCATGCTTTGAATGGCTGTTCCCATGGGCCGCGACGAATATTCCGGCATTGCGAGAAATGTCGAATTACACGGCCGTATAAGGCGTTTTTTGCAGTTGCTGCGGTTGCTGCGTGAGACGCACGTCATGTCATGACATGTTGCGTACGTAGACTGCTGTTCAAACGCAAGTATTCGCACAACGCAAGCATTCGGAATATTCGAGAGATTTGAAGCATTCGAACGATTCGAAATATTTGGATGCTGGCATTCCAACGTCGATAGGAGCATGATGACCGATTCCGCACGCATTCTGGTCGTGGATAATTACGATTCGTTCGTGTACACGATCGTCGGATATTTGAAGACGTTGGGTGCCACGGTGACGGTGGTGCGCAATGATGCGATCGACCCGGGCGAGGACGGTGTGATCGACGAATATGACGGCGTGCTGATCTCCCCAGGGCCTGGCGCTCCGGCGGAATCCGGCGCCAGCGAAGGCATGATTCGTCTGTGCGCGGAGCAATCCAAGCCCATGTTCGGCGTTTGCTTGGGCATGCAGGCACTGGCCGAAGTGTTCGGCGCCACCGTAAGCCATGCGCCGACCATCATGCATGGCAAAACCAGTCTGGTGGAGCATATCGACGACGAGATCTTCGAAGGAGTGGCCAATCCGATGGTCGCCACTCGCTACCATTCGCTGGCAGTGGAGCCTGATTCCGTGCCGGAAGAGCTGGTAGTGACCGCGTGGACGCAGAGCGACCACATCGTGCAGGGCATCAAGCACCGCAGCAAGCCGATGTATGCGGTGCAGTTCCACCCCGAATCCGTGATGACGCAAGACGGCTACCGATTGCTTGCGAACTGGCTGAAGGTGTGCGGGCAGGAGAACGCGGTGGAGCGTTCCGCCGGATTGCAGCCGAAGGTCGCGGCCTGAAGGCACGAAAACACGTGAAAATGCGGAAACACGCGAAACGTAAGGACTATAGGGAATCACGAAATACGTGAACCACGCGAAAATCTTGGGAACGAATCTCGGAAAAACGTGAGTTTCGTAAAACGCAATCGTAAGCATGAAGGCCCGGCTGGGGATTTCCAGTCGGGCCTTCATTGTGAATTATGGCGGCTATCGCGGTTGTGACGATCGATCAGTTGCCTTCGCCGGGAGGGGTGCTGTTGCCGCCGTTGTTGCCGTTGTTGTTATTGCCGCTATTGCTGTTGTTGCCTCCGCCGTTGCCTGCATTATCGGTGCTGGAGGATTTGGTGGTCAACGTGATCGTGGCTCCGCTATCGGACTGGGTACCGGCGGTTGGAGACATGCCCGTGACGGTGCCATCCTCCGGACCGGAAACCGTGACCTGGAAGCCGTAGCTTTCCAGCAGGCTCTTGGCATTCGCATAGCTCATGCCGACCACGCTGGGCACGCTGATCTGCTGCTTGCCGGTGGACACCCAAATCGTGACCGCGGTACCAGCCTCAACCGTGCTTCCGACACCCGGATCGACGCGGGTCACAGCGCCGGAAGCGATGGAATCGGAATACTCGTTTTCGATGGTGATTTGCGTCAGACCGGCCTGCTTGAGCTGCTCAATGGCCGAATCCTTCGGCTGTCCTATCAGATTGTCGGGAATCTTGGTCATGCCGGACGAAATGTACAGCGTGATGATCGTGCCCTTGGTTTGCTTCGAATTGGCGGCAGGATCGGTGCTTACCACCTTGTCTTTTTCGATGGATGCGTTGTCTACCGTGCGTACGTTGCCCACTTTGAAACCGGCGGCCTCAAGAATGGACTTCGCATCGTCCTGGCTCTTGTTCGACACATCCGGCACCGCGACCGACTGTGGGCCGGTGGAGAACCATACGGAAACCGTGGAGCCCTTGGCGACCTTCTTGCCGCCCCTTGGATTCTGCTTGGTGATTGTGCCCTTCGGCTTGCTCGAATCGGAATCCTCGCGGGCATCGAGCTTCAGGCCTTTGGCTGTGAGCTGCTCTTCGACGCGCGCCTTGGATATATTCGCCGTGGCGGTGAAATCAGGTACTTCCACCATGTCGGCTGTGGAGTCGCTCTTGTTCAGCATGAAGAACACGCCCAGAATGACCAGCAAAGCCACCAGACCGCCCACGACGGAGCCGATGATGATCTGCTTCTTCTTGCGTGCCTTCGCGGCCTCCGCACGCTGTTCCGCACGGGTTTTCGTGGCAACGCCGTTCTGCGGGTTCGGTACGGCCTCAAACTGGCCTGTGACGGGATTGAACGCCTGCGTTGCGGCCGTTTCACCGGCAGGGGTCATGGCCACGGTATTCGCGGTCATTTCGGCCTGCTTGCGTGCCTTCATATTGGTCAGATCGGTCAACGGATTGAATGCGGCCGCCATCGGCACACCGCCGTTCATGAACGTCAGCAGATCGTTCTTGAATTCGGAAGCCGTGGCGTAACGGTTCTGACGATCCTTCGCCATCGCTTTCGCGCAAATCGAATCCCACATCTTCGGCAATCCTGGAACAACCGAACTTGGGGGAGTGGCGACCTCTGAAACATGCTGATAGGCGATTGCCACTGCGGAATCGCCGGTAAACGGCGGCCTTCCAGTAAGCATTTCATACAGCACGCAACCTGCGGAATACAGGTCGGAACGCATGTCGACGCTTTCGCCGCGCGCCTGCTCGGGAGACAGGTACTGCGCGGTGCCGACCACGCCCTGCGACTGCGTCATCGTGGCTGCGGAATCGTCGAGCGCGCGGGCGATGCCGAAGTCCATGACCTTGACCACGCCCTGCTCGGAAATCATGATGTTGCCGGGCTTGATGTCACGGTGGATGATGCCCATGCGGTGCGAATACTCGAGCGCGTTGAGCACACCCATCATCACCTGTTCGGCGTCGCGCTGGCTCAAAGCGCCGTTCACTTTGAGAATGTCGCGCAAGGTCTGGCCCTTGACATACTCCATCACCAGATACGGCAGATGCTCGGTCTGGCCGGTTTCGGTGGTGACGACTTCCTCACCCGAATCGTAGATGTTCACGATGTTGGGATTGTTCATTTGCGCCACGGAATGGGCTTCGCGACGGAAACGTTCAAGGAAGATCTTGTCGTTGGCGAAGTCGGCGCGCATGATCTTGACCGCGACGGTACGCCCAAGACGCGTATCGAGCGCCACGTGCACTTCGGCCATGCCGCCACGGCCGACCAGTTGGCCGAGCTGGTAACGTTCACCAGCCAAAGAGGTAGGCATGTTGATGTTCATCCCTGTTCCTTCCCATCAGTACTCAAGAAGATATGAGGTCTGCTGACCACGCGGCGCGGAAGCCTTCCACCTGCAGGCACCACCATCGTGTCAGCCAATTGTGTCTGCTGGTCGAGCAGACGGCGTTCGATGCGGGACAATGTGCGCGACACCGTCAACGCGTCCTTCGGACGGTCAAGGGGATCCTTGGCCAGCATCGACATGACAAATTCACGCAGCTGTACATCGACGGAGTCAGGCAGCGGCGGAACCGGATTGTTGACATGGGCTGCGGCGATGTCAACCGGCGTGGCGCCAGTGAATGGACGATGTCCGCACAGGCCCTCGTAGGCAACGACGCCAAGCGAATAGATATCGGATTGAGGCGTGGCATGTTGACCCTGCGCCTGTTCCGGGGAAATGTACTGCGCGGTGCCCACCACCATGCCATCCTGCGTGATCTGCTCCTGATTGGTGGAGTAGGAGACGCCGAAATCAGTGATCTTCACCTCGCCGGAATCGGACACCATGATGTTCGCCGGCTTCACGTCGCGGTGGATCACGCCATGCGAATGGGCGACGAACAGGCCACGCGCGGTCTGGATGAGAATCGGCAGCAAGCGGGTCGGCTCCATCGGGCCGTTCTGCTCGTGGAACAGGTCGGCCAACGACTTGCTGGGCACATACTCCATAATGAGGAAGCCGATGCCGTCATGCTCGTAGTATTCGAACAAAGCAGCGATGTTCGGGTGTGCAAGATTGGCGGAATTATGCGCTTCTGCGCGCAAACGAAGCAGTTTGGCCTCCTGCGTGACCCCTAAATCGCCACGCAATGCCTTGATGGCCACCGGGCGGCCCAACTGGATGTCGTAGCCTTTCCACACTTCGCCCATGCCACCTTGGGCCAGACGGGCGTCCAACCTGTAGCGTCGGTGGATGAGCTGTCCTTCAATCAGTTTCACTCTGCCAGCGCCTCCTGCATCATCGCTTTCATAATCGGTCCTGCGGCGAACGAGCCGTACAAGTCCACGTTGTGTACCACCACGGCAACGGCGATCTTCGGATCGTCCGCAGGGGCGAATCCTATCACCCAGCCGTCGATGGACGTGTTGCCGTCGCCGATCTGCGCGGTACCGGTTTTCGCTGCCACCTGCACGCCGTCAATGGCCAGATTTGGGTTTTCCTTGGGGACCACGGCTTCCATCATCTGCGTGAGCTTGCCCGCGGTGTCCGAACTGAATGCGCGGCTCATGACCTGCGGCTTGGTCTGTGAGATGACCGACAAGTCGGAGGAACGCACGCGATCCACCAGCGTCGGCTGCATGACCTTGCCACCGTTCGCCACTGCGGCGGCCACCAGCGCGTTCTGTAGCGGGGTCACCACGGTGTCTCCCTGGCCGATGGACGCCAAGGCGAGCTTGTCGTCGGCTGCATCGGTTGGGAACTTCGACGCCACGCTCATCCACGGTGTGCCCGTGGACTCGGAACCATCGATGGCGATAGGACTGTCGAAACCAAGCTTTTCGGCCATGGATGAGACCTTGTCGTCCCCCAAAGCCACTCCCAGCTGGGCGAATGCGGTGTTCGACGAATACGCCATCGCGTCTTCCAACGTGATCTTGCCATCCGAACCGTCGGCCTGCGACACCGCGTTCGGCAGCTGCGTGGCCGTTCCCGGAAGCGTGTAGCTCGATCCGGCAGGAATCTCAGTGTCGGTCTGATATTCGCCCGTTTCCAACGCAGCGGCCGCCACCACCGTCTTGAACGTGGATCCCGGAGGATACAGCTGCGAGGTGGCGCGGTTGAGCATCAGGTTCGACTCGTTTTGCGAGAGAGTGGAATAGTTGCTGTTCGCCTCGGACGTGTCATGGCTTGCCAGCTGGTTTGGATCGTAGCTTGGCGTGCTCACCATGGCGAGAACACGGCCGGTCTTCACCTCGATGGCCACGGCTGCGCCGTCATTGTTGGCAAGGCCGTTGTAGGCGGCCTGCTGGATCTTCGGGTCGATGGACGTTTCGATGGTTGCGCCCTTGTTCTCTTGGCCGGTGAACAGCGATTTGAACCGTTGCCACATCAGTTGGTCGGATTGGCCCGACAGCAGTGAGCTGCGCGAGGCTTCGATACCGCTCCAGCCGCGCTGGCTGATGGAGAAAAATCCGGTGACTGGCGCATACAGCTCGCCGGCCGCATAGGAGCGCTGATACGAGAACGCGTCGTTCGACGGGTCGGATTTGGCGATGACGGAGCCGTCCGACGCAAGAATCGAGCCACGCGGAGCACCATACTCGTGGTAGAGGGCGCGGGTGTTGCGCGGATCGCCGTTGAGCTGGTTCGCGCGGATCGCCGTGATGATCGTGGTGGACATGCCCAGGATGACGAACAGCGCCACCACGATGGTGAACAGTTGGCGGAGTGATTTATTCATGCTTGGCTCCCCTCTGACGTGTTGCCCGATGGGCTCGGTGTGCTCGGCATGTCAGATGCGCCGAACACATTCGATGGGGGAGCAGGGGGTGTGATTGGCATGCCTGCGACCGGCATTTCCGCGGAAATGATTTCCGTTGCTTGCGATTGCTGCATGGCGGCCGGTACGGCGACTTGCGGAACGTCTTGCGTGGCTGCTTGCGAAACAGCTTGCGAAACAGCTTGCGATTGTGCATCGGATTGTGCAGAGGCGACGCTTCTGCTGGCGCGGCTCTGCTTGCGGGCGCGCAGCGCCTGCATCGCCTCGTATTGGAACGTGTCGCTATCGATATCGGATTCGGGTTTGTTCGCCGAGTTGGAAATCACCACTAAGAGTGCTGCCAACATGTAATTCGCTATGAGTGAGGATCCGCCGGCGGCCATGTACGGAAGAGTCAAACCCGTAAGTGGTATGACTAACGTGATGCCTCCCACCACAGTGAACACCTGGAAGGCCATGGTGAACACGAGGCCCGATGCGAGAAGCTTGCCGAACCCATCCTTGATTTTCATCGCAGTGATCATCCCGGCGGCGATGATGAGCAAATAGAGCATCAGAATGGCCATCAGGCCGGTGAGGCCCAGCTCTTCGCCAAGTGCCGCGTAGATGTAGTCGGAGTTGGCGATCGGAGTGAGCGACGGGTGACCTTGCCCAAGGCCGGTGCCCATCAAGCCGCCTGATGCCAGGCCGAAAATACCCGTGACGAGCTGGTATGAGCCGCCATACTCCTTGTTGTACTGTGCCGAGTCGAACGGATGCAGCCAGGCGTCAACACGGGCGCCGACATGGCTGAAAATGTTGGCCGCCGCGAACGCGCCCACGGCGAACGCGATGAAACCAATCACAATCCAACTGGTACGCCCCGTGGCCACATACAGCATGGAAACGAACATGGCGAAGAACATGAGCGACGTGCCCAAATCGTGCTGCACGACCAGCACGCCCATCGACACGACCCACACCACGATGATCGGCCCCAGATCCTTGATGCGCGGCAACTGCAGGCCCAACACCTTCTTGCCGCCGACGGCCAGCTGGTCGCGGTGGTCATATAGATAGGAGGCGAAGAAGAATGCGAGGAACAGCTTCGCGAATTCGCTTGGCTGGAACGATCCCAAACCAGGAATCTTCACCCAAATACGGGCGCCATACTGTTCGGAACCGACCACCGGAAGCATCGGCGACAGCAGTAACACCAAACCGATCACCATGCTGACGTACGAGAACCGCCGCAGCACACGGTAATCCTTCATGAAAATCACCAGCAGATTCGCCAAAACCAGCGCGATCGACAGCCAAAGCAACTGTTTGAACGCGACAGACGTGTTCAAATCCTGATCGATGCGGGCGATCATCATGACGCCGGTGCCCGTCAGCACCATCACGCAGCACATGATCGCCTGGTTGGCGTACGGCTGGAACCGCAGCAGCAATCCCCAGGAAGTCAGGAACAATGCGCCGATGAATGCGAGCATCCACAGGTAATTATGCGGAAAACCGCCGGTGGTGCGTTCGAACATCTGGAAGAACGCGACGCCGCAAATCAGCATGCTGAATAAGAGCAGGCCGAATTGTCTCAGACGGGTTGCCATCATGACTGGTCACCGCCTGACTTGTCTGACGAAGCGTTGCCCGAATTACCTGATTTGCTTGACGATTTGTCGGAAGCCGTATCAGAGGATTTGCTTGACGACGTGCTATCGGATCCGCTGTTCGTCTTGTCTTGCTTCTTCTGCGCTTCGTCGTCCTGCTGCTGTTTCAGCTGCTTTTTGATCAGGCGCGTATGCGTTTTCGCCTCGCCGTACGTGTCGAAGGAAATGCCCTGCGCGAGCTGCTCCTGCCAACTTGGCGGCAGTTCGCTCGTCTTCATATTGGTGTCGGTGATGGCATGCGACAGCTGGAAGCCGAACAGGCTGGTCGGCACGCCTTGGAAAATCGACACTTCGCCGTTATTGTCGCCGATATAGTACTTGGTTTGGCTCCAGCTGTAGGTTGCGAAAGCGCCGCCCGCCAGCCCCAGCAGTATCACGATGGTGACGATGATGGTGATCACGCGGTTGCGTTTGGTGCGTGACCGCTTCGTCTTGCGCTGCTCGATATGCTCGTTGCGGATGGCTTTGGCGACTTCCGGATCGTTTGGATCGGCGGAAATACGGCCATCATCCTTTTGCACGACGGGGATTTCGCCGGTATCGGGATTGATACGGTCGCCGTTTTCCTCGCGTATCGTGGAGGGCTGTGCCACGCGCTGTTCCGGAGGATTGTCGTTTTCGTCGGGATTCTTGCCGTTGCGCAATGCCGCCGCACGAGCCGCCGGCGACTTCTTGCCTTCGCGCAGTGCGGGCGCGGATGCGACCGGCTCGTTGATGATGTCGGCGATCGGTTCGAGGCTTGCGCTGGCCGCGCCGCCGATCAGCGGCGTCTGATGTGGCATGTCGAACGCATCCGCGTCGAGGGCGAGCGTCGCGTCGGCGATGACCGCGGTGACGTTGTCGGTGCTGCCGGCACGAAGCGCCATCGAAACTAGCTGTTGAGCGCATTCTTCCTGATCGGAGCAGGTGGATAGCACCTCCTGCAACGTGGAATCCTCAAGCACGCCGCACAAGCCGTCGGAGCATAGCAGCCAACGGTCGGACGGATGCGCCTTGCGCACGGCGATGTCCGGGCGCGAATCGATATCGAAATCGCCCAAAACCCGCATTACGACGTTGCGCTGCGGGTGATTGCGCGCCTCGGACTCGCTGATGCGGCCGGTATCGATCAGATGCTGCACATAGCTGTGGTCGGTCGTCATGCGGATCAAACGGCCGTCATGCAGTAGATACGCGCGGGAATCGCCGATATGTGCCAAAACCCAATATCCCGCAACCAACGCGACGGAAGTGACGGTGGTGCCCATGCCCGCGAGACGACGTTCGCGCTTCGCCTTGCCGACGATCGCGTCATGCGCGGCCATAACCGAGGTTTTCATCATGTGGGCAATAATCTGGACATCGCCTTGTACATTGTCTTGTTCGATGTGGGCCAGCGAACGGATGGCGATGGTAGAGGCGGTGTCACCTCCCGCATGGCCTCCCATGCCGTCGCAGATGGCGATCAGATGCTCGCCCGCGAACGCGGAATCCTGGTTGTTGGAACGTACGGTACCCACGTCGGAAACGACGGTGGAATACATGAACAGCGGTTGTGAAGCAGGAGAAGTCGGCAAACGGGTCACCTCAATTCGAAGGTGGTTGCGCCAATGCGTACGGGAACGCGCGATCCAAGGATCATCGGCGCGTTCAGACGCTGCTGGTTGACCACAGTGCCGTTGGTAGAACCCAGATCTTCGACGGCCCATTTGCCGGTGACGGGATCCGTGTAGACGCGCGCATGGTGGGACGAGACGAATTCGTCATCCAAAACCACGGTGTTCGACGCAGAACGGCCAAGCGTGATGGTGTTGCCGGTCAGAGGGACGGAACTGCCGGCAAGAGGACCATCGATGATGACCAGCAAGGTGGGCTTGGCGTTTGACGCGGCGCTGGCCACCGGCGCGAGGGCGGCCACGGGCGCTGGCGCTTCAACGGCCTTGCGCGCGCGACGCTCCTTACGGCGATGAGCCCGCGACTTGCGCGGGCTGAGCGTTTCCACATCCCTGTACAGCGAACGTACCGTACAGGCCACGAAGATCCAAAGCAGTACGAGGAAGCCGTACTTGAGGATCGCGAAAGTAAGTTCAGTGAGCATAGAGGCAACTCCCGAGGTTGGGGTTGGTTACTCCTGATCCTGCGAAGATGCCCAATACAGGATTCGGGTGCGGCCGATGGTGATGGTGTTGCCGTCGAGCAGCGTGGCCGCCTCGACATGGTGGCCTTCGACATACATGCCATTGGTAGAGCCCAGATCGCGCGCGATGACGGTGCTGCCGTTATCGGTGATGTCGATCTCCATATGGCGGCGGGAGATGCCCGGATCGTCGATCACGATGTCGCAGTCAGAGCCGCGGCCGATGATGGTCTTGCTTTCCGTGAGCAGATACTGGTGCTCGCCGATCTCCAGCATCGGGCAATCCTCGGTCTGTGCCTCGGTGGTGACGGGCACGGTGTTACCCTGCACGGATTCGCTCGTCAGCTTGAAGTTGCTCTTGGTCAAGTCGAGTTCTTCTTCGAAGATCACCACGACCGGGCCTACGAACGCGTAATGCTGGTCCTTCGCATACTGAGTGAGGTTGTCGGCCAGCTCGTTGGCCAGCGCTTCGGCACCCCAATCGACGATGTTATTGAAATCCGGCGTGCTGAGCTTAAAACGGTACTCGTTCGGCGCCACGGTGCGGTCGCGCGTGACGGGCATGGCCTCTTTGTCAATCTCACGTTCCAGTGCGCTGGAAAGGTCGACGGGCTGCAGGTCCTTGGACCCGAACTTGGCAAAAACCCCGTTGACGGCGCCTTCCACGCTCTTCTCAAATCGGTCGAGAACACTCATGCTTGTCCCTTTCTATCCTCACCCATCCTACGCGGTAGAGTGCCGAGCGCCAATTCATAAGCCTGTTAATTGCAAAAATTTCATGCAATATTTCGGTCTTTATACCATCTAGGGGGTATATGGTTCTGGGTTTGTCTCCATAATCTCGATTCCCACGCTGTGCGATGGATGTCTGTGGAAAAGGGAGATATGGAATGGTGATAGGTTGGGAATATGACAGATGCGATTCGACAGTTTCCCCGTAAAAAAGCACGTACTTTGCGATTCTCCTGCGGTGCGCCACGTTCGGCCCGCGCGATTGCAGATGGCTCTCGCGTGCTGTTCCTGCGTTCCGATGGTCCGGAAGATACCGTCACCTCGCTGTGGATGAGCGCGATCGACGAAAACGGCCACGCCAGCGAAACGCTGCTCGCCGATCCACGCACGCTGCTCGCCGATGCCGACGCCGAAGACGTTCCCGCTGAAGAACGGGCGCGTCGCGAACGTGCGCGCGAAGGCGGTTCCGGAATCGTCGGCTATTCCACCGACGCAAGCGGCAACCGCGTGACCTTCACCATCAACGGACAACTGTTCCTCACCGATATTTCGGCGGGCGTGACGCGAACTATCGAAATCGATGAAGACGAACTCAAGCCGGTACTGAACCCGCGCATCAGCCCCGACGGACATCATGTGATGTACACCACCGGAACATATCTGGTCGATGTGGATCTCGCCGACGATGAAGAAATCGGAGACGCGATTTCGGTAGTCGCTTCAATCCCGCAAAACGGCGAATGGAAGATCGGATTGGCGGAATTCGCCGCAGGCGAGGAAATGGACCGCTACGACGGATTCTGGTGGTCCCCGGACTCCAAATATGTGCTGTTCGAAACCTACGACGAATCCCCCGAACCAATCTGGCATCTGTCGGACCCCGCGAATCCAACCAATCCGGCGCAAGCCAACCGCTATCCGCAAGCGTTGACCGCCAATGCCGATGTGCACCTGACCCTGCTGGAACTCGGCTTTGACAGCGATAACTGCTGCTACGGGGCAATCGCCAACGAAGTGGTTTGGGATCGCGAATCCTACGAATATCTGGCCGTCGTCAGCTGGACGGACGGGCATGAGCCAGTCATTCTCGTGCAAGACCGACTCCAACAGCACGACCAGGTGCTCGCCATCCACGTGGGCGAGCCAATCGCCACCATGCGAGACGCGGAAAACGGCTTCACCGACGACAACGGAGACGAGGTCGAAACCTTCTCCATCGCCATCCCCGAATACGCCGAAGGCGAACGTCCGGGCAGCACGCGCGTGCTTGAAGAACACAGCAACGACTACTGGATAGACCTGATCCACGGCACCCCCGCATTCACGCCGAACGGACGCCTGATCTGCGCGATGAACGACATGGACGCCAACACGAACCGCCTCACCGTCGACGGCGTGCCCTTCACGCCAGCCGGACTGCAGGTGCGCGAAGTGCTCGACGTGACCGACGACGACGTGCTCTGCGTAGTGCAGCGCACCCCTGAACTGTTGCCTGACGACAGCCTGCCATTCCTCTGGCAGTCCAACGCCGCCGAACACGACGCCCGCAGCTTCGACGTGGTGTCAATCCGCTATGACGGCACATGGGAGCCCCTCACCTACACGCCCGGCCAGTGGACCATGTCCCGCGCAGGAAACGGCTGCGTGGTGACCGGACGTGGCATGGACGACGCGACCGTGCAAATGCAGCATTGCATGAACGTCGCCACAACCGACGGCAACGGCACCGACATGACGTCAATGGTGGTCGCACCAATCGAAAACCATGCCGAAACCCCCGGATTCACGCCGAACGTACACTTCACCCGACTCGGCGAACGCGGGCTGTACACGGCGATCGTGATGCCTTCAGCCGGCAGCGAATACGCGCACGCAACCACCCTGCCGGTACTTATGAAGCCTTACGGAGGTCCAGGATTCCAGCAAGTCGTCGAAAGCCAATCCTTCTACTGGGATGCGCAATGGTGGGCCGACCAAGGCTACATCGTGGTCACCGCCGACGGACGCGGCACCACCGGACGCGGGCCGAAATGGGACCGTGCCATCTACGAAACCATGAAATCCGTGACGCTCGAAGACCAAGTAGACGCCGTACGTGCGCTGCCGGAAGCGTTGGCAATACTGGCTGCGCAAGAAAACAAGAAATCCTCGGAAACCACCATCCCGCAACCCGACCTCAATCGCGTTGCCATGATCGGCTGGTCGTATGGCGGATTCCTTTCCGCGCTCGCCGTGTTGGAAGCGCCGGAAACGTTCGCTGCGGCCTGCGCGGGTGCACCTCCGACCGACTGGACGCTGTACGACACGCATTACACCGAGCGTTACCTCGGCCTCGACCCGGCCGTGTACGAACGTAACAGCATCATCGCCGACGCGCCGCAACTCGATCGACCGCTCATGATCATCCATGGATTCGCCGACGACAATGTGACGATCGCGCACAGCCTGCGTTTGAGCCAAGCGCTGATGGCTGCCGGACGCAAGCACACGTTCCTGCCGTTGACCGGCATCACGCACATGACCAACGATGAGACGGTCGCCGAAAATCTGCTGATCCTGCAGCGCGATTTCCTCGCGGAAGCATTGGAGCGGTAGTGCTGCTCCGATAGCGCTGTAATGATAACTGCAAAAGCACAAGCAAAAGCAACGAACAAAAGCAAAACGCGTTCCCCTGCGACTTCCGGACTGCCAAGCATCCGAGCGTCGTGGGCGAACGCGTTCCCTTCTCGATTGCCAACATAAAACAGGCGAAAACGACTTCGCAAGCGAGGGGGTACCACATTTGTGTACCCCTCTCTCAATTTGGGCTTGAGAAAGCCGAAAATCGTAGAAAATAAGCAAATATAAAGCAAGAGCAAACGAATAGCGTCAGATCTGCAATGCAGATGCGATCAAACCTGTACTTGTTCAAGCAAACCGGGCGAATCGTCGATGACAGTCACCGGAATGTATGCGAACAACGTCCAACTGCCGTCTTGCACAGACGTGGTGAGCGTGCCCTCATGTGATTCAAGCTGCTTCTTGAATGAAGCGAGACCGTGGCCTCCCGGCAGCTCATTATTGAGCTCGTCAGCTCCAGCCATGTCCTCTTTCATGGGATTGATTTGCGTGATTTCGATGGCATTCGGCCGGAGCATCACCGAAAGATCGATCTTGCTTCCCGGAGCGGCATGGCGTGCGATATTCGCATAGATTTCGCGTAGCAGATTATTGGCAAGTTCGGCGATTGCCTGAGATGCGCTCGGCTTGCCACCCGCGCAGTGCTGAATGGACGTGATATTGAAGCCAAGCTTGCGCAAGCGACGATCGCCGTCATCCAGTGTTGCTCGCAGCAGATTGGCCAACGCTTCGCCGTCGGCGTCGCCGGGGAGAGTGGTGGCGTCCATATTCAATTCGTCGATGACGCGATGCACGTTCGTCAATGCGGAAAGAATATATTCGTTGATTTGACGCCAGTCTTCGGCATCGGCTGTTGCGGTTGCCGTAGTTGTGGTTGCGTTGGCAGGGTCAGCAGCGACGCCAGGACTGCTAGAGTTGCCACCGATATGCCGTTGCGCTACAAACGTCGCCGCTGACAAATCGCCCGTCACCGCATCGTGAATGGCATCGGCAATGCGTGCGCGGCTTTCCAATTCCTGCAGACGATTCTTGTTCTGCGCCGCTTCGAAGCTTTTCTGCGTTGTTTTTTCGCTCCAACTCAACGCCCGACCAAGCAGTAGCACCATGGCATACATGCTGACCATGGCGACGGGGTTGGTATTTGGGCCAGGGGGGTCAATCAGCAGAATGTTAACAACGTAATATGTGAGTAACGTTGCCACGATAATGGCATTAGTGCTGTATGCGAGCATGCCATAGGCGTAAAGCTGCGCGGGAAGAGAATTTCCCAAATGCGCGTAGGGAGTAAACAGATCGCCTATGGAGGCAATCACGAGAATCGCCACCGATGTACTTTTCAGAAACAGCGGAGACGGTACGAGCGCCGTAACCAGCATCGCAACCCATATCACGCCAAATATGTCGGTAGGAGGCTCGTAGCAAACGCCGTATATGGTCCATGCAAGCACGATCAGCATAATGGCGAAACGGATTGGATGCCACAGGTTCGGATGCTGCGTGCGCATACGGTTGCGCCACGCAATGTACTGAGTTGCGGGTTTAGAGCGCATTGGACCTTACCCACAGTGCCACTGCCTGACGCGAGGTCTTGCAGTTAAGTTTTCTTAAAATACTTTGCATATGTTTGCGGATGGTGGCTTCGGAAATCCCCAAATGCTCGGCGATGTCCCGGTCAAGCATGCCCTCCGCGCACAAGGAAATAATCTGCTCCTCACGAACGGTAAGCGCGGGAGTGGTATCAGCCTCCCTGCTGATACGCAGATTGGCCAACGCAGGCGGCTCAAATCCCTCCATCACCTCGCCATTGCACATACGCATAATAATCTGCGCCAACTGGTCGGCATTCTCCTTACCAACCAACCCTTGCGCACCAGCCTCAACCAGCTTGTCCCGATAACTATTGATGGAAAAACTGGTTGCACCGAGAATCGGCATGCGCTGGCCCATCAAACGCAACCGACGACACGTGGCGGGGCCTTGCAATCCCTCCATCGACATATCGAGAATCAATAAGCTGACATGGCCGTTCGCATCCTGGCAGCGCTCTATGGCCTCACCGCCTGAAGTCGCCGTCCACACCACATACGCGGTCGGCACTTTGCTGGCAATGACGGCACTGAGCGAATCCAGCGCTCGCGGATCATTGTCGACCAGCGCGATGCGATGAATCTTAGGATGCTTTTCCGACGTGGTCATTATGCGATCACTTTCCTTTCCCACACAGCCATTGCAGCCATGTTGGGCAGTTGGAATCTTTGGCAGCGGAGATATCACCGTTGTTGTCAACGGGAGTTGCTGCCGCGTGCGCATACGTTGGTGTGCCGGTGAGAGACAGCGTTACTACCATCAGCAGTGAAACGAACTTCATACCTCCATAGTATGCGAGGATGGCGCGCGGGGGTGACGATTCGGTTGTTCCGGTACGCCGTTGATGCGCTGACGCATCGTTATACAGCGCACATGCTTGTGCTTGGTTTTGTCTTGGCTTTGTTCGCCTAAGATGGAATTTATGACTATCACGCTCATCGATGAGGCGCGTTACGACGCCGAAATGGACGAAACGGTACTGCCTGCGCTGCGTAACTGCATGACGGAAGGCTGGATGGAACCTGCCACCGTTGATTGGGACGGCAATATGCTGCCTAAGCTGGAGCATCCTGGACGGTTACATTACTACTGCTACGACGCGCACAAATTCGACGCATTACGTGAAGACGGCGCATCGGGCGTATTCCGCGGTGCGGTGGTGATTTCGCACGGATTCACCGAATTCGGTCGCAAATACAGCGAAATGGTGTGGTACTTCCTACTGGCCGGCTACTCCGTATGCGTGTTCGAACATCGCGGGCATGGCCATTCCACGCACGACATGAGCAACCCGAGCTTGGTGTGGATCGACGATTGGCGCCGGTATGTGGCCGATTTCGCCACATTCGCGCAGACCGTGGGACGTGAGACGGCCGGTGATGGCCCGATGTACTTGTACTGCCATTCCATGGGCGGCGGCATCGGCGCGGCTGTGCTGGAACGCTACCCGTCGCTGTTCGACAAGGCGGTCCTGTCCGCGCCGATGATCGCGCCGGTGGTTGGCATGCCAACGTGGATCGCGCGCATTGTGGTCGGCGTAATCTGCGGGCTTGGCTTCGGCAAATCACGCGTGTTCGGGCATGCCGATTTTGACGGCAATCTCAATCTCGACGATTACCACGGGGCTTCCGAAGCGCGCATCCGCTGGTTCCACAAGCAGCGCTTGGCCGACAAATCATGCCAGACCAACGCGGCCACGTTCGATTGGGCAAACCAGGCGATGGCGCTTTCCCGAGCCGTGCTCAAACCCGATATGTGTGGAGCTATCGAATCCCCGGTATTGCTGTTTCAAGCCGGACGCGACGTGTGGGTGCTCAACGGACCACAAGATGACTTCGTCGAACGCGTGAGCGAAGGCGGCGGCTTCATCGAAAAAGTGCGATACAGCCAGTCATTGCACGAAATTTTCTCCATGCCAAATGCCGTGTTCGGACCATATCTCGACAAAATCCTCGATTTTTTGGCGGCGTCGAACGCAAGCTTGGCGGAATAAATCTGTTTTGCATAACTGACGTTTAGTATGCGCACTGTGTGCGTTACAATCGCCGTGAATTTGCCGTGAAAGCCGTGGAGAGAGAGCGAGGATAGGCCGTGGCAAAGCAAACGTCGGGACAGACGTCGCAATCGCAGAAAACTTCCGAATCGCAAAAAACCGCGAAAAAAACCGCGAAAAAAACGGAACATGTGCTGGAGCAGACGCCGAAAAGTCTACTCATCGGCACTGGCATGACACTGCTGGGCGGTGCCATGTGGGGTATGAACAGCACCGTGGCCAAACTGCTGATGCGTGACTACCAGCTGGATCCGATCTGGCTTTCCTGCGTACGCGCGCTATTCGCCAGCCTGATCTTCCTGGTCGGATCGGCCATCACCACACCGCAGAAACTCGCCGGAGCGGTCAAAGACGTCAAATCGTATCCGAAATATTTGGTCACCACACTGATCTGCGTGCTTCTGGTGCAGGTCTCCTACCTGATGACCATCGACTGGACGAACTCCGGAACCGCCACCGTATTGCAGACGCTCAACCTGATCTTCGTGCTCGCCTGGGTATGCCTGCGCGGCAAACGACTGCCCCTCAAGCGTGAATTGGTCGGCGTGCTCCTGGCGTTCGCAGGCACGTTCCTCATCGCCACTGGTGGCAACTTCGCCTCGCTGTCGCTGCCATGGCAGGGGCTCGCATGGGGGCTGGTTGACGCGGTGAGCACCGCGGCCATGTCCATCCTGCCGGTCATGCTCATGCTCAAATGGGGCAACATGACCATCAACGGCATCACATTCCTCATGTCCGGACTCATATTGTGCCCGTTCGCGCAACCGTGGGCGAACATTCCCGCACTGGACGCGCGAGGTATGCTCCTGCTGCTCTACGCCATCGTATGCGGCACATTCCTCGCGTTCTGGCTCTACATGGCAGGCGTGATGCGCGTCGGAGCGGTGCGTGCCACCATGCTCGGCACCAGCGAACCGGTCATGGCCACCGTCACCGCAGTGGCATGGGCCGACGAAACGTTCACCTTCACCGACCTGACCGGCTTCGCCATGATCATCATCATGGTCTTCCTCGTGCGCTAACCATTCTCCACAAACTGTCCGATTCTGCAGAATCGGACAACCAGAACGTAAAACCCATACCTTAGTTGTCTGATTCACCAGAAACGGACAACTAAACGGGTAAAATTGCGCCACAGTTGTCCTTTTCTGGAGAATCGGACAACTGTAGAGTGTTTGGCCTAGTCTGAATGTCCGTTTCTCCAGAATCGGACATTCAGGGCATAAAAAATGTGCCGTGGATGACCGATTCTGCAGAATCAGACATGCACGGCACAAGAGAAGGAAGTACTACTTGGCGTACACGGAGATGCGCTCGCCCACGTGCGCGGCCTGCTCGGCCTCATCCACCACGGCGATCGCGTAATCCGCGTAGCTGATGTAGCTCTGCCCGGCGGCATTGACGGTGAACTCCTCACCGGCGAGTCCGTACTCCGTGCAATCCGCCGAAACAACCAATGACAGATGAAAGGGATTCGGCATCCTGGAGCATTCCTGCCGGAAATGTTGGGAGCCGCTGAGCCCTACTGCCACTTGGGAAACGAAAAGGCCGGAACCTTTCGGCTCCGGCCTTTCATCATGGTGCGAGCGGGGGGAGTTGAACCCCCACGAGCATACACTCACTGCCACCTGAAGACAGCGCGTCTACCATTCCGCCACGCTCGCAGACAGTGAGTTAATCTACACCAAAACCCACACAACCTCAAATCGGCGTGTCGCGCCGCCATTTTCCGTAGGAAAATTCAAGCGGCGCGACGCGAGGAGGGAGGAAGCTCTGGGAGCTTCCGTACGACGGAGCCATCCTTAAATTCCGCCATTTTCCGTAGGAAAATTCAAGCGGCGCGACACGGCTCGTCCGATTCTGACGTTTCGGACATTCGACGAATGTTTTAGGGCGCTTGCTTGTCCGATTCTCCAGAATCGGACAACCGGGAGGGGCGGTATGGGCATTAGATGTCTGATTCTGGAGAAACGGACACATGGGGTGGTGGATGGGGTGAGACGGATGGGTGTATGCATGACATGCGCGGAACACATGAAAAAAGACGCCGACGGGTCTGTTCGTCGGCGCCTTGGAACGCGGAAGTGTGGCTCAGCATTCGTTTGGGCGGAAAGCCCACGTGAAATGCATTAGCCGCGGGAACCGTTGGCGTAGAAGCGGGCCAAGGCTTCGTCGCGGAATTCGTCGAAATAGCCGCCGTCGATCGACGCGCGAATGTCGTCCAGCAGCTTCACGAAGAAATGCTCGTTGTGGATCGTCGCCAATGTGAAACCGTTGAATTCGCGGGCACGCAACGCATGATCCACGTAAGCGCGCGAATAATGCGTGCATGTGTAGCAATCGCAGCCCTCTTCAAGTGGTCCAAAATCATGCTTGAATTGCGCGCGCTTGATGTTGTAACGTCCGTCGCGCGTGAAAATCGCGCCATTTCGGCCACAACGCGCCGGTGCGACGCAATCGAACGTATCTCCGCCATTCTCGACACATGCGAAAATATCGTCGACCGCGGCGATGCCGAGCACGTGGCGCGGTCGGCTTTCCGGCATCGCATCGCAAATCCAAGCGCAAGTGTCGCCGATAATGCGTTTTTCGATCGCACCGCCGATACCGACGCCGTCGAAGTCCAACGAAGCGATCTGTTCGGCCGCATGCCTGCGCAAATCCTCATAATTCGCGCCCTGCACCACGCCATACAGTGCCTGATACGGCTTGCCGACGCGCTCTTCGGTAAGCCTCTTATGCTCGGCAACGCAACGCTGCGCCCAACGGTAGGTGCGTTCCACGGAACGCTCCTGGTAGCCGCGCGTGTTCATCAGTGTAGTCAGCTCGTCGAACGCGAACATGATGTCGGCGCCGATCTTATGCTGGATTCCCATTGAAATTTCGGCGGAAAAACGGTGCAGTGAGCCGTTGAGCGGCGATTTGAACGTTACGCCGTCCTCGTCTACGAACGCGAGACGCTCCTTGCCTTCGGCGATCACGTCGTCTGATTTCATGCCGGTCACGTCCATGGCGAGGGTTTTCTTGAAGCCCGCGCCGAGCGAAAGCACTTGGAAACCGCCGGAATCGGTGAAGGTCGGACCGTTCCAGTTCATAAATTTGGCAAGGCCGCCGGCTTCGTCGAGCACTTGCTCGCCGGGGCGTTCATACAGGTGAAACGCGTTGGACAGCAGGCATTGCGCGCCGAGGTCCTTCATGGTTTCGGGCAGTACGGCTTTCATCGCGGCCTGCGTGGCCACGGGCACGAACGCCGGAGTGTGAATATCGCCGTGGGGGGTATGAATGGTGCCGGTGCGGCCGTATCGTGCGCCGCCGCGTCCCTTGCCGTCGGCCGCGTCGGGAAGGCGGGTTTTTTGCTCGAAATAGAAGGCGTCGCGGCGGCCCGGCTTGCCTGGTTCCGCTCCACGCGGATGTTCGATGAGATTTTCGGACACTGCGGCTGCCGCGTTTTGCGTGTCTTGCGCTGTGTCGGTAGATGATTCGGTAAGGCTTGTCATGCGGAATATTTTATGCGATAGCGGCGATTCTTGAAAGTGCTGCAAAGAATGCGATCGGTGAAATGAAAACAAGGAAGATGTGGAAAGTGCGATGAAGGTGCCGATAGTATTTTGGTGCGATTTTCAGATTCAATGGTGATGTTGAACGTATTTGGTTGCTACTTTCAACAAACATTCAGGAAACTTCCAGAGCGAGTATCTTTACTCGTAGATAGCAGTTCGAGCGGCACGATTGCTGATTTGTGAAATGCCGCGAGACGAATAAGGAGCGAAAATGGCTGAAGAGAACGACCAGAACGCCGTGCAGCCGCAGAATGACGAACAGCAGACCGTGCCGATGCCGCCGGTTGATGCGGAACAGACGCAAACTTACGCAGGCGAGCCGTATGCCGCAGAGTCGGCCACCGAACCGATTGACGTGCAGGGCGGTATTGAGGATCAGCCGACGGCCGCCATGCCTGTTGCGAACGATGACGCTTCGGCGGAATCCGCGGCTGCGGCGGGCGATACTCCGGATTATGCTTCCGCAGTGGGCGAGCGTACCGTGGTTGGCGGTTCCGCGCAGGATGCGCCGTCTCAGCAGTACCGTCCGGCACCGGAATATGGTGCGTACGGTCCCGTGCCGACGCAGCCGGCTAATGGCGCCGCAGCCGCGAACGGTACGGCGAGTGACGCGCCGAACATGCCTCCGCAGCCGCAATATGGCACATACGGGCAGGCTCCGCAGCAGCCGCAGCGGCCTCGCAATCCTTTCTTCGGAAATCCGTATGTGGGTGGAAATCAGCAGAACGATCAGCAGAACACGCAATCGAATAACGGCAATCCGTTCATGAAGCCCACGGCGCAAGCCGGTGCCAACGTGCCACCGGCCGGGCCGAATAATCTGAATAACGGTAATCCGTTTGGGAATCCGAATAACGGTAATCCGTTCGGTGCCCCGCAGCAGAATGGCGCTGCAGCCAAGCCGAAGTCCGCTTCCGGCGTGACCGGGCATGTGATGACCGGCGTGGTGGCGGCGCTTGTTTCCGCGGTCCTCTGCCTCGGCGTCGGCTACGTGGCAATCACCAATGGATGGGTGACCGTACCCACCTCCAGCTCACTGACCAACGTGAAGTCCAACACGTCCGGATCCGGTTCGGCTAAAGCCAAATCCGGCGAGGCCGCGGACTGGAGTGCGGTGGCGAAGGAAGTGTCCGATTCTGTGGTGTCCATTGACGTGGCAACCAGCGACGGCAGCGCCAAAGGCTCCGGCGCAATCATTAGCGACAAAGGCTACATCGTCACCAACAACCATGTGATTTCCGGTGCGAAGCAGATTCAAGTGACGCTCGCCAACGGCACCATCTACTCAGCGCAAATCGTCGGCACCGACACCACCACCGATCTGGCCGTAATCAAACTCGACAATCCTCCGAGCAATCTGAAAGCCGCAGAATTTGCCGATTCCGACAATCTTGCCGTGGGTGAATCCGTGATGGCCATCGGCAATCCGCTCGGCTACGATGACACCGCAACCGTCGGCATCGTTTCCGCGCTCAACCGCCCGGTGACCGTGTCCGATGACAACAACAACGACATCGTCACCAACGCCGTGCAGATTGACGCGGCCGTCAACCCAGGTAATTCCGGCGGTCCGACCTTCAATGCGGCCGGCCAGGTGATTGGCATCAACTCATCCATCGCATCCACCACAACGTCTTCCGGCACAGCCGGATCCATCGGCATCGGCTTCGCCATTCCGTCGAACCTGGTAAAGCGCGTGGCCAACGAAATCATCGACAACGGCACCGTGCAGCATGTGGCGCTCGGCGTCACCATCAAGAGCTCCACGGTCGAGGCGGACGGCGTGACCCGCGGTTGCACGCAGGTGCAGTCCGTGGTCGACAACAGCCCGGCAGCCAAGGCCGGAGTGAAGGCCGGCGACTCCATCGTGGCGTTCAACGGCAAGGCGGTGAACAACAACTATTCGCTGCTCGGCTACGTGCGCGCCTCCGCCATGAACGACAAGGTGACATTGACGGTCGTGCGCGACGGCAACACCATGGAGCTTGACGTGACGCTCGACCAGGAGGAATCCCAGACGAACTCCTCCAACAACCGGAACCAGCAGAACAACGGCAATGATGGCCAGAGCCAGAACGGCAATGGCAACGGTTACGGTAACGGTAACGACGGTAACGGCGGTAATAGCGGCAACGGAAATGGACAGAGCGACGGCAATGGTAGCAACGGCTACGGTGACGGAGGCGGCCTGTTCGACCCGTTCGGTCTGTGGTAAAGCGCGACAGACCGCCGCGGTTGGCCGTGGATGGTTGCGGTCGGCTACGGCGGGCTGCAATACAGGTGGCGACCACCCGATAGGCTGACGGCGAAGACGTAACTGGAGTTGCTTAATCGCAAGAACGTCTTGTGAACGTCATCGCGAGAACGGTAAAACCGCGGAAAACCAACGAAAACCAATAAAAGTTAAAAGCAGAAGCAGGACTGTGCGAACAATCATACAGTCCTGCTTTTCTATTTTTTTGGCAATTACGACACGAAAATCGCAAATGTTTGCTACGCTGGAAATATCTTTTTACGCCGTGTATCGATGGCTCGCGCGGGCGAGGCGCCGATGGGTTAACAAGGCGTCCGATACGAGCGTAAGGAGATTCTCATGCGTAGAATCATCGATATTTGCTGGCGACTGTGCAAGCAGGTTCCGTTACTGCCGATCACCATTCTGGCCGCGATTCCGTTGACATTGCTGGGGGAGTGGAGGCCATGGGGCGAGGCCGCGTGGGCTTCTCACGATTTGCATGCTGGCTTCGGTTGGCTGAACGCGTTTAATCCGGGTGTTGGGCAGTGGATAGTGATCGCGCTGGTCGCTTACACGATTGTGGTGACGGTGCGTGGCATGATCGACGATCTACGGAACGGCCATGTTGGCGTCGATCTGCTGGCGGTCGTTGCGATTGCGTCGACGGTTGCAGTGCAGGAATATTGGGCCGCTTGGGCCGTGGTGCTGATGATCTCATCCGGCGAGGCGATCGAGGAATTCGCGCAGTCGAAGGCCGAAAGCAACCTGACCGCGCTGATTGACGCGGCACCCCGAACCGCGCACGTGGTTGCGCTGCCGGGAGTGCGCGGGCATGTGCATGCTACGGGCAGCGAGCATACGGCCGACGTGACAGCCGACGGATTCCGTGCCGTCAGAATGTCCGATTCTGCAGAAACGGACAACCAAGACGGTGAAAAGCATGCTTATGTGTCCGAATCTCCAGAATCGGACAAAAATGGTGGCGAAGTGAGACTGCACATGTCCGATTCTGCAGAATCGGACACAAAAGGTGCTTCGCAAACGTATGATGCGGCTGGAGAGCGCTTCGAAACGGTCCCCGTCGATCAGGTGCGGCTTGGCGACGTGATTCTGGTGCTGCCTGGCGAAACGGTGCCTGTCGACGGCGAGCTGCTGTCGGGTGTGGCCACGCTGGACCTAAGCAACATCAACGGCGAGCCTGTGCCGCGTGAAGTGTATGCGGGCGCTCGCGTGATGTCTGGCGCAGTCAATGGCTCGACCACGTTGACCATGCGTGCCACGCAACTTGCGCAGGATTCGCAGTATCAGAAGATTCTCGAGCTGGTTTCGTCGGCGCAGGAGTCGCGCCCCGCTGTCGTGAAGACCGCGGATATGCTTGCAGTGCCGTTTACCGTGCTTTCGCTTGCGATTGCTGGGATTGCATGGGCGGTTTCCGGACTGCCGCTGCGATTTGCACAGGTGCTGGTTCTCGCCACTCCTTGCCCGCTGCTGATTGCCGCGCCGGTTGCGTATGTAGCTGGAACAGGGCGCCTTGCCAAAGCGGGAATCCTGATTAAAGCACAGGACGTGTTGGAAAATCTAGGCCGCGTATCGCATATTTTCTTCGATAAAACCGGCACGCTTACCGTCAAGCAACCGCAGGTCGTGCGCGTGGAGAAACCGTTCGGAACGAGTTCGCCGTTCAATGAAGACCATATTCTCATGATGGCCGGTGTGGTGGAAAGTTACTCGGTGCATATTCTGTCGAAAGGCATTGCGGCGGCCGGGCGCAAGGCTATGGACGACTTGTATGCGCGATATGCGTCGGGGCAGCGGTTATGCGCTGAGCGTGATTTGCCTGGGCATGGGCGCGACTATCCGGTGGTGAAGAACATTGTGGAGGATTCAGGTAAAGGTGTTTCCGGCGAAGTGAACGGGCACCGGGTGCGTGTGGGGCGTTTTGCGTATGCGACGGCCGACGAATCCGGATTCATGCCGGTGTTGCATATGCCGAATGCAACGTATCACGTGTCCGATTCTCCAGAATCGGACAACCAGACGGGTGAAATGTACGCAAGGATGTCCGATTCTCCAGAAACGGACATCCAAAGGACTGAAATGCGTGCGTATGTGTCCGATTCTCCAGAATCGGACACTCTTGGAACGCGAGGTGGAGTGTCTGGCGAGGGACGGTCTACGGTTGTAGCCCCATCCGTGTCCGTCGCAGCCGCGCAGACTGCATCCGCCCGCAAGCCTGAAACCGTCGGCTCGCTGTTTGCCCCGCTCGCGCCTGACGAAATGGCCGCATACGTGGCGATCGACGGCAAACTGGCCGCCCGCATCGTGCTTCGCGACGTGCCCCGTGCGAATACGAAACGTTCCTTGGCCCGTCTGCATGAGCTCGGCATCAAGGAACTGTCCATGCTTACCGGCGACAAGGCCGCATCCGCCCGCATCATCGCAAACGAGGTCGGTATCGATGACGTGCAATCCGAGCTGTTCCCTGAAGATAAGGTTGCCGCTGTTAAGAACGCCACCGAGTCCACGCATCAAAACCAGTCCATGCCCGCCCGCATCATGCGGCGTATAACTGGCAAATCCAGGAATCGCCAAGTTACCATGATGGTCGGCGACGGCGTCAACGATGCCCCTGTACTTGCAGTTGCCGACATCGGCATGGCCATGACCGACGGCACGTCCACCGCAGCTTCCGAATCCGCGCAAGTGGTCATCATGAATGATGACATCGCCTCTGTGCCGCGTGCCATCGCCATCGCACGCCGTACGAAAAACGTGATGCTTCAGGCGGTGTTGATCGGTCTCGGCCTCGCCATCATCGGCATGGTTGCAGCCGCATTCAACCTGATTCCCGTGGTTGTTGGCGCATTCATGCAGGAGGTGATCGACGTGGTCAGCATTCTGTGGGCGCTCACCGTGCTTTTCGATCGCGGCGAATCCGCGTGATTGCGGGGAGTGGTGTCATGCGCGGCGCTTTGGGGAAGCGTTTACAACGAGCTTGGCGAGATTTCTCCAGCGATCGATACGCGCATCCACTTGCCAAAGTCGGCTCCGGTCACGCCTTGCGACAGCAGGAACATGATTTTCGCATACGCGGCTTCCAGCGTCATATCACCGGATCCGATCGCGCCGGCGCGAGCGATCGCATCGCCCGTCTCGTAATGGCCGAGCAGCACTTCCGCCTGCTGACATTGCGATGCAATCACGACGGGAACATCGTCATGTAGCACGTCGGCAATTACGTCGGTCAGTCCAGGCTCGTCGCTCGGCACATTGCCGACGCCGTACGCGCGCAACAATACCGCTTCCGGACGCGGTGTAAGCATCGCTTCCAATCGCGCTGCGGAAATGCCGGGCGCCATATCAATCACGGCAACATCATGACGGGAGTAAGGTTGAGGTGACGTCCAGCCGTAACCGGTCGAAGCGGCGTCACCCGCATACCAATGCCATGGCGTGCCCGTACGAGCCAGTGGTCCGACGGAAGGCGCCGAAAATCCTTCAAACGCCCAACTCGACGACTTGCTCACGCGATTGCCGGCAAACAGGTGATGTCCAAAAAACAGTCCCACACCGTGGAATCGTCCGCTCATCGCGGCGTTCAGCGCGCCCGTGACATTCGCAGTGGCATCCGATTCGATTTTGCCGAGCGGATGTTGCGAGCCCGTGAAAATCACCGGCTTGCCGAAATCGGCCAATGCGTACGAAAGCGCGGCGCTCGAATAGCTCATCGTGTCGGTGCCATGCAGCACCACGAACGCGTCGGCATCATCGTGATGCGCACGCAAGTCATCAACCATCGTCTGCCAATTGTCGGGCGTCGCGTTCGATGAGTCGATCAGCGGATCAAGTTCGGTGAACGTGAACAGGCTTGCGTCCATGTGCGCGTCCTCCAGCAGGCGGAACAGCCATCCGCGAGTGTCGGCGCCCGGAATCAGACCGTTCGGAGAGTCGATCATGCCGATGGTACCGCCGGTATATGTGATGTGAATGCGCATTGCCACCTTCTTACGATTGCTTGGTACTTGATAAGTACTTGCTTGCGATTGCGGGATGAGTGAATTCCGATATTCCGGATTCCTGCATCCCGCGATTGTGCGACTACTTGCGATTGTACGTGCGTCTGCCGCGCTCATTGCGTGCGATTACTGCAGACGCACATTGTATTCATCTGGATTCAGCAATATCTGGTTGAATCCAGATGGCTTGCGATTTCGACTACTTGCCCGGCACTTCCGTGGTTTCAAGCACGTCAGGCACGTCGTTGCCGTTGTCGTCGAGCATTTCGTCCATCAGATCGCCGTTGATGCGGCCACGCATGTAGAACCAGCCTGCAACCATGGCGATGACCACCACTACGAACATGGCGAGCGTCCAACGGCCGGCGGCGCTGGTGAGATTCGACAGCACGACAACCGCGAAGAAGATAAGCGAAATGTAATTCGTGTATGGAGCGCCCGGCATGTGGTAGTCGGGGCGAATCTCCTCACCGGTCTTCACCTTCTTCAAGAACGCAAGATGTGTGACGAGAATAGCCGCCCATGTTCCGGCAATGCCGATGCCGGCCAGATTCATGACGATCTCAAACGCGTCGGCAGGAAGTACCGCATTCATCACCACGCCGATTAGGCCAAGAGCAGACGTGATGATAATGCCGCCATACGGCACATGATGCTTGTTCATGCGCGCGGCGAACCTCGGACCCGAGCCGGCCACAGCCAGTGAGCGCAGCGTACGGCCTGTGGAATACAAACCAGCGTTCAGGGAGGAAAGCGCCGCGGTGAGCACCACAACCTGAATCACATCTCCGGCATGCGGAATGCCAATGCCGGAGAAGAACGTGACGAACGGAGATTCGTTCGACGAGTAAGCGGTGTATGGCAGCACCAGCGCCATAAGCACCACGGAACCCACGTAAAACACGAAAATACGGATGATCATCGAATTAATGGCCTTCGGCAGCACCTTTTCGGCGTCCTTCGCCTCACCTGCAGCCACGCCAACCATTTCGGTACCGCCGAACGCGAACACTACACCGAGGGTCAGTGCGAACACTGGAGCGATACCATTCGGGAACAGGCCGCCATTGTCGGTGATGTTCGCGACACCGGCATGCGCATCGCCAACCGGAGCGCCCGTGACAATCGCCCAAATCGCAATGACCATGAACGAGATGATCGTAGCCACCTTGATAGCAGCGAACCAGAATTCCGCCTCACCGAACATCTTCACGCTCAGCAGATTCAACACGAACACCAACGCCAACGCGCACAAGGCAATCAGCCATTGAGGCACCCCCTGGAACGCCTTCCAATAGTGGAAATATACGGCGACGGCGGTGATGTCAGCCATAACCGTGACTGACCAGTCCAGGAAGAACAGCCAGCCGGTCACATACGCGCCCTTCTCGCCCAGGAATTCGCGGGCATATGAAACGAACGCGCCCGACGACGGACGGCGAATCGCAAGCTCACCCAACGCACGCACCATCAAGAACGCGAAAATGCCGCACACCGCGTATGCGATCGCAAGACCCGCGCCACCTTGCACAAGACGGCCGCCCGCACCCAAAAACAGGCCGGTGCCAATGGAACCGCCAATCGCAATCATCTGAATATGACGCGGCTTCAAATCCTTCGCATAACCAGCATCGCTTTTATCCTGCTTCTGCGCGGACGACTGCTGCGTCGCGTTTGACGATGTATTGGAGTTACTCATAGTAGTAGTTCTTTTCTCTGATTTCTTTTATTATTTTTGACTGCACGTCGCAATTTTCCGGCGGAAGCTGTTTCGTGAAAGCGGGCCGTATCACCGCCATTATCGCTACCTCTGCGTGGACGCCGCGTACATTATATGAACCGTCCGTTACCGAACGTTGATATTTTGCCCATAGTGCGTCAGCAGTCACGGTCCGTGCCTTTCGTTCGGTGCAAAGATGTCCGATTCTGGAGAAACGAACATTCAAACATGCGTTTTGTTGTCTTGCTTGTCCGTTTCTGGTGAATCGGACAAGCAGGTGCATGTTTCGGTATCCCACGTGTCCGATTCTGCAGAATCGGACATCCAAAAACAGAAAACGCTGCGAATGGGACGGGCCTAAAAATCCAAAGGGCGAAACCAGAAGAAAACAAGGCGAAGAAGTCGTAAGAAAGTGCATAAGCGCCCCTGTCGCAAATGCAGGGAATGCATTAGGCTAGAGCGCGTGACTGAAACTAATGAACTTCGTATTGCTGTAATCGGCGCCGGCCCTGCAGGCGTCTACTCCTCCGACATTTTCCTGCGCCAGTTGAAGAAGCTCGGCGAGGAGCTTGGCCTCGGTACTGCCGCGCGCATCGACCTGTTCGAAAAGCTGCCGGTGCCGTTCGGTCTGGTGCGCTACGGCGTGGCCCCCGACCACCCGTCCATCAAATTCATCGCGTCGGCACTCGAAAAGACACTCGACAACCCCGACATCCACCTGTATTGCGACGTGGAATTCGGCAAGGACGTGACCCTCGACGAGCTGCTTGAACGTTACGATGCCGTGCTGTTCGCCACCGGTGCCGTTGAGGACAAGCCACTTGGACTGCCGGGTGCCGACCTGGATGGCGTGTATGGCGCAGCCAAGTTTGTGGAATGGTACGACGGTTATCCGACCGGCGCTCGCGAATGGCCGCTTGCAGCTGAGGAAGTCGCCGTGATCGGCGGCGGCAACGTGGCCATGGATGTGGCGCGCGAACTCATGCGCAATGCCGACGATCTGAAGGAACGTACTGATATTCCAGACAATGTGTACGAGGGCATCAAGGCGAACAAGGCTCGCGTGCTGCACCTGTTTATTCGTCGCGGTGTGGCGCAAGCCAAGTTCTCCGTGCAGGAATTGCGCGAGATGGAGAAGCTGCCGGGAGTGCAGCTGATCATCAACGAAGACGATTTCGATTTGGATGAAGACACGATTGAAGAGGCCGGCAAAGACAAGCTGACCCGTCAGATGGTCGAAGAGCTGTTCACGATTCGTGAGATGGCGGAAGACATGGAAGATGACGGTGACGTGGATTACGAGGGTAATCCGGCTGATCGCAAGTATTATGTGCACTTCAATTCCGCGCCGGTCGAAGTGTTGGGTGAGGACGGCAAGGTCGTTGGCATTCGCGTGGAGAAGACCGAAACGTCGGCTGACGGCAAGATGAGCCGCACCGGCGAGTTTGAAGAGTATCCGGTGCAGGCCGTGTACCATGCGATCGGCTACAAGCCGGCCACCGCGCCGGGCATCGCGTACGACGAGCGTCACGCGCATCTGGCGAACGCGAACGGTGACGGACGCATCACCGTTGCTGCTGAGGCTGGAGCTGATGGTGCGGATGCTGCGGTTGAGGTGCGTGAGCGTCTGTATGCGACCGGTTGGGCGAAGCGCGGTCCGGTTGGTTTGATCGGTTCCACCAAGTCCGACGCGTTGCTGATCGTGACCAACATGCTGGAAGATCTGTCGAAGGCTGCCGAGGGTGGTCGTGTGGCCGCTGATCGTGATCCGGAGTCCATCGACCGACTGCTGGAGTCGCGCGGTGTCAAGCCGATCGACTTTGCCGGTTGGAAGAAGATTGACGCGTTCGAACGCGCTGAGGGTGCGAAGGAAGGTCGCGAGCACAAGAAGGTCATCGATCCGGAGCAGATGCGCGCCCTGGCTCACGCCTAAGGCGGGTGTTTGGAGTCCGGTCCGATAGGTTTCAGGCTTTTTCATGCGTCTTGGGTGTCCGATTCTGGTGAATCGGACACCCAAGACGCTTTTTTATCCCGTACTTGTCCGTTTCTGGTGAATCGGACATCCGGGGAGAAGCTGAGTATGCGAACTTCCGCAACTGCCCCCTAGTCCTTTCCGCAGTCCAGTCTCCAGCACATATCCAGCAAAAACTCAGGCTCCGTTTCTACGCTAGTGACCATGAACGGCAAATTGCGGGTGCATGGCCATTGCAATGGCTTGAAGACAACGCTGTTATTCGCGTTGATGTGGGGCGTCATCATGCTCATTTGGTGGGCGACCGGTGGCGACCAGCGTACGCTTGGTATCTACATTCTCATCGGACTTGGCTCAACGTTCGCATCCTACTGGTTTTCCGACAAACTTGCGATTGCATCCATGCATGCGCAGGAAGTCAGCGAGCAGGAAGCGCCGGTACTGTACAAAATTGTGCGCGAACTGTCGGCGAAGGCGGGCAAGCCGATGCCGCGTATTTATATCGCCCCAACCATGAGCCCCAATGCGTTCGCAACGGGACGCAATGAACGTCATGCGGCGGTCTGCTGCACGCAGGGTATTCTGCAGATGCTGAACGAACGCGAGATTCGCGGCGTACTTGGGCACGAGCTTATGCACGTGTACAATCACGATATTCTGACGTCTGCGATCGCGTCCGCAATGGCGACGGTCATTTCGTATCTTGGCTATTCGCTCATGTATTTCGGTGGTGGCAATTCGCGCGATGATCGTAATGACTCGTCTTCTAATGGTCTTGGATTGCTGGGCGTGTTGTTGAGCACGATTCTTGCGCCGATTGCCGCTTCGCTTATTCAGATGGCGATTTCGCGTACGCGAGAATATGATGCTGACGAAGATGGTTCCATGCTTACGGAAGATCCGGAGGCGCTCGCATCCGCATTGAATAAGATTTCGAACGGCGCTGAGGCGATGCCGATGCAGAAGACTGCCGGTACGCAGTCGGTTGCTGCGATGATGATTGCGAATCCGTTCTCTGCGGAAGGTTTTTCTCGCCTGTTTTCCACGCATCCGGCGACTGAGGATCGTATTGCCCGGTTGATGCAGATGAGTCAGGAGATGAAGGCGCAGGGCGTGCAGTCCGGCTATTTGGCTGGCGGTTATGCGACGAGCGGGTATGCTTCGGCGGATATTCGTCGGCAGAATGGGGGTATCTCTGGTGCCGGTGCCGGTTCGGGGGTATACTCTGGCGGGGGTTATTCACGAGATTATTCGCAGAATCCCGTGCAAGGCGGGTATGGTCGCTGATCGATGTGCGATTGCAATGTGCGCGTTGCGCAAGTCATGTGTGATTGCATAGGATTCTGCTGATTCTGTTACGAATTGTAGCTGTTTCCTGTGGTTTTCCGTGGTTTTCCGTGGTTGTTTCCTGTTGTGATGTATTGCATGAATATTCTGATATCAGCTGACAAGTGACATTAATGCTGTTGTGGCTGTTGCGTGTTGATTGATGTGCGATTTGGCAAATGGGTGACGGTATCGAATATCGGTCGACGGTCATGAATGCTGCGAATGCATGCTAGACTAAATGATTGTGTCCAAAAGGCACGCTTTTTGCGGATGTAGTTCATCGGTAGAACGAAAGCTTCCCAAGCTTTAGAGGCGGGTTCGACTCCCGTCATCCGCTCCAAACGCTTCAACGGCGAGGCTATAAATCATATTTGTTTCAACGTTTTGGATTATGCCGTTTGCTGATCAACTGCAGGGGGCGGTTAAACGTTGTCATGGTGTTGCCACTGTGCCGATGTGATGCCGCTATCGCCGAATATTCCACTCGTACGACGTCTACGGCTCTTCAGCCGTACTTTAGTTGTCCGATTCTGGTGAATCAGACACACAATACGTGTGTGCCGTGGTTTGCATGTCCGATTCTGGAGAAACGGACACATAAGGTGTCGTACGCAGGCCATACATGTCCGTTTCTCCAGAATCGGACATGTATGACGTGGATGCAGTAACGTGAGACTTGTGAGTACGAACGAGAAGAACCCTGAATTCCATCCGCAGCTTGCGAATCCGGAATCTCCCGAGCGTGGCAATGCCTACAGTCCGCTCAAAGGCCATGCGATCGCACATAGCGGCACGGTTATCGGCCTTCTTGCGATTGTGCTTTGGGGTTTCATGGCCGGACTCGTCCGTCTGGTTTCCGAATCGTTCGGCGCAACGCTCGGGTCCGCGCTTATCTACACGGTTGGCGGAATTCTGCTACTGGTCGTGCGTAAACCGACGCCAATCCGTCGCGCGCCGCGCAAATATCTCATCATCTGCGGAATCATGTTCGTTGCATACGAGGCGTCAATCTCACTATCGATCGGGCTCGCATCGACAGCTGCACAATCCGTTGAGGTCAGTTTGGTCAATTATTTATGGCCGACATTGCTTGTACTGATGACCGCGGCCGTCTCACATAAACGAGGTGCGGTCTGGAAGGCGCTTCCTAGTGCAATCGTTGCGACCATTGGCGTCGCAATGGCGGTAGGGGGTGAAAGTCTTAACGTTCATGAAGCGTTGCGTAACATTTCCAGCAACCCCCTTCCGTATGCTTTGGCTTTCGCTGGGGCTTTCATTTGGGCAATTTACGCGACGGTGACGCCGAAAATGTCCGACGGATACGACGGCACGACGATTTTCTTCTGCTGTGTCGCTGTTGTGTTATGGTTGATTCACTTCACTTCGGGGGAAGGCCTGCCTGCGACTGCGCCCGGGATTGGTGGTTATGTTGCGTTGGCTGCTTGTGCCGCATCTATTGCGGGAGGATATGCCTGTTGGGGATATGGCATGTTGCACGGAAGCATGGAGACGCTGGCGATTGGGTCGTATGCGACGCCGTTGTTCTCCACGGCTTCTAGCACGGTTCTGTTGGGCGTGGCGCTTGGAATGCCGTTTTGGATTGGTGTTGCGTTGGTGATTAGTGGATCGCTGATTAACCTGTGGTTTGCGAAACGCTAGATGAAGAGTCGGATGCGCTGTCCGTGGAGGTGGTGCATGCTCTCATGTTTGTCCGATTCTGGAGAATCGGACAAACATGATAAAAACGGTGGCGGTTGTTTGGCTGATTCTGGAGAATCGGACAAGTGGACCGGATGCGTGGACGTTTGACTGTCCGTTTCTCCAGAATCGGACAACTAAGCGGCATAATATGCGAGACGCATTGCCCCCGACACGCCGACCCTGTGGATAACTCACGTCCTCCGACCACAACCCCGGTTTTGACTGGCGCATTCCACGAAACATCCTTTATCGTGTGCGCATGAATACTCAACAGAACCAACAGAACCGGCAAAATCAGCACAATGCGAAGTCAAAAAAGAACTCGCCTGTGGCAGTGACCGGCGAATCGTATCGTCCGTCAGGCAAACCTGCGAACGGCCCTCCGCCTTCGGAACACGCCTCGCACAAGCGCCCGCGACGCGTCCCGCGTAAGCAATCCTCGCAAACTCAAACGCAGCAACGGATCGATGCCATGCTTGACCAAGCCTACAAGCATCGTCGTTTGGCGGTACCAAAGCAACCGAAAGACCGCCGCGCGTTCCAACGTCGCACACGCGCGGGAGAAATTGTTATGCCCCACAAAGGCATGTATATCAATGCGCAAAAGTGGGAATCCCTGTCTTACTCGGAACGCATCATATGGACGAATCGCACCGTATGCCACGAACACCCCGATTGGGTGCTATGCGGGCCGTCGGCGGCCGGCGCTCTCGGCTTCACCACTACCATCAAACTGCAACGGTACGTGCACATCGCGGTCGCGAACCGTTCCAAAGCGGGACGGCATGGCTACGCGATCGCCCACTATTACAAGGATTTTCCGTCGACGACCATTGTGGACGACATGCGCGTGACTTCGGGAATCGAAACCATGGCCGATTGCGCGCGCATGCTCGACATGGAAAACGCGATGTCAACGTGCTGCACAGCCCTACGCCAAACCGGCATGCCAAAAGAACGATTCCAGGATTACGTCAATCGCAAGAAAAGGATCGGCGGCATCATCCGAGCGCGGTATATCGCCGAACATGTCGAACCAGCTTGCGAAAACGGGGGTGAGGCTGTCGCGCTCGCCACCATGCTGGAATTAGGATTTGCGCAGCCGCAAATGCAAGTCAGTTTCGCTAGTCCGTTGGATGGTCGCGACATTCGCGCGGATTATCTGTGGACTCGTGATGACGGCAGTATTGTTGTTGGCGAGTTGGATGGCCGGCAGAAGTATATTGATCCGTCCATGTTGAATAATGGCGATGCGGTTGACGCGATTTTGCGTGAAAAGGACCGTGAGACGGAGTTGAATATGCTGCGGATTAGTGTCGTGCGATTCCAGATGGAACATGTGCGTGACCGCGAGCAGTTGCGCAAGCGTTTGGCTGCGGCGGAGGTGCCTCGGGATGCGCATGCTTATTCGTCGCCGTTCAAAGGTTTCGTATGCAAGACGTATTGATTTGTATGCATGCTTGTATGCGTGTGATGTGGGATTCTGCAGTGTGATTTCGTTGCGAAAGGTTATTTGATTTGACGGCGCGGTATGCGCTTTTTCGCATGTCCGGAATTGGATGGCGTATGGTTTTGGGCACGGTTGCCCTAAATCCGCTGGCTCTGCCGTTAGCATGTCCGATTCTGGAGAATCGGACAACTAGAACATAGGAGAGGACGCCTGGTCGTCTGATTCTGGAGAATCGGACATGCTAAAGGTGAGGGCTTCCTATGCTCGGTGATTATGAGGTACCAGCCATCCGTCCTACCTCAGCTACTTCAGCGCGCGCCCTGCGGAGCCTAGCTGCTTGCACGCTTCGACTACGCGTTGGGCCATCGCCGTTTCGGCTTCACGCCCCCAAGAGCGCGGATCGTACAGCTTCTTATTGCCGACTTCGCCGTCAATCTTCAAAACCGCATCATAATTACGGAACATATGCCCGGCAATCGCACGCGAGAACGCGTACTGCGTATCCGTGTCGATGTTCATCTTGACCACGCCGTAACTGACCGCTTCTGCAATCTCAGCAGGCGACGATCCGGAACCGCCATGGAATACCAGTGGGAACGGCTTGCCTTCTGGCATATCCGGCAGGGCGCACGACGCGACGTGCGCGGAATCGACGCTTCCCAATCGCCCGTCATGCGCGGCGTTCCACACTTCCGTCTGAATATCGTGCAGTAGACGCGGACGCAACTGCACCACGCCAGGCTTGTATGCGCCATGCACATTGCCGAACGTGAACGCGGCCATGTAGCGGCCATGCTCGCCCAATCCCAGTCGTTCCGCCACGCGCACGCCGTCGGCCGGAGTGGAATACAGTTTTTCGTTGATTTCCGCAGAATGTCCGTCTTCCTCGCCGCCGACCGCACCAATCTCGATTTCGAGCACGGTATGCGCCTTTACCGACTTTTCCAACAGTTCTTCGGCGATGTCGAGGTTTTCTTCGAGTGGTACCGTCGAGCCGTCCCACATGTGCGACTGGAACGTCGGATCTTCGCCGCGGCGCACTTGCTCAGCCTCGTGCGCGAGCAGTGGGCGCACCCATTCGTCCAAGTATTGTTTGGCGCAATGGTCGGTGTGTAGCGCCACGGTAATGTTTGGATATTGTGCGGCCACTTCATGTGCAAACGCGGCAAATGCCAGCGATCCGACTACGCGGTCGTTCACGCTTTGCCCCGAAAAGTAGGCGGATCCGCCTACGGACACCTGAATGATGCCGTCGGATTCCGCTTCGGCAAAGCCCTGCAATGCGGCGTTGAGGGTTTGCGTGCTGGTCACGTTGATCGCGGGATACGCATATCCGCCGCGATGGGCTGCGTCTAGCATTTCGGCATAGCGTTCAGGAGTTGCGATAGTCATGGTTCCATTATGAGGCGGTTTCGTGACAGGAATGTTGTTTCGGAGTCCGAGTGGTGTTGCTAGGGCTGATGGTTGTCGTTGGCTTTGTGTTGTTATCTGTTGCCCTTGTTTGTCCGATTCTGGAGAAACGGACACATGACGGCTGAAAAAAGGGGCTTCTGTGACCGCTGCGGCCCCTCAACAGTAGAGGGCTCAGGGTACGCTGTCTTCGGCGGAATAAGGCGACAGCGTGGAGGTGCGTTATGCCGGGTATCGTGTTGATTGGCGCTCAGTGGGGCGACGAAGGTAAGGGCAAGGCGACCGATCTTATCGGCACCAAGGTTGACTATGTTGCGCGCTTCAATGGCGGCAACAATGCGGGTCATACCGTGGTCGTTGGTGACGAATCGTATGCGCTGCACCTGCTGCCCTCCGGCATCATCAGCCCGACCGCGACTCCGGTTATCGGCAACGGTGTTGTTGTCGATCCTGAAGTGCTTTTCGAAGAGATCGACGGCTTGGAAAGCCGCGGTGTGGACTGCTCCCGACTGCTGGTGAGTGAGGGTGCGCACATTATTGCGCCGTATCATCGTGTGCTTGATAAGGTGACGGAACGTTTCCTCGGTAAGCACAAGATCGGTACCACCGGTCGCGGCATTGGACCTGCGTATGCCGACAAGATTAATCGCGTGGGCATCCGCGTGCATGACCTGTTCAATGCGGAGCATTTGCACGACAAGGTTGAAGCAAGCCTGCATCAGAAGAATCAGATGCTGGTGAAGCTGTACAATCGTCGTCCGATTGATGTGAACGAAACCACGGATGAGCTGCTTCGTCTTGGTGAGCGTCTGAAGCCGTATGTCGCCAACACTTCGCTGGTGCTGAACAAGGCGCTTGACGAGGGCAAGACCGTGCTGTTCGAGGGTGGTCAGGCGACCATGCTTGATGTGGATCATGGTACGTATCCGTTTGTGACTTCGTCGAATCCGACTGCTGGCGGCGCGTGTACTGGCACTGGCGTTGGTCCGACCAAGATCAGCCGTGTGATTGGTGTTTCTAAGGCGTATGTGACTCGCGTTGGCGAGGGTCCGTTCCCGACAGAGCTGTTTGGCGAGGATGGCGATTGGCTGCGTGCGCAGGGTCATGAATATGGCGTGACTACGGGTCGTCCGCGTCGTTGCGGCTGGTTCGATGCGGTGGTGAACCGTTATGCGGCTCAGGTCAACGGTTTGACGGATATTGTGCTCACTAAGCTTGACGTGCTCACCGGTTTGAAGGAGATTCCGCTGTGCGTCGCTTACGATGTGAACGGTGAGCGTCGTGACGATATGCCGACTGATCAGGCTGAATTTGCTGTAGCGAAGCCGATTTACGAGAGTATGCCAGGCTGGTCAGAGGATATTTCTCAGATTCATGATTTCAATGATTTGCCGAAGACCTGCCAAGATTATGTGAAGCGTCTTGAAGAGCTGTCTGGTTGCCGTATTTCTGTGATTGGTACGGGTCCGCAGCGTGACCACATTATTCAGATCAACTCGCTGGTCGACTGATTGATGATCTGATGGGTGACGCCAGATGATGTTGCTGCCCATCAGATGTGTGCCGGTGGGCTTTGCGCCTGCCGGCATTTTTGTTGTCGTACGTGTGCTGTCCAAATTTGTCCGATTCTCCAGAATCGGACGTCCGGAACGTAGGAGAAGTGCAATAGCTGTCCGATTCTCCAGAATCGGACACGCGAGGTATGCAGATAGGAGAACCAAATGCCTCAGTCTCCCTCTATCAACCCGCTGATCCCACGCTTCAACCAGCTGAAGTGGAAAATGGCGGGTGCTGGCGTTCTTGTTGGCCTTGTTTCTGGCCTGCTGGTGGTTCTCTATCGTCTCGGCATCGAACAGGCCACTGCCGCGGCCCGCTGGATATACGCGCAAATCCGTGAAACTCCGTGGCTGCTGGCGCCGTGGTTCGTCGCAGCCGTCGCAGCGTCCGCCCTTATTGCGTGGATGATTGCAAAAGAGCCGATGGCATCTGGCAGCGGCATTCCGCAGACGAATGGTGTGGTGATTTGCGGCTTGCGGATGCGTTGGCAGACGATTTTGCCGGTCCGTTTCGTCGGTGGACTTTTTGGTGCTCTGTTTGGATTGTCGTTGGGCCGTGAGGGCCCGTCGATTCAGATTGGCGCTTCGGGCGCGCAGTTCCTGTCGCATCGGTTGCGTGGTAGGCGTCGTGAGGACGTGCAGGAGCATTATTTGGTGACGGCTGGTGCCGCGGCTGGCTTATCTGCCGCATTCAGCGCTCCGCTTTCCGGCATGATGTTCGCACTGGAGGGGGTGCATCGTAGTTTTTCTCCTGCGATTCTGATGGGTGCGACGGCGGCTTCATTGACTGCCGATTGTGTGTCGAAGTACTGTTTCGGTTTGCGTCCGGTGTTGGATTTCGGTGATATCGGTCAGCTTTCGCTTGACGAATACGTATGGCTGATTCCGTTGGGTTTGATTGCTGGTTTGGTTGGTTCGATGATGAACCGGTCGCTGCTTGGTTTCCAGACGTTATATGGTCGTGTGCCGCTGCGATTCCGTCCTGTTATTGCGATCGCGCTTGCTTTGCCGGTTGGGATTTGGCTGCCTGATGTGCTCGGCGGTGGTTCGAATCTGATCAGCATGGCTGAGCATGCGAGTGCTGGCTTGGGGATGTTGTGCCTACTGTTTGTAGTGAAGGTGCTGTTCACAAGCACGAGTTTCGGATCGGGTTCTCCGGGCGGTATTTTCATGCCGATTCTTGCGGTGGGTGCGCTTGCTGGTGGTATTTGCGGTGAGATGTTGCATCAGTGGGCTGGCCTGTCTTCTGAAGTGGTTGCGATTTTTGCCGTCTGCATGATGACCGGCACGTTGGCTGCGTCGGTGAAGACTCCGATTACGTCGATTCTGCTGTCTGTTGAAATGTCTGGCACGTTGACGCATATGCTGCCAGTTGCTGCCGTTGCTTTTATTGCGTTGCTGGTTTCTGATTTGCTGCGTACGAAGCCGATTTATGGCGAGTTGCTGGAACGCTACATGCGTGCGCAGGGTGAGGATACGAGGATTCCGAGCCAGGTTGGTAGTGGCGTTATGGAATTGCCGCTGGAGATGGGGGCGATTGCGGACGGACAACGTGTGCGCGATGTCGCGTGGCCGTCGGGTTGTTTGATTATTGGCTTACGGCGCGGAGAACGTGAGATTGTGCCTCGTGGCGACACGTTGCTGCGTGCCGGCGACTATTTGGTGGTGCTGTTCAGCGGCGAGGAGGAGCGTGAGGCTCGCCCTGCGATGCGGAGGCTTTGCGACGCTCCGCTCACCTAGCCATGTGTGCACCGTAAGTGTCCGATTCTGCAGAATCGGACAACCGTAGCGTGAAAACTGTGGTTTGGATGTCCGATTCTGGAGAATCAGACATTGAATGTGTCGTAATCCTGCACTGTTTGTCCGTTTCTCCCGAATCGGTCAAGCAAAGTGTGTTTTCCGTATTCTGCTTGTACGATTCTGGTGAATCGGATGTATATGGCATGCAAAGTGGGGGCTGGATGTCCGTTTCTCCCGAATCGGACACTTTGCGTACGCGTGTAGCGTATGCGTGTAGACTCGTATACGTTAGGAAGGTGGCAACTGCGGCCAGCTCGTTGTTGCACGGCCCGTATTGCGGAACGATGTCGTCCGCAAGAGCAGAGGCCAATACAAGGGAGCGCAATGGAATCGCAAAAAAGTGAGCCTGGATTCTCGCCAAATGCGGGTGACGATCCGAATCCTGCTACGGAGTCGATCGACCTGACGGAAGTTACCCGTGTCGGCATTCGACCGTCTGGAGCGGCTGCAGCGCCGAATCCGCCGCAGATTCCACTCGCTCCGATGAAGCGTGTTCAGGCACGGTTCAATCCTTTGGCGGATGGACTGATGTATCTGGTTGTGTTTATCGGCGGCTTTGTTGGCGTTGGTTGCCGCCACGGATTGGATATGTTGCTGCCGTCGGTGAACGGCACGCCTTTTGTTGTCGGCACATTCGTTTCGAATATGCTTGCGTGTTTTCTTTTTGCGATGTTGACCGAATATATGACGACTGCATCGTGGTTGCGTCGTCGGGTTCGACAGGCGGTCAGTCGCGGTGTTGGTTTAGGTTTTCTTGGCGGATTGTCGACGATGTCGGGAGTCATGCTTGAGATGATGGAGGGGCTGCGCGAGCGTCACGTGGCCAGTGCGTTCGGCTATCTTGCAGGAAGTTTTGTCGGTGGTATTGTTGCAGCTTTGGCTGGTGTGCTGGTTATGCGGTGGCTTTTGGCTAAGGGAACGCGAAAACGTGTGCGAGACGCACTTTTTGTGTCCGATTCTCCAGAATCGGACAACCAGAGGACGAAGATACGCGCTCAGATGTCCGATTCTGGAGAATCGGACATTCTGGGTGCGGAAATGGACGCCGGCGGTGTGAAACATGTGAAGGTGGCGGATGCGGCGCATTCCGCGGCCCAGGCGGCGCTTGAGGCTGCACAGATTGCGCAACGTGCGGCACAGCAGGCGTCCCAGGCTGCGCAGTCGCCATCGTTGGCGTCGCAGGCCTCACCGATTCTGACATCGTTGGAATCGCAGACACCGGAATCGCAGACACCGGAATCGCAGACACTGGAAGCGGATACACGTATGCCGGCGTCCACTGTGCATTCCACCGTGCAACTCACAACGCAATCCACAACGTATTCCACGGCGCAATACAGTGTCCAGCCGAGCACTCAGCCAGTCGTCCCATCATCTGCGTCCGCGGATTTGCCGAGCTTCGAGCCGAAACCGGTGACTGCGGAGATCCCGATGGTGCCCGATCCGACCACGGGGGAGGTTCATTGATGATTTGGCTGATTTGCGTGTGCGGTGGCTTGGGCGCCATGGCCCGTTACGTGCTTGACGTGTCGATTCAGCGTAGTTGGAACAACTGGCGCGGTCGGAATCCTAATTTCCCTATATCCACGCTCGTCATCAACGGCATCGCATCCCTGTGCGCAGGCATCGCCATGATGTCGTACTATTCGCAATCGGTTGACATGGACACGACCATGATGTTCATCGTGGGATTCCTTGGCGGATTTTCAACGTTTTCCACTGCGATCAACGAGGTGCTTTCGCTGATCCGCACACGCAAATTCGCGCTGGCGATCGGCTACGGGGTCGCTACCGTGGCAGTGCCGTTGATATGCGTTGCGATCGGTTTCGGTATCGCGATGCTGTCCAATCCCGCGTAATTGCCGTGTTTTTCGTGCATTGTGATATTGCGATTGCGATATCGCAATCAGGTAAGGCGTCGGCTTCGTGCCGACTGCCTGATCTGACTGCCACGCAGGCGCGACGGCGTAGCGCGCACGTAAAGCGCCAGAGTGCGTAAACCGTGAAAACGTCGCAAAGTAAGCGTGGGAATCGCGGGCTTTGCGCCGCTTCTTTCGTTGTACTGTGCTGCCGTTTTCCGTGTTGTGGGCGGCATGCGAAAATCTGTATCGGTGCATATGCCGGTAATCGTCAAATGCAACCCGACAAAAATTCGATAACAAAAAACCAATAAAGTGATATTAAAAAAGAAAAGCATGTGGAAAATCGATATTGAAAATCAAGTAAAAGTGTAACCTCGTCAAACGGCATGCACGCCAAGGTGTCGAACGGGTTCGAGAGTATGTAAAATGGTTGCAATATCTCAAAAAATCGTATCTGCGACGTGCGGAAGTGCGATAAATGCGACGAAAGCTAAATAAAGTGCGAAAGGCAGCGCACGATGAGGAGGGTACGATCATGGTCGGCATGCGCGATGTGGCGAAGAAGGCCGGGGTGTCCCTGAGCACTGTCTCGCTGGTGGTGAACGGCACCGGATACGTATCCAGCGATATGCGCGACCGTGTGCGTAAGGCCATGCAAGCCCTCAATTATGTACCGAACGAGCTTGCGCGCAACCTGTACCACGATCGCACGAATCTGGTCGGCGTCATCGTGCCCACCATCCGCCACCCGTTCTTTGCAACGTTTACCGCACATCTGCAGCATGCGCTCGCCGCGCAAGGACTGCGCACTATGCTGTGCTCCACCGCGGATGAGGCGGACGGCGAAATTCAATATGTCGACATGCTGCGCAGGCACATGATGGACGGCATCGTCATGTGTGCGCACACCTCGCATCCCGGTGATTATTGGACGTCGATTCACCGTCCGATCGTCGCGTTCGACCGCGTGCTTGGAGACGGTATTTCGTCGGTCGGATCCGACCACGAGCAGGGTGGTCGGCTGATTTCGCAGATGCTGATTCGCAGCGGCGCGCGTCATGTGGTGATGATTGGCGGCCCACGAGACCAGTTCTTCGATTTGGCGGCGCGTGGTGAAGTTGGGGAGGGGTCGTTCGATTTAGGAAAGACCACGTTCCCGACGGTGCGCTACTACCTCACGTTGGAGCAGGAATTGACTGCCGCGGGCGTGAAATATGAGTATATCGAGGCTGGTGAGGTGATGGATTTCGCCGGTTATCATCGCGCGGTCGACAAGGCGCTCGACGGGGTGGCGACCGAAGGCGTCGATGCTGTGGTCAGTTCCGATATTGGTGCGGCTTTCTGCGTGCGCGAGGCGTTGGGTCGCGGAATTTCGATTCCAGGTGAGTTGCAGGTCGTCGCCTACGATGGCACATATTTGACTGATTTGGCCGGCATGAAGCTGACTGCGGTCGCGCAGGATTTCTCGGCGATTGCGCAGTCAGCCGCCGCCCATGTGGTGCAGGCGATCGCTAATGAGGAAGCGGCCGCAGCCAACGCCTCGCGCAAGAACAAGCCCAAGCCATTCGAGCCGAACGTGCTTATTCCCATCACGTTGGTGCCAGGCGATACCACGCGTTGATGATGCGCGTCTTCATGCGTGTGCCCGGTGTGTATCGCATCGATTTCAGCGGCGTTCACAACCAGCGGACGCCCGTCGATAGTCGTGCTCATCATCCGACTTGTGCATATGTGTCCGATTCTGCTGAATCGGACGTCTGAGTTCCGAAAAGTGTTCCGTGTGTCCGATTCTGCAGAATCGGACACATTGGAGTCGGACAGGCTAGCTGCATAGAACACCGCATCAAACCGGTTCGACACGCGCATTTCACTGCGCGACTGGACATTGACGTCCCTTTCGAGGTAATATCGAACCGGTTCGATACATACGTGAGTATGCAAATACGTAAACAACAAACAGGCAGATGCGCACGCAAATTGCACCCGCGCCCATGAGCCAAGGGAGGTCCCATGAAAAACAGAGTGCAACTCATCACTTACGCCGATCGTCTCGGCGATGGCACTCTTAGCTCGATGACCGACATCCTGCGCACCCGCTTCGACGGCGTGTATGACGGCGTGCATATCCTGCCGTTCTTCACTCCATTCGATGGCGCGGATGCAGGCTTCGATCCGATCGACCATACCAAGGTGGATCCGCGCCTCGGCAGCTGGGATGACGTTGCCGAACTTTCCAAGACCCACGACGTCATGGTCGACGCCATCGTCAACCACATGAGCTGGGAATCCAAGCAGTTCCAAGACGTGCTTGAAAAGGGTGAGGAATCCGAGTATTACCCGATGTTCCTGACCATGAGCTCCGTCTTTCCGGACGGCGCAACCGAAGAGGATCTGGCCGGCATCTACCGTCCGCGCCCGGGCCTGCCGTTCACCCACTACAAGTTCGCCGGCAAGACCCGCCTGGTCTGGGTCAGCTTCACTCCGCAGCAGGTTGATATTGACACCGATTCCGACAAGGGTTGGGAATATCTGATGTCGATTTTCGATCAGATGGCTGCATCTCACGTCAGCTACATTCGTCTCGACGCCGTCGGCTACGGCGCTAAGGAAGCTGGCACGAGCTGCTTCATGACTCCGAAGACGTTCAAGCTCATCTCCCGCCTGCGTGAAGAGGGTGTCAAGCGCGGCTTGGAAATCCTCATCGAAGTGCATTCCTACTACAAGAAGCAGGTTGAGATTGCATCGAAGGTCGATCGCGTCTACGATTTCGCGCTTCCGCCGCTGTTGCTGCATTCGTTGAATACCGGTCACGTTGAGCCGGTCGCGCATTGGACCGACATCCGTCCGAACAATGCCGTCACCGTACTCGATACGCATGATGGCATCGGAGTGATCGATATTGGTTCCGACCAGTTGGATCGTTCGCTCAAGGGGCTCGTGCCGGATGAGGACGTTGACAATCTCGTCAACACCATTCACGCCAACACGCACGGCGAATCGCAGGCCGCTACCGGCGCTGCCGCGTCCAATCTTGATCTGTATCAGGTCAACAGCACCTACTATTCGGCGCTAGGATGCAACGACCAGCACTACATCGCAGCCCGCGCGGTGCAGTTCTTCCTGCCAGGCGTTCCGCAGGTCTACTATGTTGGCGCGCTTGCCGGCAAGAACGACATGGAGTTGCTGCGCAAGACCAATAATGGCCGCGATATCAATCGCCATTACTATTCCACTGCTGAGATCGACGAGAATCTGCAGCGTCCGGTAGTGAAGGCGTTGAATGCGCTCGCTAAGTTCCGCAATGAGCTTGATGCATTCGACGGCACCTTTTCGTACAGCGCCGACGGTGACACGTCCATCAGCTTCACATGGAAGGGCACGACCACTCAGGCTACGCTCACGTTTGAGCCGGGCCGTGGTCTTGGTGTGGAGAACACCGCGTCCGTCGCCACGCTCGAATGGCGTGATGCCGCCGGTGAGCACCGCACGGACGATCTGATCGCCAATCCGCCGGTCGCGGCCTGACCGCGCATAAATCCATAAATCTGTAATCGTCCTTCCTGTCACCTCTCCTTCAGGAAGGACGATTCGCATTTTCGTTTTTCCGAGAAATCGTCTTATCGGGAAAACAATTTTCCCGGGAATCAGCTGAAATCCAAGCAAAAGCGGGTAAGGTGAGCGTATGCCAAAGATGTCAAAGCTCTTCGATCAAGACAACATGTTTTTCACCATCATGGGCGTGCTGTTTGATACGCAATATCAAGCAGTCGCTGCTGCCATGGCTTGTGTTCCTGTTGACGGCGGTTGTGCTGGTGATTGAGGGGAGTCACGTTGCCGCAATACTGCTGCGCATGGATATACAACTGGATTTGCCGTCGCATGTTTCTGCTGCCTGACAGGACGTATTGATATGGTTGATTCCGCCGAAAGAATCGCTCGAATGCACTGTTGCAGTGCGTCCGGGCGATTTTCATATGTACTGAATATTCGTGTGACATTTCGAAACGAGCAACGAAATAGAAGCAAGAACGAGAAGCGACAATATAAAACAAGAAAAACAGGAATAGAAACAAGAGATGACTGAAGACAATCAACATAATGCAGATGAGCAGCAGCCTCCAATGCGGCCGCAGCCGCTGCCGGGTCAGGTGTTCGTGCGCCCCGGCATCGATGACCGTCCCGATTACGAAAAAACGCTGACCGAAGAGACCAAAGCGGCCCTGAAGCGCTTGGCCGTACAGCAGAATCCGCGCGTGCCCGAGGCCTCCAACGAACGCCCGGAAGTGCAGCAGACCCGCATCAACACGGAAGGTGGCTCCCCCCTGACCGCGTTTGCTCATCTTGACGCGGCCGTGCCGAACCTCGAATCGTCGTTCCTCGACCTGCGCGACCCGATGACCGCGCCCGACGGCACCACGCCCACCAAACCGCAGGTGCATCGCCTCACCGTCGGCTTCGCGCTTGGCGCGCTGCTGTTCACCGCGCCGATGGCCGCGCTCAACTCCGTGCTCATTCCGCAGACCATCAGCCGTCTTTCCGGCACCAACCGCGTTACCGATCTGGCGCTGCTCAGCATCGTCGGCACGCTGCTGACGTTTCTGATGAATGCGTGGATTTCCGTCGGATCCGACCATTCGTACTGCCCGCTGGGCCGCCGTACCCCGTGGATCATCGCCGGCACGGTGCTGACTGCCACGTCGGTGGCGATTCTTTCCGCATGCGATTTCATGCCGTTGGTCATCGTGTTCTGGCTGTTCGCGCTGATCGGATATGCGATGGTGTCGATGCCGCTGGCAGCAGCTTTCGGTGAGCGCGTGCCCGACAAGTTCCGTGATCGTGCGGACGCGTGGCGTGGCGTTGGTCAGGCGTTCGGCCAGGTGTTCGGCATTATCGCGGCCGTTTCGCTTACGTGGGCCGCTGACGATTCCGGTTGGGATGGCACCACGCGTTTCGCCATGATGGTGTTTGCGTTGTGCCTGGTGGTGGCTGGTGTGGCTACATTGCTGGTGTTGCCGTTTGAGGGTTCCAGCAGCTATTTGCCTCGGGAGGATGTGAAGAAGGGCGATTATTTTTCGCAGTATCGCCCGCCGAAGGGCGCTCCGAAGTTCTTCATTGCGTTTGCCGCGCGCATGTTTGCCATCGCAGCCACTTCCGGCATTGCGATTTACCAGTGGTATCTTGCGCAGGATGGCTTGGGTGATGTTTCGCAGGTCGCCATGTTTGGTTTGTCCGGAGCGGCTGCGGTTATGTCGGTGATGGCCGTTGCCGCATTCGTCGGATCGCTGTTGGCTGCGCTTCTGCTTGGTCGTATCGCCCGCGCTTTCAAGGATTCCCGTATTCCCGCGATTGCCGCCTGCCTGTTGTTTGTGGTTGCTGTAGTATTTCCGTTGACGCCGATCGATAGAGCGATGGCAGTCGCGTTGTATGCGCTGTTTGCAGGTTTCGCGTATGTGGTGTACGACGGCGTGAGCCAAGGGTTGAATCTTGCGACGTTGCCGGATGTGCGTTCCGTTGGTCGTTCGTTGGCCGCGTTCAGTTTGGCGAATACGTTCGGTTCGTTGATTGGCGCTGTCGTTTGCGCGATTGCGATTGCGGTGACTGGCGAATATCTGCTGATTTTCGCTGTTGCCGCCGGTTGCATGGCTGTTGCGGGCGTGCTGACGTTGCTGCTGAAATGATTTGGATGATCTGAGATAATCCGAAAAACGAATATCAAATTCAAAATTGCGCGTCCACATAGTGAACCTTTAGTAGAAAGGGTATGTGGACGCGCTTATCTTTACGGCTTAGTTCGAGCGGATCGCCCGCCGAATACAAGACTTTGCGAAAGGAGGTTCGCCACGATGAACGGAATGGTTGCACGCGCATTGCTGTCCGCACGAATTATTATTCCGCTTTCGTTGGCGGACTGATTCGAGCAATGCAGCTTCAATCCCTCGCCAACGGAGGCAGGGTTTGAGGCGCGCAAAACACACACGTTGATGGCCCTGCATACTGCGGGGCCTTTTTGTTGCCGCCCACAAGGCGTAAGGCAACGAAATGAAGACTGCAACAAGAGAACAGAAGAAGACGTTATCGGCGCATGCTGGGAGCCGGTAGCACATGACAGACGTAACAGGAGTAATCCAATGAGTGCAGTCGAAGCAGCCGCTGGTAAAGCGCAGGCAATGGTGCGCGATTCGGTGAAAACCGTGATCGCCGCTTCCATGGTCGGCACCGCCATCGAGTTCTACGACTTTTACGCATACGGCACCGCCGCTGCGAACTATTTCCCGAAGGTGTTCTTCGGAGACACCACCAATCCGACCGTCGCGCTGCTAGCCAGCCTGCTGACCTTCGCCATCGCGTTCATCGCACGTCCGCTCGGATCCTTGGTGTTCGGCCATTTCGGCGACCGCATGGGCCGCAAGACCACACTGGTGGTTTCGCTGTTGACCATGGGTGTCGCCACGTTCCTGATCGGCTGCCTGCCAACCTACAACCAGTGGGGCATTGTGGCTGTCGCCGCGCTGTGCCTGTGCCGTTTCGTGCAGGGCATCGGTTTGGGCGGCGAATGGTCGGGTGCCGCTTTGGTAGCCACCGAGAACGCTCCGGAAGACAAGCGTGCGCTGTATGGCTCCTTCCCGGAATTGGGCGCCCCGATCGGTTTCTTCCTGTCGAACGGCACCTACTTCCTGTTGGAAACGTTCAACGATAACGATGCGATGCTGGCATGGGGTTGGCGTGTGCCGTTCCTGCTGTCCGCAGTGCTGGTGATCGTCGGTCTTGTGGTGCGCGTGCAGATGGAGGAGACTCCGATCTTCCGCATGGCCCAGGAACAGAAGAAGGTCGTCAAGTCCCCGCTGACCGAAGTGTTCAAGAAGAGCTGGAAGGAAGTCATCCAAGCCACGTTCTTGGTGGCCGTCACCTACACGCTGTTCTACACGCTGGCAACCTGGTCCCTCGCTTGGGGCACCAAGACTATCGAACAGGGCGGCGGTAATCTTGGTTTCACCAATCGTGAATACCTGCTCATGCTGATGCTCGCCATCTGCGTGTTCGCCGCGTTCATTGTCATTTCCTGCGTGAACGCCGATAAATTTGGCCGCAAGCGCGTGATCGTCATCTCGTCCTGCTGCCTCGTGGCATTCGCGCTGCTCTTCCCGTTCCTGCTTGATCCGTCGGTCGTCGGCCAGCGTAACTTCGCCGCCAACCTGCTGTTCCTGTGCATCGGCTTCGCGTTGATGGGCACCGCATTCGGTCCGATCGGCGCGTTCCTGCCGGAGCTGTTCGACGCCAACGTGCGTTATTCCGGCTCCGGCATCGGCTACAACCTGGCCGCCATCGTCGGCGCGGCATTCGTGCCGACCATCGCCACTTGGCTGTCCCACCACTGGGGTGTGCACTCCGTCGGTCTGTACCTCGGCGTGATGGCCGTGTGCTGCCTTGTTGCGGTGCTGAGCTGCAAGGAAACCAAGGACGTCGATTTCGCCAAGTGATGTCCGTGAGGGCTTCGGGCGGTGCTCGGGTGGAATCGCCCGAAGCCCTCACAAAAAGCGTTTGACGCAAAACATAACCACTATGTGAACGTCAGCAACCAATATAAAGAAAACGGGACTAGAACAGTTCCGCAGGAGAGGCGGTGTGATTCCTCGGACACAATCCGGGGGGAGTAACATCCTAGGAATCACAAGCCGTTGCAACAACCGAACAAGTAACAGAAATCGAAAGATTTTTCGGGAAAAGTACGATCCCGAAGCGATAGAAAAAATAAAAGGAGCGCCAATCATGGCAGCAACTATCTGGTACGAAAAGGACGCCGATCTGTCTGTGTTCGAAGGCAAGAAGGTGGCCATCCTCGGTTACGGTTCCCAGGGTCACGCTCATGCGCTGAACCTGCGCGATTCCGGTGTGGACGTCGTCGTTGGTCTGCGTCCGACCTCCAAGTCCGTGGATTACGCCAAGGAGCAGGGCCTGGAAGTCAAGCCGGTCGGCGAGGCCGTTGCCGAAGCCGACGTGGTCATGATCCTGCTGCCTGACCAGTACCAGGCCAAGGTGTACAAGGAAGAGGTTGAGCCGAACCTGAAGCCGGGTGCTGCTCTGGCTTTCGCCCACGGTTTCAACATCCACTACGGCTACATCAAGCCGTCCGAGGACCACCCGATCTTCATGGTCGCTCCGAAGGGCCCGGGCCACATCGTTCGTCGTGAGTATGCAGCCGGCCGTGGTGTTCCGGTCGTCGTGGCCGTGGAGCAGGATCCGGATGGCAAGACCTGGCCGCTGTGCCTGGCTTACGCCAAGGCTCTGGGCGCTCTGCGTGCAGGCGCCATCAAGACCACCTTCACCGAGGAGACCGAGACCGATCTGTTCGGCGAGCAGGACGTGCTCATGGGTGGCATCAACCACTTGTGCGACTTGGGCTTCGACGTGCTGACCGAGGCTGGCTACCAGCCGGAGATCGCCTACTTCGAAGTGTTCCACGAGCTGAAGATGCTGGTTGATCTGGCCAACGAAGGCGGCCTGAACAAGGCTCGCTGGTCCTGCTCTGACACCGCCCAGTACGGCGATTACACCTCCACCGTCATCACCGAAGAGACCAAGAAGCGCATGCAGTACCAGCTCAAGCGCATTCAGGATGGCTCCTTCGCCAAGGAGTTCATGGATGATCAGGCCGCTGGCGCTCCGAAGTTCAAGGAGCTGCAGGAAGAGTACAGCCACCCGCACCTGGAGACCGTTGGCCCGAAGCTGCGTGCCATGTTCTCCTGGAACAACCAGGTGGACGCCGATGCCGATATGGCCGAGTCCTTCAACGGCAAGATCGCCCGTACCCAGGTTCAGTGATTTCGCCTGATTTCGAGCTGAGAGCCGGAATCTGAAGTATTAAGACCGTCGCCCGATTCGTTCGGACGGCGGTCTTTTGCGTTGTGTTGGCTCCTTTTGCCGCGCTGACAGGTGTTCGGCGCGATGAATCGGGTTTTTCGTGTATGGGGGTATGATTTCTTCTGGTTTCTGTCGATTCGGTACCCCCCTTTCCTGTGTTGGCTGGTGATTGGTGGTGAGGATCGCATTTTTTCGAGTACGGGGTTATTCGTTGGAACCGTGGTTCTGGAATCTCGGAACCTTGAAACCTCAAAACCGTGAAATCCTCTGAAAATAGAGGAAGACCGACACCCACAAACGGGCGACGGCCTTCCATTGGTAATTGAGGCTTGCGATCCGGTCCATCGGGACCAATTGACCGGATTCCGATGGACCGAGGCCGCTTGATCGGAATCCCGATCAAGCGAAGCCCTAAGTCACTCAGCCGCGGGCGATCTTGCCGGTGAAGGTGGCCATGTCGGCGTCATCATCCTTGCCGTTGTTCCAGGAGAACATGGCGCGCAGCTTCGGGCCGACGGTCTCGATGCGGACGTTGCCGTACTCTTCCTGCAGGGCCTTGAACTTCGGAGCGCCAGCGTCCTGATCCTCGATGAACTCCTTGGCGAAGGAGCCGTCCTGGATGCGCTGCAGGTGGTACTGCATGCGCTCACGTACGTGCTCATCGATGCAGGTATTGGTGTAGTCGCCATACTGGGCGGTGTCGGAGCAGGACCAGCGGGCCTTGTTCAGACCACCCTCGTTCATGAGGTCGACGAGCATCTTCAACTCGTGGCAGACCTCGAAGTAGGCGATTTCAGGCTGGTAACCGGCATCGGTGAGGACTTCGAATCCCATTTCAACGAGCTTGTTCACGCCGCCCATGAGCACGTTCTGCTCGCCGAACAGATCGGTCTCGGTCTCTTCGGTGAAAGTGGTCTTGATGGCACCTGCGCGCAGGGCGCCCAGAGCCTTGGCGTAAGCCAGGGTGATGTCCCAAGCGTCGCCGCGCGGATCCTGTTCGACAGCCACGACGACCGGGACGCCACGGCCGTTGGCGTACTCACGACGCACGATGTGGCCCGGGCCCTTCGGGGCGACCATGAAGACCGGGTGGTCCTCGGTCGGCTTGATGTAGCCGTAGTGGATGTTGAAGCCATGAGCGAAGGCGACAGCAGCTCCCGGCTTGATGTTCGGCTCAATATCGTTGGCCCAGATGGTGCGCTGATACTGATCCGGAGCCAGAATCATGATGATGTCGGCTTCAGCGGCGGCTTCCGGAACGGACTTGACTTCCAGACCCTGCTCCTTGGCGTGCTCGACAGACTTGGAGGTCGGGCGCAGGCCGACGACGACGTCGACGCCGGAATCGCGCAGGTTCAGCGCATGGGCGTGGCCCTGGGAACCGTAACCGATGATGGCAACCTTCTTGCCTTCGAGGACCGAGAGATCGCCGTCGTTCTCATACCAGATTTGTGCAGCCATTGTACTTGGCACTCCTTTTTGTGTAGTGGGGTGAACGCTTGGAAAGCGTTCGGGTTTCTACCATTCGCAGATGAAATTCGTGGTTTCGTGCATGGATTTTGTCCTGCAAACTGCGGTCTATCCTACCGGAGGCGGTGCCTTGACACGTATCCAGTCCACAAAGTGAGCCGCGAAACCGTAAAAAATCCACTGCTCACTGGATGATGGATTCGCGTATCCTCGGCCGGGAATGGCATAGGATAGGCATGTCGTAATTTCTAGTAGGAAGAGATGCCATGGTTGCTGCGACTGGTCCCGCGCCGGGATCTGAACTGACTGCGGAAGCCGATGAGGTCGAGGAACGTAGCTCGGCCGGTGTGTTGCATGTGGCGGCGATTTTCGCCTCGCATATGGTATTGCAGCGCAACAAGCCCAACGCCGTGTTCGGTGCGTTGGATGCCGATTGCGCAGGTATGGAAGTCGTCGCGCAGATTCGCGATTTCGACGGGTCGATGGTCGCGCAGGCCCACGCGTACGCTTCGAAGGATCTCAAGGACGGTCTTTCGCCGTGGCGCGTGATGCTTCCCGCGCAGCCGGAGGGCGGTCCGTACACGCTCCGCGTCACCGCGGGCAACGATTTCCTCGAATTCGAGGACGTGCTGATCGGCGAGGTGTGGCTTGCCGGCGGCCAAAGCAATATGGAACTTGAGCTGCGCAACAGCGAGAACGCCGAAGCGGCCCTTGAGAATTGCGCCGATCCGCTGCTGCGTTTCTACAACGTGCCGAAAACCGGCGTCATCAACCGCAATGCGGAGAACGCGGCGAGCTGGCAGGAATCATCGCCGGAAAACAGCGGTGTGATGAGCGCCGTCGCCTATTATTTCGCGCACAAGCTGCGCTCCGAACTCGACCCCGATCTGCCGATCGGCATCGTGGACTGCTATATCGGCGGCACGTCGATCACGTGCTGGATGAGCGAGGACGCGTTGAATTCCAGCGAGGCAGGACGTGGCTATCTCACCCGGTACGAGCGTGCGATCGCCGGCAAGACGCAGGAGCAGTTCAAGCTGGAAACCGACGAATGGCAGACGAGATTCGATGCTTGGAACGCGAATATCGCGGCCGCCAAGGAGGCCGATCCCGACGTGACGTGGGATACGCTGAACGAACAGTACGGCGCATGCCCGTGGCCGCCGCCGGTCACGCCGACGTCGCAGTACCGTCCGACCGGACCGTTCCGCGCCATGCTGGAACGCATCGCGCCATACTCGCTGGCTGGTTTCCTGTGGTACCAAGGCGAGGAGGACGAACCGTATTGTGGGTCCTACCGTGAGCTGCTGGGCATGCTGATCGGCGAGTGGCGCGCCATCTGGAGCGAGAACCTGCCGTTCCTCATCGTGCAGCTTCCGCAATGGATCGACAAGAAGGTGGACGAGACCGAAGGCGATCCGATGCTGTGGCCGGTGCTGCGCGAGGCCCAATGGGACGCGGCGCAGTCCATCGACAACGTGTACGTCATCTGCACCATCGATTGTGGCGAGTACGACAACATCCATCCCGTCGACAAGCGCACTCCGGGCGAACGGCTCGCCGATTGCGCGTTGAGGCAGGTTTACGGCATGTCCCGCATTCCCGTGTACGGGCCGACGGTGTTGGGCTTCCGTTGCGATCCGAACGGCCGCGTACGGCTGTTCTTCCGTTACGCGCACGGCCTGCATTTCGACGGCACCACGCCCGGCAGCAGGAATCAGGGCTCCGATGCGGAGCCGCCTTCGCTGGTGCGTTCGCCGGAGAGCTCCGGTTTCGAGCTTGCGGGCGCGGACGGCGTGTTCCATCCGGTCACCGCGGCGATTTTCGTGGATTGCGATATCGACGACCTCGTCAATTCCAAGGTGAACGTGGTCGATTACAACGCCACCGAATTCGGCATTCCCGTCAACAGCCGCAGCATCGGCACGATCACGCTGGCATGTCCGGATGTGCCGGAACCGATGTCGATGCGGTACGCATGGTGCAGCTGGGGGCCGGCTCCGCTGTTCAACAGCGATGGATTGCCCGCCCAGCCGTTCCGGCTTGATCTGACGGATCACACGGCGTCGAATGACGACGGTGAGTGATGCCGTGGCGTGACGCCACCAGGTGATGATAACCGAGTGACGATATGGAAAACCGGCCGTCCCTTCGATTCGAGGGGCGGCCGGTTTCGCTATGGGGTTGTTGTGGTTGTTGGAGTCGTTCCGAGGCCGCTATGAGGGCCGCCTCGAGGTCACTTCCACAGATCGGGGCCGAAGGACTCCAGATACGCGGTCAGCTCGTCGGCCATTTCCTGCTGTTCCGCCACGCGCGGATGGCCGGGTGTGGCCGCCGCGTTGCGCGAGTACAGGAAGTGCTGTACGCGGTCGTCGCCTTCGTCGTTGACCGTATGGCACACCTCGTCGATCGCGCGATCCCAGGACGGGTCGTGGATGAGCACGGTGGTGGCGAGCACGATCAGCGCATGCGGATATTTTCCGCGCAGCGCGTGCACGAAATCGACGTACCGGGCCCGCCAATGCGTGGCTTCCTCGCCGTCATAGTCGTCCGCCATGAAATCGCGGGGATGCGCATCGTTCTGACCCAGCGCGACCACGACGACATGCGGCGTGTATTGCGCGAAATCCCAAGGGGACGTGCCGCCCAGCTGCGTGTTGTAGACGGATTTGTCCCAGATGCTTTCCATGCCGATGTAGTCCGGCGCGTGGAACCAGCCGATGCCGTCCAGCAGGGTCGTGCCGCCCTGCGAGACCAAGTGCGCCTGCGCGCCGAGATTGCGTGCGGTGATGGCGGCGTACGAATACCAAGCGTTGCTGTACGGGCTCAGATCCACCTCCGGATCGGCCTGTCCCACGTAGCAGGCCGCTTCGCAGCGCTCGCCGCACGTTACGGAATCGCCGTACACTTCGATGCGGCGCTCCGGCAGCGGCGTCGCCGTCGGCATGAGCTTCGCTCTCTCGTCCAGCAGAATGCCATACACGTCAAAACGATTGTTGCCTTCGTCCTGCCGTTTGAAGATCGTCACTTCATGTTCGATGTTCGGCAGATCGGCGGCGATTGCCACGTCGACCGGATGGCGCGGTCCGTCGTCCTGCTGTCCGGTCGGTTCCACGCGGCTTGGATAGCCGTTTTCCATGCTGATGCCGTCATGCGCGCCGTCGATGGGCACGCGCGCCTTGACCTGCATGCCGTCGATGATGGCGCCGAGATACGCGTCGCCGTACCCCCAATGGTTGACGAGGCGCACGCCGATGCTGGTGCCGGTGCAACGGAACGATACCTGCGTGTAGGGGAACGCCCAGGTCTGATGGTCGGCGGGGGTGCGGTCGATGCGCCCCATGAACCGAAGGTCCGGATTGGTGATTGGAATGAATCGCGATGCTTGGGTGGTGGTGTTCATGGCCCTTCCTTGGAACGAATCGATGGTGTCTCCCGCTCCGCGGAACGGGGCGTGTCGTTTGCAAACAGTCTATGACATCGGTTAACCTCCTCAATATCTTAACCGCTTCAGTAAAGGACACGCAATGACGCTAACTTTTCCACAAGATTTCACATTCGGCACGGCCACAGCGGCCTATCAGATCGAAGGCGCGGTGACCGAGGATGGCCGTTGCCCCTCCATCTGGGACACCTTCAGCCATACGCCGGGAGCCACCCTCGCCGGCGACACCGGCGATGTGGCCACCGATTCCTACCATCGTTGGCGCGAGGACCTCGCGCTGCTCAAGGACCTCGGCGTGGACGCCTACCGCTTCTCGATCGCCGTGCCCCGCATCATATCGACGCCTGATGGCGTGCCCAACGAAAAAGGCCTCGACTTCTACGAAGGCGTCGTGGACGCCCTGCTGGAGGCCGGCATCAAGCCGGTCGTGACGCTGTACCACTGGGATTTGCCGCAATACCTCGGCGACGAGGGCGGCTGGCTGAACCGCAGAACCGCCTATGCGCTCGCCGACTACGCGGGTATCGTGGCCAAGCGCCTCGGCGACCGCGTCGACACCTGGACCACGCTGAACGAGCCGTGGTGTTCGTCCTACCTGAGCTACGGAGCCAAGGAGCACGCGCCGGGCCTGGGCCTCGGCCCCGGCGCCTTCCCGGCGGTCCACCACCTGAATCTGGCGCATGGTCTGATGACGCAGGCCGTCCGCGCCGAAGTGGGGGACAAGGCCAAGTGTTCGGTCACGTTGAATCTGCAGTTCAACCGTGGCGACGCCGACGCCTGCCATCGCCTCGACCTGATCTCCAACCGCGCTTTCCTCGACCCGATGCTGCGCGGCCGTTACCCGGACGAACTGTTCTCCATCACCAAGGGCATCTGCGACTGGGACTTCATCCAGTCCGGAGACCTCGAGCTCATCCACCAGCCGATCGACGTGTTGGGCATCAACTACTATTCCACCAACCGGGTGGCCATGTCCGACCGTCCGCAGTTCCCGCAAAGCACCGAGGCGTCCACCGCCCCTGGAGCGTCCGACGTGGACTGGCTGCCCACCGAGGGCCCGCACACCGACATGGGCTGGAACATCGATCCGGACGGCCTGCATGACCTGCTGGTGCGCGTGCACGACAACTATCCGGAGGTCGATCTGGTGGTCACCGAGAACGGCATGGCCTGCAAGGACCAGCTGACGGTGAACGAGGACGGCACGAAATCGGTGCATGATCCGGACCGCATCGACTATCTCAAGCGTCATTTCGCCGCGGCGAAGCGCGCCATCGACGAAGGCGTGCCGCTGACCGGCTATTTCGTGTGGTCGCTGCTTGACAATTTCGAATGGTATTTCGGCTATGCCAAGCGATTCGGCATCACATACGTCGACTACGCCACGCAGGAGCGCATCCCGAAGGACAGCTTCATGTGGTACCGCGATTTCCTGGCTTCCCGCAAGGGCTGAGCGTCCGGCGATCGCCGTCGCGCGTTGTTCCATGAACGGCGTGCCGCGTCCATTCATGGCGTGGCACGCCGTTTTCGTTGCGATTCCGCCGTTTTTCGCTGCTGCAGGATTTTGCATACGTATGCTTAAGCGCTTAACGACACTCCGGTAAAAAAATTTACATTAACCCTCTTAACGTGAACGGTCGCGGGTTGTGGGGGATGGACATCAAACCGCTTCGATGTATTGAAACGATTGGTGTTTTCTGTATTTGAAGCGGGTTGACCATAGGGTTGCGACGGCACTGCGGCTGTGCGGCGAGGGCGCGGAGCGCAACTTAAGCGCTTGACAAACTTAAGGGGTTCATTTATGGTATAACTACCAGTTCATCAAAGGCAGGCATAGAGGCCTGAGATGAAAAGGCATCACCAATGGAGCATCGGTGCCGAGACTCCGGAAGTGATGGACAAGGATTCACAAGGAAGGATCGGAAGATGAATCTCAAGAAGATCGTCGCAGCCGGCATCGCGGCTGTCTGCGCGGTGAGCATGGCGGCCTGCGGTGGCAGCGGCAGTGGCTCCTCCAAGGTCACCGACATACAGTACAAGGACATCAAGCTTGGTCAGACCGGCAAGGACATCAAGGCCAATCTGAAGCTGTTCAGCCATCGTACCGATATGCTCAAGAACGACTATCCGGGAACGACCTGGAAGCAGTACATCGCCGAATTCAACAAGACCTATCCAAACATCAAGGTCACCGTCGAAGCCAACAGCGACTATGCCAACAGCGCCATGACCCGTCTGCAGGGCGGTGACTGGGGCGACATCATGATGATTCCGGCGGTCGACAGGGCCGAACTGCAGAACTACTTCATCTCCTACGGCTCCCTCGGAGACATGAACAAGGAGATCAAGTACGCTGTCAACCAGTCCTACCAGAAGAAGGTCTACGGCGTGGCTTCGGTCGGCAACGCCTCCGGCATCGTCTACAACAAGAGGATCTTCAAGGAGGCCGGCATCGACAAGCTGCCGACCACCCCGAAGGAATTCATCTCCGACCTGAAGGCCATCAAGGAGAAGACCAAGGCCACTCCGCTGTACACCAACTACGCGGCTGGTTGGACCATGGGCGCCTGGGACGCGTACATCGGCGGCACGGCCACCGGCGATCCCAACTACATGAACAACGTCTTCACCCACACCAAGAACCCGTTCAAGGATCCGGGTGACGGCACCCACGCCTACAACGTCTACAAGATCCTGTATGACGCCGTGGCCGATGGCCTGACCGAGGACGATTACTCCACCACCGATTGGGAAACTTCCAAGAACAAGCTGAACAGCGGCGACATCGCCACCATGGTGCTCGGCTCCTGGGCGGTCTCCCAGATCCAGTCCGCAGGCGACAACGCCAAGGACGTCGGCTACATGCCGTTCCCGATCTCCGTCAAGGGCAAGCAGTACGCCACCTCCGCTTCTGACTACGCGTACGGCATCAACAAGAACTCCTCCACCACCAACCAGGAAGCGGCCATGATCTTCGTCAAGTGGCTGACCGAGAAGTCCAACTACGCCTACAACGAAGGCGGCGTCTCGATCGCGGCCGACGACGACAAGCTGCCGGACCTCTACTCCGACTTCAAGAACGTCAAGCTCATCGCCGACGAACCGGCTCCTGACGGCGAGGAGGATCTGTTCAACGACCTCAACTCCGATTCCGAACTCAACATCAACAGCGGCGGCGACTCCCGTGTCCAGAGCATCGTCGAGCACGCGGCCAACAAAGACGAGTCCTACAACGACCTCGTCAAGGAGTGGAACCAGAAGTGGAACGACGCCCTTGATTCCGAAGGCGTCGACACCAAGTGATTCCGGAACGCCAGGCGTGACGGCGTGAAGTCGCGCATCCATCACTGAGGACTTCGGCTCGTTCTCGGCGGAACCAAGCCGAAGTCCTCTTCCATCGCAATTTTTCGTTAGGCAGAGAAGCAACCCAAAGAGGGGGATATCATGACTGCAGCAGCAGTGGAACCGACCGAGAAGGCCGAGATTCCATTCAACAAGCAGCCCCGAGATTGGCGTAAGGCGGGCGTCATCGTCGCCTTTTCCGCGATTCCGGTCGCACTGCTCGTAATCTTCACTTACTGGCCGTTCGGATCCATGATCGGCTACTCGTTCTACAAGATGAAGTACATCGGCCCGCGCCAATTCGTCGGCCTCCAGAACTACATCGACGTCTTCACCCGTCCCGACACGCTTTCCTCCCTGAAGCTGAGCCTCTACTACATGGTCGGCGCGCTGATCCAGGTGGCGCTGGCGCTGTATCTGTCCACCATGCTGGCGTTCAAGGTCCGTGGCGGCAGCGCGTTCAAGGCCATCTACTTCTTCCCGTATCTGATCAACGGCATCGCGGTCGGCTTCATCTTCAAGTTCTTCTACACCCGCGGATACGTGTTCGACACCGTGCTCCAATGGTGCGGATTCCAACTCGACAACCTGCCATACTGGCTGAAAGACCAAAGCGTTAACAACTGGTCTCTGGTGGGCGCCTCCGTCTGGCGTTATCTCGGCCAGAACGTGATCCTGTTCATCGGCGCCATGATGTCGATCGATTCGACGCTGTACGAGGCGGCCGAAATCGACGGCGCCAACAAGTGGCAGCAGTTCAAGCACATCATCCTGCCGGGCATCAAGACCATCCTGGTGCTGAACGTCATCCTTTCGATCACCGGCTCGCTGTCCGCCTTCGAAGGCCCGTACGTCATCACCTCCGGCGCCAACGGCACCGCCACCTACTTCGTGCGCATGGACCGTCTCGCCCACACCAGCCAGAAGGTCGGCTTGGCATCCGCCATGGCAATCGTCCTGCTGATCATCATCCTCATCTGCGCGCTGTTGCAGAACCTGTTCTTCAAGTACGTGTTCAAGGATGCCGATGACGGCGTGGAGAAGGCAAGGAAGCAGGCGGCCAAGATCGAGCGCCAGCGCGCCCGCATGGCCAGGAAGAACGCTTCGGTCTTCAAGAACGGACCGAGCAACAAGGAAAAGGCGGTGGCATGATGACTGACGCAGTCGCACTCGCTAAGGAACGTTCCGCAGCCAAGACCGCGGGCTTCTGGTACAAGTTCAAGATCGGGGTGGCCGTATTCCTCAAGTATTTCTCTCTGATCTTCGTCGCTTTCATGATGCTGCTGCCGCTGGTCAGCTGCTTCGTGACCGCAGCCAAGACGGACAAGGAATACCAGAGCACGTCCGTCATGGACATGCCGAAGAACTGGTTCAACTTCGACAACTACGTGCAGGCGTTCGTCACGTCGAACATGGCGGTCGCCTTCCGCAACTCCATCATCGTGGTGGTGGTGGTCCTGGTGGTCACCACGATCATCGGCACCATGCTGGCCTACGTGCTGAGCCGCTTCCAGTTCCCCGGCAACGGCCTGATTCGTGGCATGTTCGCCCTTGCGGCACTGCTTCCGGGCATCGCCATGCAAGTCGCGCTGTACAAGATGATGGTCAACTTCCACGCCGTCAACACGATGTGGGGCTACATTGTGATGATGTGCGGCACCGACGTGATCTCCATCTACGTGTTCATCCAGTTCTTCGAGAACATCTCGACCTCCCTGGATGAGGCCGCCATCATGGACGGCGCCTCCTACTTCACCGTCTACTACAAGATCCTGCTGCCGCTGCTGAAGCCGGCGATCGTGACCTGCGCCATCCTGAAGGGCGTCGGTGTGTACAACGAGTACTACGCCGCCAACCTTTACCTGCAGGACGCGAATCTGAAGACCATCGCCATCGCGCTGTACTCCTTCACCGGCCCGATGGGCAGCAAGTACAACCTGATCTGCGCCGGCGTGATCATCACGCTGCTGCCGATGCTGATCCTGTTCCTGATCTTCCAGAAGCAGATCTACAGCGGCATCGCAGCCGGCTCCGTGAAGGAATAAAAAACGTAACCTCCAACTTCCTTTTTCCACAACCAAGGGCCGCGCCAAGATTCATATCGCGGTGCGGCCCTTTCCTTTCCAGAACATTTGTTAGAAGGATTCACTATGTCTCACATCCCCAGCACGTTTGCTCCTCTGAACGAGGGTTGGACGTTGACCGCCGTCAACCCGGAAGCCGCTCCCGAGGCACTGCGCGCGACGCTCGCCGCGGGCATTCCGGCCACTGTGCCGGGAGAGGCCACGCTTGACCTGCTCAACGCCGGTCTGATCGACGACCCGTTCGACGGCGACAACGAGAACAAGCAGCAGTGGATCGGCGATGTCGATTGGCGATTCACCTGCCGTTTCGATTGGCAGGATGACGGCTCCGACCGTCACGACCTGGTGGCCTACGGCCTCGACACCATCGCCGACATCGCATTGAACGGCCGCCCGGTCGCCTCCACCCGCAACTTCCACCGTTCCTACCGTTGGGATGTGCGCGGTCTGCTCAGAGACGGCGCCAACGAACTGACCGTCACCTTCACATCCCCCGTGTGTGAATCCGACCACATGGAACAGGCCCGTGGCTACTATCCGCACACCGAACACCACGCCTTCAACCAGATCCGCAAGCCGAGCTATTCCTTCGGCTGGGATTGGGGCATCGACGTGGCCAACGCCGGCATCTGGCGCGAGATCGGCATCGACTCCTGGTCCGGCGTACGCATCGCATCCGTCCGTCCGCTGGTCGACGTCACCGCCGACGGCACCGGACTGCTCAACGTGCACGTCGAAATCGAACGCGCCGGCAAAGGACGCGTCATGTCCCCGTACGATTCCCATCTGGTCCGTCAGGCCGTGCCGGTGCACGCCGAAATCTCCGGCTTCGGCACGAATCTGTCCGTCGATGGCGTCGTGGCCGAAGGCCGCAACGAGGCCGTGCTGACGATCGCCGTGCCGGAAGCGAAGCTGTGGTGGCCCGTCGGCTACGGCGACCAACCGTTGTACGATGTCGACGTCACCGCCGGTGATGCCAAGGAAGCGTTCTGGAACGGCCATGTCGGCTTCCGTACCGTGCATGTGGACACCCGTGCCGACAACATCGGCCGTCCGTTCCAGATCTACGTCAACGACGTGCCGGTGCACGCGCACGGCTACAACTGGATTCCCGACGACGCCTTCATCTCCCGTGTCTCCCAGCGCGACTACGAGCGCGGCATCCGCGATCTTGTGGAATCCAACTCCAATATGGTGCGCGCCTGGGGCGGCGGCATCTACGAGTCCGACGAGTTCTACGACCTGTGCGACGAGTACGGCATCATGGTGTGGCAGGACTTCATGCTGGCCTGCGCCGCCTATCCGGAGGACGCCGAAACCAAGGCCGAAGTCGAGGCCGAGGCCCGCGAGCACATCACCCGCCTGTCCGAACATGCCAGCCTCATCGTGTGGAACGGCTCCAACGAGAACTACGTGGCCTACTCCGAGTGGGGCGGTTACAAGCAGGCCCTGCGCGACGACGACCGCAAGCCGAACGCATACGGATACGGCGAGAAGCCGTGGGGCGACTACTACTATTCCGAACTGTTCCCGTCCCTGTTGGCCGAACTCGATCCGGGCCGCTCCGCCTACCTGCCGAGCTCCCCGATGAGCTTCACCAAGTTCACGGGCGCCAACCTCGACACCGACGGCACCATGCACATCTGGGATGCTTGGAACCGCGCCGACTACACCGTGTACGCGCAGTACACCCCGCGCTTCGCCGACGAATTCGGCTACCAGGCTCCGCCGGCATGGAGCACCCTCACCGGTGCCGTGCACGACGGCAAGCTGGAACCGTTCGGCAAGCAGATGCTGGTGCATCAGAAGGCCTCCGGCGGCAACTACAAACTGGCGCGCGGCATGCGCTCGCACATCACCCCCGGCCACCTCGACGACGTGAGTTTCGGCGGCGTGGTCAACGGCAAGCCGTCCGACGGCGAGCACAGCTGGCTGATCCCCACCGACAACTGGGCCGATATCGAGGACTGGCACTGGGCATGCCAGCTGCAGCAGGCGCAGGCCATGCGCTTCGGCGTGGAGCACATGCGCTCCCTCGAGCCGGTGAACGCCGGCGCGCTGATTTGGCAGCTGAACGACGACTGGCCGGTCGTCTCCTGGGCCGCGGTCGATTTCAACGGACACCGCAAGCCGGTCTGGTATGCGTCCCGCGACTTCTTCGCGCCGCACCTGGCCACCATCCAGCCGCGTGTCTCCGAGGAATACCGTGAGACCCACAGCTGGGAAGGCGTGAAGACCGCCAACGACCACTTCGAGCTGATCGTGCTCAACGACACTCGCAAGGCGTGGAAGGGCTCCTGGAAGGTCGAGCGCGTGAACCTGTCCGGCGAGGTGCTCGCTTCCCAAAGCTTCGATGACGTCGAGCTAGGCGCGGTTTCCCATATCGGACTGCCGCTCAACGAGGACATCGTCTCCTATGGGGACGCCGGCAATGAGCTGGTCGTGGCCACCCCGTCCGACAACGCCTTCGCCCGCGTGGTCTTCAACCCGGCCGAGATCATCGACCAGAAGCTCGCCGCTCCCGCCGACGCGTTCGAAACCTCCGCCAAGGCCGTTGAAGGCGGCGTGGAGCTTACGGTTACCGCCAGAAGCTACGTGCGCGACCTGTTCTGCATGGTCGACAAGGTCGATGCCAAGGCGTCCGTCACCGAAGGCATGGTCTCCCTGCTGGCCGGCGAGAGCGTCACGCTGCACATCGCCACCGACGCGGTCTCCGATCCGGCCGCGTTCGCAGCGGCCAACGTGCTGCGCAGTGCCAACGATCTCAAACGCGAGTGGTGACGTCTTGGCCGCTGTCCGGGGAATGCCCTCCGGAACGATGGATGAGGAGGGCATTCCGCTGAACATTTCAGCATGACGGTTCCGCTTAAGTGAAAAATTAAGTGAAGGCGCCGCCGACCCTACGAAGCAAAGTGCCGTAAGCACTGGCTTCCTGCGGGGGTTGGTGGCGCCTTTGCTGTATGATGTAGGTGAACCGTTTAAGTTCGATTTCAGCAAAGAGAAGGTGCGGGTATGCCAGTTCAAAAAAGCAAGGTGACGATTTTCGATGTCGCCAAGGCGTCAGGCGTTTCCAGCAGCGCCGTCTCGTATGCCCTCAACGGCAAACCCGGAGTCTCCGAGGGAACCCGTGCCAAGGTGCTGCAGGTGGCCCATGAATTGGGCTGGAAGCCGAACGGCGCGGCCCAGGCGCTGGCCAAGGCGAAGACGCAGCGCATCGGCTTGGTGCTGGATTACGATCCCGAGCTGCTGTCCGTCGAATCTTTCATGATGGAGCTGATCTCCGGCTTGGGTGCCGAGCTGGAAAAGCATGATTATTCCATTCTGGTCCGTATGGCCGTCGGCGAGGACGCCAAACTGGTGATCATCAAGGATTGGATCGCCACCGGCAACGTCGATGGACTGCTGCTGGTCAACGTGGAGCTTGGCGACCCGTGCGTCTCCCTGCTTGAGAAGAACCCGGATGTGCCGGTCCTTGCGATTTCCGACGCTTCCGTGGCCGGCAACCTGCCGAGCCTGTCCAGCGCCGACGCCGACGCTGTGCGTCAGGCGGTGCAGTATCTGTATGACCTCGGCCATCGGCATATCGCGCGTGTGGGCGGTCCTGAGGCGTTGGCCCACTCGTATATCCGTGACGCCGCGTTCTCCGACGTGGCCGCCGAATTGGGCATACGGTACCGCTGCCTGCATACCGACTACACGCCTGAATCCGGACGTGAGGCCACCAATCGCCTGCTGGGTTTCGGAGAGCGTCCGACCGCCATCATCTACGACAATGACGTGATGGCGTTGGCCGGTCTTGGCGTGGCCAACGTGAAAGGCATCGCCGTGCCTGACGAATTGTCGCTCATGTCTTGGGACGATTCCTTCATGTGCACCGCGGCCTATCCGAATCTGACGGCCATGGGCCGCAACGTGGTGGACACCGGCAAGACGGCCGCACGGCTGATGCTCAGGCTCATCGACGGTGAGAAGGTCGGCCATATCATGGAGGAGCCGTACGAGCTGCGTGCGCGCGAATCCACTGGTCCCGCTCCCGCTGGGCGATGAACGCGTGGTGATTGCGCGTTGATCGCGCGATGGCGTGGAACCATGAAGCGAAAACGCCGCATGGCCATATGGCCGTGCGGCGTTTTCGTGTGTTTTCGCGTTGCGTGAAGGATTTTGGGCGGATTCGCGGGATTCGGACGGAATCTAGTCGAGCGAGAAGGTCTTGCGGATCAGATTCATCTGCACCCAGAAGCTGGCTCCGGCGCCGACGAATATCCACAGCAGCGGCACCAGCATCAGCGTCTGCTCCGGCGCGATCAGCACCACGATGATCGGCCAGATGTTCAGCAGAAGCGCGGCGAAGGCGATATGTGGCTTGCCCAGGGCGAGCCGGGCGGATTGCGTGAGCTGCTCGCCGACGCTCAGCTTGCTGCGGCCGGTCAAAGGCAGCACGAAAGCTAGCGCCGAGCCGACGACCGCGATGACCACGATGGTTACGCCATAAAGGACGGCTACGGTGTCGGTGGATTGTCTCGACAGGTACCACAGGTCGAACAGCGCCAATCCGCAGAACGCGGCGATTACCGCCGTCAGGGCAAGCGTGGTCGGGAAGCGGCGCTTGAAAGCCGCCCAGAAGCTGCGGAAGATGCCCTTGCAGGAGCCGCTTTGCAGTTCGCGCGCCACTTCGCAGGCCGCCGCGGTCGAAGCGCCGACCGTCACAACGGGAATGGAGCAGATGGTCCAGGCGATGCTGATCATCGCCATATCGCCGACGGTGCTCATGAAGTCGTTGAATGGATTGTCCTGACTGAAAATGCTGGCCATGGTCTCCTCCGTGGGTGGTTTTTGTGGTGCTGTGCAGGCGGTTGCCGGAACCGCTATGCGCTGAGATAGTCGATGAGCCGTTGCGCGGTTGTGGGATTCGGCGATTCCCGCACGATGCCGATGAGTGCGTTGGACTTGGCTGATTTCAGCCGGTTCCACTGCCGGAAGTCGGTCATCGAAAGACCGAACGGCTCGGCCTTGCCTTTGCCGCCGCCTTCGAAATCGGGATCGTCGGAATCCTTGAAGCCCTTCATCGTGACGAAATCGCCGGAAAGCAACGTGCGCTGCCGCTTGGTCAGCGACGAATCGAGATTGGTCAGATAGCCGTAGCCGGACAGCTGCTTGAAGGTCTTCGGCGTGGCCACGATCGCGTCTATCTCATGATTGGCGATCATGGTCTGCAGCTTGCTGATGCCGTTCTCGTCGTTGGAAAAATAGGTGTCGACGAGCACTCCGCCCTTGCGGCCTTCCGGCAGGTCCAGCCGTTTCGCGACCTGCGACTGCAGGCTTGCTGCCCCCTGCTGGCCGACGGCATCGTCGAACACCGCCACGTACAGTTTCGGCCCTGGTGCGGGTGCGAGGATCTGCATGGCGATGTATACGACCACGCAGACGATGGCCGCGATAACCACGGTGCGTGCCAGCAACTGGTCGCGGAAGTACTTCCATTTGCGGTTCCATGGCAGTTTCCGCAGTGTTTGGATGCGTGATTGGCCTTGGTATTCGTTGGCCGAGGAGAGTGTGTCGATGGCTTCGGCCTGCCGGCTGTCGATTTCGCCGCCTTTGTATGGTGTGGACGATTCCATGCCTGCTTCCGCCTCCCTGCGTCGCTGCGATGCCTCGTTGCTGCGGTGCCTGTGATGGCTTGCCGCCATTTGCTCCACTTAAGCGCTTAATATATACTGGTTTTCCGTAAAAGTCAATTGCGCTCATGGCGAGGTCGAGTCCTTTGCCGTGGTAACCGCTTGAAACAGCCCAAGGAGACAATGATGTTTGATCAGGGACCACATGTCGTGCTGCGCCGCGATGGCGTCTGCGTCGTGCTGAAGACGCCGGAAAACGAGATGCCGCAAGTCGAATATTGGGGCCGTGATTTCGGCATTTCCGGCGATGAGACCAGTCTGGCCCAGCTGGATGCGATGACGCTGAAGGTCACGCCGCTGCGTCCTATGCAGACCGTGATCCTTGAATTCGAGGCGCTGTGATGGGCGGGGAAACGATGGGCGGGGAAAACTTGCGGTCCGTCGATCCGCAGCCGGTCGACCCGCACCTGAACACGCTGACCCGTACGTTGTTCCGATCCTTGCACCAGGCAAGCGGCAAATTCGCCATGTTCGGCCACCAGAACGAAACCAGCAACGTGATCGGTCCGAACACCGATTCCGACGTACACGCGGTCACCGGCACCTACCCCGCGCTGTGGGGCAGCGACCTGAGCGGCGTGGAACGCGACGAAACCACCAATATCGACGGCTTCTCCATGGGCGACGTCCGCGACGAACTGCTGCGCGCCTACACCATGGGCGCGGTGACGACCATGAGCTGGCATTCCGCCAATCCGATCACCTTCGGCGGGTACGGGCACAATATGGCGCCCGGTTCCGTGGCGGCTGTGCTGCCCGGCGGCGCACGGCACGGGCAGTTCCTCGAATGGCTGGACCGCGTGGCCTCGTTCCTGGACTCGGTGGTGGACGGCGTCAGCGGCGAATCCGTGCCGATCGTATTCCGCCCGTTCCACGAGCACACCGGCGACTGGTTCTGGTGGTGCACCGGGTCACCCGCGCAACCCACCGACACCACGCCGGAACAATTCGTCGCCCTGTGGCGCATGACCGTGGACTACCTGCGCGACTCGTGCGGCCTACACAACGTGCTCTACGCCTACTCGCCCGACCGTAGCCGTATCGACATGAGCTCGGAAAGCACATGCGAGGCCGGGTATCTCTACGCCTACCCGGGCGATGACTATGTGGACGTACTCGGATTCGACGACTACTGGGACATCGCGCCCGCCGACGTCGAGGCAGAGCGGCCGCGTGAACGGCACGACGATCTGATCACCATGCTGACGGTGGTCGGGCGGCTCGCCCGTGAACGCGGCAAGATCGCCGCCGCCACCGAAGTGGGCTCGCCTGGCGAATTCGCGTCGCGGTACGTGATGAGCGCGGAAGACGAAGCCGCGCTGGCCGGCGCCGGCGCTTGTGCCAGTGCCGCGGATGATGGTTGCGCTGCCCATGGCGAATCGAATGCTGTCGGCTCCGGAACAGCCCAGACAGCTGCGCCGTCCGAATCCGATTCGCCGTGGACGCGCTACCTGCTCACCGCCGCGCTCGCCAACAGCGATACGCGTCGGGTGCTGTGGTACATGCCGTGGCGCAACGATCCGGGCGCCGCTGGAACCGGCGCATACGGCACTCCGGTGGAGGGGTCGCGTTATGCGGCTGATTTCCGCCGTTTCACCAAGCATCCTTTCATCCGTATGGCCAATACCCTTCCGCCGCTGTACTGATTCCCGGATTCCCGCGGCCATCCGCGCCGGTTGAGACGGCAATCGTCGTCGATGCCGGAGGCGCGGATGAAGGACTTGACGGCGCGGATGGCGTGTCCCACTTGCAGCTTAAGCGCTTAATCACTACAGTAGGGCACAGCGGCGAGGGAATATGACGAAGTTTCCCGAGCGCATAACCGAACAAGGTGCGAACGCAAGGGGCGCATGCACATGCGGCGCGTCGCTCATCGGCGCGCCGGAACGTGCGTTGCGTGAAAACCAAGTGCGCGATCGCAGGAAATCAGGAAAGGATTTGACATGGCTGTCGAAGACAAAAAATATCAGCTGGGAACGGCGGAAAACAAGGCGTTCCTCGACGCGGCCCGCGACAATCTGCTGAACTTCGGCACGAAGTTCCCGGCTCCCGACGGCAGCTCCTACTGGCTGGGCGACGACGGCACCCCATGGAAGGACCGCAATCGCGCCACTTGGATCACCTGCCGCATGACCCACGTGTACTGCCTGGGCGCATTCGTCGGTTTCCCGGGTGCCGAGGAGCTGGTCGACGCCGGTCTGAAGGGTCTCAAGGGCGCGCTGCATGACGACGTCAACGATGGCTGGTATCCGGAAATCACCCCCGAAGGCGGCTACACGCCCACCAAGCAGTGCTATGCGCACGCTTTCGTGCTGCTGGCCTCATCGTCCGCGACCCTGCTCGGTCGCCCCGGTGCCGCCGAACTGCTCGACCATGCCGAAAAGGTCTTCCTCGACAAGTTCTGGGACGACGAGACCGGCCTGTCCGTCGACACGTGGAACACCGAATTCACCGAACTCGACCCGTACCGCGGCCTCAACGCCAACATGCATTCCGTCGAGGCGTTCCTCGCCGTGGCCGACGTGACCGGCGACGAGACCTGGCGCAAGCGCGCGGGCCGCATCATCGAGCACGTGCTCGGCTGGGCGAAGGCCAACAACTGGCGCATCCCCGAACACTTCCATTCCGACTGGTCGCTCGACCTCGAATGCAACCGCGAGAAGCCGGACGACCAGTTCAAGCCGTACGGCGCGACTCCGGGCCACGGCATCGAATGGGCCCGCCTGATCACCCAGTGGGCCACCAGCACCTATCCGTCCGATCCGGCGGCCGCGGCCCCGTACATCGACGCCGCGGAGCATCTGTTCAACCGTGCGGTCGAGGATGCGTGGAACGCGGACGGTGCGCCCGGCCTCGTATACACCACCGACTGGGACGGCAAGCCCGTCGTGCACGACCGTATGCATTGGACGCTGGCCGAGGGCATCAACACGTCCTCCACGCTCGCCCGCGTGACCGGCAAGGAATCGTACGCCAAGTGGTATGCGACGTTCCTCGAGTACGCGGACAGCACGGTGATGGATCACGTCAACGGATCCTGGTTCCACCAGCTCGACCGCACCAACCAGCCGATCGGCACCGTGTGGCCGGGCAAGTCCGACCTGTACCACGCGACGCAGTCCATGATGATTCCGCTGCGCGACCCGAGTCTGTCCATCGCACCGGCGGCCAAGAAGCAGGGCTGAGCCTCCATCAGCCGGCGTGAAAAACGGCCTTCCTGTCCGTATGTTGTCACCGCGGATCGATTGATCCGGTGATTTCCATACGGACGGGAAGGCCGTTTTATGTTGCTTATGGACGCTTCCCGCGTGGGGCTTGTCGTTCCTTTTGCCGTTCCTTTAAGGAATCGTGTAAGGAAGTGCGTAAGGAAGCGCGGTCATTCGGCGTCCGCGGCGGACGCGTCCGCCTGCTTGCGGCCGACCTGTGTGATCTGATAGGCGGCGAACAGCACGACCAGCCAAATCACGCCGGCGACCACGGCGATGCGATAGCTTGCGGAGAAGCACATCAGCACCACGACCAGCAGCATGAACGCGATCACCACATACGGCGTCACCTTGGCGAACGGCAGCTTGAAAGCGAGCTTGTCAAGTGCTTCCTGGCCCTTCAATCCCTTCAAATCATTCGGACCGTCGCCGGCGGCGACAACGCGACGGAACTTAATTTCCGTAATCATGATCATGATCCAATTGATCGCAGCGGCGATCGTGGCGATCGACATCAAATAATTGAATGCGAAATCAGGCCACACGAACACCACGACCACGGCGATCGCAATAATGATGGCCGACGTGATCACACCCCCGACCGGAACGCCGCGCTTGTTCAGACGGCCCAGATACGAGGGCGCATTGCCCTGCTTCGCCAACGAATACAGCATGCGCGAGTTCGCGTACAGGCCGGAGTTGTACACGCTCATCACGGCGGTCAGACACACGAAATTCAGAATGCCGGCGGCCGCGTGCACGCCCACCGAGTCGAAAATCTGCACGAACGGGCTAGAATTGCCGTCGATCGTACTCCACGGGACCACGGCCATGATCACGCCGAGCGCGCAGATGTAGAAGACGAGAATACGCCAGATGATGCCGTTCGTGGCCTTCGGAATGGTGGTGCGCGGATTCTCGGTTTCGCCGGCGGTGATGCCGATGAGTTCGGTGCCGCCGAAGCTGAACATCACCACGACAAGCGCCATCAGCAGGCCGGTCCACGTGCCGTCCGCATTGCGAGACATCAGGCCGTGCGGCAGGAATCCGCCGTCCACGGTGAACCAGTTGGCGAAGCTCGCGCGAATGCCCGACGCGGTCGGCACGTTGGCGATCACGACATACAGGCCGCCGAGAATCATGGCCAGCACGGCCACGATCTTGATGATGGCGAACCAGAATTCGAATTCGCCGAACTTGTTCACGCCCATAAGATTCAGCGCCGCGATGGCCACCAGGAACACCGCCGCCGACACCCACTTCGGAATGTTCGGGAACCAGTAATTCACGAACGAGCCAACCACGGCCAACTCCACCATGGCCACGAGCACGTAGTTGAACCAGTAATTCCAGCCGGAAATAAAGCCGGCTCTCTTCGACCAGTACTGCGTGGCGTAATAGCTGAACGCGCCCGACTTCGGATCCTCGACCGCCATTTCGGACAGGGCGCGCACGATCAGGAAAATCGCCAGACCGCCGATCAGATAGGCGAGCAGAATGGCCGGACCCGCCAGCTGAATCGATTCGCTGGAACCATAGAACAGGCCGGTGCCGATCGCACCACCCAATGCGATCAATTGAATATGACGATTCTTCAAAGACTTGCGCAGCGTCGGCGGAACCGGCACATCGTCGGTTTCGCGCGGTTTCTTCGCAACGGTTGCGTCGCTCATGAATGCTTCCTCTTCTTGGGTGCCTCGGCAATATTCGGCAATATTCGGCAAATTCAGCAAAAGTTTGGCGATCTTGTGATATTGCGTTCGGCAGTAGTGGTAGGTGACGCGCCTATGGTTTTTGGCATGGCACGCCTTCCCCGATTGTAGCTGTAGCGCGTGGATTCGGTTTCGTAGTGTTCAATAGTTCGATAGTCCAATAAAATGAGGGTTTTGAGAGCAATGGTTGATGCTGCTTGAACGCTGCGGGGCTGGAGGTCGTCATGGCATTCGTCAAAGACATGGTGCGTATGTGGTTGCATGCGTGGAAGCGATTCGTCTCCATCGCCATGATCACATTGCTGGGCGTTGCCGTGCTTACCGGCATTTACGCGGGATGCCGAGACGCTTTTCTCGCGACGGATCGTTTTTTCGACACCCAAGGATTGCACGATATTCAGGTGTTGTCGACGGCCGGATTGACTGACGACGATATTGCCGCGCTCCGTAAGGTTTCCGGTGTTGCGAAAGTGCAGGGCGAACGTTCGCAAACCGTGACGGTCGATCTGAACGGCAAAAAAACCGTGACCATGCAGGAGATCGGCACGAACGGCATCGACCAGCCGTATCTGCAAAGTGGCCGTATGCCTGAAAAGTCCGGCGAGATTGCGGTGACGCGCAAATTTATCAAGGATTCCGGATATAAAAAGGGCGACCATATTACGGTGACGCCCCAGGATTCGGCGTCTTCTGCGTCTTCCGTGTCCGATTCTGCAGAATCGGACAACCAAACGGGCGAAAACGGGTCCCAGATGTCCGATTCTGGAGAATCGGACACGCAGGATGGCAAAAGTGCCGCACGGGTGACCGATTCTGGCGAATCGGACAACCAGACACCGAGCTTCCCTACCGAACTGACCATTGTGGGCGTGGTACTTGACCCGCAGGATCTCACCAATCCAGACGGCTATTCGGGTACGAACGCGTTCCGTTCCTCCGCTACCAGCGACTACACGTTCTTTGCGCCGTCCGACGGTGTGACCGGCAGCATGTACACGGCCGTCACCATTCTCGTGAAAGACGCCGCCGACAAGGACTCGTTCAGTGACGCCTATGACGACACCGTCAGCGAAGTGGCTGACCGTATCGACGGGAAGGTACGCAAGAATCGCCAGCAAGCACGCCATCAGGAACTACTCGACGCCGGAACCAAACAAATCGACGAGGCGAAAGCGCAAGCCGACAAACAGTTCGCCGCAGCGCAACAGCAGATCGACAGCAATCGCAGTCAACTCAACCAGCAAATCGACCAAATCGTCAATATGCAGGCGGGCGCGGCTGCAGGATCCCTCGACGAAACAACCCGTGAAACACTACGTGAAACGGTAATTGCCTCAAGCCCGCAATTAGCGGAAGCCAAAGCGCAACTCGACCAGGCGCAATCGAAATTGGACCAGCAGAAAAAAGACACCGAACAGACACTGCAATCCAAGCAAAAAGAGCTGGAAGACAGCATTCCGCAAGTGCGCTGGTATGTGCAGGACCGGTCGCAAATCGGCGGATTCAGCTCGCTAAAATCCGATCTGGAATCCATCCAATCGCTGGGCAACGCATTCCCGATCGTGTTCCTGCTCGTGGCCGTGATGATGAGTCTGACCGCCATGACGCGCATGGTCGAAGAGGATCGCGGGTTGATCGGCACGTACACAGGGCTCGGCTACGGGCGTCTTGCGGTCGCCTCACGATACCTGCTGTTCGCGCTGTTCTCCTGCTTGATCGGCGGTGGATTCGGCCTGATCGCAGGCTTCCTTGGCATTCCAGCGTTCCTGCTTGTCGTATTGCGAGGCCTGTATGTGATGCCGGACGTACGCTTGGAATACGACTGGCTGTACGGAACGGCCGGAGTCGCGCTGTTCGTGGTCGGCGTGCTTGCCGCAACCGTGTATGCGTGCGCGCAGGAAATGCGACAGAAGCCGGCCAGTCTCATGCGTCCGAAAGCGCCGCGTGCAGGATCGCGCATTCTACTGGAGCGTATCAAGCCGTTGTGGAATCGCATGAGCTTCCTCGGCAAAGTCACGGCGCGCAACATTTTCCGCTTCAAATCGCGTCTGATCATGACGGTCGGCGGTGTGGCCGGCTGCACCGCGCTGATTGTGTGCGGACTTGCGATCAACGACACCGTTGCCGCATTGGGTGCGAAACAGTATCAGGACGTGTATCAGTACGATTTGATGGTGGTCGCGAACGATGATGACGCTGATGCGATGCGGCAGAAAGTCGCTTCGGATGGTCGCGTCACGTCGAGCATGGACGTGCGCGTTGAATCGGGTGATTTGACCGGCGATTCGGGGAGCGAAAGCATTCAGCTGGTTGCCGTGCCCGACAGTGAACGCAGCGAGTTCGGCAAGATGGTCGCGTTGCAGCCGGTGCGCTCCAGTTGGGTGGATGGTGCGAAGTCGTTGTTCAGCGGGAAGTCTAGAACGTCTTCCTCTGCGTCTTCGTTGTCCGATTCTGGAGAATCGGACAACCAGAGCGGTAAAAACGGGTCCCAGATGTCCGATTCTGGAGAATCGGACGCGAATGGTACTTCCGACACGAAGGGCACGGTAAGACTGGGCGACGACGGCGTGATCGTATCGCAGTCCGCGGCAAGCGCAATGGGCGTCAACGCGGGCGACACAGTGACGCTGACCAACGGCAGCGAAGTTCAGGCCGACGCATATGTAAGCGCAGTGACCCGCAGCGTGATCGGGTCGGACGTGTACATCAGCGAAACCTACTATCACCAGCTGTTCGACACTGCTGCATCCGGCACGTCTTCCGCATCTTCCGCGTCCGATTCTGGAGAATCAGACAACAAAAACGGCAAATCCGGTACCTCGAATGGCGAATCGTCAAACGACCGGCAACTGGTGTGGAACGCTATGTACGCAAATCTCAAGGAATCGAGCGAATCCCAGGCCGCATACGCGGAAAAGCTGGAAGACGATGACGCGGTCATGAAAGCCGTGAGCTGCGCGCACATGGCGGAAAGCTTCAAATTCGACCTGATGGGCGCGGTGGTCGCGCTGATAGTGGCGCTCGCGGGCGGGCTTGCGCTGGTGGTGCTGTTCACGCTCGCCAATACCAACGTGTCAGAACGTGAACGCGAGATGGCCACACTTAAGGTGCTTGGCTTCTTCGACAAGGAAGTGCATCATTACGTGAATCGCGAAATGATGGTGCTCACCATGATGGGCGTGGTGTTGGGCTTGCCGCTCGGACGTTTCGTCGGCGGATTGCTGACGGCCGCGTTGAACATGCCCGCACTGTATTTCGAAGTGGAATGCAAGCCGTTGAGCTATGTGATCGCGGCTGTCGCGACCATGGCGTTCGCGCTACTCGTGCAGCTGCTCGTCAACCCTGTACTTGACCGTATCGACCCGATCAGTTCTCTCAAGTCCGTCGAATAGTCGCATGCATGGTTGTCCGTTTCTGCAGAATCGGACAAGTAATGCGTCGAAAGTGCCCTGTGGTTGTCCGATTCACCAGAATCGGACACTTAGAGTGCCGGAAAAGCTCGGATTCGCGTCTCAGTTCTTCGGATAACGGTAGTTGTGTGGCAGTTGCGTGGTGAGCTGCGGGTCCAGGCCGAGTTCCTTCAACTGCCGGTCGATTTCGCGGCGCGCACGTTTTACAAGTTCGGCTCGATATTCATCGCCATGTCCGGCGTTGTCATGTGCCGCATCGCCATGTCCCATCGTTCCCATCGCTTCTAGTGTGTCCAACGTTTCCGCCAAACGCTTAAGCCGGTCCTGATGGTGCAGCAGCGCACGTACCTGCGCATGTTCGCGTACGATCGTCCGCCAATCGGATGGCGTGTGCGCAATCTCCCGAACCGCGGTGACCGGATGCACGTCGGCCACCTGATATGTGATCGAGCCAAGCAGCGGCATCAGGAACACTGTAATCGCGCCGGCTGCGACCAGTGTTGACGCGGTGTCGCTTTGCATGGTGCCGACCTTCACCGCCAGTGACGTGACAGCGACGATGATTGGCAGCGCGGTCGTGCAATACAGCGCTACGGTGACGCGGTGATGCGATGACAGCGGATTCTCGCGTTTGTCGAGCGATAGTGCAACGTATACGGGCACCGCGCGAATCAGCATGAGCATTACGATGAACGCGACGAGCAGCGCGGGTCGGCCTGCCACGGCGCGCACGTTGATCGCGGCGCCTGACACCACGAAGAACACAGGAATAAGGAAGCCATAGCCGACGCCTTCCAGTTTCATTTCCAGCGACTTGCTGCCGTCGGGAATGATGTAGCGCAGGATGAAGCCTGCGGCGAACGCGCCGAGTACCGCGTCAAGTTCGAACAGTGCAGAAATGGTGACAAGGAAGATGAGCAGGAATGTGGTCAGTCGCATGAGCGTTTGCGATGACGTGTTCGCATTGTCCGTAAGGAAACGGTACAGGCGATGGCCGGTTTTCAGTGCTTTCGTGGGTAGCATTGCGCACAGTAGGCAGATGGCAAGGAACGCGCCGAGCACGAGCATGGTCTGCCAGCCGGTTCGGGTGGATAGCAGGATGGCCATGGCAAGGATTGGGCCAAGTTCGCCCCACGTTCCGTACGAGATGATGGCGTCGCCGATAGGGGTGCCTTCGAGGTTACGTTCCTTGAGAATCGGCATGAGTGTGCCGAGAGCGGTGGTGGTAAGTGCTATTACCGTGGCGATGCCGTCGATGCCCTGCTTTGCGAAGAATGGAAGAAGGGTCACGACGAGTCCGGCGAGCCCCAAGGTGATGATCCATGTGACAAGGCCGACTTTGCCTTGATGCCCGGCGAGTCGTTTCGGGTCGATTTCATAGCCGGCGAGCAGGAATAGGAACGCCATGCCGAGTTCGCTCAAGAGTTTCACAGCGTCGTTCACCTCGATTACGCCCAGTCCGTACGGACCGAGTGCGGCTCCGGTGACGAGCAGCAGCACGGTTTGTGGAATGAACCTTCCCGGAATCAACTGCGCCACAATCGGGCTGACAGCTGCCACCGCCATGATGATAGTCAATGAAACGAGCTCTTGCGTCATGTTTCTAGCCTAGTGAGTCTGCATGACGGTGTTCAAGGACGTGATACCCCATGATGTGCCAAAGGGCACTCTGGGACAAGGTTAAGTTTTTGCAAATTTTATGGGGGG
>NZ_NJNQ01000005.1 GCF_002742445.1 Bifidobacterium sp. N4G05 | reverse complement strand
GAACGCGTTGATGTCGTGGCGTCCGGTGAATGCGGCACGACAGGTCAGCAGAATCACCGCGAACGTGGTGACGCGGATGCCACCTGCGGTCGAGGTGCTGCCACCGCCGATGAACATGACGATGGACAGGAACACTTTGGTTGCGTCGCTGACGCCTGGCATCCACGACAGGTCAAATCCGGAGCTTCGTGGCATGACGGCCGCGACCATGGCGTGCCAGAGGCGCGGCTCGATACCGTCTCCGGCGAACAGTAGCTTGTTGTTCCATTCCATCAGCAGGAACCACGTGAACGAGGCGATCACAATGCAGAACGTGGTGGTCAGTGTGAGCTTGGTGTGCAGGCTCCAGCGCTTCGGAGGACGGCGCATGCGCCAGGAGCGCATCAGGTTCAACAACACCGGGAAGCCGAGGGTTCCGCAGAAAGCACTGGCCAGGATCGGCAGGCCGACCGCCCAGTTGTTGACATGCAGCCCGGCTCCGTCGGGGGTGAAGCCGGCATTGTTGTACGCCATGACCGCGAAGAACAGCGATTCCCACAATGTGTGGCGCACATTGCCGTGGTTGACTTTGTAGAGGCCGGGGAACAATGCGACGAATGTGATGCCTTCGATGACGAACGCGGTGGTGATGACCACGGTGAGCACGCCTTTGATTTCACCGAGCTTCGTGGTGCCGAGTTCGTTGGCGGTCAGCATGCGTTGCGTGGCCTTGAGATGGTGGTTCACGGCCAATGCGATCAAGGAGGCGAACGTCATGACGCCAAGGCCGCCCATCTGCACGGCGAAGATGAGCACGCCTTGGCCGAAGGTGGTCCAATGCGTGGTGGAGTTGACGATGGAGATACCGCATGTGGAAATGGCGGATACCGCGGTGAAGAACGCGGTAGTGAACGTGGTGGTTTCGTCTTTCGGTGTGGCGATGGGTGTCATCAGCAACGTAGTGGACAACGTCGCGAGCGTCAGGAAGTAGAAGATGGTCAGGCAGCCCGGATGGTTGACGAGTCGGTGCATGAGGCCGCGTTTGCGCGGCTTGCGGTCTTCCGCCATGGCCTTCTCGAAAGTATCTCCCGAGAACCACCATGCGTAGCCATGCGAGGCCTCACGGTTGGAGGAGGACTCGTCAAAGACGAGGTTTGACATGCCGTTCCTCTCTCCTTTTCTTATGATGTGTTGGTCTTCTTTCCTGTGAGCTATTGTAGGCATATGTGCGACTAACAGGCTATTTGACGGCTGACATTCCTGATTCGTGGCTTGCATTGGAGGCGGATTTGGGGTATTTCCGCGGGTTTTGGCATGTTTCCGACGCGCATTGCCGGTTTTCGTTCATTTGTTCGATTACACTGGAGGTCGGTGGCGTCTTCATAGGCGTTTTTCATAGGACGTTTCCTTTGCTGGAAAGGGATTGACGATGTTCGGTACCCGTCATGCGGTGGTGGTGACACATAGTCGCCTGAGAGAGAGCGGAACGGTGGTTGAGGAGGCGGTCGAGCAGCTGACCCAGGCCGGTTTCGAAGTGTCGATCATCGACAATATCGAGGCGCCGGACTTCGGCAGGCAGTCGCCGGTGGTTCCCGAACGAACCGAAATCGTGGTGGTGCTCGGCGGGGATGGCACCATTCTTCGAGCGGCCGAACTGGTGCACTGCACCAGCGTGCCGATTCTTGGCGTGAACTTGGGACATGTCGGTTTTTTGGCGGAATTTGAAAGCTTCCAGATGAGTGAGGCGATCCGCAGGGTTGCCGAGCATGATTATTCCATCGATGAACGCATGATCGCGCATGTTGACGTGTGGCTGCCGGGGGCGAATGAGCCGATTGGCGATTGGGCGTTGAATGACATCACGCTGGAGCGTGCCGACCGTGGCAAAATGGTCGAATTGTCGATTCGCGTGGATGATGTGGAAATGAGCTCCTTCGGCTGCGATGGCGTGATTGTATCGACGCCGACCGGTTCCACTGCGTATGCGTTTTCCGCAGGAGGGCCGATCATGTGGCCGAACGTGAAGGCGTTGCAGTTGGTGCCATTGGCGGCTCATGCCTTGTTCGCCCGTCCGTTGATTATTGGTTCCGGTTCCACGTTCGCCATCGATATTCTCGAGGATTCCACGTCGGACGGCTGGATCTGCTGCGATGGCCGCCGCCAACGCGCATTGCCACGAGGCACGCGCGTCGAAGTGCGCGAATCGAAGAGCACCTTGCGTCTGGCCCGTCTTTCCGGCGTGCCCTTCACGAATCGCTTGGTCACGAAATTCGATCTTCCTGTTGTCGGATGGCGCGAACAGGCACGTAAAACCGGGGAAGTACATCGCGGCCACGTGTCTCCGGAAGATAAAGAAGCGAACGAGTAAAAACACTGATGCTTGAAGAACTTGAGATTCATAATCTTGGGCCGATCCGTTCGGCATTGATCGCACCTGCCGGCGGTATGACGGCGATCACCGGTGAGACGGGTGCCGGCAAATCGATGCTGCTCAGTGCGATCCGGCTGATTTCCGGCGGCCCTTCCGACGGTGGCCGCGTATCGGTTGGAGCGAACGAAGCGTGGGCGCAGGGCGTGTTCGAGGTCGCCTCATCGCCTGCGGCGGTTGCCGCGGCGCACGAGGCGGGTTTCGAACCTGAAGACGGAGAACTGTTCCTGTCTCGCAAGGTGCCTGCCTCCGGTCGTTCCCGCAGCATGCTGTCAGGGCGTAGCGTGCCTCGTTCCGTACTGGGGTCGATCGCAGCGGAGCTGGTGACGATTCATGGTCAGGCAGACCAGCTGCGTATCGCTTCTTCCGTAAGACAACGTGAGTTTTTGGATCGCTATGCCGGCGATGACGTGGCGTTGGCCGCATACGGCAAAGCTTGGAATGCGCTTCGTGCCATGGATGATCGGTTGGAGCGATTGTCGAGCCAGGAGTCGTCCATGCGTCAGCAGGCGGACTACCTGCGCGAGTCCATCGAACGAATCAACCGCATCGATCCGCAGCCGGGGGAGATGGCCGAGTTGCGTGCTCGCCGTGATCGCATTGAGAACGCGGCCGAGATTGCCGAAGGGGTGAACCGTGCGTTGAGTGCGTTGGATGCTTCGCAGGTTGTTGACGATGTTGAATCATCCAGCGCCACCGATCTGATTGATCGCGCGTCGCAGGCGCTTCGTGCCATTCACGTGGACGGCGTGTTTTCGGAATTGGCCGATCGGCTTGATTCCATCAGTACTGATTTGTCTGATGTGGTGTTTACCTTGTCGGGCGAAGTCGACAATGATCTCGGCATGGAAGACTTGGACGCCATCAATGGACGTATCCATGAGCTTGACGAATTGGTTCGTCGTTGGGGGCCGGAACTGTCGGACGTGATCGCGTGGAGGGATCAAGCGGTGTTCGACTTGGAAGACTTGGATGCATCTCCGGAAAAAGTCGGCCAATTGCAGGAGGAACGCGAGAAACTGTTTGGTGAAGCGTTGAAAGCGGCACGTGCGGTAAGCAAAAGACGTACCGCCGCGGCGAAAGAGCTCGCCGCCAAAGTCACCGCGGAACTTGAATCACTGGCCATGAGTGGATCAAAGTTGGAAATCCGCGTATCGGAACGAGAACATTTGGATGCCTCCGGTGCTGACGACATTGATTTTCTGTTCACACCGTTTCCCGGCTCACCGCAAATGCCGATGGGCAAAAGCGCGTCTGGTGGCGAGCTGAGCCGACTCATGCTGGCACTCGAACTCGTCGCCGCTGAAAAACATGTGGTGGCGGGCGGTTCCGTACCTCCCATGACGTTCATTTTCGATGAGGTCGATGCGGGTGTCGGTGGCAAAACCGCGGTGGAACTTGGCGCACGATTGGCGAAACTCGCTCAATCCGCGCAGGTCATAGTCGTCACCCATCTGCCGCAGGTCGCATCCTGGGCCGACGAGCAATATGTTGTCGCGAAAGGCGAAACGAAAGATGGGTCGGTCGAAACCACCATCAAACAGGTGCGTGGCGGCGATCGTGTGCATGAGATCGCACGCATGCTGTCCGGCAGCGAAAGCGAAGCCTCGCTGGAACATGCCGAAGAACTGCTCAAATCATCGGTTCTCGATTAACGTAGGACGCACAATAATAAAGGACCCCGTGAAACAGGAATCGACCATCAAAAACTGCGTGAGCAGTTTTGAATAAGAATCGAAAGGCAGGATATCGATGGCAAGCAACCAAGGCAAAGGCGCCATTTTCGATCTTGACGGCACACTACTTGATTCCATGGGCGTATGGGATCAGGTTGACATCGATTTTCTTTCAAAACGAGGCATTGACGTGCCGGACGATTACATGACGAAAGTTGCAGCCATGCAATTCCGCCAGATCGCCGAATATACGATCGCGCGTTTTGATCTATCCGACACTCCCGAAGAGCTGATGGACGAGTGGGATCATATGGCTCGCGTCATGTATTCCACAGTGGTCGAAGCCAAGCCATATGCGCGCGAATATCTCGCTCAATTGAAGGGGAGCGGAGCGAAACTTGCCGTTGCCACATCGCTACCGCCGATGATGAGAGAGCCGGCGATGAAGCATGTTGGTATTTTCGACTACTTCGATGAAGTGGTCAGCGTCGATGATGCCGGCGATGTCGGCAAAGACCGGCCGGACGTGTATCTGTTGGCTGCATCTCGTCTCGGAGTCGAGCCGGGGGAGTGCACCGTGTTCGAGGATTTGCTGGTCGGCATGCGTTCCGCCAAGTCGGTTGGCATGAAGGTATGGGCCATGCACGACGATTCGTCCGATGCCGATTGGCCGGCGATTTGCGGTCTGGCAGATGGTGTCATGTTCGACTTCCACGACGCGCCTGCCGTATTGTAGGAACCGGCGTCGTACGGGGATATATGCATTTGGGGCTTTCCGTTGATTCGGAAGACCCCAAATACGTTCCATAAGAGTCTACCGGCTGGCTCGGTTCAGATGTCCTTGCTGCCGTAAATATGCAGCGATATCTTGCGGGAGAACGCCAAGGCGAGTACGTCGATGATCAAGAATGCCGCTAACGCAATGGCTTGGTGCCGGCTGATCGCCTCGGCCAGCTGTTCGACGGTCTTTTCGAGTTCCGGCAATGCCTTGCACAGTCCGATGACCGTGCCCCCGATCACGCCGATGCTCAGAATAATGGCGGCCATGGCGCGATAAGGGGAGAACCGGTACAGGAACGGCTGCACGATGGCGTTGAGCAGAACGAGGGTCAGCACGGTCATCGCGGCGAAGCCGATCGCATCAGTCACTTTAACTGGCTCGTGCATGATGATGCCGGCGCAGGCGATGCTGACGGCCACTTCCAATCCTGCCACCAGATCGCAGGCGATAAGGAATGCGAATCGTCCGAGGATCTGGTGGTTGCGGTTGATGGGCACGATGCCGTTCATCCAATGATGGTTGTTCATCTGTTCATAGGAGAACAGGCTGATATTAAGCATCAGGAAGCCGGAGGCCGCTCCGCCGATGGCGGCTCCCGCAACGCTGTCGAGAGTGGATCCTGTGGCCGCCATCAGGCATGTGAAACCTGGAACGTACGCGAAGAAGATGGCTATGTACGACCGTCCGTAGCTGATGGTGCGGTTCCAGTCCAAGGAAATCTGCCTAAGGATGGCGGTCATGGCGTCCGCGTTCGCTGTCGTGTTCATCGTACGTCTCCTTCGTTGGTATTGCCGGTTGCCGTATGTTCCGCGGCGTTGGTCAGTCTGATCACATCTTCAATCGAAGCATGCTGTGTCAGGAGACCGTCGGTGCCGCCGATGTGTGGGATGTCCTGCGTGCGGACCAACGCGTCGAAGCCGGTTGCGTATGTGCGGATGCCGACCATTGCCCGCTGTAGACCATCAGTAAGCTCATCCGGACCGCCCTTGACCAGACGGAACGCGTCTTCGAACTCGTCTTTCGGCCCGCTGTAATACAGCATGCCGTTCGTTATATACGCGAGGAAATCCGCGCAACGCTCCAAATCGGCGGTGATATGCGTGGAGAAGATTACGCTGTGTCCGCCATCCGCAACATAATCGGACAGGATGTCCATGAGCTCGTCGCGGGACAGTACGTCCAGACCGCTGGTCGGCTCGTCGAGAATCAGCAGTTTCGCATCGTGGCTCAACGCTACGGCGAGCATGAGCTTCATCTGCATGCCGCGCGACAGGTCCTTGATCTTCTTGTTTCGTCCGAGTCCGAACCGTCTGAGGTATGCGTCGAACAGATTGTGGTCCCACAGCGGGTACATTGGGCTGCTTGTCCGTTCCACCGCGTCGACCGTCATGTATTCGATGAAATAGCTGCTGTCGAGCACTACGCCCATCTGCTCTTTGGCCCGCTCCTCATTGGCCATCGCGTCAAGGCCGAGCACTTCGATTCGTCCCGCGTCTCGCGTGGTCATATTGAGGATCAGTTTGATCAACGTGGATTTGCCGGCTCCGTTCGGACCGACCAGACCCATGATGTAGCCGGACGGCAGGTCGAAGGTCACGTCATCCAATGTGAAGCCGGAATCATAATGCTTCGTCAATCCAGTTACGCTCAAGGCCAAGGTTGGCCGTGTTCCTTGGGGGAGTGAGGAATCGTTCATGATTGTTCCCTGTACGCTTTCTCGAACATGCCAAGCAGATCAAGCAGGTTGATGTCGGCGGCTTTGGCCTCGATGGAAACTTCACGGAGCTTGTCCATGATGCGTTCACGCGCACGTTCCTTCATGAGTTCGTTGCCTCGTTCCATCACGAATGTGCCTTTGCCCTGCACATTCTCCACGAGCCCCTCGTCGGCCAGTTCGTTATACGCTCTGGTCACGGTGAGCACGCTGACGCGCAGTTCCTTGGCGAGCTTGCGCAGTGAGGGAAGCGCCTCGCCTGCCGTAAGCTCACCCGACATGATCACGGACCTGATTTGGCTCTTGATCTGTTCGTAAATCGGTTCTCCGGACACGGATGAGATGATCAGCTTCAATCTGTGCCTCTTTTTCTGTATATTCCGTAGGTGATATATCTCCCAGCTGAACAGTTAGATGCAAACTGTTTAGCTGTTATATATAACAGTAACACAGAAAACCCGTACTGTTATTGCGTGTCGCATAACAGTACGGGTTTTGTCGGAATATAAGGGAATCCGCCGCTCCATGAACGTCTCTTGCGGTCGGCGATTGACGGAAACGATATTTACTTGCGTTCGCGGATTGTTTGTTGATCGTTCACGTTTAAGGCGTTGCGTGTTCGCCTTCCAAGCCTATTTTGTCGCCCGGGCTGGCTTGTCTGACAGCTTCAATGTGGCAAAGCAGAAGAGGTAGAAGAATGAGGATAATGGCGAAAAACCGTACGGCAACAAAGGGACAGCGGCAGGCAGGAGTCTGGCGCAAACGCGGTACCAAATCGGTGGGCGGTGGCATGCTTGCGTTGACAAGCGCTGTAGTGGCAGCGGCGATGCTCGCAACGCCAGCGGCTTTGGCTGGGGAAGGAACCGCCCGGTATTACAGCAGCAAGCAGCCGTATGTTGCACCGGCGAGCACATCATATTCAGCAATTCCGAACAGATACCATCTTGCATACACCGAGTCTGTGGCAAGGCATGGCTCGCGTGGCCTGTCGAGCTACAAGTATGACGCTTTGCTGGCGCTGATGGCTCAGTCCGCTGCGGAAAACAATTATGCTGGATTCGTTAGCCCAGAGGTTGGCAAGGAATTCATCAACAATGTCAATGCTATTACCGCGGCCAACGTAGGCAACGGGTATGGCATGCTCTCTGGTCAGGGCGCCATACAGCATCAGGGCATTGGTGAGAGAATATACCAGCGTGATGCTGATCTGTTCGCCAATGCCGCAAAGCAGGGACTGCGCGTCTCATACCAGAGCTCGGGTGAGCCTCGTGCAACCGAATCCGGAGAGAATTTCAAACTAGGATTCGATCAGGCTTCCAACGGTTTGCTGGCGAATGCGGTTGTAGCACCGAATAATCCTGCGGATAACAATTCCGGCAAGGATTTCGACAAGAACACCACCACGTTGTATTTCCATAAGACCGATAATCCGGATGGTACGCAGAAAACGGGCGAGGCCAAGGAGCGCGCGGAACGTTACCAGCAGTTCGTCGCGAATGATGAGGGCATCGCCAAAGCTGAGGAAAACGTGACGAACGATCCATCCATGACCACCGCTTCGCATGATCTGCTCTCTCAAATCTTCACTGACGATTTCCTCGCGTCCGTCGGCAAGGAGGAAGGCCAGCGCATCTGGTACAACACGGCTGACGGCACGAAGAAGGGCGCGGCCAATTGCGCTGCCGGCGCCGACCCTGCCAAGGATGCGAACGCGTGCGGTGACGCCAAGAAGAAGATCGCGTCGGAACAGGACGCGGCAATGGATTTGTACAATCTGTACATCATCGCGGCCGATATGGAACAGGAGAACACCGGATCCCACACGTTCAATTTCGACCAGTACTTCCAAGGTCAGCACGCCCAGGATGCGAAGACGTTTGCTTGGTCGCTTGATGCCGAGGACTTCTACGAGAAGGGACCGGGGCGCGCAGGTCAGGATGAGACCTACCGCATCGCCCAGCCGTTGCTCGACGATTTCTTCAATGCGATCGACACGAGGGAGCGGGCCGGCACCGCCGCGACGTTCCGATTCGCACATGCCGAAACCATTATTCCGTTTGCAGCATTGCTGAAGCTGCCTGGATCGCAGCAGCAGGCGAGTGAACTGTACACGTATGAGAACAATCCGTGGCGTGGCGAAAGTGTGACGCCGATGGCTGCGAATGTGCAGTGGGATGTGGTTGTGCGTGATGGTACGGACGCTTCGGGGCAGCCGTATCAGCCGTTGGTCAGAATGCTGTACAACGAGACGGAAATCGGATTCAACGATTCCTGCACGCCAATTGCGGATGGTTCGACCTGGTATAAGGAAAGCGAGCTGAAAAGCTGTCTGAATGGTAAGGGAACCACGGTTGATGCCCGACTGACGGATGAGGAAGGTCAGCCTGAAACGCCAGGCCATGAATCGACACCAGATGATTCGCAGAAGGCTCCGGGTGCGAATCATGCGAACGGCCAGCGGGAGCATCCGGTGAAATCGTCCGCGAACGGCGGCGATGCAGTCAAGCTCGCCAAAACCGGTTCGAACGTGACGCCCGCCATTGTGGCGACCGTCGTGATGGTGTCCTCCGCGATTCTTGGAGGAAGCTACGCGCGGCGTTCCCGCCGGAAGGCTTGATTTAAAACCTTATCTCGACCGGGTTACGGCCTGACTTGCAACTTGGCCGCAGCCGGACTTCGGTCTAGCGTTTTACATCTGATGCGCTGTTCCCAATTCCCATCCTCGGGCTTGGAAGCAGCGCATCATTGCGTCAGGTGAGGTATGAGGTCAGTGCGTATGCAGCTGGGGCTTTTCGCGCACTTTGGCGGTGAAGTAGTCCGCTTCCACCTTCCATACGGTGACGGCGCATACCTGCTGGTCGGTGAACTCCACATGCTCCATACCGGCCTGCTGCCTCATCAGCAGTGCGAGCCCCTGGCGCGCCTCGTCAAGATCGTCGATGATGGACGCGGTACCATTGCCGACGATCGACTTGAACGCCTCGCCCCAATTGCACAGCGTGCGCCCCTCGACCACCTCGCAGTCAGTCGCCATTTCGAATGCTACAGGAAGCGCGTTGCCCGCGGCCTTGACCGCGTCCATCTTGCGCCCGGTCGCAGAACCATGGAAATACAAGGTGAGATGATTGGATTCCGTGTCGAATACGTATCCAAAATTCAACGGCACGATGGTGATGCCCTCCGCATCGGTGTATGCAATATTCACGATCTTGCACGTTGCGATAATCGCATCAATCTGCTGTGGTTCGGTTACCTCACGGTCGGCACGCCTCATCATGCGATGCCTTCCCGCAACCGTCCGCTCATCATTACGACGCGTCACCATGGCACGTTCCTCTCTGCTGGATTTACACACCCAGTCTACCGGCTCCCTCGGCCGATGCTGTACACGCCGGAACCATCATCCCACCAAGCATGATCCACCGGCTCCGGCTGCGCAAGACGCTTCGACCCTTCAGCATTTCAATCGCCTTCAACTCCAAACGTTCACGCTCCTCAGCCAACGCATCGCCAACACGATCAAGCAAACCGCACACGCGAGCCGTGGACTGACATGTCGGAAGACGATGATTTATTGTTGGAAGTCTGAGTCTCATCGCGCTTCTCCTCTTCTCTTACGAGGCCGTGCCCCGCGCCGTTACGAGACCTTCGAAAGGCTTGTCGAAGAGACCATATTCGAAGACATCGGCACACTGCACGACCGCTATCAGGAATTCGGCATCTACCCGCTACTGACGCTGCTTGCGTCATTCGCATGAAAAAGCTGATCTATAAACAAAGCGGCATCGCATTCCAAACTAGAAAACGGAACCATCAAGCTTGTCGAGCGCCCGCAGCAAAGAATCAACATGACCCTTCGCGCGCACGTTGTACCGGGCGATACGAATCACTCCATCACCATCGATCACGAAAGTCGAACGAATTACACCCTCATAGACCTTGCCGTACAATTTCTTCTCACCATACGCACCATACAAACGATGCACAGTCAGATCGGCGTCCGACAACAACGGGAACGTCAAATGATCGCGCCCGCGGAATCGGATGAGCTTGTCCAACGGATCCTTCGATACGCCGAGCACGGTGAATCCGCGGGAGCGCAGGCGTTCGAGGTTGTCTCGGAAGTCGCAGGCCTCGGTGGTGCAGCCGGGAGTCATCGCGGCAGGGTAGAAGTATAGGATGATATTCTGGCCGCGCAATGCGGAGAGCGCGATGCTATCGCCGTTGTCGCTGGGAAGTGTGAAGTCCGGGGCCGTCTGCCCCGCTTCGAGTCGTGCAGATGTACGGGAGTCCTGCGCTGCTGGGGTTGCTGGCGAATTGATGTCGGACATGATTGCTCCTTACCGTTCTTCGGACTTCGTGCCGATACAAAGCGCGAATAGGTGTCATCATACCCGCCTTACGTGCGCGCGGCTTGCTTGAATCGTTGTGCGACGATCTATTTTTCTCGTTCCAAAGCGAGCGCAGTATCGAATATTTCGATGTGAGTGGAACAGTTTTGTTCGTGCATGGGCTATTATTGAGATGACAAGTTTTGTGCCATTCCCCAAACCGGCTCGCCGTCGGTCGGGGCGGCGGAAGGCTTGCAAGAGGTCACTGCCGGATACCTCCACCACGTCGAAAACGTGGAAACCGTAAGGGAGGTGTAGCACACCATCCGTGCGAAACCGTTGGAAAACGGAAGGATGAGCGAAACGTCCCGCGAGAGCGTGGCGAACTGCCCAAGCAGTAGGCGTCAGACCCGTCAAGGGAACAGATCCGAAAAGATCTGTTCCCTTCTTTTTATTTGGAGGGCAATGATGGCTGACCGCAGCAAAGAGAAGGCGGAGTGGCTTCGGAAAGTAAGGGACGAAATCCGTCCCGCATATGCTCGGTTGCTTTCCTTGGGACGGTTGATTCTTCAATGTGATGACGGTAGCGAAGTTGCCATCAGATTCACTAAAAGCGCTTTTGCCCATCTATGTGGTTTTGAATACTATATGGATTCTCACAAGGAACGTCGAGCCCGGCAATCGGATTTCTATGACGACATCGTACGAAGGAATTTTACGGCGAAGCGTGCGGACTATACACATAGGCATAACGACAGGAACACGTCATACGAAAAGCGGCGGAGTCATACAAAATCAAAACTGGATATAGCAGGTGAGGCCTTCAACCATGTGGTGACCGCTGCCTATGTGGTGGAATCTGCGAAAAGCGGCTTGATTTTATTTGCTGGTGATGAGCGGTGGGCGTTGGGTTTGTCGGAACAGGTGAACAAGAAAGATGAGCGGACGGGTGATTACATTCCTGCATCTCTTGTGAATGAGAGTGTTCTTTCCGAGAGCATCCACAGGCGGGGTACGCGTGTGAGAAGCGTCGTATCAGCAAGGTGGGAGTGATTCCGGAAACCGTTCGCTTGGTCTGTAGTCGTAGGCTTTGGTGGCGTAGTGGCGGTCATCGCTGCAGGATAAGAGCGGGATGATATTCCGGACGTGAACGATGTCTCGATCATTCTCTTTGGGATTCCTCGTCGGCCATGAATTAAGGAAAGCAGGCTGTATCTCGCCTATATATGGCAGATTTCGGGATGCGACGGGAGGTATTTCGCTTATATATGGCAGCCTGTTCCTCAAAAATGAAGCTTTTCATACCCCCTACCTACTGTTTCGGCAGACTGGCCTGCCATATATAAGCGAGAAGCCTCCGGACAAGTCCGTGAATCTGCCATGCATAAGTGAGATGAGGGCAATGCACATCGAGGTGATGAGTTTTGTCTTTGCCGACGTGCTGGGCATCCCTGTCGAAAACGTCGCAGTAAACGAGCTCGGCGGCCTTGGCGACGCGATGTGCTCCGCCGTGGGAACCGGCTTGTACAAGGATTTCCAAGAAGCGTTCGTGATTGCTGTAGCGAGGATGGATTCAGGCCACACGAATCACTCCATCACCATCGATCACGAAAGTCGAACGAATTACACCCTCATAGACCTTGCCGTACAATTTCTTCTCACCATACGCACCATACAAATGATGCACAGTCAGATCGGCGTCCGACAACAACGGAAACGTCAAATGCTGTCGGGCTACTGGCGAATTGATGCCGACGTGATTGCTTCTTACGGTTCTTCGGACTTCGTGCCGATATAAAGCACGAATAGGCGTCTGTTGAGGTCGGTCGGAGGACTGTGAGCCACGGTCGGCCTCAACGTGCTAGATGGTTGTTAGAGGTTAGAAGACGCTGTAGCCGCCATCTACGCGAATATCAGTGCCAGTAACGTACGAGGAGGCGTCGCTGGCGAGGAAGAGTACCGTGCTGGCAATCTCGTCATTCGTGCCGAAACGGTGCATTGGCACGACTTCGAGCATGGCGTCGTGGCCAGGCATGTCGATACGGCCATTGAAAATTCCAGACCACACGTATCCGGGGGAGATGGTGTTGGAACGGATGCCATCTTTGGCGAGCGCCGCGGCAAGGTAACGTGAGTGTTCCATGATGGCCGCTTTGGTGGCGCCATACGCGTTCACCGGCGTCGGACTTCCCATCATGTAGTTCGCGTTGTGTCCGGACAGGGAGGCTGTGAAGATCAGTGAGCCGCCATGACCGTGTTCGCGCATGATTTCATGCGCGATGCGGCCGGTACGGTAGGTGCCGTTGAGGTTGATGTTGATGGTGCGCGTCCATACTTCTTCGGTGGCGTCTTGGTCATCTCCCGGTACGTTGACTCCGGCGTTGAGGAATGCGAAGTCGACGGTGCCCAGCTGTTCCACCAATTGCGTTTTGAGTTCCGCGACTTGTACCGTATCGGTGACGTCGCAGGTGAGCGCAATGACGTTGGTGCCGAAACCTTCGCGCATGTCTTCCACCAGTTCGGTGAGCTTGTCTTCTTGGCTGGGCAGGTCGACTAGTGCGACGTCTGCTCCGGCTTGGGCGAGTGCGGCTGCGGCGTTGCGTCCTAGACCGCCTGCGGCTCCGGTGACGAAGCCTTTGCGGCCGCGCATTGAGAATTTATCGAGTATCGAGTAGTTTGAATCCTTCCATTTGTCGAGGGGATAACGTTCGTCGAAGATTTGTTCGACGGTTTTCTCTGGAATCTGCGATGATTCATCTGCCATGTTTCGCTCCTTTGCGTTATGATGACCGCTTTTTAGATGCGTTCGCAGCACCATGTTTCCAGCACATCATATGAACCGCGTTTGCGGTTGCCTATGCTCGTGCCTGCGGTCGTTCGGCGTCCGTGCCGAACCAATCCGAGTGTAGCAAATAAAACGATGGCGATGCTGTCAGTATTTGTCAGGTAAAACGTAGTGAGGAAACCGTAAGGTCAATATAAGAAGATAGTTGACGATTGAAAGGGGAGTGGTGCTGACGGATTTGAAAGTGTTTTCCAAACCTGTGGTGTTCACGGATTTCGATGGGGGTGCTCAACGCCTTTCCGAATGACAAGCTTTTACGCAGGGGCGGCGTGAACAAGGTCATGACTTGGGCGAAGCCCGACAGTCCCTACGTGAAAATGTGTAATCCTGAAAAGGCATTCCACTTGGATGGCAACGAAAAAGCCCATACGCCTGTAGGATCATGGTGCATCCACTGGTCCAGTGAACTATCCGAGATCGTATGGATCGACGATGACGAATGCTTCGAACAACGCGCCCAAGCCTTGGAGGAACTCCAGCCGAAAGCGCCAGTGCTCATGGTTCGCCCGGACTACCGCATCGGCATCAGCCGCCGCCAGTGGAAACTGATCGACACGTTCGTGCGTCACTCCGAGCAGTTCGACGCGGTCACGTTCGACATGGAGCCGACCTGCAGGATATACGACATCCATCACGGTTTCTAAACCGAATGAATTATCATGGGGGTAGTCGAGCGGAACGAGATGAGGATCTGGAATTCGTCAGGCTCATCGACGAAGGCCCAGCCGTTGTTTGATGAGGGCTATCAGCAGCGCGGACGGCTCCTATGGGGCGAATAGCGGTCCGACTGTGCTGTTGCGGTTCCTCCTTCCAAACGTGACATGAACCGAATGTGCATGAATTGCACATTGCGGTCGCCGGCCGTTCACCTTCATGTAAGAAGGAATCAGCCTTCGGGCTTTAGCATGAGTTGCAATGGCGCGTATTGGATGCGCGCGTACGAGGAAGTGAGAGCTGCTTACATGCGTGTGTTCGATTTCGATGGAACCATCTACGACGGGGAAAGCCTGTTCGACCTGTACTTGTTTTCGGCCCGATATAATCCGAAGGTATTGTGGTACATCGCTCCGGTATTGCGCTATGCCATCAAATACAAGCTCGGACGGGCCACGTTCGATCAAATGGAATACGGTGTGGGCAAACTATGCCGCGGATATTTAAGCGAACTTGCCGAATCGGTGGAATTCGAGGAGCTCGTCAACGCCTTCTGGGATCAGAACATGAAGCGCATCAAACCCTGGTATGAGCCACGCGAAGACGATGTGATCCTCACCGCCTCGTTCGACATCACCGTGGGCGAGGCCTGCCGCAGGCTTGGCGTGCAACATTTGGTCTCGTCCACCATCGACGGCAACACGTTGAACGTAAACTACCTCAACTTCAACACCAACAAGCCCAAACGATTCCGCGAACTATACGGCGACAACGCCCGAGTGGACGAATTCTACACGGACAGCCGTTTCGACCAGCCCATGATCGACATGGCCCGCCGCGCCTACATGGTCAAGGGTAACGGAATCCACCGAGTCAAATAGCCGGAAAGGCTGGAACGGAATACGGCGGCATGGGCTGATTCTTGCGTGTCCTTCAGTGGGGATGCCTTGCGTGGACCAAGATGGGCGCCGGTTGTTCGGATTGCCGCATATAGGGAAAATGCAATCGAATGCAAAAACTAGGGCGACACGCGCTTGTAGGGGATTGATCCCGCGGAAGAAAAGTGGGATCATTGCTCGCAAAACAAAGGGCAGGTCACGAAGCCATTCAGGATTCCATCGAATGTGGGCCGGAGCTTTTTCCCTTCAAGACCAAAGGCATTCTGCTTGCCTCATCGAGACACGAAAACCTCGATAGGGACCGGGTACGCATACATTTCGACAGCAGGAACATCGAAGGAATCCTCGATGGCGGGCACAATACCCTCGCCATCGGACTGCTGATCCTGAAGCGTGCCTTGGACTTCACCGGAGGGAAACTGCCTCGCGGCCAAAAGACATGGGGCATATTCAAGGCTTTCTGGACGCAATACCGGTCCAATATCGACGAATATCAGAAAGCCGTCCGCAAAGACGAAGATGGGACTGCGCCCGAAACGACAGCCGAAGGAGACCTATCCTTTTATGTTCCAATGGAACTCATCGTCCCGACTGATCCGGACGACAGGATGTGCGTGACGGAATTCCGCAACAATCTATTGGAAATCTGCGAAGCGAGAAACAACAACGCACAGCTGACCACAGGAACAAAAGCCAACCAAAAAGGATACTTCGACACACTCTCACAACAACTACGCCTCCAAAACAAACAAATCGCCGACCGAGTGGAATGGAAAAGCAACGACGGAGGAGACATACCCATACAGAACCTAATAGCACTCACATGGATCCCACTCACCCTAATCCCGCCAGTCTCCGACGCAAACACCCTACAATGGAAAACAAACCCACAAAACTTCGTCGAACAACACTTCGACGAAATCATGCGCCAATACTACAGAACCTGACAGCATGCCAATACGATCCACAAAAAGTCAGCAAAATGCCAAGCAGTTACAGCACGGCCCGCAACGCATACAAAATGGCGCTCGCAGGTATTGGCGGGTAAAGCCTTGTGGATTATGAAGGGGGTAAATATGGAATGCTGCATGAGCCGAAGCAAGGTGTCTACATGCTGAAGGTGAAAGAAGTATCCGGTATGAAGACCACCCGCCGCGAGAGCGGGCAATATGCAAGAAAAGGACGTTAACACGCGCGACGAATATGATTTCAGCGACGCGAAGGCGAGCCCCTATGCCGTTACGGCCCGCAGGCCGGTGACCATGAACCTCGCGGGGCAAGCGATCGAATACTTCAAAGACATGTCCAAGGAGACGGGTATTCCATATCAGAACCTCATCAATCTGTATCTGGTGCAATGCGCCCGGGAACATAAGAAGCTCGAATTCGTCTGAGCGAGGCCGTTCGCCGACGTCGGACCGACCGAACCGCGGATCGTCCCCGCGATCTGGCACTGGCGTTCGGATCCGGTCGAACTTGCCCCTTCAGCCCGTTTTGCCGCCGTACAGCGGTCCGCCAGCTCAGCCGCCCACGCACATGTAGGCCAGCCATCTGGGCAGGGGATAATAGGAACCCGTCGAACCCATCCTCCACCCAGCCACGCTCCTCGAGCGAGTACGGAAAGAAACTCGTACCGTGAGATGTTGGAGACACGGTACGAGTTACAACCGTTTTCAGCGCCCAGTTAGGAAGGTGGGATATCGGGCAATGATTTCATCGAGCTGCTCTTCAGTGGACGTGGCCGCACCATGCACGAGGAACGGTTCACGATAGGAGGCGTGCACATAACGAGACATGGCCTCATACGGCGACAGCAACTCCTCCATAGTTCTCGCCTGACTACCATCATGCGTATAGCATTCAGCCGGTGCACCAGTGGAAACAGCCACCATGATCTCCTTGCCCTCCAACGCATAATCACCATAAGCCCAGCCGATATTCAACACGTCATCCTCCCACTGCTTAAGCAGTGCCGGAGCCGAATACCAGTAAAACGGGAACTGCAACACAATGCGGTCATGCTCCTGCAGCAACGCATGCTCACGCTCCACATCAATTTTGAAATCCGGATAGGCGGCATACTCATCCACCACAGTCACGCCATCGACCTTTCCGGCCACATCCATCAGCTTGCGATTAACGTGGGAATCCTCCACATGCGGATGAAACACCAACACCAACGTCTTCATAAGTCGCCTCCTGACAACGGCCGTTCTACGTTACCCGCCATAGTAACCCCAATCGCAATCGCAAATACGAAACACAACCGTTCAGCCCACGGCTCAAAAACGCAAGTAAACTCCCACTCACTTCCGTAATCCGAAATCCGGCAACGAAGTTTCGAACAAGCAAGTCAGAAACTTCACACCATCATCCAACAACTACCGCGAAACACGTCTCACACACAACCAATAAATCAACCAAGCAACAGGAACCGTCAACATAAACACCGGATAAAACCACACAACCGGCAAACGCCCATACACCAAACCACCCACAAACGGACCAACCGACATACCCAAATCAATACCCGCATAATACGTACTATTCGCAATACCACTGCGCTCGCGGCCGGCGATCACCACGGCCTGCGCCTGCGTGACTGAACTCATCAAGCCATAGCCGACGGCGGTGAAAAACGCAGCCAACAACAGCATCCAATCGTTGAACAGGAACGTCATACACGCGAGCATCGCCAGCATGCCCAATGAGCAGAGCGTAAGCCAAGAACGGAAGCCCTTACTGTCGAACAGGTCACGCAACACCATCCTCAACACCAATAACGTGACCGCATAGAACATGAAAAACAGGTCGGCCGACACCGGCAGATGACGTGCCTCGACATAGTTCATTATGAATGATTGGTTCGCGAAATACGCTATGGCGAACATCATGAACGTCAACGACAACGGCACCACGCGTGGTTCCAAAATCGAACGGATCGAAAGATGATGTTTTTTGGTTGCGCCAGCAGAACCGTCAATAGAACCGTCAATGTCTACGGCAAGGGAGGGATTCTCCGTTGTGGAAGGCTGCTTTTTGCGTACCGGCTGTCCGCCATTCTTCACCATTAACGTGGCAATCAGCATGATCGCCGCCAATATCAGCGAACTTAAAAACGTCAGTCGGTAGCCGATGTACTTCTGCGCGCGAATACCCAATGCCGGGCCGACCGCCATGGCTAGCGCGTTCATTGTGCCGTACAATCCCATGCCGGCACCCATATGGCGAATCGGCAGCAGAAGCGACATCCACGTGGCCAAGCAGACCGAACAGCATGCGAAACCGACACCGTTGATCACACGCGCCATGATGAGCATGATGGGGGAGTTCGCGAAATAGTACAGCAGTCCCGCGGTGAAATAAAGCACTGTGCCGGCCGTTACAAGCGTACGTTTGCTGGTTCTGTCGGAAAGATTGCCTGCGATCGGGCGGCAGAACAATGAGATGAAACTCATCGACCCTGCCACCACCCCCATCAACATACCGGACGCGCCTAACGATTCCGCATATCCGGCGACAATCGGATTGGCAAGCATATTGCTCGACATGAAACAGAAGGTCGCGAGCATGACCAACGCCATGTCACGGGTGATGAGACGATCATGCTTACGTTGTAGCTGCTTCGGCTTGTTTGATTGTTGTGCCGGTTGTTCCTGCTGCATTGATTCAGATGCGGATGTCGTCGGTAATGTCATGCTGGGTTCGCCTCCGAACATGCAACTGTAGCAGTCTTGACGAAAAACGGCCGTCCACATATTGCGGACGGCCGATAATGACGAACTAACGGTTCGAAGACGTGCTTCGTTTACAGGGTTTTGGCGGCCTGCTCGACGAAGTCTTCCATACTGTCGATATCAACGACATGGTCGAAACGCACGTTGGCGGTTTCCAATCCGCGCAATGCGGCTGGGGCAGTGGTGCCGGTCGCTTCGGCAAGCACGTCCATGCATTCGAAATCCGTGCCGGAAGCGTCCAATCCCAAGGATTCGTTGACCACACGCGGGAACTTGTATGGGCTGGCGGTGCTCAACAGCACGCGCGGCGTCAGCGGATCGCGAGGCATTTGCTGCATCACGTAATAACCGCACGCGGTGTGCGGGTCAATCACATAATGGTTCTTGTTCCAGCAATCCGCGATCATCTCACGCACCTGATCCTCATCGGCCCAGCCAGTGCCGAACAGGGAACGGATCTTAGCCAGCATCGGTTCGGGAACCTCATAGGCGCCCCACTGGTTCAGATCGTTCATCAGCATGGCGATCAGACGAGTGTCCTTGCCGGACATGTAATACAGCATGCGCTCCAGATTCGAGGAAATGAGAATATCCATCGACGGGGAAATCGTCTGATAGAACGGACGCTGACGGTTATACGTGCCGGAAGTCAGGAAATCGAACAGCACATTGTTCTTATCGGACGCAACAACCAGATGCTTGACCGGCAGGCCCAGCAACTTCGCATAATATCCGGCGAGAATATCACCGAAGTTACCGGTCGGCACCACGAACTCGACCTCATCGCCAACATTGATGACCTGCTGTTCGAGTAGCTGCGCGTAAGCGGAGAAATAGTAGACGACCTGCGGCACCAAACGCCCCACATTAATCGAATTTGCGGAAGACAGTACCACATGCGAGTCGGATGCCAAGCGGTTGGCGAGCTCGCGGTCGCCGAAAATGCGCTTGACCGCGGATTGTGCGTCATCGAAATTGCCCTTGACTGCGCACACGTTCACATTTGAACCGGCCTGCGTGCTCATCTGCAGTTCCTGCACCTGGCTGACCTTGCCTTCCGGATAGAACACGGTGATGCCCGTGCCCTCGGCATCCGCGAAACCAGCGAGTGCTGCCTTGCCGGTGTCTCCGGAAGTGGCGGTCACGATCATGATTTTCTCGTTGTCGTCGCCATCGGTCGGGGTGGTGCGTGCCATGAAACGCGGCAGGATCTGCAATGCGACGTCCTTGAATGCAGAGGTCGGACCGTTGAATAGTTCCATCACGTAGTCATCGCCGAGCGGCTTGACCGGGGTGATCTTTTCATCGGACCACTGCGCGCCGTATGCCTCGCTGATGCATGCTTTGAGTTCAGTTTCGGTGAAGTCGGGCAGCAACACGCTCAGCACGTCGAATGCGATCTGCTGGTAGGACTTGCCTGCGAGGGAAGCGATGTCCACGTGGGTTTCGCCCAGTGAGTCGGTTACGAACAGGCCTCCATCGTCGGCGATGCCTTTGCGGATGGCCTGCTTGGAGGTGAGCGAATCGGTGGTGCTGCGGGTGCTGTGGAACGTGGTCACTGGATTTCCTTAGCAATAGAACGGGCAATAACGTCAAACAGTATTAAGTGTAGCGTTATGGGCGGGAAGAAACATGCTTGGCGTCCGTGGAATGGGACGACATGCGATTTGCAAATAGGCGATTGTTTCCTTCTTGTTTCGTGATTGCTGCCATGTTTCGAAACGCCCTGTTCTCCCATACGATTTATGCACGTACACTTCATCGTGGAGCCCGCATGCTCGTGCGGGCAACGTAGTTATCCTCCAAGCCAAGGAGAGTTCAATGACCGCATCACCTCTCGCGCAAACCCCGAACGACATGTTCAATGCACCCATTGCCGAAGCAGACCCCGAAATCGCCAAAGTGCTTAACGCCGAACTGTCCCGACAGCAAAACGGCTTGGAAATGATCGCCTCCGAAAACTTCGTGCCGCGTGCAGTGCTTCAGGCACAAGGCTCCGTGCTGACCAACAAGTATGCCGAAGGCTATCCGGGACGCCGCTACTACGGCGGCTGCGAGCAGGTTGATAAAATCGAAACCATCGCCCGCGAACGCGCCAAGAGCCTGTTCGGCGCCGAATACGTCAACGTGCAGCCCCACTCCGGCGCGCAGGCCAACGCAGCCGTCTACCAGGCGCTCGTCAAGCCGGGTGACACCGTGCTCGGCCTCGCACTCGACCATGGCGGACACCTTACCCACGGTATGAAGATCAACTTCTCCGGGCGTTTCTACCATGCCGAAGCCTACGGAGTCAACCCCGAAACCTTCCGCATTGACCCTGAAATCATCCGCCAGCGTGCGCTCGAAACCCACCCTGCCATGATCATCGGTGGCTGGAGCGCCTACCCGCGTATCGAAGATTTCAAGGCCATGAAGGAGATCGCCGACGAGGTCGGAGCCAAGTTCTGGGTTGACATGGCACACTTCGCGGGACTCGTCGCCGCAGGGCTGCATCCGAGTCCGGTTCCATATGCCGATGTCGTGTCTTCCACTGCCCACAAGACTCTCGGAGGCCCGCGCTCCGGCTTCATTCTCGCCAAGCAAGATTATGCCAAGAAGCTCAACTCCGCAGTCTTCCCGGGCCAGCAGGGTGGTCCGCTCATGCATGTCATCGCAGGTAAGGCCGTCGCATTCAAGGTCGCATCCTCACCGGAGTTCAAAGACCGCATGCAGCGCACTCTCGACGGCGCCAAGATCCTCGCCGAACGTCTTATGGCCGACGACGTCAAGAACAACGGTATCAGCGTCCTCACCGGTGGCACCGACGTCCACCTCGTCATGGTCGATTTGCGCAACAGCGAAATGGACGGCCAGCAGGGCGAAGACCTCCTCGCACAATGCGGCATCACCATCAACCGCAACACTGTCCCGTTCGACCCGCGTCCGGCAAGCGTGGCCTCCGGCTTGCGTATCGGCACCAGCGCACTCGCCACCCGTGGCTTCGGCAACAAGGAATACGAAGAGGTCGCCGACATCATCGGCACCGCACTTGCGGCAGGCAAGGACGCTGACGTGGAAGCCCTCAAGGCTCGCGTCGACAAGCTCGCCGAAGACTTCCCGCTGTATCCGGGCCTCGACCAGATCCACTGATTCCATGTCGAATAATAGTTGATCGAGAACGGTTCCGGACATGAATCTCTGGAGCCACACGACATGTGAAATCGCGCCCTGCTCCCGACGCTACGACGAAATAATGGTCGAAGCTGCGGAACAAGGCGCGATTCCGCGCTAATCTAGGAAACTATGACGAACCCACAGATCCAAGCCAACGCCATGGAAATCGACGTGCTCAACGAAGTGTGCGCCAAAGCCGACGCCGCACGAATCGCGCAAGCGCAACTTGCCCAAACCAACACGCAACGTAAAAACGAGCTTCTCAACGTCATCGCGGACGCACTCGACTCGCGTTCCGGAGAAATTGCCGCAGCCAACGCCATCGATATGCAGGAAGCTGCTGAACATGGTATGGACGCAGGCAAGCTTGACCGACTCAAATTCGACGTGTCCCGCGTCAACGCAGCCGCACAAGGCGTACGCCACGTAGCTACCCTGCCGGATCCGATCGGCGAAATCGTACGCGGATACCATCTCGACAACGGTCTACGACTCGAACAGGCCCGCGTGCCCATCGGAGTGCTTGGCATGGTCTACGAAGCACGCCCCAACGTCACCGTCGACGTCGCATCGCTCTGCATCAAATCCGGTAATGCGGTGCTTCTCAGAGGCGGACACGCGGCCGAACGTACCAACGCAGCCACACTCGGCATCATCGCCGACGTGCTACGCGAATACGGATACGACCCTGCGCTCATCGCATCCGTCGACGAATACGGACGCCAGGGCGCCACCGCCATGATGCAAGCCCAAGGTCACATCGACCTACTCATTCCGCGAGGGGGAGCGGGTCTTATTCAAGCCGTCGTGCAAAACTCCAAAGTGCCGGTCATCGAAACCGGAGCTGGCAACGTACATATCTACGTCGACCAAACCGGCGACCAAAACAAGGCCATCCCCATCATCCTCAATGCCAAAACGCAACGTGTCGGCGTCTGCAACGCCACCGAAAAACTCCTCGTGCATCAGGACATTGCCGAAACGTTCCTTCCGCAGGCCGCAGCCGCACTCGCCGCCGCCAATGTTGAAATGCATGCCGACGAGCGAGCTTACGCAATCATCGATAAAGCCGGTATCGACGGAGTGGAACTGATGCATGCCACTGATGAAGACTGGGATACCGAGTATCTGGCATTGAAAATCGGCATCAAAGTGGTCGACTCACTCAACGAAGCCATCGAACACATCAACCGTCATTCCACCGGACATACGGAATCCATCATCGCCGAAGACTATTCGGCCATCGAGGAATTCACCTCACGCATCGACTCGGCGGTGGTGATGGTCAACGCATCCACACGCTTCACCGACGGGGGAGTGTTCGGTTTCGGCGCGGAACTTGGCATCTCAACGCAGAAAATGCACGCACGCGGCCCCATGGGACTACGCGAAATGACCACGACCAAGTGGATCGGTTACGGAACGGGGCAGGTGCGAGCATGAGCGAACAAAACGGTATCAACGAAAACGACAGTCAGATGGAGGGAACAATGACCGACGTCAAGAATCCATGGAATGCGGATCTCAATGATCCATATCTGGGATTGAAGCTTGCCTCCGAACGATTAAGCATTGTACGATACGTGTTCCTTGTGCAAATCGAGGACGGCATCGCCTCGGCGGCACAGCGCGCGTCACTCGAATATGCCGATGCGGTGTTGATTGGCTGGCCGGAAACCGGCGCCGACGACGTGGTGGAACTCAGCGAGGAGAAACTCAGGAACGTCGACGAGCAGATGCGTCTTATGGAACAGTACATCGCCAAATTCAGCGCCATGGAACGCGAACAGGATATCGACGGCATGACTGATACGCTGATTCGTGTCACCGAACGTGTGGCCGAGGTGCGACGTGCCTACCAGCCGGACTTCCCGTTGCCGACCTTCGCTGAAATCAGACGTGTTGTGCAGGACGAGTGGGACGAGGATATGGACAAGATCGATCCTGACAACGCTTCGCCCACGGCAGACAGCATCGGACGTGAAACCGCGGACGCCGATCAGGAGCAGAAGAGCGAGGACGCTTCATGACCGGTCCGAAACGCATGCGGCCCGAATCCGCCGAAGCCGATTCCGAACTTGCCATCAGCTATGTGGTGGAACCGGAACGGCGCATGTCCGGCCTTTCCGTGGAATCAGCAGGTTCCGCAGTGTCCACAGGTCGACGTTCAGCGCGTGGCAACTGGCATAGCAGGCCTCGCATCGGCATTATGGGCGGTACGTTCGACCCCATCCACAACGGCCACTTGGTGGCGGCGTCAGAAGTGTCATGGGTGTACGACCTCGACGAAGTGATCTTCGTGCCGACAGGACGCCCCGTATTCAAACTCGACAAGAACGTCACCAACGCGGAAGACCGCTATCTCATGACGGTCATCGCCACCGCATCCAATCCGAAATTCACCGTATCACGTGTGGACATCGACCGTCCGGGAATCACCTACACCATCGACACGTTGCGAGATATCCGTGTGCAACATCCTGACGCGGAACTCTTCTTCATCACCGGAGCCGACGCGGTCGCGGAAATCATGCAATGGAAAGATGCCGACAAAATGTGGGATCTGGCCCACTTCGTGGCCGTGACCCGCCCCGGATACTCATCTCCAGAAGGGGTGAAACTGCCGGAAGGCAAGGTCGATACGTTGGAAATACCGGCGCTGGCGATTTCTTCGACCGATGTACGTCGACGCGCGGAACACGGGGAACCTGTTTGGTACCTCGTACCGGACGGCGTGGTGCAATATATTGGCAAGCACGGACTGTACCGGTAAATTTCAGGTGAACACGCGCGGATGAGACGGTCTGCGCGGATGGTTAGTATGGGTCACGTCCACTTGACGCAAAAACAGACGTTTGGAGACATGGTGAGCGCAATCCTTGAAGGAAAGCCGGATAAAAACCTTATCCTTGTCACAGGCAGAACACATCCGAAACTGGCGGCGGAAGTCGCCGAACAACTCGGTATCGATGTTCTGGAAACCACAGCATACGACTTCGCCAACGGCGAGATGTACGTGCGCTACACCGAATCCGTGCGTGGCGCGGACGTGTTCGTACTGCAAAGTCACGCAGCTCCGATCAATCAATCGATCATGGAGCAGCTCATCATGATTGATGCGCTCAAGCGTGCCTCCGCACGTTCCATTACGGCGGTCTGCCCACTGTTGGGCTATTCCCGCCAAGACAAGAAGCATCGCGGCCGCGAGCCTATTTCGTGCCGTCTGATGTTCGACCTGCTCAAGACTGCGGGCGCCGACCGCATTATGAGCGTCGACCTGCATGCGGCACAGTCCCAGGGCTTCTTCGACGGTCCGGTCGACCATCTCATTGCTATGCCAGTGCTTGTGGACTACATTCGTGATCGTTTCGCCAACCAGCTTGACAACGTCGCCGTCGTGTCCCCGGATGCAGGCCGCATTCGTGTCGCGGAACAGTGGGCGCAGCGTCTTGGCGGCGGCCCGCTCGCGTTCGTGCACAAGACGCGCGACATCACCCGTCCGAATCAGGCAGTCGCCAACCGAGTCGTGGGCGACGTCGAAGGCAAGGACTGCGTGCTTGTCGACGATTTGATCGATACCGCTGGAACCATCGCAGGCGCCTGCAACGTACTCAAGAACGCCGGCGCCAAGTCGGTGACCGTTGTCGCCACGCATGGCGTGCTGTCTGGTCCAGCTGTAGAACGTTTGAAGGACAGTGGCGCCCGAGAAGTCGTGCTTACCGACACCGTGCCGATTCCTGAAGAGAAGCGTTGGGACGGTTTGACCGTACTATCGATTGCGCCGCTTCTGGCCAGCGCCATCCGCGCCGTGTTCGAAGACGGCTCCGTGGCCGAACTGTTTGACACCTACCCGGAACACCACGGCCAGGGCTTCTTGTTCGCCTGACATAGGTGTGTATAGGTGCATTTGCGAGGTGCCCGCTCCATATGGGGAGGGCGCCTCGCATATTTTTTGTATTGCGAATATTTTTCCCGGAATGCCAATGCGCTTTCTGCTGCTGCGTTTTCGGATAAGATAAAAGCTCCTGCAGACTGATTCTGCAGGAGCTTTTATCCTAACAAGCTCCCCCACCTGGACTCGAACCAAGACAAAGGGTTCCAAAGACCCGTGTGCTGCCATTACACCATGGGGGAACGGCAGAAACATACGTTTTCTGCCAAGTGTTCATTATGCCATATTATTCGGACGCCGCATACCACGGGGTGTCGCGCGACGGCGTTGCGAACTTTTTGGAGAATCTTGATATGGGATGGCTCTGCTGCGAACGGTGTAGAGGCAATTTTTTAAAAAGTTTTTTGCGAAAAACTGGCATCATAAGGCGCAAAGTACCATAATACGAACACATACGAACAAACACGATCAATATCTTTCAGAAAAAGTCGGAGCTGTCCATTTTTATTAAGATATTTTGAGACGAATTAGGGGCAATGCTGAAGCAGGCCGTTTAATTGCATTTCCAGCAAAGAGCCACTCTATTCTTCAGTATATGAAGGGTGGATAAACGCATATTTAGGGTGTTCTGTAATAGTTTGGATATCTGAGTTATCCACATATCCACAAAAGGCAGATGTTAACTTGACGGGGGCAATCTTTCATGCCTTAATGGTTCCTACACCCCCTCTCAACGATGAGTCGGGCAAAGAAGAAAGGTGCCATCATGGATGGTTCATTTGAAAATGAAGTTCCGCCGCCAGCAGTTGACGGGACGGGTTTGGCTATTCCGTCTTCTGGACTGGATGTGCTGTTCAATAAGAAGGGGGAGGATGATCCTAAAGAGCTTCCCACGGAGGAAGAACTGACTGAATGGAAAAAACTGGTTTTTCCTTCCGGTCGAAAGCTTCCCACTTATGATGGGTTTCTCGATTCAGACCTTTTCGGTAGGAAAATTCCATTTCACTTTGTTCAGATCATGCCCGGGCCATGCGATGCTGAGTTTGCCTACTCCATGAGCATGTTTTCTGCGCGGCTACTTTGCAACATTGTTGATATTTTCCGCGGTAGGCAGAAGCTGTCGCTCGTGGAGAAGGTGTTGAGTGAAGACTACATGCGAAAGCTGAAGATTGCCTCCGCCCAGATCGTAAGCCGGATGAAGAAGGACGTAAAAGTGTACGCCCAGCTCGGATTGCTTCCGATTACCGTCTATACCGTCGAAAGCTGGATGATCTCGCCAACATGTTTCGAAAGCACTGTGCTGATGGGCATCGGAGGCCGGAGACTATGCGGCAACATGAAGTGCGTGCTCAAGGGATCCGCTTGGAAATGCGTGACTGCTGATTTCGGCATGTGACGAAAAACGGCTAATTATTCAAAACCCTTGGAATTGGCTAAATTCAGCCGATTCCAAGGGTTTTCAGCGTGCCTTAAATGTACTGCAACTACTATAGGGATTCATGTTGAGAGAATTTATACCAGAACCTGCGTATAGCACCACGGATGAGGATACCGTTTTCGCGTTGCTCTCCAGACGCGCTGAGCGTGATCCTGAGGATCTCATCGCCCAATGGCAGGACGATGAGACTCGTCGTTGGCATGACGTCACGGCTGGGGAGATGCTCGAACGTGTGCGTTCGGTTGCGAAAGGCCTTCTTGGCTTGGGGGTCAAGACCGGCAATATGGTGGTTATCTATTCGCCCACTTGCTACGAATGGGGAGTCGTTGATTTTGCCTGCGCCGCGATTGGAGCGGTAAGCGTGCCTGTATACGAGACCGATTCCGCCAAGCAGACCGAGTCAATTATCGAAGAGGTGAATCCGGTTATCGCTTTCGCTGGCGATTCCGCGCACACGCAAACGCTTGAGCGGATCCGTGAAGAGCACAGCAGCTTGCGGTATGTTTTCAATTTCAAGGCAGATGGTCTCGATGCCGTTGCTGATTTCGGAGAGGGCGTCAGCGAGGACGCGCTTGATCAGGTGATCGTTAGAGTCAAGGCCGATGACATGCTCACCATTGTGTATACGTCCGGTTCCACAGGCAAGCCCAAAGGCGCCATGCTCTCTCACCGGAACTTCACGCATATCGTGTTGAACGGCTACATCATTCTCGACGAAATGCTGTATCAGCCGAATCGTCTGATGCTGTTCCTGCCGTTGGCGCACTGTTTCGCCCGCTACATCCAATACGTTGCGATTGGTGGTCAAGGAGTGGTCGGCTATCTTCCGGGAGCCAAACATCTGCTTGCCGATTTGCGCAGCTTCAAACCAACCTATCTGCTGGGAGTTCCCCGCGTGTTCGAAAAGGTGTACAACGCGGCTTCGCAGAAGGCCGGAGCGGGCATTCGGGGAAGGGTGTTCGCTAGAGCATTTGATCATTTCGTGCAATGGTCGAAGGATGAGCAGGAAACCGGACGCCATTCCATCGTGGCTCGCGCCGAACATTCGTTCTTTATGTCTGTCGTGGGTAAATCCATCCGCTCCGCTTTGGGGCCGAACATGAGGTACCTAGCCTGCGGAGGAGCCCCCCTGAACGTTGATCTCGCCCATTTCTTCAACGGTATGGATGATATTACCTTCATCCAAGGCTACGGTATGACGGAAACTGCCGCACCGATGATCGTCAACTGGCAAGATGCCAACCGTGTCGGTTCGGTAGGCAAGCCTGGTCCCGGTATGGGTGTGCGGACCGACGATGATGGGGAACTGCAGGTGATGGGTCCTAATGTGTTCCTTGGCTATTACAAGAAACCAGAGTTGACGGCCGACGTCAAGATGGCCGATGGCTGGTTGAAGACCGGTGATTTGGGAACCATCGACGATGATGGCTTTGTGTATATCACGGGACGCAAGAAAGACATCATCATCACTGCTGGTGGCAAGAACGTCAGTCCCGCACCCATGGAAGACATCATCAACACCTGCCCGATAGTGTCGCATGGTGTGGTGGTCGGCGACGGCAAACCATTCATCGGAGCCCTGATCGAGCTTGATCAGGAGATGGTCCGTTCCTGGCTTGCGCAGCAGGGACTTGACAGCAACATGTCCATGGAACAGGTTGCAAGGAACGATGCCGTGCGAGCGTTTATCCAGCAGTATGTTGAAAAGGCGAACGCGAACGTTTCCCGCGCGGAATCCGTACGCAAGTTCGAAATCCTCGACGAGGAGTTCAACCAGGAGAACGGCACGCTGACGGCGAGCCTGAAGGTCGTCAGGCCGAAAGTGCTCAAACGGTATGAGAACATCATCGACAACGTGTTATATGCTCCAAAACCATCCAACAGGCCGTTGCCGAAGACGGTGCAGATCCTTGACCGCACTACGGAAACGGTCAAGCAGGCATCCGAATCCATGCGGCAGGCATCCGAATCCGTAAGCCCGAAGGTTCGGCAGGCATTTGATACCATGCAGGAGAAAATCAAGAAGCAGTCCGAAGAAACCGACGGCGAGTCGTCAATGCCTGTGGTCCCATCGGAAACTGAGGAAACAACTATGATTGAGGAGAGATAGCTTTGGCAATACGTGAGATTCGAGTCGTACCTGATCCGGTGCTGCGCACGCCCTGCGACCCTATCAAGGAGATTACGCCGGCTGTGCGTCACCTGGTGCAGGATCTGCTTGATACCGTTGACGATCCGGGACGTGCCGGTCTGTCGGCCAACCAGATTGGCGTGGGTTTGAGGGCATTCTCCTACAACATCAACGGCAAGATCGGATACGTGCTCAACCCTGTCCTTGAAGAAACCAGCGGCGAACAGTACGGGGATGAGGGGTGCCTGTCCGTGCCTGGATTGTGGTACAAGACTCGTCGTGCCGATTATGCTCGTGTGCGTGGCATCGATTTGGACGGCAAGACGGTCGTGCTGGAAGGACATGGCATTATGGGCCGCATGCTGCAGCATGAAACCGATCATCTGGATGGCCATGTCTATCTCGATCGGCTGGAGAAAGAGGAACGGCGTGAGGCGATGCGCTACATGCGCAATCACCGCAAGTAATTGCTGCCGTTCCGTTTAATATGACGATTTGGGGTCACGTCTTTGTAAAAAGACGTGACCCCGTGGTATTTTTACTCCTTGTGTGCCATCCGGCAAGGAACTGTGTCGTGAAAGTTCCGAACCACCAATATTGTCAACCGGCATACAACCAATTCGCGTCATGTTCGCGACGACCTGTGTCGGTCGGCCAACGCCGTAAGGTTTTGGTTGCACGCAGGAACGCATGACCAGGCAAGAACCGACAAGAAAGAGGTAGTAATACCATGGCTCAGATCAATATGAGCGACATGCTGAAGGCAGGCCTGCACTTCGGCCACCAGACCCGTCGTTGGAACCCGAAGATGAAGCAGTTCATCCTCACCCAGCGCAACGGCATCCACATCATCAACCTGTTCAAGTCGCTCGACATGATCGATAAGGCCTATGACTTCATCAAGGCTACCGTCGCTCACAACGGCACCGTGCTGTTCGTCGGCACCAAGAAGCAGGCTCAGGAAGCCGTTTCCAACCAGGCCACCCGTGTCAACATGCCGTATGTTTCCGAGCGTTGGCTCGGCGGTATGCTGACCAATTTCCAGACCGTGTCCAAGCGCGTCTCCCGTCTCAAGGAACTCGAAGAGATGGACTTCACCGACGTTCGTGGCTCCGGCCTGACCAAGAAGGAACTGCTCCTTCTCGAACGTGAGAAGGACAAGCTGGCCAAGCAGCTGGGCGGTATCCGCAACATGAACCGTACTCCGTCCGCCATGTTCGTGGTTGACGTCAACAAGGAAGCCCTGGCCGTCGAGGAAGCTCACAAGCTGGGCATTCCGGTTGTCGCTATTGTCGACACCAATGCTGATCCGGAGTCCGTTGAGTACCCGATCGCAGCCAACGATGACGCCATCCGTGGCATTGAACTGCTGACTGGCCTCATGGCTGACGCAGTGGCCGAGGGTCTGCTGGAGCGTTCCGGCAAGGCCTCCAAGGCTGAAGGCGAAGCCGAGCAGCCGATGGCCGCTTGGGAGAAGGAGCTTCTCACTGAGGGCGCTCCGGCCGCCGACGTACCGGCTGAGGCCGAAGCTGAGGGCGAAGCCAAGGCTGAGTGAAAATATCCACTATGATGGGAGGTGTTGTGCCTCCCATCATATGGGACATCACTATTTTCCAGAGGAGACAAATCAATGGCAGCAATCACTGCAGCTCTGATCAAGCAGGTGCGCGAGGAAACCGGCGCCGGCATGATGGACGTTAAGAAGGCTCTGACCGAGGCTGAGGGTGACGTGGCTCGCGCCAAGGAAATCATCCGCGCCAAGGGCATTCAGGCCGCTGGTAAGCGCGAAGGACGCAAGGCGCAGGAAGGCACCATCGCCTCCAAGGTCGTGGAGTCCGCCAATGGCCAGACCGGTTACGCCGTCGAGCTGAATTCCGAGACCGACTTCGTGGCCAAGACCCCGAAGTTCGTGGAATTCGCTGACAGCGTTCTCGAGGATGCCGTCAAGGCCGAAGCCGCTTCCGTGGACGAAGTGCTGGCAGCCGCTTCCGGCGAAGCCACCGTGAAAGAAGCCGTCGAAGAGGCGGCCGCTCTGTTCGGTGAGCACGTCAAGGTCGGCCAGTTCGCTAAGGTCGAAGGCCCGCACGTCGAGATTTACGCCCACAAGAAGTCCGCTGAAATGCCGCCGAGCATCGTGGCCATGATCGCCACTGATGAGGCTGGTGCCGCTGTGGCTCACGAAGCCGCTCTGCAGATTTCCGCAATGGGCGCCCAGTGGCTGACCCGTGAGGATGTTCCGGCCGATGTGGTCGAGTCCGAGCGTCGCGTGGCTACTGAGAAGTCCCTGGCTGAAGGCAAGCCGGAGAAGATCGTTCCGAAGATCGTTGAAGGACGTCTCAACGCCTTCTACAAGGAGAACGTCCTGCTCGAGCAGTCCTACGTCAAGGATCCGTCCAAGACCGTCGGCGACCTGTTCAAGGAAGTCGGTGGCGCGGCCGTGGCCTTCGCTCGTGTCGAGGTCGGCAAGGGCGAAGCCGAGTGAATTGGCTTTGTAAGTGAATCCATGCGTTAGACGCACGGCGATTCCATAAAGGTGGCCATCATCCATAGGGTGACGGCCACCTTTGTTTTTAGACTGTGTCGCTACGCTGATGTGTCTGTGTTTGCCGATACTCTTGAGAGCGGTAAATTTCGTGAGTTCTCGGGCAAGAAAGGCTTTTCATGACTGGCGAAAACACTGGTGATAATCCACGCAGGGTGCTGCTCAAACTATCCGGAGAGGCGTTTGGTGGCGGCAAGGTCGGCATCGACACGTCTGTTATCCGCCGTATTGCGGAAGAAATTGTTCCTGCGGTGCAGCAGGGCGTTCAGGTTGCCATCGTTGTCGGTGGAGGCAACTTCTTCCGTGGCGCGGAACTTCAGCAGGCTGGTATCGATCGCTCCCGCGGCGACTATATGGGCATGCTGGGAACTGTGATGAACTGTCTCGCATTGCAGGATTTCCTGGAACAGGAAGGGCAGGCCACGCGTGTGCAGACCGCCATCACTATGGGGCAGGTCGCCGAACCGTACATTCCACTCAAGGCCATTCGTCATCTGGAGAAGGGCCGCGTCGTGATTTTTGGTGCCGGCGCCGGCATGCCGTATTTCTCCACCGACACGGTGTCCATCCAACGTTCCTTGGAAATTCATTGCGATGAGGTACTGATGGGCAAGAATGGCGTGGATGGCGTTTATACCGCTGATCCTCGCAAAGACGAGAACGCCAAGCGTTTCGCCACGTTGAGCTATAACCGTGCGCTTGTCGACAATCTCGCCGTCATGGATGCTGCCGCGCTTTCTATGGCTCGCGATAACAAGCAGCGCATCCGCGTTTTTGGACTTGAAGGCGCCGGTAATGTGACTCGCGCTCTTCTCGGTAAGGAAATCGGAACCATGGTTTCCACTGCGGAATCCACGCTCGCTGAATAACGACATTCAACGTCGAATATCGATCGAACAAACCAACAACAAGGAGTAAACAAATGGCAACTATCGTCGAACAGGCCAAGGCGCAGATGGCCAAGTCCGTGGAATCCACCAAGGAGAACTTCTCCGGCATTCGCACCGGTCGTGCCAATCCGGCGTTGCTCAACGGCATCACCGTCGACTACTACGGCGCCCCGACCCCACTGAAGGCCGTCGCCACCATCGGCGTGCCGGAACCGCGAACCCTGTCCGTCACCCCGTTTGACGCGTCCCAGGCCAATGCCGTCGAGAAGGCACTGCGCGATTCCGATCTGGGCGCAAGCCCGCGTCGTGACGGCAACGTCATTCGCCTGACCATGCCGGAACTGACCGAAGAGCGCCGCAAGGAATACGTCAAGCTTGCCAAGGGCAAGGCAGAAGACGGCAAGGTCGCTGTGCGTAATATTCGTCGCAAGGCCAAGGAATCCCTCGACAAGGCCATCAAGGATGGCGAAATGGGCGAGGACGAGGGCGATCGTCTGCTCAAGGAGCTCGACAAGGTCACCAAGCAGACCACTGACGAGCTCGACACCCTGCTTGAAGCCAAGCAGAAGGAGATCATGGAGGTCTGAGACCTTCACTCCTAAAAAAGAATCGACGCACAGCTAGACAGGGGAGCATGATGGAACATCAGGAACAGCACGAAAAGGAAGCCGAAGAGGCCATCAACGCCATCAACAAGAAGACGGGTCGTAACATGCCTCAGGCCATCGCCACGGGAGCGGTTCTCGTCATCCTCATTTTGGCATGCCTGCTGATCAGCATCGACTTGTTCGTCTATCTGGTCGTGCTTTTCATGGTGCTTGCCCTGTGGGAGCTGCGCGTCGATTTCGCCACTGTGGGATTGCATATTCCTGTGGCGGTGCTGTGGGTGTGTTCGGCGGCGACGCTGCTGTCCACCTATTACAGCGAACGTCATATCGTCGCCATGACGGTATGCGTACTGGCGTCTCTAGTGATTGTCGCGATCGCAGCCAGCGCCAAGGTGACGTTCGGCAGCCGCATCTCACTGGCGGTTGCCGACAAACTTTCCCATACCGATGCCGGCGCAAGACTCGAATCGTCGTTCAACCATGAGCAGGGAGAGGTAACCCATAGCCGTTTGAGCCATGTTGCGGTTTCCATGTTCACCGTGTTGTATATTCCTCTTCTGGCGTCTTGCGTCATCATGCCACTGACATTCAATGGGCATCCCGTTGCTCACGCCATCATGATGGTGTTCATACCCGCATTGAGCGATACTGGCGGTCTGTTTGCTGGAGCATGGCTGGGCAAGCACAAGCTGAGCCCGCGTATTTCGCCGAAGAAATCGTGGGAAGGACTTGCCGGGTCCATCCTGTTCTCCATGGTTGGTTCCTTCGTAGTGATGTTCTGCACATACGAGCCAGACGTGTGGGCTTCTCGTTGGTGGGTTCCCGTCGTGGCAGGTTTCATGATCGGCATTGCCGGAACGTTTGGTGACTTGTGTGCATCCATGCTGAAGCGAGATATCGGTATCAAGGATATGGGCCATCTGCTCAAGGGGCATGGCGGCGTGATGGATCGAGTGGATTCCATTCTGTTGTGCGCACCATTCGTGTGCGTGCTGCTGTGGGCGACTGGAATGTAGGAAGGGTCAAAGAAAAGTAATGAGCGACTCTGCGAACTCCATGAAGGATCTGCCAGAGACCGGCATCACCCCAGGAGGCACCACTGGTGCTTTCCGAGACGTGTTATCCAAAGATCATGCGCGTCGAGGCAAGCCGCCGCTGCATTTTGCGGATATGACCGAGGAAGAGCGTATCGCTAAAGCCAAGGATCTTGGACTTCCGAAATTCAGGGTCAAGCAGCTTGCCAATCATTATTACGGGCATTTCGATGTCAATGCGGAGGAATTCTCCGACTTCCCAGCAACGAAACGAGTCGAGGCCGCGAAGGTGTTTTTCCCGACGCTCATTACCGAAGTGACTCGTCAAGTGGCTGATGAGGGTACCACTATCAAAACGTTGTGGCGCCTGTTCGACGGTTCGCTTATTGAGTCCGTGCTCATGCGCTATCCCACACGCACCACGTTGTGCATCTCCAGTCAGGTCGGTTGCGGCATGGGATGCCCCTTCTGCGCTACGGGCCAATTGGGTCTGACTCGAAACATGTCGGCAGGCGAGATTGTGGAACAGGTCCGTGTGGCCGCGAAAGCCATGCGTGACGGAGAAGTTGCGGGTGGCCCCGGACGTCTGAGCAACATTGTATTCATGGGCATGGGAGAGCCCATGGGCAACTATAAGTCGGTATTGAGCGCTGTTCGTCAGATCAGTTCCATGCCGCCCGAGGGTTTCGGTATTTCGGCACGTAACATTACCGTCTCCACGGTCGGCGTGGTACCTGGTATTAAAAAACTTACGGCTGAGGGTATTCCGGTGCGTCTGGCCGTGTCTTTGCACGCTCCGAGCGATGAACTGCGAGATGAGCTTGTTCCAATGAACAAACGTTTCAACACCACGCAGGTGCTTGACGCCGCACACGACTACTATCTGGCTTCGAAGCGCCGCGTGAGCATCGAATATGCTCTGATGCGTGGCATCAACGATCAGGCCGAACATGCCAAGTTGCTCGCTAAACGCCTGAACCATTACGGTGATAATTGGGTTCACGTCAACCCGATTCCGCTTAATCCTATCGAAGGGTCGAAATGGACCGCTTCGAAGCCTGAGGATGAACAACAGTTTCTTGACATTCTTCACAAGGCTGGCATCACCGCTACGTTGAGAGATACGCGCGGGCAGGACATCGATGGCGCATGCGGGCAGCTTGCGGCTAAAGAACGCGATTAGCTGTCAAGGAAAGAAGCTGGTTTTGTCCGCTACCCGGACTTCCGACAGACATGCGTAACGTAAAACGGTTACTCTTACATTCGTTGCACGATACCATGCGCGAAGGAGTAAAACAGCATGTCACTGGCAGTCCGAGTCATTCCATGTCTTGATGTTGATGCGGGAAGAGTAGTCAAAGGCGTGCATTTCGAAAATCTTCGCGATGCCGGCAACCCGGTCGAGCTTGCCGCGGAATACTACCGCCAAGGAGCCGACGAGCTGACCTTCCTCGATGTGACCGCGTCAAGTTCGCATCGACAGACCATGGTCGATGTGGTAAGTCGAACCGCCGAACAGATTTTCATTCCTCTGACTGTCGGCGGAGGCGTGCGTACTCCTGAAGATGTTGATTCACTGCTGCGTTGCGGAGCCGACAAGGTAGGCGTCAATACCGCTGCCATCAACGATCCGACACTGATCAGCCGTGTCGCGGAACGTTTCGGCAACCAGGTGCTCGTATTGTCCGTTGACGCGCGTCGTGAGCAGGGGGAGCGCCATACTCAGTCTGGTTTCGAAGTCACCACCATGGGAGGACGTAAGTCCACGGGCATTGACGCCATTTGGTGGGTCAAGCGTGCCCAGGAGCTGGGAGCGGGAGAGATTCTGCTGAATTCCATGGACGCAGACGGCACTCAGCAGGGTTTCGACCTTGAAATGATTAAAGCTGTGCGTAAGGAAGTGAAGATTCCGATCATTGCTTCTGGCGGTGCTGGAAAGGCTTCTGATTTTCCTCCGGCAATCGAAGCTGGTGCGGATGCCGTTCTTGCCGCGTCGATCTTCCATTACGGCAAAGTTACGATCGGTGAAGTCAAGAACGCGATCAAAGCCGCCGGCTACACCGTGCGTTGAAGGCCGAAAATAGCAAAAACAAGCGAACATTAATCAATAATCGAAGAAACGAACCATACCATCACCATGACCAACGAAGCATACGACAACAGCACTACTCTCGATCCACGAATTGCAGAACGTCTCAAGCGTGACGACAAAGGACTGGTGGCAGCTGTCATCCAGCAGTTCGACACCAAAGAAGTGCTGATGGTCGGATATATGAACGATGAAGCCGTACGCCGCACCTTGACAACCGGCCGCGTTACTTTCTGGTCGAGGTCCAGGCAGGAGTACTGGCGTAAGGGAGATACTTCCGGACATGCCCAATATGTGAAGTCTTTCGCGCTGGATTGCGATGGGGATGCCATTCTTATTGAAGTTGACCAAGTAGGAGCGGCTTGCCATACCGGCAAACGATCCTGCTTCGAGGAAGGCGGGCAGTTGCCCGTGGTCGTGGGATATCGCACCAAGGAACAGGAGGGCCAGCGATGAGCGAATGCAGCGTACAAGCACTCAAGTGGGGCGCCACCTGGCCGAGACGTGAACAGTTCCACGAGTTGGCGGACCAGGGATATCGCGTCATTCCGATTGTACGTCGCCTTCTTGCTGACTCCTTGACGCCAGTCGGCTTCTATGAGCGACTTGCTGCTGGACGTTCTGGCACGTTTATTCTCGAATCCGCGGAATTCGGCGGTACGTGGAGCAGATACAGTTTCATTGGCGTGAATTCCATGGCTCAGTTGCGTTCCAACAACGGTAAGGCCGATTGGTTGGGGCAGGTTCCTGCTGGCGTGCCTGCTGAAGGCGATGCAATGGAAGTCGCGCATGCCGCGCTGAAAACCTTGAAGGCGCCGCATGTTGAAGGACTTCCGAATCTGACCAGCGGTCTGGTTGGTACCGTTGGCTGGGATGCGATTCGCCACTGGGAGCCGACCCTGCGTGCCGAGGCTCCGAACGAGACCGGGCAGCCTGAAATGGTGTTGGCCCTAGCCACAGATATTGCCGTGGTCGACCATGTGTCCGGATCGGTGTGGTTGATCGCCAACGCGGTGAATGTGGACGACCGCCCGACCCGTGCCGACGCCGCATATGATGAGGCTGTGTCGCGATTGGACGATATGCAGCGAAAGGTTGCCACGCCTGTCGAAGGTGAAGCTCGCGTCAACGTGCTGGATGAGACCGTTAGCCAGCCGGAACTTCGCTTCCGCACGGAGAAAAGCGATTACGAGCGCTCTATCGAAATCGCCAAGCAGCATATTATCGACGGTGACGTGTTCCAGGTGGTTATTTCCCAGCGTCTCGACATTGATTCGCCTGCCGATCCGTTCGACGTCTACCGTGTGTTGCGTACGTTGAACCCCAGTCCTTACATGTATTTCATGTCGCTGACTGACGCGCAGGGACGTGATTTCAATGTCATCGGTTCCAGCCCGGAAACACTGATCAAAGTGGATAACGGTCATGCCATGACCTTCCCGATTGCGGGTTCCAGGCCACGTGGCGCCACCGTTGAGGAAGACGAGCAGCTCGCCAAGGATCTGCTGTCTGATCCGAAGGAACGCAGCGAACACATCATGCTCGTCGATCTGTCGCGTAACGATCTGAGTCGTGTATGCCTTCCGGAAAGCGTGGAGGTTGTTTCCTTGATGGACATCAAGCGATTCAGCCACATCATGCATATCTGCTCGACCGTCACCGGCAGGGTCAACCCCGACATGACATCATTCGACGTGTTCACTTCTGCATTTCCTGCGGGAACGCTTTCTGGAGCGCCGAAACCGCGTGCCATCGAGATCATCGACGAGCTTGAGCCCGCAGATCGTGGCATTTACGGCGGTACTGTCGGTTATTTCGATTTTTCGGGCAACCTCGATATGGCAATTGCCATTCGAACTGCATTCATCCGCGACCATGAAGCGAGCGTGCAGGCCGGAGCTGGAATTGTACTTGATTCCGTGCCGGCCAGTGAGTGGCAGGAGACTCGCAATAAGGCCGAAGCCAGCGTTGAGGCTGTTCAGATCGCCTCGCAGCTTCGCCAATTGTGAGTCAAACCAAACAAGCTAACTAATCGAGTCAATTGCTGAAAGGAACACTATGTCTGTACTCGATGAGCTGGTTACAGGAGCAGTTGAAGATCAACAAGCACGCGAACAGAAAATCCCTCTTGATGAAGTAAAGCGTCAGGCGTTTGCCGCGCCAGCGCCTATTGATGCGCGGCAATGGCTGAAAATGACCGACGGCATTCCGGTCATCGCGGAAATCAAAAGAGCCTCGCCATCGAAAGGTCACCTGAGCGATATTCCCGATCCAGCCGCTTTGGCCAGAGAATACGAGAAGGGCGGAGCCAGCGCGATTTCCGTGCTTACCGAGGGACGTCGCTTTTTGGGATCGCTAGATGATTTCGATAAAGTTCGTGCAGCTGTGAAAATCCCGGTATTGCGTAAGGATTTCATCGTCACGGAATATCAGATTTGGGAAGCGCGTGCGCACGGTGCCGATCTGGTGCTATTGATCGTCGCCGCGTTGGACGACGGCAAGCTCAAGTCCTTGCTTGAGCTTGCACATAGTCTCAATATGACGGTGCTGGTCGAAACGCATACCCGTGAGGAAATCCAGCGTGCCATTGATGCGGGAGCGCGAGTCATCGGCATCAACGCGCGGAATCTCAAGGACCTCAAGGTCGATGTGAACAAATACAACGAGCTGGCCGCTGATTTGCCGAACGATGTGATCCGTGTAGCGGAATCCGGAGTGTTCGGTTCGGTTGAGCTGGAGGATTATGCCCGCGCCGGAGCCGACGCGGTGCTGGTTGGCGAAGGTGTCGCAACCGCAGCCAACCATGAGCAGGCTGTGGAGCGACTGGTAAAGGCAGGAGCAAGAGTGAAAGCATCCGAACAAACCCCATTGGCAAGCCACGAAGGACCATATTTCGGCCAATTCGGCGGACGTTACGTGCCGGAAGCGCTGATCACGGCGCTTGACGAGCTTGAACGCGTCTATGAGGAAGCCAAGGCCGATCCGGAGTTCCATAAGGAGCTGGCACGACTGAACCAGCAGTATGTTGGACGTCCATCACCGTTGACTGACGCTCCGCGTTTCGCCGAGCGTCTCAAAGAAAAAACCGGTCTCGACGCGCGTGTGTTCCTCAAGCGTGAGGATCTCAACCATACCGGCGCGCACAAGATCAACAATGCGCTTGGGCAGGCTCTGCTGGTCAAGCGCATGGGGAAGACCCGTGTCATCGCTGAAACCGGCGCGGGACAGCATGGCGTGGCCACCGCTACGGTGTGCGCCATGCTCGGCTTGAAATGCCGCATCTACATGGGTCAGATCGATGCGCGTCGTCAGGCGCTTAACGTCGCTCGCATGCGCATGCTCGGTGCCGAGGTGGTGGAAGTCACTTTGGGAGATCGCATTCTCAAGGACGCCATCAATGAGGCTTTGCGAGACTGGGTCACCAACGTCAAAGACACGCACTACCTGCTTGGCACGGTCGCAGGTCCACATCCGTTCCCGGCAATGGTGCGCGACTTCCAGAAGATCATCGGTGAGGAAGCCAAGCAGCAGCTTCAGGATTGGTACGGCATCGACCATCCGGATGCGGTTTGCGCATGCGTCGGCGGCGGTTCCAACGCCATCGGCATCATGAACGCTTTCCTTGATGACGAACGCGTGAACCTGTACGGCTACGAGGCGGGCGGCAATGGCCCCGAATCCGGGCGTCATGCCATTCGTTTCGCTCCGGGAACCGGCGAACTGGGCATGTTCCAAGGTGCCAAGAGCTATCTTCTCGAGAATTCCGAAGGCCAGACCCTCGACACGTATTCCATCTCTGCCGGTTTGGATTACGCATCCGTCGGCCCGGAACACGCATGGCTCAAAGAAATCGGACGCGTCAACTATTCCTGGGCAACCGATGAGGAAGCGATGAGCGCTTTCAAGGATCTGTGCGAAACCGAAGGCATCATTCCGGCGATTGAAAGCTCTCATGCAGTTGCTGGCGCATACAAGGCAGCTGAGGATCTCAAGGCCAAGGGATACGAGCACCCAGTCATGATCATCAACATTTCCGGTCGTGGAGATAAGGACATGAACACCGCTGGCAAATGGTTCGGTTATTTGACCGATGAACAGGCCAAGGCGCTCGAAGCCAACGGCGCCCAAGGCAACAACGCGGACAGCGAGTGAAAGAAGGAGCATCCCATTATGACGCACGCAACAGCAACCACGCTGTCCGGACAGCCGCTCGGCATCAGCCACAAGTCGAGTCCGTCGGAAGCCATGTTCGATGAGTTCGAAGCCGCGAACAAGCCCGCATTCATCGGCTATCTGCCATATGGATTCCCGAACCCGGACTATTCGCTGAAGGCATTCCGCACCATGGTCGAGCATGGCGTCGATGCCGTTGAAATCGGCCTGCCGTATTCCGATCCGGTCATGGATGGTTCCGTCATCCAGGCCGCTTCACAAATCGCCATCGACAATGGAGAGAAAATCGCGGACGTGTTCAGGGCCGTTGAGACCGTGGCCAATGCCGGGGGAGTTCCGTTGGTGATGAGCTACTGGAATCTCATCTACCATTATGGCGTCGAACGTTTCGCGCGTGATTTCGAGAACTCCGGTGGCGCTGGCCTGATTACCCCCGACCTCATTCCGGATGAGGCTGGCGAATGGATCGAAGCTTCAGACCGTCACGGACTTGACCGAATCTTCCTCGTGTCGCCGGATTCCACAGACAGTCGTTTGAAGGTCGTTTCCGACAATGCTCGCGGTTTCGTCTATGCAGCCGCCCGTATGGGCGTCACCGGTGAACGTTCCACCATTGACGCTTCGCCTGAGGAGTTGGTGGCACGCACGCGCAATGCCGGTGCGAAGAACGTCTGCGTCGGCATTGGCGTCTCCACCGCCGAACAGGGTGCGCGAGTCGGCTCCTATGCCGACGGTGTCATCGTCGGATCCGCGTTGGTGCATACCATGCTCGACGAATCCGGAAAGAACGCCGTCGACGAGGCCACCGGGCTCAAGGCATTGGCGGTCAAGGCCGAAGAACTTGCGGACGGCATTCACAACGCACGCTCCGCGAAGTAAACCATTCCAACGATTTCGGTAGTCCACGCAACGCCATATCGGATGCGTGGACTACCATCAGGAAACCATGACACTTGCATACATTCCATCGCCAACGATTTCACAGTTTTCCATCGGCCCTGTAACGATTCACATCTATGCGTTATGCATTCTGTTGGGAATTGTGCTGGCGGTATGGATAACCGCCACACGATGGAAGAAGCTGGGCGGTAATTTCGATCAGGTTCTTGACATCACTTTGGTCAGTGTCCCCGCCGGTATCGTGGGTGCCCGAATCTATCACATCATCACCACGCCCGAACGTTTCTTCGGGCCGAATGGCGATTGGGCAGAGATGTTCCGCATCTGGAATGGCGGACTTGGCATCTGGGGCGGAGTGCTGCTTGGAGCGTTGGCCGCATGGGCTTGGTGCAGACACAAGCATTATCCAATGGCCTTGCTGGCCGACGCCATCGCCCCGGGATTGTTGGTAGCACAGGCTGTTGGGCGTTTGGGCAACTGGTTCAATCAGGAGCTGTATGGCGCGCCGACGACTTTCCCATGGGGCCTGAAGCTCAATATGGAAGGCACTGCTATCGGGCACAGCGAGCAATGCTACGACGGGTCTACATGCCCAAGCGGAACACTGTTCCATCCAACCTTCCTGTATGAGATGATTTGGAATCTCATCGGAGCCGCAATCATCGTGTACATCGGATCCAAGGCCATGAAAAAGCTTAAAGCCGGATCCCTATTTACCGTGTACATCATGTGGTACACGTTGGGACGTACTTGGATCGAATCCCTGCGCATCGATTATGCGCATGAGTTCTTGGGCGTGCGCATCAACGTGTGGGTTTCCATGGCGGTGTTCGTGCTTGGCGTGGTGGCGTTCATCGTCGTGCAGCAGATGGGCAAGGACACTGACCTGTTGGCGGAGAAGCTTCGTACCGTCACTGAAATCGAGCAACGTCTCGAAAACAGTGGGGCGGAAGAATCCGCCGATCATGCAGCGACTCTTTCAGAGCAAACTGCGGATGAAATCGAAACCAACGATACCGAAACCGTCTCGAATACCGACAAACAGTCCGACATCAAGTAACAGCAAGTCGATTACCTTTCATAGAATGAGAGCCATGACTATTCAAATCGCACCAAGCATCCTGTCCGCCGATTTCTGCAACCTTGAGCGTGACCTCAAGGCCATTTCCAATGCGGATCTCGTTCACGTCGACGTGATGGATCATCATTTCGTCCCGAATCTGACTTTGGGCGAGCCGATCGTGGCTCGTATCTGCGAAGTCACCGATCTTCCGGTTGACGTGCATCTGATGATTGAGGATCCGGATCGTTGGGCACCTGAGTACGCCAAGCTGGGCGCCGCATCCGTGAGCTTCCATATGGGTGCCACCCATGCTCCGGTGCGTCTGGCACGCCAGTTGCGCGAAATGGGTTGCAAAGCCTGCTTCGCGGTACGTCCGGCTGAACCTGTCGAGCCGATTTTCGATATTCTCGACGAATTCGACATGATTTTGATCATGACCGTCGAACCCGGCTTCGGTGGCCAGAAGTTCCTCGACAACCAGATGTCCAAGGTGCGTCGCTTGCGTGACGAAATTACCCGCCGTGGTCTTGCCACCAAGATTCAGGTCGATGGCGGTGTCAGTCCGAAGACTGCCCATATCGTAGCTGAAGCGGGTGCTGATGTGTTGGTCGCGGGTTCCGCTGTGTACGGCGCTGAGAATCCTGCGGAAGCCATTGATTCCATTCGCGAGAAGGCCGAAGCCGCATTCAAGGCCTGACCTTCCATCATTTTTTTGAGGATAGACAAGAACAATGAAGACTTTTGAATCCCTTTTTGCCGAATTAAGCGAGAAGGCCGCTTCCAAGCAGGCCGGCTCGCTAACCGTTGACGAACTGGGCAAGGGCACGCATTTCATCGGCAAGAAGATCGTCGAAGAAGCGGGCGAGACCTGGATCGCAGCTGAATACGAAGGCGCCGATCGTACCGCGGAGGAGATGAGCCAGCTCATCTACCACCTGCAGGTCATGATGATCGACCGTGGCATCACACTCGAAGACATCTACAAGAATCTGTGAGCTTTTGGCCATGCTGCAGAAGGCATGGCCTTTTTTGGGAGGAAAAATGCTGAGAATCGCCGTGCCTAACAAGGGCATGTTGTCTGAACCTGCATGGAACATGCTGGCCGAAGCTGGCTATCGTCTGAGGAGCAATCCGCGTCAGCTGGTCGTAGAGGATCCCGACAATGACGTGGAGTTGTTCTATCTGCGTCCACTCGATATCGCCGTCTACGTTGGACGCGGTACCATCGACGTCGGCGTCACCGGCCATGATCTGTTGCTCAACTCCGGAACGGACGCCAAAGAGCACATGGAACTTGGCTTCGGCGCATCGACATTCCGTTTCGCGGCCCCGAATGATTCCCCTATCAGCACGCTTGAAGACATCGAAGGCAAGCGTGTCGCCACCAGTTTCGACAAGCTTGTGCATGATTATCTGGTCGAGCATGGCATCAACGCCGAAACCGTGCATCTTGACGGTGCCGTCGAATCGTCGGTGCAGCTTGGAGTGGCGGATTTAATCGCCGACGTTGTGTCCACGGGCACCACGCTCCGCAATGCCGGCTTGCGTATTTTCGCGGAGCCGTTGCTGCATTCCGAAGCCGTGCTCATTCGTTCTCCGCGTCTCGCTGAGAACGATGACCGCCTGACGATTCTCAGCCGCCGACTGCAGGGTGTGATTACCGCCCAACGCTACGTGCTCATGGATTACGACATTCCAGTCGAGAAGGTTTCCGCCGCTGTGGCCATCACGCCGGGCTTTGAGAGCCCGACCGTTTCCCCGCTGCATGACAAGCAGTGGGCGGCCGTGCGCGTTGTCGTGCCAAAGGCCAAGGTCAACCAACTGATGGACCAGTTGTATGAAGTTGGTGCCCGTGGCATAATTGTCACCGCCTTGCAGGCCTCGAGAATGTAATGTTGCTCGAAGTATGAGCAAACTGATTATCAAAAAGCAATACAGTCCGGAACCGCGGGATATTTATTTCACGGTTCCGAACCTTATTAGCCTGTTGCGAATCATTTCGATTCCTTTCATCTCGGTATTGGTTTCTCGCCATGAGATGGTGCTTGCGTTGGTCGTGCTTGCGCTTTCGGCGGTATCTGACGGTTTGGATGGTCTTATTGCAAGGTCGTTCAATCAAGTGAGCAAGATCGGGCAGATTCTCGACCCCATTGCCGATCGTCTGCTGATTTTCTGTAGCATCCTCGCGTTGGGCGTCGCCGACATCATTCCATGGTGGATGCTGATCATCGTTGGATTGCGCGATTTGATTATGGCGATTCTCGTGTTGGTATTAGCTCAGCATGATTATGGTCCGTTGCCCGTGCATTTTGTGGGCAAAGCAGGCACTGCCATGCTGATGATTGCTATTGTCGCTTTGATTTTTGCGGATATCTGGTCTAATTCCGCTACGGATACATTGCATTTATGCGGTCTTGCCACCGGCATATGGGGCGTAGGATTGTACTGGCTTGCCGGCTATATTTACATACGTCAGGGAATCCAGCTGCTGGAAAACGATAAGGATTAGCGCACATGATGCATGATGCTCCGGAACGTGCGTCGTTTCCGGTGTCTCCGGAGAATACGCCCACGAAGCGGCGCGCCGTTTTTTCGGCGTCTTTCGCTGGGCTGACCTCACATCATGTGCAGCCCGACACTGTTGCATCCACTTCACGAAGAGGGCGGAATCTGGACGATGATTCGCTGCGGCTCATCGACGACCTGACCAACCGTCCGATGGATGTGATGTATACGGATTCGAGACTGGCCACCAAAACACCGTCGATGTTTTCGGTCTGGTTTACCCGTGTGTTGGTGTTTCTCATCTGCATTGCCGTGGGCACGGCAGGCAGCGTATTCGTTCGTCAGTTGAGCACCGACCCCCGTAAGGAGGTGCGTAAGCAACTGTCAAGCCAGTTGGCTGAGCAAACAAAAAACGTCGAAACCCTCACCAAAGACGTCAATGCGCTGCGTGCCCAAGTTGAAGAAGAATCGAAATCCGTGTCGAACTGGTCATTGAACCAGACCATACAGGATGACGAAATGGTCAATGGCATACTTCTCGTGCAAGGCGAAGGCATCACGCTCACCATCGCCAATCCGCTGTCCGTGAGCGGTGACAACGCGGATTCGTCGCTGCCAAGAGAAAACGGCAGTCAGGTTCGCGTCGTCACAGATTCGGATCTGCAGGTGCTCGTCTCGCTACTCTGGCAGTCCGGAGCGGAAGCAATCGCCATCAACGGATACCGTCTCGGCGTGCAGACTTCCATACGAACGGCTGGAACGACGATTCTCATCGGAGTCAATTCCGTGCAAAGTCCGTATCGCATCGAGGCAATCGGCAATTCCAACGTTCTTGCCAATACGGTGAGCAAGAAAACACAACAACGTTTGTACGATGATTTCAAAGAAGCGGGCATCTATCCGCAAGTGAGCAAAAACAAATCGATTACACTGGAAGCGGCGGTGACTGGCGAAGTGACATATGCAAGGAAGGTCAAGTAATGGCAGCGGTCTTGGGACTTATCATTGGCGTGGTCGTTGGCGTGTTCGTCCGACCGGACATTCCCATTGCCCTTCAGCCGTATCTGCCGATTATGGTTCTGGCCGCGCTCGATGCGCTGCTTGGTGCCGCACGAGCCTATTTCCAGCGCAGCTTTTCCGATAAGGTCTTTGTGATCTCCTTCTTTTCGAACGTCATCACCGCAACATTGCTGGTTTTCTTGGGAAACCAGCTTGGCGTTGGTTCCCAGTTGCAGACCGCCGTCATTGTTGTGCTCGGCATTCGAATCTTCACCAATGTGTCGACCATCCGACGTTTCATCTTCAAAGGATGACGTGATATGAGCAGACGTGACGATGACAACAAGGACGTGCTCTCCAAAATTCACGAGCAGATCGTTAAGGACCAGAACAACGACAGCACCCAGACCGGATCATTCCCAGTGGTCAGGCGCAAGCCGAAGCGGATTTCGCTGAACGCGAAGGCCACTCGTGCCCGTCTGTACTCCAGCGTGCTTGTAACCATACTTTGCGCGTTGCTCGGCTTTAGCTATGCCATTCAGTTGAACAACACAACGTCCACATATGAGACGATGAGCGAGGACGAACTAACCAAACTCATCAGTGAAACCAGCGCGCAGGTCCAAAAGCTTGAGCAACGCAAAAGTGAGCTGTCCAGTCAGCTTGACTCGCTGAAGGACACAGCCGACAAGAACGAAAAGGCGGCGGAAATCGCCAAACAGAATGCCGAATCGAATGGAATTCTTTCCGGACGTCTGCCGGTATCTGGAGAAGGCGTGGTCATCCGTATTTCCAAAGGATCAAAGCAGGATATTGATGCGTCGATTCTGTTCACGTTACTTGAAGAATTGCGAAATAGCGGTGCGGAGGTCATTGAAATCAACGATATTCGTGTGATTACCAGTACGTATATCAGCGATTCCGCAGACGGTCTCAACTGCGATGATACGAATATTGAGGCGCCATTCATCATCAAGGCGATAGGGGATAGCAACAATCTGCAGAACGCCGTCAATCTTGCGGGCGGTGTCGGTTCACGTTTGAAGGTGAAGTATGGCTCCACCGTGTCGATTGTGCCTTCCGACAAGGTGGAGATCACGTCGACGCGAAGCGCGCCGCAGTACACGTATGCGCATGTCGTCGAATAACGCCTTAAGTAGCGTTTTCTTTTGGCCGATCCTAAAAATAGTTGCGTTGTAGCGTGCCGTTCACCTTTTCAGCGTGCCGATGTCTGCCCTCAACCCTATCTTGTTCATCGTTGACATACAGTCCAGGCCTGCACATTAGTAACGCGGACCCCGATAGCAAAGGACAACCCATGGCTGAACAGACCATCTCCATCACACTCAACGGCGAAGCGAAGGAGGTGGCAGCAGACCAGACTGGCGTCCAGCTCTTTGCAGAAGACAAGAACATCATCGCGGTACGCATTAACGGCGAACCTCGCGATCTGTATACCGAACTGCATGACGGCGATGTTGTGGAACCAATTGCGCTTGATAGCGAAGACGGTTTGGCCATTATGCGCCACTCCGCGACCCACGTCATGGCACAGGCCGTGCAGGAGATCCGCCCGGACGCCAAGCTTGGTGTCGGCCCGGTCATCAAAGATGGTTTCTACTACGATTTCGATGTTGAGACTCCGTTCACTCCTGACGATCTCAAAGAGATCGAAAAGCGCATGCAGCGCATCATCAAGTCGTCCCAGTCCTTCCGTCGCCGCGTGGTGACCGAAGAGGAGGCTTTGGCGGAAGAAGCTGATCAGCCGTACAAGCTGGAGCTGATCAAAGATAAGGAAGCCCACCTCGATCCGGAGGCCGCCACTGAAATCAGCGGCAAGGAACTGAGCTTCTACGATAATGTCGACCGTGACGGCAATGTGGTTTGGAAGGACCTGTGCCGCGGCCCGCACCTACCGAACACCCGCTATATCAAGGCGTTCAAGATCGAGCGTTCCGCAGCCGCATATTGGCGTGGCAGCGAAGCCAATCCGATGCTGCAGCGCATTTATGGTGCGGCTTTCGCCACCAAAGAAGATCTCAAGACCTATCAGACTCGTCTTGAGGAGGCCGCCAAGCGCGACCACCGCAAGCTTGGTGCGGAAATGGATCTGTTCTCCTTCCCGGATGAGATCGGTCCGGGCCTGGCTGTGTTCCATCCGAAGGGCGCTGCCGTGATCAACGCGATGGAGGATTACTCCCGCGAAATGCATCGCAAGCACCACTACAGCTTCGTGCAGACTCCGCACATCACCAAGGGCGGTCTGTACGAGACTTCCGGCCACCTGCATTGGTATAAGGATAGCATGTATCCCGCAATGCGTCTGGATGAGGAAAAAGACGAGAACGGCAACGTCGTCAAGCAGGGCTTCGACTACTACCTGAAGCCAATGAACTGCCCGATGCACAACCTGATTTTCAAGTCCCGCCAGCGTTCCTACCGCGAGCTGCCATTGCGCCTGTTCGAATTCGGCACGGTGTATCGCTATGAGAAGTCCGGCGAGGTTCATGGTCTGACCCGCGTGCGTGGCTTGACTCAGGATGATTCCCACATCTACTGCACCCGCGAGCAGATGAAGGACGAGTTGAAGAGCCTGCTGACCTTCGTGCTTGGCCTATTGAAGGACTTCGGTCTGGATGACTTCTATCTGGAGCTGTCCACCAAGGATCCGCACAAGTACGTCGGTTCTGACGAGATCTGGGAGGAAGCCACCAATACGCTGGCCGAAGTCGCCAAGGAATCCGGCCTTGAGCTGGTTGACGATCCGTGCGGCGCAGCCTTCTACGGTCCGAAGATTTCCGTGCAGGCCCGTGATGCCATCGGCCGTACCTGGCAGGTGTCCACCATCCAGCTTGATTTCAACCTTCCGGAACGTTTCGGCTTGGAATATATCGCTGCGGACGGCACCCACCAGCGTCCGGTGATGATCCACCGTGCGCTGTTCGGCTCCATCGAACGCTTCTTCGCCGTGCTTCTTGAGCATTACGCCGGCGCTTTCCCGGCATGGCTCGCTCCGGTTCAGGTGCTTGGCGTGCCGGTTGCCGATGAATTCGCTCCGCACCTGCAGAAGTTCATCGCCAGCCTCGAAGAAGAAACGGTTCGTTGCGAAATCGACATGTCCGACGATCGTTTCGGCAAGAAGATCCGCAACGCGTCCAAGTCCAAGGTTCCGTTCATCCTCATCGTTGGCGAGGAAGACATGAACAACAATGCGGTGAGCTTCCGCTTCCGTGATGGCAGCCAGCTGAACGGCGTGCCGGTCGATGAAGCCAAGACGCAGATCATGACCGTGCTCAAGAAGCGCGTGCAGGTCAACAACGTCGACGACTTCAAGGCCGCCATCGCAGACTGAGCCGATTCGCTTGCATTCAGTCTTATAAGGTCATGGATCATATAAGGGCGCACGAGCATCATATTGACGCTTGCGCGCCCTTTTTGTTTTTCGAGAAACAGGAATCCGCATGTTAGAACATCTTCGTGCACCATTCAAAAAACTCATAGAACCGCTTGCCAAAGCGTTGATATCCATTGGTTTGACCGCAAATGCGGTGACGGTCATAGGCACCATCGGAACCATTGTGGTTGCCTTCGTCGCCGGCATCACAGGATGGCTTTTCGCGGGAGCCGTAGTACTTACATTGCTGGTGCTGGCCGATTCCCTGGACGGTTCGATCGCGAAGCTGACCACGGGAGGCACCCAGTTCGGCGCTTTTTTGGATTCCACGTTGGATCGTATCGCCGATTGGGCGTTGCTTGCCGGAGTGATAGTCTTCTTCATCTTGCACGCCGATTGGTGGTATGACATCAGCCAGTCAAGCCCGGATTACATCAGTTGGGTTGGTGTTGGCGCGGCCATGGTGTCGATGATGACGTCGTTTGTGACGTCGTATGCGCGTGCCCGTGCGGAATCTGTTGGTTTCGAGGTGAAGAACGGCATCGCAACACGCGCCGACAGACTGGTCATCATTTTGGTGGGCATGGCGATCACTGGGCTGACGCATCACGGCTTATGGTTGGCCATTGGTATGGTACTGCTTGCGGTTTTGGGTGTGGCCACAGTGTTCCAGCGTATTCTCGAAGCGCGTCGACAGATGACTGCCGGCCATAGGACATATCAGCCATAACTGCCTGCAAACGGCGAATGTTGACGCGCCTGACAACCGTATGTCAGGCGCTTTGTCTTAGAACCGCTTTAGAATCGTTTCGTTTGAAACATCCGCAACCTGCCTAGGAGCATTATGTCAGGTCATTCCAAGTGGGCGACCACCAAGCACAAGAAGGCCGCCATCGACGCGAAGCGTGGCAAGCTGTTCGCCAAGCTGATCAAGAACATCGAGATTGCAGCACGTATGGGTGGTGGCGATCCTGACGGCAACCCGTCCCTGTACGACGCCATCTACAAGGCCAAGAAGGCTTCCATGCCTGCCGATAACATCAAGCGCGCTGTCAAGCGTGGTTCTGGTGAAGAGGCCGGCGGTGCCAACTACGAAGATATCGTCTATGAGGGCTATGCTCCCGCAGGCGTTGGTCTGATCATCGAGTGCCTTACCGACAACCGCAATCGTGCGGCCGCTGAAGTGCGTTCCACCCTGACCAAGGGCAATGGTTCCTTGGCTACCTCCGGTTCTGTGAGCTTCAACTTCGAGCGCAAGGGCCAGATCATCGTTCCTGCCGAAGGCGTTGATTTCGACGATCTGTTCGAAAAGGCCGCTGAAGCTGGTGCCGAGGATGTGACTGAAGATGGCGATGTGTTCACCGTTGTCACCGATCCTTCCGAAATGATCGATGTTCGTAAGGCTCTGCAGGATGCTGGTTTCGATTACGATTCCGCTGATCTGGTCATGATGCCGAAGAACGAGGTTGAATTGACTCTTGAGGATGCTCAGAAGGTGTCCAAGCTCATCGACAACCTCGACGATTTGGACGATGTGCAGAACATCTACTCCAACTGGACCGCTTCCGATGAGGTCATGGCTCAGCTTGACGAGGAGTAATCGAGCGTGATTATTCTTGGCGTCGACCCCGGGCTGACTCGCTGCGGGGTCGGCGTGATCGAAGCCGGCGCATACCGCCGGCTTTCTTTTATTCATGTGGATGTGGTGCGGTCCGATCCGAAAATGTCACAGGATTTGCGTCTGTTGGCCATATACAATGGTTTGGTTGAAAAAATAGAACGGTTTGCGCCAGATACCGTGTCCATTGAACGTGTGTTCGCACAAGAGAACCGCAATACCGTGTTGGGGACCGCGCAGGCGGCCGGGCTGGCCATGTTGGCTGCAGCCCAGCGTGGCATTCCCGTTGCCCTGCATACGCCGACTGAATCGAAAATGGCGATCACTGGCAACGGCAAGGCCGAAAAGATTCAGATGGAACGTATGGTCGCCCGTATTCTAGGGCTGAACACCCTGCCCAAACCTGCTGACGCGGCCGACGCGTTGGCCATTGCGATTTGTCATGCCCTTCGTCCTGCGGGTGCGCTGCAAGGGGGCGAACGTGAGCAGCATCTCACTGATGCGCAACGTCAATGGGCGCTTGCCTCGCAGAATGCGGCACGGCAGCGTGGCGTCCGCAGAGGAATGTAGACTATCGAACAAATGTTCTGCAGTTGTTTATGGGAGGTGACGGCATGATAGGCATGCTGCATGGCCAAGTCGATTCCATTGACGTGGCTTCGGCGATCATTGAGGTCGGGGGAGTTGGCTATGAGACCAGGATGCCTTCGGCGGATCTGGCTTCCATGCACGCCGGTCAAACGGTGAAGGTGTACACGTCGTTGAACGTTTCGCAGGATGCGATCACGCTGTATGGTTTTTCCTCGCTCGCATCGAAACGTATGTTCCTGCAATTACAGAAGGTCAGTGGCATTGGCCCGAAGGTTGCCCTTTCCTTGCTTTCGACGTTGCCTCCGGAACATTTGGCGAGAGCCGTGGCGGACGGCGATGCCACTGCGCTGGCGAAAGCGCCGGGATTAGGTAAAAAAGGTGCGCAAAAAATCATCCTTGAGCTTAAAGGGTCCATTGACCTTAGCCAAATTGAAGGCGCTTCTCCTGAAACACGTTCCACGGAAGATACTGGTTCGGAACAGGTGGTGGAAGGCCTGATGTCTCTTGGATGGCGTCAACAGGATGCCGTTCATGCCGTGCAAGACGTCTGCGAGAGCAACCATATCGATATTCCACTGGGAGACGATGACGTGCCTCGTGTGCTCAAACTCGCGTTGGCGTCCCTTGATCGAGGTAGGTGAATCGCACCATCATGACGAACGACTCTGCATTCGACCAGCCGAATACTGGTGCCAACGAGGAATCACTCCGCATGGTTTCCTCATCGCCCGTCGGCAACGAGACGGTGAGCGATGAGGAACTGCGACCCCATGTTCTTGACGGTTTCATCGGACAGCCAAGGCTTAAGGCGCAGCTGCAGCTATTTTTGGATGCTGCCCGCAAGCGCGACGTTCCTCCAGATCATATTCTTTTGGCGGGGCCTCCGGGCTTGGGCAAGACCACGTTGGCTATGATTGTTGCCAACGAGCTTGGAGTGCCGATCAGAGTCACTTCCGGTCCGGCCATTCAACATGCCGGCGATCTGGCTTCCATTCTGAGTTCTTTGGATGCCGGGGAAGTGCTCTTCATCGACGAGATCCATCGCCTTCCACGTGCGGCCGAGGAATTGTTGTATATAGCCATGGAGGATTTTCGTGTTGACGTAATGGTCGGCAAAGGACCGGGCGCTTCCTCCATTCCTCTTACTCTGCCGCGGTTTACGGTGATCGGTGCCACCACTCGTGAAGGCATGCTGCCATCGCCGTTGAGGGCTCGTTTCGGTTTCACCGCGCATCTCGACTTTTATCCGCATGAGGAGCTTGAAAAGCTTATCGAACGATCTTCGGCTATGCTCGGCATCCATCTCGAGGACGGCGCCGCGCATCAGCTTGCCATGCGTTCGAGGGGTACACCGCGTATCGCCAACCGACTGCTTCGCCGCGTAAGGGATTGGGCAATCGTGCATGATCTGGAAACCGTGCATCCAGATGATGTCAAGGAGGCTTTGGCGTTGTACCAGATCGACACTGAAGGTCTGGACCGCTTGGATATCGCGGTGCTAAAAGCCATTGTCACCAATTTCAACGGAGGGCCGGTCGGACTGAACAATCTGTCGGCCATGGTCGGCGAGGAATCGGAAACCGTGGAAACGGTTTGCGAGCCGTATTTGGTTCGTGAGGGGTTCCTTGTGCGCACGCCGAAGGGACGTGTGGCGACACGTAAGGCATGGGAACATCTCGGTTTGGTGCCTGACGAATCTCAGGTTGATGTCAGCAATCTAGCCTAGACTCGTTGTCTTGGACATAGGGTCCCGTTTGAGCGTCCACCTCAAGGAGTTGTGCTTTGGATTACATTTTTCTCATCGTCATCGTTGTCGCCATGTTTGGCATGATGTTCTGGCAGTCCAAGAAGGCTAAGCAGCAGCAGGCCGAGCGACAGGATTTTCGTGCCAATCTTCAGCCCGGCACCGAGGTCATCACCATCGGCGGCGTGATCGGCAAGGTTGTTTCCGTTGATACCGAATACGAGGAGATCGTCATCGATTCCGAAGGTTCCCAGATTCGTTTCGGCTTCAACGCCATCAGCCGTGAATACGTGCGTCCCGCATATGTGCATGATGACGAGGTCGATGAGAACGGCAACCCGCTTCCCGTCGATTCTGCAGATGAAGATCAGGTTGCTCAGGAGCCGATTGAGGGTGAGATCGAAGCGGTACAGACTGAGACCGAACAGAAGAACAGCTGACAACATATAAAAAGATATCGGCGAGAATCTCGTTTTTGGGATTTTCGCCGTTCTTTTTCGCGTCGAAATCCTATAATGCAAAGTGCCGCATATTGAAGGAGAAGGAAACTACCGCCATGGCATCAACGGATATCACCGTTTCCGGTTTAAGCAGGGTCGGAGCTGAAAACGCCGAGTACCTCATTTCTAAAATTCGCACGATTCCCGGTTTCCCAAAAGAAGGCATTCTTTTCCGTGATTTCATGCCGGTATTGGCTGATGCTCGTGCCTTTGGCGTTCTTCTGGACGCTCTTGAGGCCGCGCTGCCAGTGGATCCCAATGACTTCGACGCCGTTGCGGGTCTTGAAGCGCGAGGTTTCTTATTTGGTCCTGCATTGGCCGCGCGTCTTGGCAAAGGATTTATCGCCGTGCGCAAGGCGGGTAAGCTTCCGCCTGAGACTGTGTCGCAGCATTATGATCTTGAATATGGCCAGGCTGCTGTGGAAATCGAAACCAGCGCCGTGCATGAGGGTGAACGTGTGCTCATCGTTGATGATTTGATCGCCACCGGTGGAACTGCTAATGCAGCCAGTGCGCTGATCGAAAAGTGCGGTGGCAAGGTGGCTGGTTTCAGTTTCGTTATGGAACTTACCGGCATTGACGGCATGAAGTCCTTGCAGGAGTATCCAGCCAGTTCGTTGATCACCATGCCTGCGTGATTTAAGTATATTCTTTGTAAACAACCAATAGCATCAAGGGAAAAGAATCCATGGATCTCTATGAGTACCAGGCTAGGGAACTGCTTGAAGAGCAAGGTATTCCAACGCCTAAGGCAGTGTTCGCGCAGAACTCTCATGAAGTGGCTGAGGCTGCCGAGCAGATTGGTTACCCCAATGTGATCAAGGCTCAGGTGAAGATTGGTCATCGCGGCCAGGCTGGCGGTGTCAAGCTGGCGAAGAATCGCGATGAGGCTATTCTTGCATCCGAAGGCATCCTGCCGATGACCATTCACAAGCACAAGGTTAGCGGTGTGTTGGTGGCCGAGGCAAAGAACATTCTTCACGAGTACTATGTCTCCATTTCTGTGGATCGTTCCTCCCGTGATTTCGATGTGCTTGCTACAGCGAATGGCGGCACCGAGGTTGAGGAGATCGCCAAGGAACATCCGGAATCCGTCAAGCGTCTGCATATTGACGCGCTTGAGGATTTCGACCTCGAAGCGGCTACCAAGATGGCTGAAAGCATTGGCTTCTATCATGCCGATGTTAATCAGGCCGCACAGATCCTGCTGAAGATGTGGCAGTGCTTTAAAGACAATGACGCTACGCTTGTTGAGATTAACCCGCTTGCCAAGATCGGTGATCCGGATGATGAATCGTCCAAGACACTGTGTGCGTTGGACGCCAAGATCTCTTTAGACGACAATGCGGCGTTCCGCCACGATGGTTGGAGTCGGTTCGCAGACCCGGTGCATGTCGATCCGTTCGAGCAGAAGGCACGTGAGCATGGCTTGCATTATGTGCATCTCCAAGGTTCCGTTGGCGTAATCGGCAACGGTGCCGGTTTGGTGATGAGCTCGCTCGACGCCGTTTCCGGTGCCGGTGAGGATCAGGGAACCGATGTCAAGCCCGCAAACTTCCTTGATATCGGTGGCGGCGCGTCTGCCGAAGTGATGTGCAGCAGTCTGGAGATCGTGCTTTCTGATCCGCAGGTAGAATCGGTGCTGGTCAACGTGTATGGTGGCATCACATCCTGCGAACAGGTGGCGAAAGGCATTCTGGAAGCTCTTGACAAGCTTGGCAGCTCCAAGCCTCTGGTGGTCCGTTTCGACGGCAATGCCGCTGCTGAGGGTCTGCGCATTCTTGCCCAAGCTAATCGAGTCAATCTGCATGTCGCACAGACTATGGAAGAGGCCGCACAGCAGGCTGCACGCCTTGCGGCCAACGGCAAGGAGGTTCGCTGAAAATGACGCTTTTCGTTGAGGATGGCACACCTGTCATTGTGCAGGGCATGACTGGGCACCAGGGTATGACCCATACCGCGCGCATGCTGAAGGCCGGCACCAATATCGTCGGCGGCGTCAATGCTCGCAAGGCCGGTCAGGAAGTCAATTTCCCTGAAGCAAAAAACGGCGAAGATGTTACCCTGCATGTTTTTGGCAGCTGTTCCGAAGCCGTTGAAATTACCGGTGCGCAGGCGAGTGTTGTGTTCGTACCGCCACGTTTTGCTAAAGACGCCGTGGTTGAGGCCATTGAAGCCGGTATCAAGTTGATTGTGGTTATCACCGAAGGTATTCCGGTTGCCGACAGTGCGTATTTCGTTGAGCTCGCATTGCGCAAGGGCGTACGCATCGTCGGGCCGAACTGCCCTGGTCTGCTTACGCTTCCTTCGACGGAAAATGCGCAGGGCTGCAATCTCGGCATCATTCCGGACGGCATCGTCTCCCGTGGACCTTTGGGCTTGGTGTCCAAGTCCGGCACCCTTACCTATCAGCTGATGGGGGAGCTGTCCGACATCGGCTTCACTGCATGCTTAGGCGCTGGCGGCGATCCCATCGTTGGCACCACGTTGCAGGAGGCCCTTGAAGTATTCGAAAACGATGATGCCACCAAGGCCGTCGTGATGATTGGTGAAATTGGCGGTAGCGCCGAACAGGATGCTGCCAAGTGGGCATCCGAGCATATGACCAAGCCTGTCGTCGCCTATATCGCTGGCTTCACGGCGCCGGAAGGCAAGCAGATGGGCCATGCTGGAGCCATCGTTTCAGGCGGCAAGGGAACCGCGCAAGACAAGAAGGAAGCACTCGAAGCCGTGGGCATCCGTGTTGGACGAACTCCGGGGCAGACTGCTGAAATCATGCGCGAGGTGCTCGCTTCCAAGTCGATATGATGGCAAAGAACCTGAAGTATTGGTTGAAAGGGCTTGCCGTAGCGGCAGCGTCCATGATTATCTATGCTGTCGCCCTCGGCTGCTATATAGCTCTGATGCTTCTGATCATCTCCATGGAGGAAGGCGGCGACAATCTGTCCGCCTTCTCCGTTCCCCTGACTGAAGCGGTTGTGCTTCTCAGCCAAGGATCCGGTTTCAAGACCGGATCCATCACACTGACGATTATGCCGTTGCTGCTGACGGTTATGCTGATCGCACTTATTTCATCGCTTGCCAAGCGTATTGGGACCAGTTTCTCCGGATGTGTGACGGGGACTATTGGCTGGGTGCTGATTAACATATTCTTCGCCAACAGCGTCGATACCGAGCTTGTTGACACGACTGGCATGATTATCGTGAAAACGGCGTTCGTCTTCATACTGGGATATGCCATTGCCTTGATTCCCGGGGCTCCGCTGACCGAGCGAGGTTTGGAATGGATTGGCAAGCATGTCTCGTTGCCGGTCCGTAAGACAATCACTATAGGCTTAGCTCTTGGTCTGTTGTTGATTGCGGTCTATTTGGTCATTGGCCTGATCGTGGTCGTGTATTGGGCGTTTTGCAATCAGTCGGCCATGGTGAAGCTGTATGAATTGTCGGGAATGCAGAGTGGCTCTCGTATACTTACGACGATCGCTATGCTCGCGTGGATTCCGAACATTGCGATTTGGGCGGTTTCCTGGGTGTTCGGAGCAGGTTTTTCGATTGGCGACCTTGCTGAATTCACTATGTGGAGCGGTCAGGGAACGGCATTGCCGTCGCTGCCGATATTCGGTCTGCTTCCTTCGGCAATTGAAACGGACTGGGTCCGAATCGCATTGATGTGCATTCCTTTGGTGTTGCCCTGTATCGCAGGCATGATCGTCATGTTGTTCAACAAGGGATTCCACATCAGAGTTGATGATGCTGATCACCAGATTGACGTCAAGCGGGTGGTGTCTGGATTCGCCTATCCTGCGGGAACATTCTGCATGTCCTGCGTGATCGTATCGGTAGGCTCGAGTTTGCTGTTCTCCATCTCTAACGGGGCACTGGGATCAAAGCATCTTGCGCATGTCGGTGTCGATGTAATTGCGTCGACTCGTAAGGTCGGGCAGCCCACTGCAGTCGGGCTGTTCTCATCGTGGCTGCTGACTTTGGTGGCCGTATTCATGTTTTTCGGAATACGCTGGGTCATAAAGCGTGTCCGCGAGGGCAGGAGTGGTACATCTGCTGCGGTCCTCGAACCAAATAATCGTGGGATCACCGATGCGGCCCGCACAGTGACCTCAACCATCAACAATAAGGAGGAGCAAGGTGACAACAACGAATCGACCGATACGTCGAGCTCTGGTATCGGTCTTCCATAAGGAAGGCATCGAAGTTCTTGCCGAGGCGTTCATCAAAGCCGGCACTGAAGTGGTTTCCACGGGTTCCACTGCAAAGCGTCTTGCGGAACTCGGCGTCAAGGTGACGGAAGTCTCGGAAGTCACTGGTTTTCCCGAGTGTCTCGATGGCCGTGTCAAAACTCTCGACCCACATATCCACGCAGGTATCCTCGCTGATATGACCAATGAGAACCACGCGGCTCAACTGGAAAAGTTTGGCATCAAGCCGTTCGATTTGGTGGTCGTCAACCTGTATCCGTTCGCTGATACGGTTCGTTCCGGTGCGGACGAAGCTGCCGCTATTGAAAAGATCGATATCGGAGGCCCGTCCATGGTTCGCGGAGCGGCGAAGAACAACGCCACTGTGGCCATCGTCACGGATCCGAACGATTATGCGTTGGTCGCGGCCCGTATCGAGAACGGTGAAGGTTTCTCCCTTGAGGAACGTCGCTGGCTGGCCGGTAAAGCATTCGCTCACACGGCGTCTTATGATGCCACTATCAACGAGTGGACCGCAAAGCATTGGCCGAAGCCAGCTACCGTCGATCAGCCGACTGCCGAAGGTGAGACGGAAGTGAATGAGGCCAAGTTCCCGGCCGCATTCACCCGTACTTGGGATCGCGCCCATGTTCTGCGCTATGGTGAGAATCCTCACCAGCAGGCCGCGTTGTATCTCGATCCGCTGAACCAGAACGGCTTCGCACATGCCGAACAGCTCGGTGGAAAGCCGATGAGCTACAACAACTATGTTGATGCCGATGCCGCTTGGCGTGCCGTGTGGGATTTCGCTCCGCAGATTGCGGTCGCCGTGGTCAAGCACAACAATCCGTGCGGCCTTGCCATTGGAGCCACCGTCGCTGAGGCGCACAAGAAGGCACATGCTTGCGACCCGATGAGTGCCTATGGTGGTGTGATCGCTGCGAACAGCAAGGTCACCATGGAAATGGCAGAAAGCGTCCGTCCTATCTTCACCGAAGTGATCGTCGCTCCCGACTATGATGCCGATGCCCTTGAGCTGTTGCAGACCAAGAAGAAGAATCTTCGTATTCTGAAGGTTGCCGAACCGCCGAAGTCCAAGACGCAGTTCCGTCAGATTGACGGTGGTCTGTTGGTGCAGTCCACTGATCTCATCGACGCTCCGGGCGATGATCCGGATGCGTGGAAGCTGGTTTCCGGCGAGCCGGCGGACGAGCAGACCGTCAAGGATCTGGTTTTCGCTTGGCGAGCCATCCGTTGCGTCAAGTCCAACGCCATTCTGATCGCCCATGATCAGGCCACGGTCGGCATCGGCATGGGTCAGGTGAATCGTGTCGATTCTGCCAACCTGTCCGTTGAACGTGCGAATACGCTGGCTGATGGTGCAAATCGAACTCAGGGCGCTGTTGCGGCATCCGACGCGTTCTTCCCGTTCGCTGATGGTGCGGAGATTCTTATCAACGCAGGTGTCAAGGCCATCGTCCAGCCGGGTGGTTCCATCCGCGACGAGGAAGTGTTCGAAGCGGCCCGCAAGGCCGGCGTCACCATGTATGTGACCGGTACCCGCCACTTCTTCCACTGATCGTTCCAGCCCCCATACGAGGGTATTGTGATTAGCGTGGCGTCCGATTCTGTATTGGTTTCGGACGCCACGTTTATTATGATTACGATTGTTGCAGGCAAGCGAGATATGAAAGGCCTCGGAATGAGCCATCCTTACGTTTCCGAAGATCATGAGGGCAAACCGTGGTTCGAATGGATCGTCGCAGTCGTAGTGATTATTGCGACGGTGCTTGCGGTTGCAGGATATACAAAGGCCGCCACCGCTGCGATCGCGGTGACGGCCATAGTTACTGGGCTGGTCAGGCTGGTATTGCGTGAACGCAGTCCATGGAAGGTCCGGTCAGTTGCTTTCGACGCCTTCATGGGTATAGGTTTGGGCGCTGGACTGCTCATTCTCCTCACCATCGTTCCCGTCGGAAACTGACGCTTCGTCGAGAGCAGTGTCGTTTTCGATTTCATCGGCGACTTCGGCATCCGGCGTGTTCTTCTTCGTGCTGACCATACCGGAGACAATGACGATAAGTGCAACGACGGCAGCGGCGAGAACAGGGCAGATCCAGAAGACCCACAGCTGCTGCAGTGGTTCCTCATTCAGGCCCTGGTTTTGCGCGAAAATAGCGATGCCAGTAGCGCGTGCCGGGTTCAATGCAGCTCCGGTCACCGGGTAGGCGATGGCGGTGCCGATACCGTAGGCAAGCCCCATGGCGACGGCATGGTTCGTACTGGACTCGCCATGTTCGCCCGTGGTGCGAAGCGCGGCGGCAACAATGACGATGCCTGCGATGACTTCGACAGCGATGGCCAAGGTGATGCTGAACGTCACGCCATAGTTGCCAAGCGTGGAGTAGGAGACGGAGTTCTTATCGAAGCCGTTGATCGTCGGCGTCATCCAGATCTTGAATGTCACCTGCTCGGAACTTGGCAGAAGGAATCGGATGGCAGCACCGGCGCCAATGCCGCCGAGCACTTGGGCAATGATGTACAGAATGCCATCAAGCACATGGGTCTTGCCGGTGAGCATGGCGGCGACGGATACGGCCGGATTGAATTGCGCTCCGGAGATGGATCCAAAGATTACGGTGGCCGCGGCATACACGATGCCCGTCAGCAGGGCGATGAACGCCATATTGATGCCGTACACTGCGGAGCCAAGCGAGCAGATCGCGTAAATCGCGAAGCAGATGATGAAGCTTCCCACAAGTTCCGCTCCGACACGAAGTGCCAGCGGCTTGCTTTGCTCTTCCTTAGTTATGGACGTTGCTTCAACAGCAGTCATAGTCTTTCCTCTGTCATATAGTGGACAAGTTGCGATTTTTGGAAATCGCCAAACGACTGCCATAGTACCAGCAGTCCCTATAAGTATTATCCGGCCACGTTGGGAGAACGATGCCAAACGCATATTCCCGCGCCGCGAAGGCGCATACGCATGACAATGAAGGTATCCGTCTGCAGAAGCTTCTTGCTCAGGCAGGTTTTGGGTCCCGTCGCAAATGTGAAGAGATCATTACTGAAGGACGCGTCGAAATCGACGGTGAACTTGTCACCGAGTTGGGAACGCGCGTCGACCCGAAACATCAGGAAGTTCGCGTGGACGGCTCCCGTGTTCGTGTGAACCCCAATCATGTCACGCTTGCCTTGAACAAGCCGAAGCGCGTACTCAGCGCCATGGAGGATCCGAAGGGACGTTACACCCTGAGCGACATCGTCGGCGACAAGTATGACCGTATTTTCCACATGGGTCGTCTGGATTACGATTCCGAAGGCCTGATTCTCATGACGAACGACGGCGAGTTGAGCCAGCATGTCATGCACCCCAAATATGAGGTCGAGAAGACCTATATCGCCACATTGGAAGGTCGTATCAGCGGTCAGGTGTGCCGCCGACTGGTCACCACCGGCGTGCAGCTCGACGACGGTTGGATCAAGCTTGACCGTTGCGCGATTCTTGATGCCAGCCGCGATGGCACTCTGGTCAAGGTGGTGCTGCACTCCGGCAAGAACCGTATCGTCCGTCGTATCTTCGGCGCGATCGGTTTCCCGGTCAGGCGTTTGGTGCGCACTCAGATCGGTCCGATCAAACTTGGCGATCTGAAGTCCGGATCGTACCGTGTGCTTTCGCAGACTGAGGTGCGTTCCCTGTCCAAGGCGGTGGGCCTGTGATCCGCGTAGCTATTGATGGACCTGCGGGCGTCGGCAAGTCTTCCACGTCCAAGGCGCTGGCCAAGTATTACGGTTTCGCCTATCTCGATACCGGAGCCATGTATCGTGCCTGCGCATGGTGGTGCATGAACAAGGGTATCGACCTCGATACGGAGACTGTCGACGAACAGCTAGTCACCGAAACCGTGGGCGAGTTCTTCACCGAGGGTCATTTTGACATCAGCGTCGATCCGGACGATCCGAAGGTATGTGCCGATGGCGAAGACATCAGTGAGGCGATCCGTTCCTCTGAAGTGTCATCCCATGTGTCCAAGGTGTCGAACATCATTCCGGTCCGGCATGTGCTTATTGCCGCACAACGCGCGTATATTGCCCGTGAAGCGGCTTCCGATTCCTTCTCCGAAGGTGCTGGCGTGGTCGCTGAAGGCCGTGACATCACTACGGTCGTCGCGCCGGATGCTGAAGTGCGTGTATTGCTTACCGCTCGTGAGGAAGTCCGCCAAGCCCGCCGAGCAGGGCAGTCGGCTTCCGGAGTTGGCGCGGAAAATGTTGCGGCACGAGACAAGGCTGATTCCAAGGTCACGCATTTCACGTCCGCAGCGGAAGGTGTATTGACTGTCGACAATTCCGATTTGGATTTCGGCGAAACCCTTGATGTGCTTGTACGCATTGTCGATGACGCCATTGAAGAGCAGCAATACCGCCAATATGCGTCCAATCTTGATGATTATGAGTTGGATGAGGGCGATGAAGGACTGATTGATGGATCGTCTTTCGTTGGGAGCGAACGCCAGTCCGGCCCGAAGCCGGTCGGCGTGCTTGCCGTTGTTGGACGTCCGAACGTTGGCAAGTCCACGCTGGTGAATCGTATTCTCGGACGTCGTGCGGCCGTTGTGGAAGATACTCCAGGCGTGACTCGAGACCGTGTGAGCTACGATGCTGAATGGGCCGGCACTGATTTCAAGCTGGTCGATACCGGTGGTTGGGAAGCCGATGTCGAAGGCATTGAATCCGCCATCGCGTCGCAGTCGCAGATTGCCGTTCAGCTTGCTGACGCCGTGGTGCTTGTGGTGGATGGTCAGGTTGGACTTACCAATACTGACGAGCGTATCGTAAGGATGCTGCGAGCCTCTGGTAAGCCGGTCACGCTTGCGGTGAACAAGGTCGACGATCGTGAGAGCGAGTATCTGACCGCCGAATTCTGGAAGATGGGTTTGGGGGAGCCATACGGCATTTCCGCCATGCACGGCCGTGGCATCGGCGAACTGCTTGACGCGGCTTTGGATTCGTTGAAGAAGGCTGAGAAGACTTCCGGGTTCCTCACTCCGTCGCATCTTCGTCGTGTGGCACTGGTCGGACGCCCGAACGTCGGCAAGTCGTCCTTGCTGAACCAGCTGGCGCATGAAGAGCGCACCGTGGTCAACGATCTGGCTGGAACCACCCGCGACCCTGTCGATGAGGTGGTGACGGTTGATGGTGAGGATTGGCTGTTCATCGATACCGCCGGCATCAAGCGTCGCCTGCACAAGTTGTCCGGCGCCGAGTATTTCTCGTCGCTGCGCACGCAGGCCGCGATTGAGCGTTCGGAGCTTGCACTGGTGCTGTTCGACGCTTCTCAGCCGATCTCTGATCAGGATCTGAAGGTGATGAGTCAGGCCGTGGATGCCGGCCGATGCGTTGTTCTGGTATTCAACAAGTGGGATTTGATGGATGATTTCGATCGCCAGCGCATGGAACGCTTGTGGAAGACCGAGTTCGAACGCGTGACGTGGGCCCAGCGCGTGAATCTGTCGGCCAAGACCGGATGGCATACGAATCGTCTGGCTAGAGCTATGCGTGGCGCCTTGGAGTCGTGGGACAAGCGCATTCCAACCGGTAAGCTCAACGCTTTCCTGGGCAAGATTCAGGCTGCGCATCCGCATCCGCTTCGTGGTGGCAAGCAGCCACGCATTCTTTTCGCGACCCAAGCTTCGACGCGCCCACCGCGCTTCGTGATTTTCGCTACTGGCTTCCTTGAGCACGGTTATCGTCGTTACATCGAACGTTGCCTGCGTGAAGAGTTTGGTTTCGAGGGTTCCCCGATTCAGATTTCGGTGAATATCCGAGAAAAGAAAAAGCGCAAGTAGTCCGCTTTTTTGGGGTGCACGCCACGAATGATGGTGTGCACCCCCAAAAAAACGGTTGTAAGAAATACTATATCTGCCAATCTGTGTAGCTTGTAGCTAATGTGCGGCACGCTATTGACTGGTCGTCTTAGAAGAGTGGCTGTTCCTCGGCGTCTCTTTGGCGTAGATATCCGCTGATCGCACGTCGGGCGAGAGAGCTCAAGGATATGCCCTCTTCCGTTGCGCGTTCCCGTGCCGTCTTGCCGATGGCATAGGGGAGTTTGATTTTCCATTCGTCGCCAAGCTGTTCGCGTCCGTCGGTGTCCTTTGGCCTTCGTCCTGGACGAATGGTGTCGGCTGTGTTGCTCAGGTTATCGCTTTTAAGTGCTCTTCGGGTCAACTCGGTGAGAGTGATCCCATCATGTTTCGCGCGTTCTCTGGCTTCCACGCCAAGTTCTCGGGGTAGACGGATCTTCCATTCATCTTCAGGCACGAAAGAGTCGAACACGTGGGCAAGGTCATCAACATCGTCAAACTGTGGCTGGGCGTCCCTCGACTTCAAGACAATCACCCCTTACCTGCATGTGTAAGACTGACAACCTTAAAAAGAAAACCCGAAATCATGCGAATCCGGGTTTTTCTGGTCGGACCAGCGGGATTTGAACCCGCGACCCCTTGACCCCCAGTCAAGTGCGCTACCAAACTGCGCTATGGTCCGAACGATGCAAAAGCACCGAGAAAGAAACATAGCATAGTCTGTGGTTTTTTTCAAATACATCGTGTCGCGCAGTCAATGAAACGTGATGAAGGGCGCGTAAAGATGTCTTTTGTGTTAAAAAATATCTTTTTTAACTTCCAAAAGCCCCCGTTACGGGAAATATGTCGTAGTATTACCTACGTACGACGAGAACATAACGCCCGCACGAAAGGGAAAGACATTGACCGAGGACGTATTCGAACACTCCGCCGCAAAGATGCGGGAAAATGGGATGACCGATATGGCCATTGCGCAGTTCAAGCGTCTATATGAGGTTTGGCGTAACGAGGAGGCAAGCAGCTGGATTCGTGAGGATGAGGTGGAACCGTTAGTGGGGGTGCCAAGTTTCCATGATGTTTACGAGACCATCAACCACGACAAAGCCGTTGATGCGTTCGCAAAAACCGCATTCCTTAAACTCAATGGTGGGCTTGGCACCTCCATGGGACTGGATTGCGCCAAGTCTCTCTTGCCCATGCGTCGCCACAAGGCCCGTCAGATGCGTTTCATCGACATCATCATCGGACAGGTGTTGACCGCACGCACTCGTCTGGGTGTGGAGCTGCCGTTGACACTGATGAATTCATTCCGCACTTCGAACGACACCATGAAGGTGCTGAGAGCCAACAAGAAATTCCATCAGGAGGATATTCCTCTGGAGATTGTGCAGCATCAGGAACCAAAGATTAGCGCGGAAACGGGCCTTCCTGTCAGCTTCCCGGCGAATCCCGAACTTGAATGGTGCCCGCCAGGTCATGGTGACCTGTTCTCAACCATCTGGGAATCCGGGTTGCTCGACGTGCTCGAGGAACATGGATTCAAGTATTTGTTCATCTCGAATTCCGACAATCTTGGTGCGCGACCTTCGCGTACGCTGGCTCAGCATTTCGAAAATACCGGCGCTCCGTTCATGATTGAAGTCGCCAAGCGCACTCCCGCCGACCGCAAGGGCGGCCATATCGTGCGTGACAAGGCGACGGGTCGTTTGATGCTGCGCGAAATGAGTCAGGTGCATCCAAATGACAAAGACGATGCTCAGAACATTGAAAAACACCCATACTTCAACACGAACAGTATCTGGGTGCGAATTGACGCTTTGAAGGCCAAGCTGTCAGCATATGACGGCGTGCTGCCGTTGCCGGTCATCCGTAATAAAAAGACCGTTGATCCCACCGATCCGACGAGCGAGCCGGTCATTCAGCTGGAAACGGCCATGGGAGCCGCGGTGACGTTGTTTGATGGTGCCACTTGCGTGTGCGTGGACCGTATGCGTTTCCTGCCGGTGAAAACCACCGACGATTTGTTCATCATGCGGTCTGATCGATTCCATCTGACGGATCAGTATGAGATGGAGGACGGTAACTACATTTTCCCGGACGTCCATTTGGACGCACGGTACTACAAGAACATTCATGATTTCGATACGAGATTCCCGTATGGAGTCCCATCGCTCGCCGCGGCGAATTCCGTCAATATCGAGGGCGACTGGACCTTTGGCAGGGATGTAATACTGTTTGGTGACGCGCGGTTGCCTGACACCGGCGAGCCGAGTTATGTTCCGAATGGCGAATACGTTGGCCCGCAAGGCGTGGAACCTGACGATTGGGTCTGATTCGAGGGGTGTTCTCAACACGAAAAACTGTATTTTTTCGTAAAATAGGCACAATCTGTGCGAAAACCCTCTATCATAGAGAGGTGTGTGCGGAAGCCTATACTGGTTACGCACTTAGAATGAAACGTTAACGAGACGTGAGGACTAATGGCAGAGGGCAGTAACGGAAGGCGTCGTTTCTCCGACAAATGGGGCAAGCACGAACTTGATGTGTTGGCTGTGCTTTCCTCAGCTTTTCCGCAATGGCTCACTTCCCGTCAGATTGCTCAGCGCGTGAAGGCGTATGCCGATTCCTATGGGGAACTGGCCGATCAGGCGGCGAAGGCGGCTTTTGCCAAGCAATTCCAGCGTGACCGCGCCAAGCTTGCGGCCATGGGCATTGCCATCGAATCAAGGCAGCCGGAGTATTCATCCAAGTCGGAGGGGCAGGACTTCGCGTCCTACCGTCTGCAGCTTGGTGACGAGCCTCGTGTTCGTCTGCTGTTCGGGGATGAGGATCTGCCGATTTTGGCTGCCGCCAACTACTTGGCCCGTTCTATATCGATTTCCTCGGCTCCTGCGCATGAGACGCAACATACGTCTCGTACCGCGCCGCGTGTTCCTCAGACACCTATTCCGGGACTTGGTCTTGACTCCATTGCTCCTGGACTGGGAACCCAGTCCATTCCCGACGAATTGGTCAAAGTCGTCGATCAGCGGCGTTTCGCGGCCACGGTGGATGTTGATGGCGAGCATTTGAATGTCGCCTATACTGATTCCGATGATCTGGCCATGTTCGTACTATCCCATTCAGGCGCGTCCATCGTCAGCCCGCAGGAAGCTGTTGACGCGTTTAACCGTCGTTTGAATGCAGCAACGCAGTTCGTACCTGCCGACGAGTCCACGGGAGACGACAGTTCCACCGTCACTGCCATGGAGATCAGTCGCAATAGCGCAGACGATGACGATGTCGAGGAAAGCAAAGGACGCCCGAAGAAGAATTCCGCATTCCAGACCGGTAGTGAAGTCGACCGTCGCCTGCGTTTGATGCTGTTCCTTTCGGCTCACCTTGGCGAGGAATATTCGCTTGAGGAGCTTGCGGAACGTTTCATTGGCAAACCGAAGTCCGATGATGAGCTGAAGAAGTTCGTCAATGTCATTCATAAAGACATCAACACGCTGACCACGGTTTCCGATGATGGGGAGATGGCGGGAAGCCAATTCTTCGATATCGATTGGTCGCTGCTTGATGCGGAAGGCATCGTTTCCGCCACGAATTCGCTTGGTTTGGAACGCTTGGCAGGCATTTCACAGCAGTATCTGAGTATGCTTACCGCATCCGTAAGCTATCTCGCGCATTCGTCATTGCTGCCGGACAAGCTTCGCGAGCAGGCCGAATCGTTGTACAGCCGTCTTCGCCGTCATGTTGAGCCGGGGGATATGCCGTGGCTGAGCCTGACTGGCTATGAAATGGAGCCGCGCAACTTCTCCATCGTGAAGAGCGCGATTTCCAAGAGTTCGCTGCTTGACATGGAATACACGGATGGCGCAGGACGAGCCCAGCGCAAGCTTGTCGCTCCAGACAAGATCTTCGTTGACGAGGGTGTTTTCTACGTTGCCGTATGGACTGATGTCGCTGCTGCTGCACCTGCGGATAAAGCCAAGTATGTGAAGAAAGACACCACGATCAACAAGGCTACGGGCAAGCCTCGCATCTGGCAGGTGCTACGTATCTCCCGCATTGAGAAGGCTGAATTAGTCGAGCCGATTGCAAAGATCGACATTCCTGATGTACCCGCATCCGAATTGCGCAAGTGGAGCTTTGACAATGGAACTTCGGCTGTGTTCGTCACCAATCAGGACAATCTGTCGTTTATTGACGGATTGTCGGGGGCAACGGTCGAAAAGTGCGGAGAAGGCGAGAAAGTGCATCTGATCGTCTCGTCCGATTCCTGGTATGTCGCGTTCTGCATTTCACATGCGCGACATATCACCGCTGTGGCTCCTGAGACGCTGCGTACCATGATCGTTGCCCGTGCTCAGCATGAATTGAGCATCGGTGATCGTGAGAACGAGAACTGACGGGAGTGGTTCTATGCCTTGGTGGGTTTGGCTGGCACTCGCTCTATTCATGCTGGTGATGGTCGTTTCCGGGATCGTCTATGTGTGCCTTCATGGTTACCATGCGTTCAAGGATGTGGCGAAACTGGGCGAACGCGCGGCGAAGCGGATCGACGCGATGGGTAAGCCATTGACCCAGCAAGACGAGAACGATGCACCCTTCTTCACCAGACCTCTGCAGGATGTTACCGAGCGCTACACGAATGCCCATACTGAAGTCATCGAAAGGCGTGAGGCGAAGCGCAATCGCCATGCCCAACAGTGGGCGCAATGGCGTCATTTTAATGATTGACCTGACTAAATTGTAAGGAATTATGACCCATCATCGTCACCGTAATAGCGGCACTGGCATGTCGGATACCAATGAGACCGTCAAACTGTCCCCCGCACAGCGGTACGCCGCATTCAAACAGACGCAGGCCAAACAGCGTACTGTTGCCGCCGAGTTTGCCAGATCCCTGCCATTTGAACTTGACGAATTCCAGTTACAGGCCAACGAGGCATTGGAGGCCGGGGATAATGTGCTCGTAGCGGCGCCGACCGGCGCGGGCAAGACGGTTGCAGCGGATTTCGCCATCTATCTGGCACAGACACGGAACGTCAAAGCTTTCTATACCACGCCGATCAAGGCGTTGAGCAATCAGAAGTATCATGATCTGGTTGCCCAGTACGGCGCGGATAAGGTTGGATTGCTGACCGGAGACACATCTATCAATTCCGAAGCGAACATTGTGGTCATGACCACCGAAGTACTGCGCAATATGCTGTATGAGCATTCCGTAACGCTTGAAGCGCTTCGTTATGTGATTCTCGATGAAGTGCATTATCTCGCCGACCGTTTTCGAGGTCCGGTATGGGAAGAAGTCATCATCCACTTGCCGGAGAATGTGAAGATAATCGGTCTTTCCGCAACGGTCTCCAATGTCGAGGATTTTTCCAAGTGGATTGAATCCGTCCGTGGCAAAACCACGCTGGTCGTATCGGAACAGCGTCCGGTACCACTGGAACAGCATGTGCTCGTGCAGGCAGACGACCATACCGAACCGGAGCTTATCGATCTGTACCGCCGTGACGCCAACGGTGAACAGACGGTCAAACTCAATGCGCAACTGGTGAACAGACTCGATCAGCTGGACCGTCAGGCGGCACGTCGCAGAGGAGAGGAGCGCCCCGACAGGCGTAGGTCCAAAGGCAAGGGCGGACGCTGGGATGAACGTCCCCACAAAGCTGAACGTCATACGCCTCGACGTTGGGCCGTTGTGGATGAACTGAATTTTCTTGACATGCTGCCGGGAATCTATTTCATTTTCTCAAGGAATGGTTGCGATCAGGCGGTCGACCAATGCATCAATGCTGGTTTGGAACTCACCACCAGCGATGAAGTACGTAGGATCAGACGGATCGTTGATGAAATGGTCGAAGGCCAGCTAAGCCAAGAGGATTTGAAAGCGCTACATTTCTCGCAATTCCGTTTTGCTTTGGAAGAAGGGTTTGCCCCACACCATGCGGGAATGGTCGCATTGTTCCGACAGATTGTCGAACGTTTGTTCGAAGATGGCTTGGTCAAGATGGTTTTCGCAACGGAAACGCTGGCACTGGGCATCAATATGCCGGCGCGTTGCGTGGTGGTCGAAAAACTCGAGAAATTCGATGGCACTGGGCATGTTGGCTTGACCCCCGGCGAGTTCACCCAGCTGACCGGTCGCGCAGGACGTCGCGGCATCGACACCATTGGACATGCCGTTGTAGTGGATCACCGTGGTTTTATGCCAGCCACTGCGGCCTCGTTGTCCAGCAAGCGAGTATATCCATTGCACTCAAGCTTCAGACCGACTTTCAACATGGCTGTGAACCTGTTGAATACCAGCGATTACGAGACCGCCCGCGTTACGCTCGACCATTCCTTCGCGCAGTGGGAGGCCAACGAGTCGGCTTGGCAACTTGAAGCGCAGATGGAAACCCTGCGCAAGGCTTTGGAGGGGTACGAACAGGCCTTCCAATGTGAGTTTGGTGATTTCAAGGAATTCATGCGTCTGAGGATGCGCTTGAGTGATTTGGAGAAGAATGAACGTCGCAGGCTTAAACATGAGGTGTTCAGCACGCAGAAAGACCGTAGCCAGGCGTTCATGGAGCTTGACCGACGCATCAAAAAACTTCGTGAAGAAGACCGTGACCACCCGTGTCGCAAGTGTCCAGACGTGCAGAAGCACTTGAAATGGGGGCATCGCTGGGCGCGTGAGACGCGTGAATTAGAACGTGTTCAGCATCGATACGATTCGCGTACCGGTTCCGTGGCACGTCAGTTTGATCATATCTGCACTGTGCTTGCCGACCTCGGCTATCTTCAGTCGGTGCGGGGATCCGCGGGCCATGGCGATTATCATCTTACGGAACGGGGCCAGTTGCTGCGGCATCTGTACAGTGAGCTTGATTTGGTATTGGCCCAAGCGATCGAGGCTGGTGCATTCGACGGCTTGAATGCCTGTGAGTTGGCCAGCGTTGTCGCATCGCTGGTATTCGAAGCCCGCAGGGGAAGCGGGGGAGAGCCGCGCCGTTATCCTGGAGGCATTCAGGGCAATGTGGCCGTGTGCGCCGCGCAGCTCAAAGGTATACATGCGTCGATCGCCATGCTGTGTGAGGATCATATGCTCGAAGAGCCGCGCCAGCTTGATTTCGGCATCACCGACGTCGTCTACGAGTGGGCGCAGGGTGAAAGCCTCTCGCAGGTGTTATATGGCACTGAGCTGACTGGCGGAGATTTCGTGCGCAACTGTAAACGACTTGCCGACGTGCTGCAACAGATAGCTGTGGCCGGACCGTATCTTGCCGAACGCGCCGAAACGTTGTCGCCAATCGCAAGACAGGCATACGAGCGTATTAATCGCGGCATCGTCGCATATTCTGGCGTCGACTAAAATTGACAGTAAAAATCGGCAATCAGCAAACGAACAAGGAATAAAAGACACGTCCGAACTGTTCTGTAGCTTAGAAAGAGCGGACAATCCCAAGGAGGCAAAGGCAATATGGCAGAACGCAGCCTGCGAGGCATGAGCATCGGCGCAAAGTCGTTGGAATCCGATGACAATGTGGATTTCGCGGCACGAAACGACGTCGCATATGTGTGCCCGAAAGGGCACCGTACGATTCTGCCGTTCGCTGAGGGCGCGGAGATTCCGGAGGAATGGGAATGCCGTTGCGGCATGGCTGCGCGTCGTGAGGGCGATGAGGATCGTGAGGACGACGAAATCTCCAAGCCGACTCGTACACACTGGGACATGCTGCTGGAACGTCGTACCGAAGACGAGTTGAAGACGCTGCTTGAGAAGCGACTGCAGATGCATCGTGACGGTTGGTTCCCAGACTACGAGTGACCTGCAGTTGAACGACACTTGAACATTATGCCCAGTCAGTATGGCTGGGCATAATTGTTAGCGTCAACAGGTATCACATCGATGAAAACGAATCGATAGGAATAAAGGGAGAACCAATTCATGTCCGAACAGACCAAGCAATCCAAGAAAGTCGTTCTGCTTGACCTCGACGGTACGCTGACCAAATCCGATCCGGGAATCATCGGCTGTGTGGTCAAGGTGTTCGAGGAATTGGGGTATCCGGTCCCGGATGGTGAGGAGTTACAGCGATTCATCGGTCCTGCGATTATTGAATCCCTGCAGCGCAACGATATTCCTGAAGATCGTCTTGATGAGGGCATTGCTATTTATCGCAGGTATTATGCAGATGAGGCTGTGTTCGACGATCCCAACAATCCCGGGCAGAAAGTGCCGGGGCGTTTGAACAATACCATCTACGAGGGTATTCCGGAGCAGCTGACCAAATTGCGTGCTGATGGATATTATCTGGCGATTGCCAGTTGCAAGCCGCAGTATCAGTGCATTCCGATTTGTGAGCATTTCCACTTGGATACGATGGTCGACGGTATTTATGGTGCAAGCACCGATAATTCCCGCCTTGACAAGGATCAGGTGATCCGTTGGGCGTTTGAGCATATCGGTTTTGATGAGGCTGCCGGTGATCGTGCGTTGATGGTTGGCGATCGCTGGACCGATGCCGATGGGGCCAAGGCGTGCGGTCTGGATTGCTTGGGATGCGGATGGGGCTATGCTGAGCCAGGCGAGCTTAAGGAGCATGGCGCATACCAAGTCATCGATACCGTAAGCGAACTTGCGCAGTCCGTCGAAGAGTATTTCGGTTGACATCGCGTCCCGAAAAGGCGCGACACGCTGATTTGCAAATTACGGGAATGTGATTATAGTAAATACTCGTGCTCAGGCAGTGATACTGCAGAGCACATGCGGACATAGCTTAGTTGGTAAAGCGCAACCTTGCCAAGGTTGAGACCGCGGGTTCGAGTCCCGTTGTCCGCTCTAAGGTTCCGATTGATTATCGACCTTTAAGGTGGGTTAGCCAAGCGGTTAGGCAGCGGCCTGCAAAGCCGTATAGACGAGTTCGACTCTCGTACCCACCTCTCATTGTGCTCGACGTAAGTTGGCGTGATGGATAACCTGGGCGGTTGGCGCAGAGGTAGCGCACTTCCCTGACACGGAAGGGGTCACAAGTTCGAATCTTGTATCGCCCACTGGGACATGAGTTCCTGTACAACCATTATTGGGTGATTGGCGCAGCGGCTAGCGCACTTCCTTCACACGGAAGGGGTCATAGGTTCGATTCCTATATCACCCACCATCGGGCGGCATGATGTGCCGCTTTTTTTGTTGGTTTCGTTGGGATTCCGCCGTTTCGTTCGGCGTGTCGGAAATGGGTGGCGGCCGTCGGGTTTGGACGGTGGCTCTCATGGTCATGGGCGTTTCGGTCTGCAGTAGGGTCTGCAGTGGTTTCGACTGGCTCGTTTTCGTCGGTTTGGGCGTCGTTTCAGGCGTGTCGTATGTAGCGGCCGGCAGGGCGAACTCGCTGGCCGAAACCATACTCTCCAGTCAATGCTCTTAATTCAAGAGTAACCGATGATTTTGCTATAAAACGAATGGTCGGGCAATGATTTCAGTCTGACAAATCTCTATATTGGTACTTGTCAACAACAGAAGATGGTAAGACGCAAGGTGCGTCAAAGAAAACGAGCACTAAGGAAATAACATGAACAAGAATCAGATTTTCTCCGCAATCAAGCGTGGTTTCGAAATCAGCGGCATCAACGCCCTGTCCATGGCGGCCGGTTCTCCGTCCGTCAACAAGGCACTGCAGGAAATGATCGACGAGCAGCGCTGAAATTATTCTTTGTAATATTGATCTTTAAATGTGATTTAAGCCCGGGCACACGCTGTATCCGGGCTTTTTCGTACTCTTTCAGGGTGTGTGGCTACAATGGCTGTCTGTGAGTGACGAAGCATTGAATCTCAATCAGCCGGTCAAAGATATGGGACCGAACGAGCTGAAAGCTTATGCCAAACTTGGGCAACAACAGCATGACGAGGCAAATCGTGAGCTGGAACGCCGTTGGCGTAGCTATGACGACATGCTGCCGCACGACCAGTTCGTGTCGATTATTGACAAAACTGAGGGGTGAAACCCGCTTTGCGGTGTATGATTCGTGACCATGCCGGCCTCAATGCCGGCTATTTGTAAGGGTAATGACTAGAATGGCGACTATGACTGATCCGATTCCAAGCGCAGGTGAAACGACCATCATTGGCCTTCCTGCAATAACTGTACCGGTTACTTCCACCGGAGACCGTCCTCTGACGAAGGAGGACCTTGAAACCATTATGCGTCTTGCCGACGGCACGGCGCTGCTGATCTCGACTAGGGGAGCGGTATCGGGGTCGCGGTATCTTCTCGATGAGGATGAGATTACCGTCGGCCGTGATCCGAGTGCCGATATCCTTTTGGATGATTCTACGGTTTCTCGCGCCCACGCGGTGTTCCGCAGGTCGAATGGCAGGTATTGCGTCATCGATGCGGGAAGCTTGAATGGCACGTATGTGAACCGTCAGCGTGTTGATCAGCAGGAACTTAAGAATGGCGATGAAATCATTCTTGGCAAGTTCCGTTTGGTTTATTTCGACAATAAGGCCGTCATTGCCGGTTGATCCGCGTGATGCGGGATAAACTGTGTACAACAGCTTCGCGCCCATGGGCTTCATACAGAGGCTCATGGGCGTTGTTTATGTGTCGTAGGAGAATGCGATGAATGAGGCAGGGCCAACAATGCGGTTGCATCTGCATGTGCCGACTGCGGTACAGGGGGAGTTGTTTCCCGCAAGCGATGCACAGCTGGTGACGCGTGGCTATAAGGGTTCAGTGGCATCGAGGGTGTCCGGCATCACTTATCGTCAGCTTGATTATTGGGCGCGCAGGCAGATTGTGGAGCCTTCCATCACTCCATCGCATGGGTCTGGGTCACGTAGATTGTATTCGTTCAAGGATGTGGTGATTCTTGCCGTGTCGAAAAAACTGCTTGATGCGGGCATCAATCTGCAGAATGTGACGGCTGCCATTGGCTTTCTAACGCAACGCACTACTGAGCAGCTGGAAAACATCACTATTATGTGTGATGGACAGCATGTGCACGAATGCACGGACAGCGAGCAAATGATGGCACTGTTGCAAAGCGGTAGGGCAGTGTTCGGAGTATCCATGGGATCCCTGTGGAAGCAAATCAGGGATGCTCTTGAACACGAGGAGTATGTCGATTTATCTACAATGCCTTCCACCGCGGACTCGACCCGTCCTGTTGACGACATCGCTGCGATGCGCATGAAAAAGAAGCTTGATGCGAAGCGGCAGGCACACACCGCTGTTTCACTGTAATATACAGGTTTGGCGATACCGCATAGGTTGAACAGGCCAAGTCGGGTTACATGGTCATCGATATACGGTAGATATGTAGAGACGGATTACAACAGGGGAGTGTCGCATGCCTGATATTCTGCCGGCATTGCTGTGGATTGTCGCGGCAGTCATTGCAGTGAACATTTGTTCGGTTACCGCGATTCGCGGAAATATCTTCTCAAAAACCAAGCGCGACGTATATCCAGTACGTTGGCCGATTGTCGGTTTACACTTCGCCTCATTGGTTATTGGCGCCTTGCCATACCCGGTATATACGATGTTCAAATCTGGTTTTTCCGTAAAATTCCGGCATTTCTACGAGCAAGTAGGATGGCCGTCAGCCGCGCTGATGATTTTGCTGATTGCCGCGGAGCTGGTGTTTATGTATCTGCAGGCCAGGAATGGCATGAAAAGCGAAATGGAAAGAAAACTCAATCGAGCCATCAAAGGCTGACCATGAAAGGCGTCCAGCGCAGCGAAGACGCCACCCGTCATACCGTTGGATTATGTCCGAGCAAAGTCCTGAAAGGGACGTGCTGGCGTAATCCACGATGTTATGTACAGAAGAGAGTGTCAGTCGAAGGCGGGCATACTTTTCTGACATAACATACATTATCGGCTAACTATTCGGGAATCTTAGAAACGGCTTAATTCCAACGGTCTTCATTTCGCACAGGTAACTGTGGATGCCTCTGGGTGGCCCATTGTGGCTACGCATTTCACACGACGGGAGACCAACGATGGCAATGGGTGGCGGCGGTTCGACATACAGAAGCGCCGATGGAATCTGGCACGCCGCGATAGACATAGAGCCCGACAGGGCCACCGGGCGCAGGAGGCGGCCCAAGGCAAGACCAAGGCGGTGGCGAACGCGAGGCTCAGGATGAAGCTGGACGCATACGTGCGCAAGGGCTTCACGCCGAACTCGCCGTCGCCGCGCCTCATGGACTGGCTGGAGACTTGGTACCACGAGCGGGCCGAGGCCAACCTGCGTCCGAACAGCAGGCGAAGCTACGAGAACGCCATCGTGCGGCTGAACAGGATAGCCGGCGCGAGGCGCATCAACTCGCTGGGCCATAAGGGACATGGCCGACATTCAGGACGGCCTGAAGTGCTACAGCCCGAAGACGGCCACGATCACTTGGTCCGTCCTGAAGAACGCGCTTGAGGCCGCGCGTGACGAAAACCTCATACGGAGGAACCCGGCCAAGATGGTCCGCCCGGTGAGCGCTTCGAGCAGTTCGCTGAAAGTCAACCCACCTTCACTACCGGATGACGGATGACGGTTTTGAGGTTTTCCGGTTTTGCTCGGCGCGGATCGGATATGTAGATTTCGTGATGTCGGCGGGCGTCGGAGAGGTCGAGCTCGTAGCCTTGCGAGCGCGCGTAGTCATCCAGAATCGCCACGGTTGCGGGCTCGTCGTCGTACGGGCCCTTGTGCATGACCTGCGCGACCACGCCTTCATCGAAATCGAAGAGATATGCGCGATTGACTTCGGATTCCGGGTGTTTGGCGGCAAACGATGCCTTGGCCCACGCAAAGACCTTATCGGTCACGAATTCCGGCAGACGAATCATCGAAGTCCAATGGAAGTTGGCTTTGTGCGCGTAATTGACGCCGGGCACACCCTCCCCCATGCTCCATAAGCCCTCCAGCGGAGGCACGGTGTAGTCGAAGTACCCGTCGATATGCTCGGCCGGGTTCTTTGACTTCTTGCTCATTTTGACGGTGAACGAAATGCCGTAAAGCAGTTGCATCGCCTTGGCGTAATCGCCGCCTTCTTCGTTCGGGTCGCCCACACCGTCCACCGCGACGAACCGCATCGCCGGTACCATGACGATGGCCGGCATGGTCTTCGGCTGATACAGGTCCTTATACTCCTTCTTATAATCGAACGCCATCGCTCATTCCCCTTCCGTCACCGCATCGATCTCGTCCTGATGCCGCCACCGCTTGAGGTTTGGCAGCAGCGCCGACATGCAATCCTCGGCCTGTTCGACGCTGATATGGCAGGATTCCGCCATCATCGGCGCACACGCGGCGACCAATTCATCGCTATTGGCATAGTCCTGAAGAAAAACGCCGTCGTCATAGCAGTAGTTGCAATAATCTCCGCTTCGCGTTCCATCCGGTTCGGTGCCATGGTCTTCCGGGCGATAGAACGGCATGGCGCAACTTTGGCAAAAACCGTTGTCCGGCATCTCCATAAGCCTCGCCATCGGCACCTCAAAACGGGTGCTGATAAGCCGAATCATGTCGATGCTCGGATCTGCCGTTCCCTTCTCCCAGCGGGAAAGCGCCTGTTGGGTGACGAACAGCTCATGCGCGAACTGCGACTGCGTAAGACCTCGCTCCTCGCGCACGACTTTGATAACCTGACCGATCGACATGACTACCTCCCGACATCGGAAAACGATTCGAGCGCCTCGCTGTGCGCTTGCTGATTCCATTCTAAGGGCATGGTCCGTTCGCCAAGCGCAGGTACAACAAACCGTTGTTCGCGCTTGCATCCCGGAGGAAGAAACGGCTCGGTCGAACCTATTTCCTCTCCGCACCCTTCAATTCTCCCGGTTCCTCTGACTTCAGCGTCTCCGCGCAGGACATCGCCGGGTAGATCGAGGGCCCCGGCCACTGCACCATCGCCAAGGCGACGAAGCGCTCCGTTCTGTATGCGTCCGCTTCGATTGCGGCCCGCCAGACGCCACGCGCGTGCCGGCGTATCCAAGCCCTGTGCCTCGCCCTCGTCGTGGAGGACACCTTGGTCAGTGAGGACATGAAATGCTCCGTCGGGATATGGAACTCCACCGCGTAACCAGTCATGCCCTTGGCTGTCCGTCCGCTTTCCGCGCCATGCCTTGGATGGATAGGAAAACAACGTCGAAAGGTTGGCAAGCATATGTCGAAGGAGCCGCGAGACGCCGGAATGGCAGGGCTTCTGGAGGTCGGAGCACGGCATGGTGGCCTACCGCGACGCATCGGAGTTCGTCCGCAGATGGATGCCGGGTATGATGAAACCGACCCACGGCAAAGGGCAATGCACACCGAGGCCGTGGGCCGCTTCATCCCCATAGCCAATTGTCATATACGGGTTTGGCTACCTTTGGCAGGCTTCGGTCCAGACCGCTGATTAGCATGGCTTCAAACCGTTGAAATAAAGCCATTCTTGAAGCCCGGTCGAATCACTGTCGCACAGTGTACATTATCGGACAAAATGAGAAACGGTTGAAGGCACTATGGAAAATAGATTGTTAACTGTTTCGTTGACTGTTTGCAGTGATTCAGTGGTATCGCGAATGCTTGTCATTCACCGACGGCAAAAGCGTGTCGCAGCCTCTACGGTTTCGTTATACATTTGAAATATGTGTGAGGAGACGACAAGACGAACGACGATATTGATCGCCGCATTTGAGGGTTGGAATGATGCCTGCCAGTCCGCGACGAATGTCATACGGCATCTTGTATCGCGATATGATTCACAGGAGGTGCGTCATATCGACAACGAGGGTTTTTATGATTATCAGGTGGCTCGCCCGATGATCTGCTCGGTACAGGGACGTAAACGAATCATTTGGCCGCAGACCACGTTTTATGACATTGACGTCTCCCCTATGCTGCATTTGCTTGCGCAGATTGCCCCCGAGCCGAATTATCGTTGGGAGGAATACTGCAGGCATACATTGCGTATCGCAGAGGATTACGATGTGAGCGATATCGTCACGTTAGGATCCATGTTCGACAACTGCCCCCATACGAGGCCTTTGCCGCTTGACATTTCCAAGAATGGCTGCGAAAGCGAGCCTGACAAGGAATATAACGGCCCTGTGGGCATTCCTAATATTCTTGACGCTTTTGCGTCGGATGCAGGATTCCGGACCACGTCCATGTGGGTTTCCGTGCCTCATTATTGCGCCAATACGGAATGTTTGCAGGGCACGCTTGAGTTGGTTCGCGCATTGTCGCTTCTGTTGGAGCATCCGCTTATCGAGGGTGATTTGAACAGGAAGGCCGCAGAATGGCGCAAAAATGCCGATGAGATTGTCGAGCAGACACACGCTGGCGATTATCTTGCCCGTTTGGAGCGGGATTATGATTTGAACGCCCAGGCACAACGTATCGCGTCGAATGGCATGCCGGCATGTGAGGAATTGATTCGCGAGGCCGAATCGTTCTTGCGTGGCAATTGATGTTGCGACTGACGACAGGCTGTCAATATACAAGTTGGGCCGACCATCCTGCGATGGCCGGCCCAACTTTCTTGTTTGTTGTTCGCTTATCGAACTAGGTTCACGCTGTAGCCACGGCTTCCAGTGGAGAGAGCACGCCTGTGATCAGCAGCAGTGCCACAACGACTGCCAAGCCGATGCGGTAGATGGCGAATGCCTTGTACGAGAATGTGGATACGAACTTCAGGAAGCCGATAATCACCACATAGCCGACTACGAACGCTACGATGGCTGCGGCGATGGTCGGGCCCCAGCCTGGGAACATGCCGGCATCCCCCGTCGCAACGTCCTTAACGGCCGATACGGCTTCCAGAATGCCTGCGCCGAATACGGCGGGAATGGCCATAAGGAAGCTCACGCGAACGGCTGCCTCACGGGTGTACCCCATAGCACGGCCGAAGGTGATGGTGCCGCCGGAACGGGAAACGCCTGGGATCAGGGCGAGCATCTGGCCGATGCCGAAGATCAACGCGTCCTTCCACGTCATTTCCTTCATGGTCTTGACCTGCCTGGAACGAGCATCGACCACCCACAGCAACACGCCAAATAGCACAAGCACGGTGACGGTGATCCACAGATTGCGCAGCGATCCTTCGATGGCATGCTTGAACAGTAGGCCCGCAATCAGAATCGGCATGGTGCCGAGAATAATGAACCAGCCCATCTGGGTATCCGGATTGTGTGCGCCCATACGGCTTTTGAAGTCCTTGCCCTCCTTGCCGAACAGGGAGCCAAACCAAGCACCGAGAATACGGATGATGTCGTGACGGAAATACAAAATGACGGCAAGCTCGGTGCCAATCTGAATAATGGCGGTAAACGCGGCACCCGGGTCAGAGCCCAGCATCAAATCGCCGATGATGCGGATATGGGCACTGGAAGAAACCGGCAGGTACTCGGTCAATGCCTGCACCAGCCCAAGGAAAATCGCTTGGAAAAAATTCATGAACCCTCTTTTATATGTATCAATGGTTTCGTCTGCTTTTCCGCATCCAAGACTAGCGAGAGGGGTCTAATTTTTCACTATGGATCCTTGAGTTGTCTCAAACTATGCACACAATGGTGCCAAAACCTATCGGAATCTCGCCAGCGACTCTATATAGTCTCGCAAACGTGGCGCATGATGCAAAAGAAAGGCCTGGCATTATGAGCAAATACCGCAAAAGCAGAGCATTCAGCCCGGAAGGTTTCTTCGAATGCGAAGGCCGTGGCCTGCAATGGCTTGGTGAAGCGAGCTCCAAGGGAGGTCCGCGTGTTGTGGACGTATACGATTGGGGCAAGGATTATCTCGATATCGAACGTGTGAACGCCTGCGGGCCGACACTGCAGGCCGCGCATGATTTCGGCGCGTCCCTCGCCCGCATGCACGATGCCGGTGCTGATTATTTCGGATCCGCCCCGGCCGGCTATGCGGGAACCTGCTATTTTGGCCCCCTGCAGGATCCGGTTCCTATGGATACAGGCGAATGGGATGACGTGGTCACATATTTGGCCGAAGGCAGGCTCCGACCAATGGTACGGCTTGGTATGAAACGTCGTGAACTGACCGACTACGACATGGAGTTGACTGAAGCTGTCATTGAAGCGCTGCCTGAAATACTGGGCAAAGCAGCTAACGATAAGCCTGCGCGTGTGCATGGCGATCTGTGGAGCGGCAATGTCATGTGGTCAGCCGATTCCGGATCTGTGGAAGCGGTGCTGATCGATCCGGCCGCGCATGGCGGACATCGTGAAGAGGATCTCGCCATGCTTGACCTGTTCGGCATGTCGTATTTGCGGGACATTCTCGACGGATACCAGTCCGTGCACCCGTTGAAGGCAGGATGGCAGGAACGAACCACTTTGTGGCAGCTCTACCCCATCGCCGGCCATTGCGTGTTCTTCGGCGGCGGTTATGTGAACCAATATCGCGCCATGTGCCGGTCATTGCTCAAATAAACATGTAGATATGTCTAATGATTGGCTGTTGTAGACATGAGACAATCCGCTTGCTACAGCAGAAACATTGACAAAATAGCCGGTTGCCTTGATTTTTGAAGCAACCGGCTATTTGAATGCGATCTAACGCTGTTTTCTTATCGGATGTAAGGCATTAGAACAAGGAAAATCAGCGCAACGCATCTTTCAACTTGGAGAAGAATCCCTTCTTCGTTCCGGTAGTTGGACGTGCACTTACCGCGACATGCTGGGCGTCGGCGTCATGCTTTTCGGCGAACTGTTCCATCAGCTTACGCTCGTCATCGGTAAGCTTTGTCGGAATCTTCACTGTGATATGCGCCACCAGATCGCCGCGTTCGTTCTTGTTGTTAAGATGGGTGACACCCAGGTTCTTCAAGGTCACAGTGTCATCAGGCTGACTTCCTGCAGGCACGCTCACCGACTGCTTGCCGTCGAACGTGTCGATTTCCAGATCATGCCCCAGCACGGCCCAGCTCATCGGCACTTGAATCCAGCAGTGCAAATTATCACCGTCACGAGTGAAGGTGTCGTCTTGAGCGATGCGGATATCGATATACAGGTCGCCGGCAACACCGCCGTTTTCACCCACTTCGCCCTGATTGGCGAGACGCAGACGGGTATTGTTCGCCACTCCGGCAGGCACGGACACACCGACATTACGAGTGGTGCGCACGCGACCATGACCAAGGCAGGACGGACACGGATTTTCGATAACGGTACCGTGTCCTTCGCAGCGTTCACATGGCGCAGTGGTCATCATTTGGCCGAGCATGGTGCGTACCACGCGCTGGGCGTAGCCTTGTCCATGGCAGTCGGGGCATTGCGCAGGCTGGGTGCCTTTCTGGCACCCTGTTCCGGCGCATTCCTGACATAGGCCGAACGTCTTGATCTCAACATGCGCGGTGTCGCCGAACACCGCCGTCTTCAAGTCGATGGTTACCGTGGCAAGTGAGTCACGTCCTGGCTGCGTACGTGGGGTCGGTCCACCGTTACCACCTCCGAAGGCACCTCCAGTGAACATGCTGAAGATGTCTCCCATATCGCCGAATCCGCCACCGAATCCGCTGCCGCCCATACCTCCGGCATTTGGATCGTTCGGGTCCACGCCGGCGTCGAACATCTGACGCTTCTGCGGGTCGGACAGTACCTCGTAAGCGTTGTTGACTTCCTTGAATTTATCTTCGAATTCCGGACCTGCGATATCGGGATGATATTTGCGGCTCATCTTTCGATAGGCTTTTTTGATCTCCTCGTCGCTTGCGGAGCGGTCTACGCCCAGCACTTCGTAATAGTCCGTCACTGTTGTTCTTTCTCCCTATTGTTTTCTGCGTGTCATTGTGCCATAAGGCGGGGTCAGCTGTTGGTTTGGTTTTCGTCGTGTGCCACGAATGCGGTCAGATATCTGGCGACGGCACGCACTGCGGCCATGGTCGCCGCGTAGTCCATATGCGTCGGCCCGATGGATCCGACGAAAGCAATGGGCTCGCTGGAATCTTGCGCTGTAGTGGTGCGATCGCTGGCTTCTCTCCCTTGTTCTTCTGCAGTTTCGCCTTCTGCGGCGTCGTCAACGGTTGCCGAGGTTCGACCGTATCCGCTGGTCACCACGGATGCGTGCAGCAGGCCGGGCGTGTGCGTTTCGGATCCGATGGCCACCCCGACTCCATTGGATTGCGTGGCTTCACTCAACGAGCTCATGAGTTTCATGAGCACGACTTGCTCTTCCAACGCATCGAACAATGGTGTAAGATCGGCCACGGTACGCTGGTGCGCGAGCCGTGAGGTTCCTGCCATATAGAGTTCGCTCGCGCGCTCGTCGTCGGCCATGCCATCGAAAGCCTGGGCAAGCGTTTCCACCAATTTGCTGATGGAGTGGTATTCCTTGCGGGACGACATCTGCCTGACATAGTCTGCGGTTCGAGTCAAGGAAACGCTGGCGCACTGCGCATTGATTTCGTTGACCAGATGCGACAGCACCGTGGCATCCGGCAACTCGGAAACGTTGAGTATATGCTGCGCCACTCGGCCGGTGTCGGTGATGACGACGGCCAATAAGGTGTTGATTGATACGGGAACGATTTCGATATGCCGTAACGTTGATTTCGCCAACGACGGCGCCGCTACGACTGCGACCTGACCGGTGATCTGCGCCAGAAGACGGGCTGCGCGCCGCAAGGTGTCCTGCAGGTTGACGGATCCCGACAAGAAGCTGTTGATGCCACGGCGTTGCGCTTCGGACATCGGCACCACTGTGGCCAAACGGTCCACGAAGTATCGGTACCCTTTTTCCGTTGGTATGCGCCCTGCTGACGTATGGGGTTGAATAAGGTATCCCTCATCTTCCAAGGCGGCCATATCATTACGGACGGTGGCCGAGCTGACGCCCAGATCATGATCTTTGGTCAAGGTGGTCGAACCGACTGGCTCCTGCGAGCGAATATAGTCCTCGACGATGGCACGCAGTACCAACATACGTCTTGACTGCGTCATGCGTGCCTCCTCTTTCACATATGCGATACAACTCAGCGGAATCCGGTTTTCGGTATATCTGCGATATTAGGCGAAACCATCTTCCGTAAATGCTTCTCCCATTGTATTAGCACTCGTGCCGCGCGAGTGCTAATACGTTCGCTTCCAGAGTACGCGTTTCTCGTTTTTTTCGATATCGATCTCCCGAAATGCTCGTCATACCACCAATCGAACAGAACAATCGCACGAGAATGTTAATTGTTAGCGCTAACAGAACACAAACTACCAAAACACGCCAAAAATCCATCACAACGTCACCTCACGTCGCTACTATGGGAAACGCAATGTGAGGGCGTCGAGCGCTCGGCACAAGCCGGATACGCGGCCCGACCAATTGGAAGGAAAGTAATCCATGACCGAATTCAAGGAGACCGAGCTGGACGAGCGCGCCATCAAGATGGCCAAGGTCCTGTCGGCCGACGCGGTTGAGCGTGCGGGACACGGCCACCCGGGTTCCCCCGTCTCCCTGGCGCCTATCGCCTACACTCTGTATCAGCATTTCATCAAGCATGATCCGAACGATCCCAACTGGGAAGGTCGCGACCGCTTCATCCTTTCCGGCGGCCACGCCTCCCTCACCCAGTACGTCCAGCTGTACTTCTCCGGCTACGGCCTGACCCTGGACGATCTGAAGAACTTCCGTGGCGGCGCTGACACCCGTACTCCGGGCCATCCGGAATATGGCCTGACCCCGGGCATCGAAATGACCACTGGTCCGCTGGGCCAGGGCTTCGCTTCCGCCATCGGTTTCGCCTATGGCCAGCGCTTCCAGCGTGGCCTGCTTGATCCGGAAGCTCCGGCAGGCGAGTCCCCGTTTGACCACAACATCTGGGTCATCTGCGGCGAAGGCGATATCGAAGAAGGTATCTCCGGCGAAGCTGCATCCCTTGCTGCCAACCAGCAGCTGGGCAACCTGACCGTAATCTTCGATGCCAACCGCATCCAGATCGAAGGCGACACCAACCTGGTTCTGGCTGAAGACGTGCTCAAGCGCTTCCAGGCCTACGGCTGGTACACCGACGAGTTCAGCTTCATTCAGCCTGACGGCTCCTACAAGGAGGATGTCGAGGGTCTGGCCGACACCATTGCCAAGGCTCGTGAAGCTGCCCCGAACCAGCCGAAGCTCATCAAGGTCGACACCCTGATCGCTTGGCCGACCCCGGGCAAGACCAACGATCCGTCTTCTCATGGCTCCAAGCTGGGCACCGAAGCCGTCGCAGGCCTCAAGGAACTGCTCGGCTACGATCCGGAAGAGTCCTTCCATGTCGACGAAGAGGCTCTGGCTCACGCACGCAAGGTTGCTGAGCGCGGTCTCGAAGCCCACAAGGAATGGGACGAGAAGTACAACGCATGGCGCAAGGCCAACCCGGACAACGCCGCTCTGTACGACCGCCTCAAGGCTGGCGAGCTGCCGGAAGGCTTCGACAAGGCCATTGATGACCTTGAAGCCACTTTCGAAGTCGGCAAGGGCGTTGCAACCCGTGGCGCTTCCGGCTCCGTGCTGAATGCCATCGCCGCTGTCATGCCGGAACTCTGGGGCGGCTCCGCCGACCTCGGTGGCTCCAACAAGACCGATCTGAAGGGCGCTGCCACCTTCGCTCCCGCCGAGTGCGCCACCAAGCAGTGGCCGGTCTGCAGCCCGTACGGCCGTCAGCTGCACTTCGGCGTGCGCGAATTCACCATGGGTACCATCACCAACGGCATCCTTCTGGGCTCCCACACCCGTCCGTTCGGCGGCACCTTCTTCATGTTCTCCGACTACGAGCGTTCCGCCGTGCGTCTGGCCGCCCTCATGCAGATTCCGAACCTGTATGTGTGGTCCCACGACTCCGTCGCCGTCGGCGAAGATGGCCCGACCCACCAGCCGGTGGAGCATCTGGCCTCCTTCCGCGCCATCCCGCAGCTTGAGGTCGTTCGTCCGGCCGATGCTTACGAGACTGCCGAAGCCTACCGCTACTTCTTCGAGAAGAAGAACACTCTGCCGGCAGCTATGGTGCTGACCCGTCAGGGCGTTCCGGTTCTCGCTGAGACCGCCGAGAAGGCCAAGGACGGCGTCAAGAAGGGCGCCTACGTGCTCGTTGACACTGAAGGCACCCCAGACGTCATCATCATGGCCACCGGTTCCGAAGTGCAGTGGGCCGTGTCCGCAGCCAAGACCCTGGCTGACGAAGGCATCAAGGCTCGCGTTGTGTCCGCTCCGTCCCTCGAATGGTTCGAGGAGCAGGACGCCGAGTACAAGGAAGCCGTGCTTCCGGCCTCCGTCAAGGCTCGTGTCTCCGTTGAGGCTGGCGTTGCCATGCCGTGGTACAAGTACCTCGGCTCCTACGGCAAGCCGGTTTCCATCGAGCAGTTCGGCCTGCAGGGCGACGGCGCTCAGAACATGATCGACCTGGGCATCACCGCCGAGCATGTTGTCGAAGCCGCCAAGGCCTCCATCGCGGAAGTCGAAGCCGCCAAGTGATTCGACGGGGAGGGGCACAATGCATGTGCCTCTCCCCTTTTACCGCACAATAGATAAAGATTTGATCCAAAAAGGTATCAAGGAGAAAAACAATGACTGAAGCAACTCAGCGCACCTCTGACTCCGGTGTCTCGATCTGGCTGGACGACCTGTCCCGCACCCGTATTGAGTCCGGCAACCTGCAGGAGCTCATCAAGGACAAGAACGTCGTTGGCGTCACCACCAACCCGTCCATCTTCCAGAAGGCTCTGAGCCAGGTCGGCCCGTACGATGCACAGCTCAAGGAGCTCGGCAAGGTTGACGTTGAGACCGCTATCCGCGAGCTCACCACCACCGACGTGCGTAACGCCACCGACATCTTCCGTGAGATCGCCGAAGCCACCGATTTCGTCGATGGCCGCGTCTCCATCGAAGTTGATCCGCGTCTGGCCCACGAGACTGAAGCCACTGAGAAGCAGGCTGTCGAGCTCTGGGAGAAGGTCAACCGTCCGAACGCCATGATCAAGATCCCGGCAACCCTCGAAGGCCTGCCGGCAATCACCGCAACCCTGGCCAAGGGCATCTCCGTCAACGTCACCCTGATCTTCTCGCTCGAGCGTTACGAGCAGGTCATCGACGCCTTCATCGAAGGCATCGCTCAGGCTGACGCCAACGGCCATGACCTGAAGCACATCGGTTCCGTCGCTTCCTTCTTCGTGTCCCGCGTGGACACCGCCGTCGACAACAAGCTTGAGGAGATCGGCTCCGATGAGGCCAAGGCTCTCGAGGGCAAGGCCGCTATCGCCAACGCTCGCCTCGCTTACGAGCTGTTCGAGAACAAGTTCGCCAACGATCCGCGTTGGGCTGCTCTCGAAGCCAAGGGTGCCAAGAAGCAGCGTCCACTGTGGGCCTCCACCGGCACCAAGAACCCGGCCTACTCCGATTGCGTCTACGTTGACGAGCTCGTCGCTCCGCTCATCGTGAACACCATGCCGGAGAAGACCCTGAACGCTCTCGCCGATCACGGCAACGGCGCCCCGACCATCAAGGGCACCTACGAAGAGTCCCACGCCATCATGGCCAAGCTCGCTGAGCTGGGCATCGACTTCAAGGCTGTCACCGACAAGCTGGAAGCCGACGGCGTCGCTTCCTTCATCAAGTCCTGGGATTCCGTCCTCACCGACGTCCAGGCCGGCATCGACCGTGTCAACGGCTGAGCTTCTTGCTTAGACGTTAGAGCGATTTAAGCTAAAGAAGTTCCCCCTGCCAGAACTCTGGCAGGGGGAACTTCTTTTATTGTTCTACATGTCTTTCATGTTTATTCCACACGAGGCGTAAAACCGGTAGCCTGCCGAATCACTTGAATCGCCTGCGCGTCGCACCCTCCAAGGGGGCAACAACATCACCGCTCATGCTCCCTACCTCCTCTCCGGAAGTGGTGCATGATTCAACTTCAATTCTGGATGCCACCCTAGCATAGGGTTGCACCGTCGCAAACACCCTAGCTTGGGCGGTATTTCAAGGTTCCTAGGCTTGGCTTTATCGTAGCCGAAGTAACCAAGGACGCTCTAGCCGCGTACCGAAATCGCGCAGACTTGCCGCCTTGTGTTGAGCTGCATATGCAGGTTTTCTTCAATCTCCCTTAAGTGCATATTTGGGTGCACTTTTTGTTCAAGGGAGAGCAATCATGCCAAAAACCAACATTCCAGTGGGGAAAGTCATGTCCAAGCCGCGTAGCCAATGGGGTACCGTCATTCCCCGATACGACGATTCCGGTAGCCTCAGCGCATGGCAGGTTCGTTATCCGAACCCCGTGGATCATGGCAAGAAGGTGCAGAAGCAATTCAAGCCACATCAGGAGCACGAGGCTCATGTGTGGTTGGAGAACGAGCATCATCTGGTCGATCTACATACCAAAGGCATCCAAACGTGGGTTCATCCCCGTGACCGCATGAGGCGGGAACGAGCCAACCAGATGATGTTCAAGGAGTATGTCGAGCAATGGGCCGTCGAATACACGCTGCCCAACGGCGAACGGATAGCCGGCGGAACCAGACGCAACCTGTACCTGGACATCGCCCATTTCATGCCCGCGTTCGAAGGACTGCGCCTGACGGAAATCAAGCCCAGACATATCAAAAACTGGTATGACGGCCCGCATCCCGAGGGGCAGTGGTCGTTCCGACGGGCCTGCATGCGGCTCAAGGCCGTGTTCCGCTCGGCCACAACCATGAGCATGGATGGGTCCCCGCCATTGCTTAAGGACAATCCGTTCATCTTTCCGATACCGCCGGAACCGGATTCCGTAAGGGAGGACATACCGCCGGTCACTCCCAAGCAACTGCGCGTGCTGGCCGAGAACATGCCGGATTACACGCGGCTGACGGTGTTTCTCTCCACGCTTGCCGGCGGGCTGCGATGCGGGGAACTCTGCGGCCTGCAAGTCGGTGACATTGACTTGGATAACAAGATTCTGCGTGTGCGCAGGTCGGTCAACCGGGGACATCTGGATCGAGGAGAGGCAAGGTTCGCCAAGACCAAGACCAAGCGCAGCGTCCGGGACCTTCCCATCCCGGACGCCTTGGTCGATATGATTCGCGAGCACCTGCATACGTTCTGCGATTTGGATGACCCCACTTCACCGGTGTTCGTGCCCAGAAGGGTCAAGGTCATGAGCCAGACCACGCTGGAGGCGCAGTTTGCCAGGGCGCGTAAGAAGGCGGGACGCTCCGATCTGATGTTGCATGACCTGCGCGCCAGCCACGCCACCCTCCTGATGCTCAAGGGCGGCACGTTGCGCGAGGTGATGAACCAGCTTGGCCATGCCAGCGAAAAGGTCGCCATCAAGCATTATCAGCGCGTCGTCGCGGAGCACCAACGCCAAATCGTCAACCTACTGGCCGACGAGTTCCTTCAGGAAGCCTATGCGGAGGGAACGCAGACGGACAGTTTGGAAGACATCGTCAACGTCACCGAGCAAAGGGTGCGCGAACTGACCCGGATGATCGCGGACTTCAAGCAAGTCATCGACGAGCTCAACCTGGCCAGCTGAAAGACGGACAGTACCCCGACAAGGCATCCCGCGATGACGGCACGCCTAATCGGGGAACTGTTCTTTGCTAGACTGAACTTTCTTTGCCTTTTTAACATTGGCTGATGATTGCGAGAGTTTGACGATGATTGATCTAGGTGAATGGAAGCCGCTGGCGATGGCGGCATTGCGAGAGGCGTTCGGCGAACGCTTGCTGTGCATGGGATTGCAGGGTAGTTATCTGCGTGGCGAGGTCCGGCCGGACAGCGACATCGACTTGCTGGTGGTGCTCGACCATGTGGATCTGACCGATCTTGACCACTTCCACGAGGCGATGCGCACGGTGCCGGAGGGAGACAAGGCCGTCGGCTTCACCTGCGGGCGCGACGAACTGGCCGCATGGCCCGCCTATGAGCTCGCGCAGTTCGAGCATGGCACCCAGGTCTGGCATGGCAACCTGTGCGCTTTGCTTCCCGCCTATGGTCCGGCCGATGTCCGGCTGGGCGCGAGGGTGAGCGTGGCGAACCTTTATCACATGACCAATCACACGTATCTGACGACGCGGGAGCTGTCTGCGGATGCCCGTCTGGACGCTTTACGCGCCATGCTCAAGGGGTTCTTCTTCTCCTTGCAGATCGTCCACGCAGTCCGTGCCGGCGTGTTCGTCCCGACCAAGTGTGAACTGCTTGCCGCTCTGGACGACCCATCGGAGCGCATGCTGCTCGCGCACAGCATCGACCCTAGCGAAGCCCGAGAAGAGGATTACTCGACATTGCAGCAATGGTGCTCAGCCGTTATGCGATCCCTATGATCGGATGAACCAATTCATCTGTCATTCGGTTTTCGGCTGATTGATGCGGGACTGATACAGCAACGCGGCTGCGGTCTGTCGAAAAGTTCCTAAACACTTGGCCCCGGCGACAATCGCCGGGACTTTTCCATATCTGCGTGCCATGCAACAACCATAGCGACATTGACGTTTGGCTGTGGTCGTCGGGTGACGCCCGCCGATTGCGGAGAGAATGCTTCAGACGGGGCTACGCGACATACTCTCCTCCATCGTCGGGCGGATCGCGGCCCTGGGCCATGCGCTTGCAGCGTATGACATTGCTCTTGGCCGCTCGCATGGCTCGCGGGCATGGGCCGCGTGGAAGCGGACTTGGGGGTTCGGACACCACGGAAAGGACCGATGGATATGACTGGCACCATTGCCCAAGTGCGTCCGGCCGACGAGCGGCTGGCGGAGCGACTGGCCGAGGAATACCGGCAGGCGCGCATCGATATGGGGCCGCGTGAGGCGGCGGCCGAATGGTTCACGCCCCTGCTGAGGAAGTGGCGCAGGCTGCTGGCTGGCAAAGGCGAGGGCTTCACGGCCCGCGAGCAATTGGCGTTGGCCGTGACGCTGGACGCCGACTTTCGTTCTCGCGACACGCTTATCGTGACCGCAATCAGCCCGGAGGTTTCCATGAAGCAACTGCGCGTCATGGTCGAGGAACGATATTCGCTGAAATCGACGGCGCTGCTGGAGCGCGTGTTGGAGGGTTGGTTCCACGCCGGCCAGAAGCCCGACACGTCACGCCTCGACCTCGCGGTGGACATCCTCGCCGGGTTCGTCGAGCGCGTGCCCCAGAGCAGGCGGGCCCAGTTGCTGACGGTGTGCGCCTACCTGTCGTGGTCGGCCGGCCATGTCGGCCGCGTGGCGGAATGGGGGCTCAAGGCCCTGCTGGCGGACGAGGAATGCTCGCTGGCCGCCCTCGTGGTCACGGCCTGCGAGCACGGAATGCTGCCTGATTGGGCGCTCTGAACAACGACATGATTCCGGCGGGCCGCCGGGCGCGGCCCGCCGCTTCCCACTTCAATCACTCAGACAACTCTTTTTCGAAAGGAAACCCATCATGGAAACCGCAAACACCATCGCCGCCATCAATGAAACCACCGGCCTTGCGCCAGCCGCCGGCGGAGTGGTCATGCTCGAAACGGCGCTTATCGACCCGAATCCGGCGAATCCCCGCCGCGACGTGGGCGATGTGGGCGAGCTGGCCGATTCCATCCGCGCCCAAGGCATCCGACAGAACCTGCTGGTCGTGCCCGCGCCGGAGGGACGGTTCACGCTGGTCATCGGCCATCGGCGGCTGGCGGCCGCGAAACTGGCGGGATTGGAACGGGTTCCGGCGGTCGTGGCCGAGCTGGACGAACGGGAACAGCGCGAGCTGATGCTGGTCGAGAACAGCCAGCGAACCGACCTGACCGTCGTCGAGGAAGCCGATGGCTACCAAGGATTGTTGGACTTGGGGTCGAGCGTCGAGGAGGCCGCGCGCAAGACCGGTCGTTCGGTGTCGCTGGTGCGCCGCCGTCTCAAGGTCGCGGCCATCGACGATGATGTGCGCTCACATGTGGGCGCGGCCCAGCTGTCCATCGAGGATTGGGAGACCATCGCCGACTACGAGGCTTGGCCGGACTTGCAGGAACGGCTCGCCACGATCTTCACGCCCAACTCGCGGTCGGACTCGATGCGCGTGGAATTACGCGCCAACTCCAAGGTAAACACCACCGCCAGAACCACCGAGGTCAACGGCTTGACCGCCACGTCATGCACGTTCACGGCCAACTGGTAAAGCGCCGGATTCCACGTCTCCGGCCCCTGCGACAGCATGCCAGTGGCTATCGAACCGGCGCCACCGCCCCCGATCATGTTGAGCATCGCAACGATGAAATCCTCCATGCCGGGATCCCCGATGCCTCAAACCGGCTCAGCCCAACGCCACGGCGCTGAAGATCTGCGCCGCCGCGATAATCATGCCGCCGCCCACGATCTGCCACAGGCCCGACTGCGTCTGCGGCCCGTTATGATCCTTCAAACCACCACCGAATGTCACCGCGCCCCACACCAGCCACAAGCCACCGCCAATCGTCGCGAACTTCACGAACAACTCCAGCACCTGGTTCATCAAATCCACAGCCGCACTCCTCCGCACAGGAACGGCACGGCCCACCGCCATGCCTACGCATACGGCCATCCTCGTGCAGTCCCGTGGAATCAGCGGCGGACAAATTCACACAGCATTCGTTCAGCATACTTACAGAAATAGGTAAATCAAGACGCTATAGTATTCGCCAAAAGATGCCCGGGAAAGGGGAAAGAATGCAAAATAACGACCAGCAGCAGAATGATCTTTGGATTAAGCAATCTCTCGGCGCTGCTTCAAACTGGGAAGAACTAGACGAAGCCGATCGAGTCTCCCTTCGGAAAGCAGCAGCATGGTACGCAATCATCGCCATCGGATTAGCTATTGGTGCGGGGATTCTCTCATTCACCATTCTGCAAGACGGCGCAAAGGCTACACTCGTGACTTCGTCGCTCGCCATCATTGGCGCGGTCTTTCCTGCGATAGAAAAAGTCGTGTCGGGATCGATGGAATACTTTGAATCAACAAACGAGAAACTTCATGTTGCAAAACTTAAATTGATGCGCAGTTATTTCAACCTATATGCATTGATTCTGGTCGGTGCTGCGCTTCTCGATTTCATTGCCGCAGCATTCCTCGGCCTGTGGCAATAACGTTTGGAGATGACGTGAAATGGCAGATGACATTTGCCGAATCTGCGGTAAAGAAGGGCCGCTGAGCTTTGAACACATCCCTCCTCAATCTGTGGGTAATGATCACACGGTGAAGCTCTATTCAGGCGTTGACGCCGTGAAGAGCAGCTTGACCGGGCAGGATGACATGGAAGGCCTGAAGTATCGGCAATTGCAAAGAGGACAAGGATTCAAGACGATTTGCAGCTCATGCAATAGTTATCTTGGTCAAAACTACGTCAAGCCATTCAGTGAGTTCTATCGTGCAACTGGACAGCAAATCCTTGTCTCTGACTTTCAGGAAGGGGATAAATCCATTCATTTCAAGACAGATAGGCTCATGCCTCTTGCATTTGTGAAGCAGGTGATGTCGAACTTCTGTGTATCAGCTGGTGATATGCATGACTGTAAGGACTATCTCTTGGATAGGGAGAGCACTGTTTTCCCCCAGCGATACAGACTCCATATGTTTATAGTCGATAACCTGCGTGAACAAAAGCTGTTCACCGGATGGATGGTTCCCATATTTGCGGATTACACGTGCTGCAAAATGGCATGTATCAGGATACCGCCATTCGCTTTCACTTTGTTTGATCTCAGTTCTAGTAATAAGGTGCCTGAATGGCCAGGCAACATAACCGATTTAGCTAGAGTGCCGTGGGGAGAGAAACCTGGCATCGAGTTTCACTTGCCAGTGCTTAAAGCAGCGAATCATAGTCCGCTGTCATGGGGGAACGTTGGCTAAAGCCGATGGGGAACAGACGAAATAGGCCCGCAGGACTACGCCTGCGGGCCTAGTATGCACTGCCCCGTTTTGCCGGGACAGTTGCATGGTATCACCGTCTAACTGCCAACTGGAATACGAAAGTTGGCTCTAAGCAGCAGATGGGTGGTTGTTATTAGTTCATGGGCGGCTCCTTGGAATTGATAGTGGTGACGAGTTGGGCGAAGTCCGGCTCGGGGCCATCTCCATTGGGACTGCCATCACGGCCAGCGCCATCATCATTCGCGTCGTTCTCGTGCCCGGTGTGGCGGCCGTTGGCGCGGGTGAGGCGGATCGCGGCGGTTGCACCGGTGCCGAGGAGCGCGAGGACGAGGATGACGGCGATGAGGCCGGCGATGTTGGTGCCGGTGGTCGCCAGATTGTCCTTGGGCTGGTAGCCGTTCCAGTCGTCGGTGTTGCTGGTCACGGTGGTGTCCGCGCACAGGGTTCGCCCGTCGATCTCCACCGCGTCCTCGGGCAGTTTCTCCTCGTCTTTGCCGTCGAAGGGGTCGGGGTCGGAGACGACGCATTGGACGAGCGGCACACCGGTGACGATGGCGCGGTCGGTGTGATGCTCGCTCACGCCACTGAGGGTGGCCTTGACCTCCGCGCTGTCTCCGGGCTTGAGGATCAGCGTCTGCCAGTCATCGGGATACTCGAACTCGCCGATCTGGCCGTCGCCGGCGACGAGCTGGTCGGTGAGGCTCAGCTCGCTCGCCTTGAACCAAGGGCCGTCTCCGGTGTCAGGGTCGGTGGGCGATGCGTTGGTGATGGTGAACACGATGCGAGTGTCGCTCCCGTTCATGTTCAGCGCCTCGTCAACGGTGTCACGGTCGCCGTCGGGCCAGCCGGATTGCTCGTCCCATTTCTCGATGGTGAGCCGGGGCGTCATGTCGGGCGTGTGCGTGGTGACGGTGTTCGAGGGCCGTTCGACCCCGTTGATGGTCTCGGTGAACTGGTTGGCCACGGGACCGCCCACGGCGATGCGCTGGCATTGGATGAACGCGGTCCACGCCTGCTCATGCTCGGTGTCGGCCGACACGAGTCCAAGCATCAGCTCCGTGGCACGCACGGTGACCACGCCGCGCTCGTCGGTGGCGAGCTCGAAGAGTTCTCCGCCGAAACGGCTGGCGTCGAAGTCGGAGCCGGCGATGCGTTCGCCCCGCTCGGCCAGGGTCTCGTCGTCCTTGATGAGGTCGCAGGCGGCGTAGACGGCCCATTGGCCGGTGAACTTGTCGTACCGGGTGTCGAGCGGGTCGCTGATGGACCAGTCGGAGATCTGCGGGTAGGCGCGGTCGGGCGGCAGCGTGGAGCTGTCGAGCCGGTAGAGGAACAGGCTGTTGAGATAGATGCTCTTGCCATCCACGTTCTGCCCGTCCACCTTGACCACGACATCCTTGGCCGGGTTGATCGGCTTCAAGGGGTTGGAAACCTGGTTGGTGTCCTTGCGCACGTCGTTGACCAGCTGGGTGGCCGTGTTCGTGACCACGTAATCGTCGGTGACCTTGATGACGGTCATCGGCAGCGTGACCTCATACGAGGTGCCCAGAAGCGACTGGTCGATGGCCGGGTCCTTCAACGGGTCGTGGTCCTTGTCGCCAAGTGCGGCGTAGATCTTGAGATCGGCTGGCTGGGGGTCGCCCTTGATGGTCTCTCCCGTCGCCGGAACCTCGGTGTCAACGGTTTTGGCGAACACGTATGCCACGCCGTCGATGGCCTGGATGTTGAACCGGTCGGTCACATCCCTGCCGTTGGCCTTGTCGGTCACGGTGATGTGGCTCTCGTCGAGTTCGAGGTATTCGTCGTCCCAGTCATCGACCATGCCCAGCCGCCACACCTTGTAGGCATGGTTCGTCTGCTTGGCATCGAGGTCGATCCGATAGTAGATGCGGTCTCCAAGCAACGCGGTCTTGCCGTCGATCGAAATGGACGGGTCGGCCTGGGTGTCCTCCTTGCCCGGCTGGAAGTCGGGCGGATCGTTCCACACCTTGTTGCTTGGTGTGACCGAGTTGTTCAAGGTCAACGCCCACTGGTTGTCAACCACGGTGTCGGCCGGAGCGTCCTCGGCCACGACGCCCTCGAATCTGATGATGATTCTGGGATTCGTGCCCGCCAGCCAGTTCGCCCGCACATAGTCGTCGGCGAACACGAGACGCACGGCATGGTTCGCGTCGTTCCACTCGCTGCGGTACTGGCTCTTGGGGATGAACTTGCCGGTGGTCAGGTCGGTGACCTCCAGGGTCTGCTTGTCCGGCTGGAAGTGCTCGTCATACGTGTCGGTGACCGCCACCTCGACAATGGTGTAGGCAAGACTGTCGGGCAAATGCGGCTGGGTCTCCAGACGGTATTCGAGACGCTGGCCGGGGAAGACGATCTTGCCGTCCACGCTGTCCTGGCCGCCGCCTTGGGAGGATTCCCCGACCACATCTTTGACCACGGGCGGCACGTAACCGCAGACCTTCGGCTCGTTGGTCTCGACCGTGTGGGTGTTGATGGTCTGCGAGCCGGCGTTGGTCAGCTCCGCGCCGTTCTTGCCGGCGGTGCAGAACGTGATCTCGTCGTCCGCTTCGATGCCGAAGTCATCGCGCACCTGGCCCGCCCCGGCCCCGTTGGCGTAGTTCGCGCGGCCGGGCACGAGCATCGTGATCTGCCTGGCCTTCTCCAAGTCCTTCAACCCGGTCAGGTAGGAGGCCTTGGTCGTGGCGGTGACTACGGTGCCATCGAACGTGATGTCCCACTGGTCGGTGATGTCACGGCCACGGTTGGCGATGTCGCTCACGCTGCTGGCACGATCGGTGCCCGCGTCCGCCTCGTACACTCGGACGTTCGCCGCTTCATCGGCGTCGAACAGGTAATCGGCGGCTGTCCAATCATCGACCAAGGTGAGCGTCTGCGGAGCCTGGATCAGGTTCGCCGGCACGGTGCCGTTGACCACGGAGGCCACGCGGTCTCCGTGGAGGAACACCTTGCCGTCGCCGCCGGTCTGGTTGGTGCGGTCGGGGTCGATCACGGCCTGCCACTTGCCATTAGTGTCGAGCATGATCCAGCTTTTGTCGGGATTGGGACGCCAGGTGTCGAACTCGCGTTCTCCCGCGTCGGCCTCGGGCAGCTGGTTCCACTTGCCCCACGCATGGTCGCTGATGTTCTGGTAATCGGATGGCAGGCTGACGGTCACATCGAAGCCGAACACATACTCGTGGTCGAACGGCATCATGCCCTTGTCGGCCGAACGGACCGCGCTGACCGTGTTCGATGCGCGGTCCCAACCGATCTCGAACTCGTTGGAGACATCGCGATTGTTGTCGGTGGCGTCCACGAGCGTGAAGCCGTCCACCGTGTAATCGACGCCGTTGGGTTCGATCACGTCCCTGAAACTCAGCTCGTAACCGCCCCGGCCGGTCCCATACGTGATGGTGGTGCGGTTGGTCATTCGGTCGGCGCTGACGCCTTCCTCGATGCTTTTGACCGGATCGGCCGGCGGCACGGCGCTGACCTTCCAGGTCTCCGCCGGATCCCGGTCCGTGGTGTCCACGGCCGCCTGCATGCTTCCCTGCCTGGGCACTTGGATGTCGATCCAATATGTGCCCTCGGCCCAGGAATCCATGCCGAAATCACCCGGCGAGGCCAGGTTGTCGATCACGGTGTCGCCGCTGTTGGCGAAGCTGATCGGCTTGCTCACGCTGCCCGTCGGCGTGTAGGGGCCGCCATCGTAGTGCACGATCGCGGTGCCGTGCAGGGTCTCCTTGATCGACGAGCCGCCGTTGTTCGCGTGGATGGTGTCGCCGACCGGCGTGGTCGAGCCGACCTGCATGTCGGTCTGCTGGCGGTGCGAGGTGGTGACGGTCAACGGATAATCGACGGGCGGCTGGTTCTTGGCCAGCACGACCACACGGAACGAGGCATCGGGATTGGCGTTGATGGAATCCTGCACCAGGCTATCCACCGAACGCACGCCAAGCCGATCGGTCCACGTGGTGCCGGTCGTGTACGACTGGCCTTGGTACTGGTAGGTGCCGCGCCCTTCGGCGGCCCATTGGGACTCCCAACGCTGACGCGCGTTCGAACTGACATAGGAACCGCTGAACACGCCGTTGCCGAGGCGCGCGTAGCCGACAGCGACCATCCGGCATTCCGCGTCACCCTCCCCGGTGTATGAGGCCTTGCACTCCGAGATCGCGTCGGCAAGGATGGCATTCATATCCACGAACTGATTCGACCCATCCTCCAAATCGGAAGACAGGGTGGTGCCCGAATCACGTATCGCCTGCTTCATGCCCTCCAGAGTGGCGGGCCAGGAATCCTTGTAGATCCAATGCGCGTCGGCGGTCTGCGATGGAACCTGCCCGCCGGAACCGCCACCACCGCCCTCGGCGAACGCGGCTGGCGCCAGATATCCCAAGGCCAACGCCCCTGCGGTCAGGGCAGCCATCAGCATCGTGCGCCTGCTCTTCTTCCCACCTGGCATACGTATCCGTCCTTTCAGTCGGAAGCGCCCCATGATGCGCTCCCTCCCGTTTCACACGGATACGGAAAATGCGGGCGACCATTCACGGCCGCCCGCATCCTTCCTTGTCCCTGGAAGAAGAACGCACCGGCGGGCCTTCCGCCGGGACGCCTTTCCCAGCTTCCCCCTGCCAGCCGTAGCCAGCGGCGGACAACTGCAATCGCATGAAACGGTTTAATGGGACTATCTGCCTTTCTTTTCTGATATGTGTGCCTTTTGATACGCTATTGGCTTAGTTACCGGCTGGAGGTTCGGGCTGAACCAGTAAATGAAGAGGGATGAATGGCGGGAATTGCATTTTTTGATATCGACGGAACGCTCACATACGGCATTAGCTCTGGCGCATTTATTGCGGACCGGTTGGGTACCGGCGACAGGATGCGAGATGCAGAGGATCGATACGCACGCGGTGAGATCGGAAATGACACGGTATGCGATATTGATGCTCGTGGATACACTGGCCATCGGGTAAGTGAAATTCACGGATGGTTGAACGATCTCCCGCTTGTGCAAGGAATCGCACAGTCCGTTGCGGAATGCAAGTCGAGGGGAATCAAGCCAGTCCTCGCATCCTGCGCTTGGACAGTCGTTTCCGAGAGCCTTGCGCAGAGATTTGGATTTGAAGCATGGTGCGGTCCAGAACTTGCTGTCAAGGATGGCGTGTTTATTGGTAAAACAGCGGCATATGCCGATGAACAAACCAAAGTAACATTCATGAGGCAGCAATGTGAATGCTTGGGAGTTGAAGCTTCGAATTGCATCGCTATTGGTGACAGTCGTTCTGACCTACCGCTGTTCAAAGCCGTCGGTGTCTCGCTTGCCTTCAACGCGGACAAGCAGACACGTGCTGCTGCGACTTTTGCTTTCGAAGGAGCGGATCTATCCACTGCGCTAGCCCGTCTCTTTGAACATTTGCCAGTTGAAAGCTGACTTCAGACTGACAGGCTGCACACTGAGGACAAGATTGGGAACGAGCCTCCCAAAAAGCTTTTCGAGGTCGTATCATTCGTGAGCTTCATGCGTGAACACCTGCGCGGTGGTGCGGTTCACGCCGACTACACGTTGCGTCATGTGGCACATTGCGAAAGCCTGCCCACATTCATCGAGGATGGATGGTGGTGCTGGCTCTTATCAAGAGCAAAGCCGAAAACATAATAAGGAATAGACTGCATCTGTATGTCAGATTGTTTGCTTGTATGAATGCGGGACTTGCAGCCGCACATATCACAGTGGGTGGCTTACGCACTGGCTCCATGCGGATGATGTGTGGAACACTGCCTCAATCCGCGAGAGCCACGCGCATGACCAGTTCACCGTCGTGTTCGCTAATGATGGTGAAGCCAAGCGACTCGTAGAGATGGAGGGCGTTGGCGTTGGTGCGCTGGACCGAGAGGCTGGCTGCGGCGTGACCATCGGTTCGCAGTCGGTCCAGTAACGCCGTCATCAGGCGGTGCCCTATGCCTCGGTTCCGCCAGTCGGGAAGCAAGGATATGGAGACTTCCGGCGTTGCCGTGTCGATGGTACCGTAGCCTGCGGAGTTGTTCGGGAAGATTCTGGCCCATGCGGCACCCACGATTTGCGGACCGTTCGGTAGTCCGGCGCGAGCAACCATGCAGGCATCGTCGGGCCGTCCGAATCCCTCGATATATCGCCGCAATTCCGGCAGCTCGACAACGCTCCTGTCCGGTGCCGGGGTTCCCGGCGATACATGAATCGCCTGATACAGGAACTCGACGAGCAACGGATATTCCTCCGGTCGCATCGCCGTGATTGCGATGGCCGAAGGAACATGAGCCATGTTCGCCTCCATGTGAAGTTTTTTGCCATGTGCTCGCGGCATAATCGGTCGTGTCATACTGGTGTCCTCTTGCTCGGTCATTGCCATCGATACAGCTTCATACGAAAAGGAATGCGTCTTGCCGATATCCAAGTCTTACGAAGGAACGTAAACTCATAGATAGCGTCATGACGCGCATCGCCATCGAATCGATGTGACGGCATTCAGAAACCATTCGTCATGGCTGACTGCGACCAATGCGCCCGCATAGGAGGATAGCGTATTAGCAAGTGCCTGTTTGGAGTGCAGGTCGAGGTGGTTGGTCGGCTCATCCATGATGATGAGCTGTGGCTGTTCAATCATGCCGAGGCACAACAGAAGTTTGCGTAGTTCGCCTGGCGAGGGATTGCCGCCGGCGAGCAGTCTGTCGGGGTCGGCGTTAAGTTGGGCGTAGGCGCTGAGCACAATGGCGCGTTGCTCGTCCGTCAAAGCATGCAAGCGGTTCATTGCGTTGGCGATATCCATGTCGCTGGAATTTTGGGGAATATAGAGATATGGCATTCTCTCCGAATGCCGCTGCGCTTCATCACGCTCCAGCGCTTCGATCAATCGTCGTATCAATGCGGTTTTACCGCTGCCATTTGGACCGCTGATGCCGATGCGGTCGCGCGGGCCGATGCTCAGCATATCGGGTTGGTCCGCGATGGCGTGGTCGTTGGGGATGCGCGTCAATTCCCTGCGTGAGCTCGGCATGACGTTCATCCAGATGGTGCCGTCGTAGCGTTTGGCCGCTTCGCTGAGGTGAGCAAGTCTGTCGGTGGCGGCGGCGATACGCCCGTCGAATTGCGCGCTTGTCTGTGCGACAGTGGTGCCGATAGCCGGTTTCAGATTTTTCAGGGCTTTGCGAGCGTCGATGTCCTTGATATCGATGCGCATTCCCTGATTCTTCCGCATATCCAGTTCGCGCGCACGCTGCGCCCGCTCCCGCTTGATGCGCTGCATGCGTTGCAGCTCCTTTCGAGTGGACTGTATGGCGGCCGTATCGGCACGTTGATTGTCGCGCATCTGCTGCGCGGCCTGGGTATATCCACCCTGATAGGTGTTCGCCGCCGTGATGTTACGCCCACGCGCATGTCGGCGCTCCAGCATCACGCAGCGCGAACACGTCGCGTCGATCAGTTCGACATCATGGGAGATCACGATGCCTATGCCATCGAACCGACGCATCGCCTGCGTGATGGCTTGGCGCGTCCTGCCGTCCACATGATTGGTTGGCTCGTCCAACACCAGCACGTCGGGATCGCCGGCCAGCGCACAAGCGATTTGCAGCCGCTTGGCTTCGCCTCCAGAGAGAGTCTCGTATCGGTATGCCCAATCGTCGCCGATGTTCAGCGCGTCGCGGATGGCGATGGTCTCGCCCGTCCAATCCGCCGCGAAATCATCCAGATTCGTAGGCGTTTCATCAGTACGTTGCGGACAGTAGGCGACTGCCATCTTGCACGGGTTCGGCGAGACTGTCCCCGAATCGGGGGAAAGCATGCCGCAGGCGAGTTTGGCCAGTGTGGTCTTGCCAATGCCATTGTCTCCCAGCACTGCGGCCCAGCCGGCCGCGAATGTCGCGGACAGATGTTCGAACAATGGTTCCGGCGCGCCCGGATAGCAGTAGGAAATATCGGTTAGTGTCAATATCTGACTCATGGAAGCCTCTTTCGATAAGGTGCACTAATCAAACTGTGACTATCGAAAAGTGGCGGACTGTGCCATTTATTGCCAAGCTGCATTCAGAAAGCAGTCCTCGTGACGGCACCGAAAGTCGCTATGCTAACGAGAACTTCATCGAATCAGGCATTGCGATTGGTACAATGGCAGATACGCGCGATAATGCGCAGAACACGCGGAATCTCTCCTCATGCAATCCGCCACTGCTCAAATCACCAATACTCTAAGGCCTTCCTGCTTCGGAACCACCTTGGCATGTCAGGTGTTCCATCAAATTTAGTTGGATTTTACCATAGCAACTATCAATTCCTCAATCCTCGCATCTCGGCATGTACGGTGTCCCTTATTCAGTCGTTGCTGGCGAGTCGGTCGAGTTCGTGTTCGATGGCGTGGCGCAGGATCTGTTGCATGGCGTGCCGTGTTCGGCGGCGGCGATTTTGAGGCGGTTCTTCAGCCGGACGGGCAGGCGCAGGGAGAGCATGACCAGCGGTTCGCCGGCGTTGTTCTTCCCGGTGGGTTGTTTGTCTTCGGCCTGTTGGTCGAGGACTTTGTCGAAGGGCACGGGTCGGGGCAGTGGCTGGTAGTTGCCTTTCATGCCAGTTCCTCCTTGGCGATGCGCGTCAGTTCGTCGGCCAGTTCCCGGTATTCGTACAGTTGTTTGGGGTTCATGCCGAGCGAGGTCTTGATCGGTTGTCGTTTGGCGATGAAGGTGTCGAAGCGCGCGGTGTCGGTTTGCTCCAACGTGGCTAGGGTCTGGGCCCAGGCGTTGGTGTTCGCCTCGACGCGCACCGGCAGCAGGGCCGCCCTGGTGGCATGTCGGGCGCGGTCGAGCGTGTCCCATGCCTGCTGGAGATCCATCGGCGAGTCCGAGGTGGGTAGGATGACGAAATCGGCCACGGCCAGCGTCTTGTCGAGCAGCGGGCCTTGCGGAGGGGCGTCGATGATCGACCATTCCTTTGTGGCCGGGGCGCCGCCCAGGTGGGCGAGGGTGGCCATGTTGGCCGGCAGCACGTCGAATGGTAGCGGGTCTCCCGCCTGTTCGGCGGCGGCCGCCCATAGGCTGGCGCTGGACTGCGGGTCCGCGTCGTAGACTGCCACCTCGATGCCGCGCCGGGCCAGCACGGCGGCCAGATAGATGCAGCTGGTGGTTTTGGCCGCCCCGCCCTTTGCGTTCGCCAACGCTACTCGCATGATGCTTCCTCCTTGGATTCGGGACCATTCGCCGGATCATCGGCATGGTTGATTGTTTGATTGCTTGGTTGTCGGATTGTTTGATTGTCTGCTTGCATGATGGTTTGACGGTCATGTGGCCCGTCTCCGGGCTGGGCGCGGCCTGCGGCGCGCCATCGGCGTTGCCCGCATTCCATGCTGGCCTTGTCCCGGGCCGTGTCGAAGACCTCGGGATGGGCTTGGATCCAGTCGGCGAACAGGCCCCAGCGGCGGGCCCAGGGCACCGTGCGGTCGCGGCAGGGCACGCCGTCGGCCTTCGCCAGGCGGGCGATCTGACGGCGGTCGGTGCACGAGCGGCCGCCGTACAAGCCCCATTCCAAGCCGGCGGCACCGGCGTAGGCTAGGCATTCGGCCCTCACCGGGCAGTCATGCTCGCATACCGATGCGCCCGCCTGCCGGAACACGCGGGCCAAGGGATGCGTGTCCTCGAACTCCAGACCCCACATCAGGTCGGCCCACGGCTGCGGGAAATCCGCGCAGCATCCCATGCTCTTCCACGCCTCCGGCGAACGGGGCATGGCTTCCGTCATGCCGGTCATGACTTGGCCTCCTCGTGGGATTCCTCGGCGTGCTCGGCCTGGTCCAGACCGATGGCGTGGGTGGCTTGGTTGCGCCGGTCATAGGCGCACACCGGGCACTCGGCCTGTCCGGCTTCGCCGTCGAGGTGCGCTTGGCATAACGCGACCGACAGGATGCCGCCGCCGTAGACCGGCACCCGCCAGGCCAGCCCCGAGCTGACCGCCACCGGCCGGTCGGGATCATGGACCGGCGTGAGCTCGGCAGCGGTGGTATGACTACCGGAACGCTGTGGCCCTCGTGCCTGCTTGGCGCGCATGTCGAGGCTGACCTGTGCGCCAAGCAGCGTTCGACCATCGTGCCGTCCACCAGCCATGAGATCCAGCGCGGGTTGCCATACGCCCAGTCAAGGATCGTCTCGACCTCCGCCAGAGAGCGTTCCGTCAGCAGTTCGTGGACCTTGCGCCGGTCGCGCATCGACGCTGGCCTGGCGGACTTCGGGTCGATGGCTGCCACACGGTCATGGATCAGCGTTAGCACGCGAACCTCCTGCAGGGCCCGGGAACGTACCCGCTCGTCCGCATCCTCCGCCCCTGGCGTCCACAGCGGATCGCGTACGCCCTTGGGAGGCAGCGCCAGACGCCAATCCGGTGCATCACGCTCGCTTCGCTCCTCCTCGGGTTGTTCCCCGGCGAGGGGAATGTCCCCGTAGGGGACAAGGGGAGCATTGGTTATCACTTGTCTATTGGGTGACACCATGTCACCTCTCTTCGGACAGGATGTCACCTCACCGGCTGGATCGCCTCGGGGTGACATTGTGTCAGGTGACACTGTGTCAGGTGACGCCATGTCACCCCGCGCGCACTCCTTGCTCCGCGATGGTTCGGCTGTACTGGGTTTCGCTGGAACGTCCTTGCCTGCGTCGGTCTCGCCGGGATCGGTGATATCCTCCGGCTCGGTCTGCGCGCCCTTCATCACCACGTCCCACACCTTGGAACGATGCCCCCTGGGGATGGGCTCGTGGCTGCGGGGATTGCGCGCGGCCAGCTCCTGGTCACCCTCGCGCAAGTAGCCCAGCTCCTGCAAGCGTTTCAACGCGCGCAGCACGGAACGGCGCGTGCAATGGCAATGTGCCGCGATGGTGTTGACCGACGGCCACGCGCCGCACCCGTCGTCGTAATACGCCCTTCGCGCCAGATACACCAACACGAACTTCTCCGACAGGCTCAGCCGCTCGTCCTGCAACTGCCACGCCCACTGCTCCGCCGGCCCGCTCATCGCGCATCCTCCTCGCGACCCCTGGCATCATGGAGCCGTTCGCCGATGCGGTCGCCCAACGCGGCCGCGCGGCACAACGCCCACACCGCCAGCAGACACACGACGATTGCGACGACGGCCACCGCCGCCACAGCCCGGCCCATCTCAGGCGCTCCGGCGACGACGGCGCGACGAGCGCGCGGGATGCAGCAGCACCGCCAGCAGGTGCGCGCGGGCGATCCGCACACGCAGCGACGGGATGGTTTTCATGGCTCCCGCCGCACGCGGGGCGGAAGCGATGGTAGGATTGGTCATTGCGATAACTCTCTTTCAATGGAGGGCGAATCCCGGGACTCTTGTCACTTGAATCGCTCGGAATCCCGCCCAAGGTTGTCGATCAGTCCCGCACCAAGCGCCAACACGGTGCGGAGCGCTTTCGTTTCCCATGTTTTTCCTGGCCCAGTTCGACCAGACCGAACCGGGGAGGCGGTCGTATTGCACAACCAAGCGCGCCGCCCATAGCATGGTGCGCACAAACCCCCAAGGGCACGCAAACGAAAGGAACGGACATGACCGGCAACACCACGGCAAGGACACAGGCAATCGAATTGGGAGAACGCCTGCGGGAAGTCGCCGCGTGGAACGTGCGCCTGCACCTGGCCAAGGAAGAACTCGAACAGCAGGCCCTGTGCGAGGCGACCGGCGTGACCAAGGCCACCATATCGGCCAGAATGAACCTCGACGCCGCATGGGATCTCAACGCCATCGCGGCCGCGGCCGTCACCCTGGGCATGCCGCCGGCCGAACTGCTCGACGACACGCTGTACGACATCGTCAACAACGACGACACGAACACGAACGAGGGCAAAGGTGCATCGTTGGTGGCAGCGCTGACCTCGATGCTCCAGGCACGCCACATCGCCGGCAGGTGCAACCCGTTGAAAACAAAAGGCTCCTGCCGAATCACAATGATGGCGACAGGAGCAAATCGGTACCCCCAGAGAGGGTATGATCGTTGCGAATTCACGACGGAACGATTGCTCGACCCTAAGGCCAGAGCCATCGTAACCCCATTTATGGTCAATGTGACTATAAATATTTTGGGGTGGAGCGTCGCGATACTGCGCGCGCTTCACCCCATGAATGTCCTTCAAACAACCAAGGTCATCATGCCTGATGATATGTACTCAAGAAATCAGCGATCTCACCTATGGTTTCCTTCAACATCGTGATACGCGGCAGATATACTACCCTGAAATGATCTGGATTCTGCCAGTTGAACGCACCGCCATGACTGATTAGAATATGCTTGTCATGCAGCAGGTCCAACGCGAACTGCTCGTCAGAGTGAATATTGAACTTTTTGACGTCTAGCTTCGGGAAGATATAGAACGCCGCCTTCGGCTTAACTGCGGTAACGCCGGGAATTTCATTGAGCATCCGATAGACCAGTTCGCGCTGCTCGTACACGCGGCCACCTGGCTTGATGTAGTCTTTGACACTCTGATGCCCACCCAAAGCGGTCTGCACCACCGACTGAGCAGGAACATTCGAACACATACGCATGTTCGCCAGCATGTTTAGGCCCTCGATGTAATCCTTTGCAATACGCTTGTTGCCGGAAAGTATCATCCATCCAATGCGGTATCCGGCAATCATATGCGACTTTGACAGACCGGAGAACGTCACGCAGAACAGGTCCGGAGCCAGCGATGCGATGGAAATATGCTCCAACCCATCCATGACTAGGCGATCATAAATCTCATCGGAGAAAATAATGAGCTGATGTTCCCGGGCAATGTCGACAATCTGCTGCAACAGTTCCTTCGGATAAAGCGCTCCGGTCGGATTATTTGGATTGATGATGACAATTGCTTTGGTCTTATCCGTGATTTTAGAGCGGATATCGTCGATATCGGGATACCATTCGGATCCCTCGTCACAGATATAATGCACGGCGGTGCCGCCGGCCAAATTCACGCAGGCGGTCCACAGAGGATAGTCCGGCGAAGGCACTAGCACTTCGTCGCCGTTGTCCAACAATGCGGACAGCGACAGGTTGATGAGCTCGCTGACGCCATTGCCAGTAAAGATATCATCGATGGAGACATTCGGAATATTCTTGAGCTGTGCATACTGCATGATGGCTTTGCGTGCCGAGAACAGGCCCTTGGACGGTGAATATCCTTCGGTCTCAGGCAGCTGTTGCGCCATGTCATACACAACTTCATCCGGAGTCCGGAATCCGAATGGCGCAGGATTGCCGATATTGAGTTTCAGAATATGCGTTCCCGCTGCTTCCATGCGTGCCGCCTCGTCCGCCACCGGACCACGAACGTCGTAGAGCACATTGTCGAGCTTATGGGATTTCGCAAAGGTGCGCATAGTCTTTCCTTCTTTTGATTGCGCTGATGCAGGATTGCTATCATGTCGGGTTTCATCAGACTCGATTGCAGGCAAGGCGGCGGGGTTCTGCTCCATGGGAACGTCCTTTCCCATCAGCCAATCCTCATTGACCTGCAGAAAAGCCGCAAGAAAATGGGCGATATCGGCACGTGGCACGGTTTTGCCGCTCACGTACTGACTCATATGACTTTTACCAAGTTTGATATTGAACTTCTCAGCCGCATGCACAAAGTCAATTTGTTTGACATTGCGGAACGCCATTGCGGCGTTCAACCGGCTGGAGAATGATTCTGTCATACCAGTCCTCCCAGTTCAATTCTCGTCAAATACTAGTTCAAATCCTAGCACAAGCCGCCTATTGAAATCACGGAAGTTCAATATCGAAATGTAACTATTTCGCATCCCTTTGCAAAAAAAGTTCAATTCATGAAGTTCAACTCATGTAACTCTTGAACATTGCGAGACGTCACAATAGATTATCTTCAATCCACTGTGCCACACCGTCATCGTTGTTGGATGGGCAGATTTCATCTGCGATGTTCAACACATCCGGATTGGCGTTCGCTACCGCCACTCCCCTGCCGGATTTACATAGCATGGCAATGTCGACCAAATCATCGCCGAATGAGACGGTTTTGCTTATTGGCGTCTCAAAATGCTCTGCAAGCAGATCCAATGCATGTTCCTTGTTGGCTTGAGGATTCATTAACATCCACAGCGATCCCTCAGAGATGTGAACATCAAAGTCGCTGGGCACAAGAGAACCGACCTGATTCCACTGCTCATCGTTAGGGAAGATAATGAGCTTATCGGCAATACCTTCAGGAACATCGTCGAAGTCAGTGTATCGCCAAGTCTGTGTTTTCCAGTATTTCGTAACGTCGAAATTGGTGTATCTCACATCATCCATGACAATGCCGACTTCCATGCCGGGCAGTTCAGTCAACAGATTCTTGCAGACTTCGCATGCTCGCTGTGAGGAGAACCCGATTTTCTTAAGATGGCCATCTTCCGGCAGTATCGGCGAAGTAAGCATTTCATAATTTGATGAAGATGGATTGAAATCGATCAATGCTCCATTGAGATAGGCGACGGCATCAACCGGCAGTTTTTCCACGAACGAAAAGCCTGTGCTGACCGGACGTGCCGTTTCCACAGCGAAAGTCACGCCATTATCGTGCATGCGGTTAATCACATCGATGGAACGTTGTGTGAGAAAACGTTCCTCGAATGTTTCACCATCATGCAGCAAGGTACCGTCCAAATCCGCGACAACCATCGTGGTTTCTTGGGTTTTCTCGATTTTCAAAGACGTCAAATCAATCCTTCGCTCGTATGTTGCAGCCAATACTACGATAGAAACACTTCGGCCCATGGCTGGATTACAGTCATGGGCCGAAGCAAAAAGCCAATCAGATGAGGTTGAATTTCGTCATCAGACCGAGGGCGATAATGATGGCGACCCACAGTATTGCGATGATGACAGTCCAACGATTCAGGTTCTTTTCGGCGACGCCAGAGGAACCCGCATTCTGGGTGAGGCCGCCGCCGAACATATCGGACAGACCGCCACCCTTACCCTTGTGCATAAGAATCAACAGGGTGAGCAAGAGGCTGAAAATAACAAGAATAATCTGCAGCACAAGCTTGACGATGGCCATAGCGGACACGAGTGAACCTCCAGTTCGTAAACACTGTCGTTAACAATAGCGCAAGGTATTGAGAAAATCGAATAATGACCGTACCTTGAAAGATCAACTCGATAAAAACATTATTCCGCGAACATCATACCGTCGCATTCATGGTGAGCTGGCAGATTCTGGTGAGCTCATCCACATTCAGCGCGGCGCCGCCGATAAGGAATCCGTCCACATCGGGCTCGCCAATCAATTCTTCGGCATTCTTTGAAGATACGGAGCCTCCATACAGAATGCGCACAGCCTCTCCCACATGTATTCCGAAAGTCGCAGACAGATCATCCCGAATCGCTTTGGCCGCGTCCTGAGCGGATTGTGGAGTGGCCACCATTCCGGTGCCGATGGCCCATACCGGCTCATACGCTACTATCAGACGCGATGCCTCCTCGTCGGAAAGATCGCGCGTGACGTCATGCACCTGCCCCACGGCGAAATCAAGCTCAATGCCTTTGCGACGTTCCTCATAGCTTTCGCCAACGCAAAGAATCGGTTGCATGCCGGCCGCCAAAACAGCGCGTACCTGGTCCACGATGTTCGCGTCATCTTCCGGATGGTATTTACGGCGTTCAGAATGGCCGACAATTACATACGAACAGCCAAGGTGAGCGATCATATCGGCAGACACATCTCCGGTGAACGCGCCCTGCGATGTTACGGAAACAGCCTGTGCGCCGTAGCGAACCTTCAAATTGTCAGATTCGACCAACACCTGCACGCTGCGCAACGATGTGAAGGACGGCATCAATGCGATTTCACAATGGCGGTAGTCAAAATGGATGTCACGAAGTTTCCATGCGAGCTGTTGAACGAAATAGGTGGCTTCAAGATGATCGAAGTTCATCTTCCAATTGCCGGCGACCAGTGGAATTCGTTGCGATGCCATGTGTTTGCCCGTCTCCGTTCTTATTTCATTCAGTGTTAGTACGCCGTAATTTCGGTTTAGTGAAAACAAGAGGTGCTCCCCCACCTTTGTCGATAAGGGAGCACCTCCAGATTATGCGTTAAGCAATTAGTCGAGCACCTTCAGGCCCGGCAGTTCCTTGCCCTCAAGGAACTCGAGGGAAGCGCCGCCACCGGTAGAGATGTGCGAGAAGCCATCCTCCGGGAAGCCGAGGTTGCGCACTGCGGAAGCGGAGTCACCGCCACCGACAATGGTGAACGCGCCAGCTGCGGTTGCGTCGACCAAGCCCTGAGCCACGGCCTTGGTACCGGCTGCGAATGCCGGAACCTCGAACACGCCCATCGGGCCGTTCCACACGACGGTCTTGGAATCCACAATCTTGTCGTGGAAGAGCTTCTGGGAATCCGGACCGATGTCCAGACCCATCTTGTCGGCCGGAATGGCATCGGCTGCCACGACTTCCGGAGCGATGTCCTCATCGGACTTCGGGAAAACCGGGTTCACCACGATGTCGGTCGGCAGTACGAGCTCAACGCCGTTCTGCTCGGCACGATCGATGTAGCCCTTGACTGTTTCGACCTGATCCTCTTCCAGCAGGGAAGTGCCGACCTCGAGGCCCTTAGCCTTGAGGAAGGTGTAGACCATACCACCGCCGATGACCAGACGGTTGGCCTTGTCAAGCAGGTTCTCGATCACGCCGAGCTTGTCGGAAACCTTGGAACCGCCAAGCACGACGGTCAGCGGACGCTCCGGCTCGACGGTGGCGCGGGACAGAGCCTTGACTTCCTTCTCGACCAGCAGGCCGGCGGCTGCCGGCAGATCAGCTGCAACGTCGTAGTTGGAGCCCTGCGCACGGTGAACGACGCCGAAACCGTCGGACACGAACGCTTCACCGAGAGCTGCGATCTTCTTGGCGTAAGCGGAACGCTCCTCCGGATCCTTGCTGGTTTCTTCCGGGTTGTAGCGCACGTTCTGCAGCAGCACGACATCGCCATCGTTCATTGCGGCGACCTTGGCCTGAGCGTCTTCGCCGTAGGTGTCTTCAGCCAGCGGAACCTCAATACCGAGCAGCTCGCCAAGACGAGCGGCGACCGGAGCGAGGGACAGTTCCGGAACGACCTTGCCCTTCGGGCGGCCGAGGTGGGCCATCAGAATGACCTTTGCGCCTTCTTCGCGCAGAGCCTTGATGGTCGGCAGAGCGGCCTTGATGCGACCGTCATCGGTAATCGTGGTGCCGTCCAGCGGAACGTTGAAATCAGCGCGAACGAGAACGCGCTTGCCCTTGAGATCTCCAAGATCCTTGAGTGTCTTCATGTATATCCTTTCCTAGCCGCTTGTAAGCGTGGAATGGCCATATTGCCATTTACGAATAATACAAGCTCAAACGAACAAAAACACCATGCTGTTCGAAAACAGGCATGGTGTTTCGTGCAAAAACTCAATCAGACCGACTGTCGGCGCGCCTTCTCGGTTTTTTCGGCGAGCTGCAGCAGTCGGCGAATGCGACCGGCGATGGCATCCTTGGTAATCGGAGGATCGGCCAAACGTCCCAGCTGTTCCAACGACGCATCCGCATGATCGAGACGGAGCTGGCCCGCAGACTTGAGGTTATCGGGAATATCGTCGCCGAGGATTTCAAATGCCTGATGCACCTTATCACATGCTTCCGCGGCCGCCTTGGCGCTGCGGCGCATGTTGGCGTCATCGAAGTTGGCCAAACGGTTCGCCTTGCCTCGCGCTTCGCCGTCGGAACGCTTTCCAGTCCATTCGCGTGCTGAACGCGGGGCACCCATAAGGATGAGCATGCGTTCGATGGCATCAGGGTCACGCAGGGTCACGCGCTCGGAGCTGCGCAGCTTACGTGGCTTGGCGGTGATGCCCAAGCGTCGTGCAGTGGAAACTAGCGCCAGAGCGGCCTCATGGTTCGGGCATACGATCTCGAGATAGCTGGCCTTGCCCGGGTCGGACAGGCGGCCGTTCGCAAGGAACGCGCCACGCCATGCAGCTTTGATCTGCGCGATCTTGCCGTTGACGATATCGCTCGGCAGGCCAAGCACCATGTTCTTCGTGTAGCGACTGTATAGACCGGTCTGCAGCACAAGTGCCGCACTGCCCTTCGGCACGCGGATCACATAACGCTGCACCGTACCGGTCGGCGTTTGCCTAGAGACAGGAGTGAGCGTGGCTTCGTGGCCATACAGGTTCTTGATGGTGTCTTGCAGCCAAGTGGCCGCATCTTGGGAGTCGAGCTGCACCTGCACAAGAATGTGGTGATCCACCGAGTGCAAACCATTGCCGAACCGAATCATTGCCGTAGCCTGTGCCTTTTTGGCGATTGGCAATTCATTGTCGATTGCGGACAGCTCGCTTTTGACGTCATCCAGAAGAGCCAAGAGCCAACCTCCTACCTTGCTGTTCTTCCCTAAATTTCAGGCGAGTCGCGGAATCACTCCGCACCGCCACGGCTTACTGTGATACCGAATATCTTGGACAATCACAGCTTGATTTCTTTATATATGGACACTATTTTCTCATAATACGATCATTTTTCCGCTGACCGCTTATCAAGCTCACGTGCGGAAACGGAAACCGATAGCCCCCTCGCACGCAGTCGCTTGGCCAAGGCCTCGCTCATCGCAACGGAACGATGCTGTCCTCCGGTGCAACCGATTGCAATCGTCACATAATGCTTGTCTTCCTGCGCATACCCTTCGATCGCAATCGCAATCGCTTTTTCGTATGCGTCAAGGAAATCGGCGGCACCTTCGCTGGAAAGCACGTAATCGCTGACTGCCTTGTCTCGTCCGGTGAGCGAACGCAACTCCGGAACCCAGAATGGGTTCGGCAGGAATCTCACGTCGGCGACAAAATCGGCGTCGATGGGAATACCATATTTGAAACCGAAACTGAAGATGTGTACGGAAACCGTGGTCGGCCCAGATCCAAGCATGGCCTCATATAGTTTCGTGGACAGCTGATGGATGCTCAACGACGACGTGTCAATGACGATGTCCGCACGCTCCTTGAGATTCTCAAGAAGGTCACGCTCCTCGAGAATGCCGTCGATCAGCCGGTTGCCCTGTTGCAACGGATGCGGCCTGCGTACGGATTCGTATCGTTTGATCAACACCTCGTTGCTGGCGTCGAGGAACAGGATGCGTGTTTTCACACCAAGATCATCCAAATGGCTGAGCACTGCGGACAGATCGGCGAAATAATCGCGGGAACGCACATCCACGACTGCCGCAAGCTTATGGATGTTGGATCCGGTGGTCATCATCATGTCGACCAGCGGCACCAACAGTTTGGGAGGCATGTTATCGACCACATACCAGCCCATATCCTCAATACTGTTGGCCGCATGTGATCGCCCCGCACCACTCATGCCGGTGATTAGCAATACTTCAAAACCTTCGGCAGGCGAAGGAGCGCTGGCATGCGTGCCATTCGCTTGTGCGTCGATATCTTCCTGTGTCATCACAGAGCCTCCTCAAGTGCGATGCGCATGGCTTGTTCCAACCGCGCGGTGCGGTCCTGATTAATCATGCCACTCGGCGGATCATTATTCCAGATTCCCGTCATCAGGCAAACCTGCACCATTGCTTGGTACAATAGCATTTCCTCGCCGCCGATGGCGGTTCCTCCCCTTTGACGCCAAGCTTGCACCAGTTTGGTAGGACGTGGATCGTACACGACATCAAGCAATGTTCCACCCATGTTCGCATTTGACGTTTCCAAAGCTTCGGCGATACTGTCCGCAGCCAGACCAGGGATGGTGTTTACCGCCATATCTGCATGGCGTAACGCCTCAACAGCATGATCCATTCCGACAATGGTTATCGGGCGTTCCGACGGCAAATATCGTTCGGCAAGAGGTTTGAGAGCGGTATTCTTTTCGGGATGGCGAGCTACGACGATGACATGTCCGATTGCGGGGGATTCAACGCACGCGGCCAACGCTGACGTCGCCGTGTTGCCGTTGCCGATGATTACGGCCGTTCCCGAACGGTCCGTCTTCGGTTTCGTCCTGCGCGCCTGATACGAGTGTTCGAAAGCGAGCTCGATGCCTCGCACATCCGTGTTATACAGCTTGATGGCGGGAAGATTCGGATTGCCGTTGACGCAGGTCCCGTTCCAATCGAACACCGCGGTGTTGACTACCATAAGTTCCTTCGCCCACATATTGCAGGGCGTACCATACGGTTGGATTGTTTTCTTCAATGGCATGGTCAGACTGAGACCAGCCCAAGTCGGGTCAAGCGATTCGAGAAAACCTTCAAGATCGGGCTCTCCTACTTCATGCTTGTCGTACGCCCAATCATCAAGTCCTAACGCCTGATAAGCGGCATTGTGCAGCACTGGAGACAACGAATGCGCGATCGGCTTGCCCAAAACCGCGCACCGATGATTGACCTCAGTCATATTCCCTCCCTTAATACTCACCGTCATCATGCTAGCAATTCGATTATCTTTTTCCGCTACTCAATCCTAATCCATTCCATCCTTCGGGCTATTCGACGAAACTGCATCTTCCGTCGGTCGCTGCCCGTCATGGGCGTGCAACGCCTGATAAATGGCTTCGGCTTTGGCTTTCCCAACGCCTTTGACCTGCTCGAAATCCTCGACATTCGCCTCTCGCATGGCACGAACCGAACCAAAATGGTTCAGCAGACGCTTCTGATACGCCTCTCCGACGCCGGGAATATCGTCCAATGCGGAACGCAATGCACCTTTCCTTCGTGTCTGGCGATGGTAGGTAATGGCGAAACGATGCGACTCGTCACGAACACGTTGCAGCAGATACATGCCTTCGGACTGACGTTTGAGGATGATTGGATAATCGTCGTCCGGAACCCATACCTCTTCCAAACGTTTCGCCAATCCACAGACGGCCACATCATCCACGCCGCAATCCTCAAGTGCTTTCGCTGCCGCCATGACCTGCGGTTTGCCACCGTCAACTACCACGAGATTCGGCTTATAGGCGAAATGATGACGGTTGACGTTCTGCTGCACCGACGGCTCCTCGCCCTGTTCGGATGCTCGTCGTTCGTTGTCCATGCTTTCGCCGGAATCGCCTGCGATATTGCCATGCCGGAATCGACGTGTCAGCGTCTCATACAATGCGCTCAAATCGTCAAGCGCGCCTTGCCCGTCCGCGCCGCGAATGGCGAAACGACGATATTCCGACTTCTTGGCGATCGCATCCTCGAACACTACCATGGAAGCGACCTGGAACGCGCCACCAACGGTATTGGAAATGTCGTAGCATTCGATACGTAACGGTGCCTGTTCAAGCCCAAGCGCCTTGGCGACATCATTCATGGCCGTAGTGCGGGCACCCATATCGCTGATACGGCTCATTTTGCTGCGCTGCATCGACTGCTTGGCATTGTCGTTGGCACGGTCCAGGAGTTGCTTTTTATCTCCCCTGCTGACCACGCGAATGCTCACGGCACCGCCGCGCAGTCCGCTGAGCCACGATTCCAACTCCTCACGCCGGGCTGGCTCGATGGGAACGATCACCTCACGCGGCACCGGAGAGATAGGAGCGAGCAAATCCGCACGACCAGTCTGCCCCTGACGTTCATTGCGTTCTCGTGTTGCCTGTGCGCGCGCCAAAGCATTGGTCGCAGTCACGGTTTGCGTTGATCCGATGGCATTACGTTGTTCGGTGACGACAGTTGACTGGGGGGCATTGGATGTATCCCCCGCGGTTTCCGAATACACTTGTACGATGAGGTCGGCGATCAGCTCCTCGTCTGTCACATCCTCAACCCGTTCCACGCTCCAATTGCGTTCTCCGCGAATGGAACCGGCACGCACGTAAAACGCATGCACGGATGCTTCCAGCTCATCCGATTCGACGCCGAAAAAGTCGGCATCGACATCGGAATCGAACACTACGGCATTCTGCTCGACCACCGTGGACAGCATTTGGATTTGATCACGCAATCGTGCTGCCTTTTCAAACTCAAGTTCAGCACTTGCTTCTTTCATTTCGCGAGTGAGCTGTGCGATATACGATTTGCCGATGCGACCGGTCAGCACGCCGACGAGCTGCTCGCACATTTTCCGGTGTTCCGCTGCACTGATGCGCCCGACACAAGGTGCCGAACACTTGCCGATCGAAGCCAACAGGCATGGGCGCCGGGTAACTTCCGCCTTGTGATAGACGTTTTGCGAACAGGTGCGCACGGGGAAGGTTTTCAGCAGACGATCAAGACTATGCCGCAAATCCCATACCTTGGCATAGGGGCCGAAATATCTGGTATCACGACGTTTGCGGCTTCTGGTCACCCACACCCTCGGCACGCGCTCTGAGGATGAAATCGCCAAATACGGGTAGGTTTTGTCGTCTCGGAACACGACGTTGAATCGTGGATCAAACTCTTTGATCCACGTGTATTCCAATGTCAATGACTCAAGTTCGGTACCTACGACCGTCCATTCCAGGCTGCGTGCCGTAAGCACCATGGTCTGGGTACGCGGATGCAGCTGATACAACGGCTGGAAGTAGTTGGTCAAACGGTTGCGCAGGTTTTTGGCCTTGCCCACATAAATGACCCTGCCTTCGCCGTCTCGCCACTTATAGACGCCCGGCTGTGCCGGAATATCGGATGTTTTCGGACGAAACAGGTCGCGCGAATCCCCCAGCAGAGGCGCGCCATTCTTGTTAACTCTTCCGCAGGAAGGCGCATTTCCGTCAGAAAGGGCACTCCTTACGGTATCGCTGCTGTCAACGTTCATCTGCTCGGCGGTTTTGCGCCAAACTTCCGGACTGTGACGTTCAATGGGTGTGCTCACAGCATGTCCTTAAGGAATTTGCCGGTCCAGGACCGCTCGCACTGCGCCACCTGTTCCGGCGTGCCTTCAGTAACGATAGTGCCGCCTCCATCTCCGCCCTCTGGGCCAAGATCAATAAGCCAGTCAGCCGATTTGACCACATCGAGATTGTGTTCAATAACGATGACGGTATTGCCTTTGTCTACCAATCCCTGCAGGACAAGCAGTAGTTTGCGCACATCTTCAAAATGTAAGCCTGTGGTAGGTTCATCAAGAATATATACGGTTTTACCCGTAGACCTTCGTTGCAATTCCGTGGCAAGTTTCACTCGCTGCGATTCGCCTCCGGAAAGCGTTGGAGCTGGCTGTCCGAGTCGGATATATCCCAGGCCCACCTGAACGAGCGTGTCGAGATAGCGAGAAATGGAAGGATAGGCCTTGAAGAACTGGGCAGCCTCTTCGATTGGCATGTCAAGCACATCGGCAACGGATTTGCCGTTGTATTTCACTTCCAGCGTTTCGCGATTGTAACGTTTGCCATGGCATTCCTCGCAGTCCACGTACACGTCCGGCAGGAAGTTCATTTCGATTTTCAGCGTGCCGTCGCCGTGGCAGGCTTCGCACCGTCCGCCCTTGACATTGAACGAAAAACGTCCTGGACCATATCCGCGTACCTGAGCTTCGGGAGTCTTAGCAAACAACGTGCGGATTTTGTCCCATACTCCGGTATAGGTGGCCGGATTGGAACGAGGGGTACGCCCAATCGGGTTCTGATCGACGTGGATCACTTTGTCGCACTGGTCCACGCCTTCCACCCGGGTATGCTTGCCGGGCACGATGCGTGCGCCGTTAAGTTTGTCGGCAAGCACCGGATACAGAATCTGATTGACCAAAGTGGACTTGCCGGAACCGGAAACACCCGTCACGCAGGTGAAGACTCCCAGTGGGAAATTAACCGTCAGATCCTTCAGATTGTTTTCACGGGCTCCGACCACGCGCAGTTGTTTGGTTTTGCGTACTTTGCGTCGGGACTGTGGCACTTCGATCTTTCTACGACCGGCGATATAGTCTCCTGTAACCGAGCGTGGAGCGTCAATGAGCTTTTTTGCGGGGCCAGAATAGATGACCTCGCCACCATGCTCGCCAGCTCCCGGTCCGATGTCGATGACCCAGTCGGCATTCTTGATGGTGTCCTCATCATGCTCCACGACAATCAGCGTATTGCCGAGATCGCGTAGGTGATGCAACGTGGTGATCAGGCGTTCGTTGTCTCGCTGATGCAAGCCGATGGACGGTTCGTCAAGTACATACATCACGCCCACCAGTCCGGAACCGATCTGCGTCGCCAAACGGATACGCTGTGCCTCGCCGCCAGACAAGGTCTTGGCCGCACGGGACAACGTCAGGTAGTTGAGTCCGACGTCGTTGAGGAATCCAAGGCGGGCACGAATCTCCTTCAGAACTTCGCCTGCGATTTGGGCGGCCGATCCTTCAAGTTGCAAGCCGTTCGCCCATGCGAGGCTTGTCTCGGCGGACATGTCACACACGTCGGCGATGGACTCGCCGCCAACGGTCACTGCCAATACCTCAGGGCGAAGTCTACGTCCCTGGCATGCCTGGCATGGCACTTCGCGCATGTACGATTCGTAGTACTGTTTCATCTGGTCGGAATCGGTCTCGTCGTGCCTGCGCATCAGTGTGCGCACTACACCTTCAAAACCGGTGGAGTATTCGCGCATGCGACCCCAACGATTACGATATGAGACTTGAACCTTGAAATCGCGCCCATACATGATGGCCTGACGAGCCTCCTCCGGAAGATCTTTCCAAGGAGTGTCAAGATCGAATCCCATCTCATCGCCGAGCCCCTCAAGCACATGACGGTAATATTCGCCAGTGCCTTTGGTCATGCCCCACGGTTCGATGGCATTCTCGTTCAGGGTTTTGCTGGGATCGGGAATCACTAGTTCCGGATCAATCTCCAGCTTGTATCCGATGCCGGTGCACACGGGGCAGGCGCCGTACGGCGCATTGAATGAGAATGTACGAGGCTCGATCTCGTCAAGCTCAAGCTGATGGCCGTTCGGACATGCTCGTTTCTCGGAAAACGGTTTGCGGCGGCCGGGATCCTTCTCATCCAAATCCACAAAATCAGCTACAACGATACCCTTGGCGAGTTTCAACGCGGTTTCAATGGAATCGGTCAAACGCTGACGAATGCCGTCTTTGACCACCAGTCGGTCCACCACCACTTCGATGGTGTGCTTCTTCTGCTTGGCAAGTTTGATATCGTCAGACAGCTGCTTCTTCTCGCCGTCGATCAGCACGCGCGCGTAGCCGTCGCCTCGTAACAGATTAAGTAAGTCCTCGAACTCTCCTTTACGCCCGCGAACGACCGGTGCGAGTATCTGGAATCGTGTACGTTCCGGATACTGCAGCAGCGCATCCACCATTTGCTGTGGCGTCTGCGCACTTACCAACGCGCCGCATTCCGGGCAATGTGGAACGCCCGTACGTGCGAACAGCAGTCGCAGGTAATCGTAAATCTCCGTAATCGTACCGACTGTCGAACGCGGATTACGATTCGTGGTCTTCTGATCAATCGACACGGCCGGGCTCAAGCCTTCGATGAAATCGACATCCGGCTTGTCCATCTGCCCCAGGAACTGCCTCGCGTACGCCGACAGTGACTCCACATACCTGCGTTGGCCTTCGGCGAACAGCGTGTCGAACGCAAGCGAGGATTTGCCGGAGCCAGACAACCCTGTGAACACCACCATGCGATTGCGTGGAAACTCAAGGTCCACGTTCTTCAGATTATGCTCACGAGCGCCCTGGATGATGATTTTGAGGTCGTTGGGTAGGTGTTTGAGGTCGGCTGTGAGTGATCCGTTTTTTGGTTTGAGGGGGGCTTTTTTGATTTCTTTTGTGAGGAATGCGTCGCTGGTGAGTATGCGTTCGATTATGGTTTCGCCGTTTGTCGTGTTGTTGTGTTTGGTTGTCACGGCTTGCCTCCGCTGTGGGTGTTTTGGGTTCTGGTTGTTTAGGATACCTTATTTTTTATTGTGATTTCGAACGGGTGTTCTATTTGTGGTGTGTTGTTTTCCATTGGTATTGGGTGTGGAGTATTGCTATTGCGTCGTTGATGGGGATGCGTTCTTGTTCAATTCGTAGGTAGGTTGTGTTTTTTCCGGTGCAGAGTTGTTCGTATAGGTTTCTTTCGTTTGATGTGAGTTTTGGTGTTGGTTTGGGGGTGCGTGTTTTGAGGGGTTTGTTTTTGGTGTCGAGTTTGGTGCCGTATGGTTCGTATGTTTTGTATGCGTTGGTGTCCATGAGTATGGAGTCGCAGGTGATGCCGGTTTCGCGTAGTTCGGAGAGTATTTCGAGGCCGTCGGCGTCCATGTCTCCCCAGTAGATGATGTTGGGTGTGGTTGTGAGCCATGGTAGTAGTGTTTTGATTCGGGTTGCTGCGTGTCCGCTGCCGAATATGCAGATGGCGTGTTCTGTTGTGGGTATGGCTTGGTAGGTGTCTTTGTTTTCCACGATGATGATGTGGGTGATGTCGTGTGGTGTGTTGTTTGTCCATGGTTGTGTCACGATGAGGTCTGGTTGGTTGTGGTGTTGTGTGTCGAGGTATCGGAGTCGGATTTCGCCGGGTCGTTCGTTGAGAGCCAGTTGTTCTCGGTTGAGGAGTTTGCATATTGCTTTGCGGCGGTTTGATGTTGCGTTGCCTAGCCATTTTGCGCTGAATCCGGGGATGGGGATCATGCGTGGGGTCATGTTTTCGGTGTTGTGGTCGGCGAAGTAGTGTGCGGCTCGTGTGATGAGGTTGAAGTCGGTGTCGTCATGGTCTTTGAGGATTTTGGCGATGCTTATGGAGGTGTTTTCGTCGAGGTTGAATTGGTTGGCGATGGCGTGCGCGCGTTGGTGTTCGCGTTGGTAGAGTTTGCATGTTTGTGGTGTGGCGATGTTGAGGGCCGTGTCGAGGTCGGGTATGGTGACTGAGTCGATGAGCTGGCTGGTTTGTCGGACGATTCCGTTGGAGATGATTTTGGTTTTCTCGCTGGTTTCGCAGTGGTAGTGCTGTGCCCAGTTGCGGATGGCGTCGTCTTGGGTGCGGATGTGTGCGTAGTGTGTTTCGAGTTCGGCTTGTCTGGGTAGTCGGATGATTTTGCGCAATGGCCAGGGGGTGTTGGCGTCATACATGTGCTTGGTGAGATAGTCGGTGACGTATCTGTTGAGTTGGCTGTAGATGTCGCTGTTGGTGCTTCTGGCCGTTGTCATGGTTATGCCTCTGTTGCGGGGTTTGTCTGTTCGCTGGTGATGGGTTGCGTTTCGTTTTGCGCGATGGTCGCGCTGTCGAGTTCCTGCAGGTATGAGTTGCCGGTGGTTGGGTCCTTGTATGCCACGTATGCTCTGTTGGAGACGTTGAGGATTTCCGCGGTTTTGCTTTCCGGGGCGGAGACGATGATTTGGAAGCCGAGTCGTGGCAGTACGGTGAGCGCGCGTTTGGTGTAGCGGCCGTCGGCTTTGATGAGTGCTTCGTCGAGGAAGAGCGTGGTGTAGGTGGGGTGTGCGGTGAGGTCTCCGCCGAGTAGGTAGATGAGGGCTGCACCGTAGACGAATGAGGTGAGTTCTTGCAGGGCTCCGCCGGATTTTCCTCCGGTGGAGCTGATGCGTTCGTCGGGGGCGTTGTTGTGGTGCACGATTGCGTAGAACGAGCTGCGTACGCGTGGGTCGAGGTTGCGTGCGCCGTATTCTTTGATGCCGTTGGCGTCGTGTATTTTTTCGAGTTCGTTGTTCAGTCTGTTGATGAATGTTTCGCAGTTGTTGAATGCTTTGCGTGTTTCTGTGGGGTTGTTGGTTGCGTTGCGTGTCCAGTCTTCGAGTTTTGACAGGATGCGGCTGAGGGAGGTTTCGAATTGGCGGTCGGTGGGGCTAAAGGTCACGTCGAGTGATAGTCTGCCGCCTCGTGGGCCGAATTGTTGCTCTTTGAGCATGCTGTTGATGCGGTTGAGCTGTTCTTTGATGTTTTCTTCGTCGGTGCGTAGCGCGCGGTTGAGCTGTTGGAAGCTCATGTAGAGTTTTTTGACGCTGTTGGCGTATTCTTCGTCGGTTGCTGCGCGGGTGACGAGCATGTTGAGTTCGTTGAGTTCGTCGAGGAAGTATCGGTAGTCTTCCACGCTTGCCATGACGGTGTTGTCGTCTGTGGAGTGGTTTTTGAGGTAGTCGTCCATGATGCGTTCCGTGTCAGCGCGCAGTTGGTTGGCTCTGGCGTTGATTTCTTGGATTCGAGTGCGTGCGATGCGTGATATGTTGCGTAGCACGCGCGTGTGGAATGGTGTTTCGTTTTCATGGTCGAAGAGGCCTGCGATGAGTTTCGGCCGGTCTTGCGCGTGCACGGATGCGCCGAAGCAGCTGTCGTATGCGTCGGCGAGTAGGTTCGACACCATGCTGGATAGTGTGGAGTCATCGAAATCGGTGTTGCCATGGGCGTCGAGCCATGATTGTTCGGCTTGGACGGCGTGTTGGGCGTTGTCAAGGTCGTTTTCGGCTTGATACTGGTTTTTGTTTTCGGCGGTGGCTTGTTGGCTGAGCTGTTTCAGTTCGGCTTGTAGTTGGCCGAGTTCCGGGTTGCCTTCGATGCGTTCGATCTGCTTGCGGATTCGTGTTTCCTGTTCCTGCAGTCCGTCCACGTCGATTTTGTTCCATGGCATGTCGGCTATGATTCGTGCGAGCTCATGCTCGTCTTGCAGCAGGCTGATGGCGTTGGACATTTGTTCGATTTGACGGTCGGCGTCGTTCAACGCCCGTTCGGCCTTGTCGAGCTGGTTTTTCAGTTCGGCCAAGTATTGTTCGTTCATGAAGCCGATGACTTGGTGCAGTCCTTTGCTGCCGTGGAATCCACGGTCGCCGGATTTGATCTGACCATCGGCCTGCACCTGTCGTTCAATGCGGTTCGAATCGTCGATGGCATGAACGCAACGCGCGTCGAAGTGCGGTGACGTCGTCTGCGTTTTCAGCCATCCGACGAACGGCGAATCCTCCCGATACTGCAGTTTCGACGACATCCAGCCCTCACTGCTGGAGGAATCGTATCGCATGCCGGTATCGACGAACCGCCAGGTGCGGCGCGTCATGAGGTTCGGGTCGATGGCGCTGATCTTCGCCGCGAATCCTTGTTCGTGGCGTTTGTCGACGAGAATGGTTTGCGCGATGGGCGCGTAGGCGACGTTCATTGCCAAGCGCCACTGTTCATTCTGTTCGTTCACGTCCATCAGTTCGGCCACATACGGCAGTTCAGACGCGTCCAGTCCGGTCGCCCGCATGATGAGCGTGCGCGCGTCGTCCATATCGTCGCTGATGCGTGTTTTGTGCGCGAGCTTGCGCTGGTAGTCCCGTCGTAGGATGTCACGGTCGCGCTGCCGGTCGTGACGCTCCCCCACCAATTGTCGGAATTTGACGTTCGCATCCCGCAGTCGTTCCTCATACGTGTCAAACGTTTCGGCAAGTATGGCGCGTTTGGCGTCCCATGCTTGCTCGCTATCGGGAAGCCTGTATTCGACCTGTTCGAATCGTTCGGCTATGGCATGTCGTTGCCTGCGCGCCTCGTCAATGTCCTGGCGCACGCGTTGCAGATCTTTGCCGAGCTGCTGCAGGCTGCCGCCGTCGATGCCGCGGATGCGTTCCTTAATGGCGTCGACTCGCGTGTTGAGCTCGCCGACGCGTTGTTTCGCCCGGTCGATGGTCTCCTGCGATTCCCTGACCTTGCGTTGCATGGCCGGCAGCCCCGCGCGCACTTCGCCGGCCATGCGCGAGCACGCCCATACGGACAGCGTCTCGCCGCCATGCTCGCTGTCAGGATTGATGAGCTCGTATTCGCGTCGTTCGCTGGTTTGCTTCGCGTATTCGCCGTAACGTGTCTGAATGTTCTGCAGGATGGCGACGCGGGCCATTTTGTCTTCCATGCTGCGGAAGTTCTCGTTGAACCGGTTGTAGTCGTTGACGGTTTCGCGGGCGAGAGGGATGGATTCCGGTATGTCGAGCACGCCCTGTTTGAAAATGTCGTCGAGTTTCGAGGGTGCGTCCGCCGATTGGATTTTATGCAGGAGACGGCAGGCGTCGGCGCTCAATCCCGTGTCTTGCCAGACGGAGGCGTGGAAAGCCGCGGCGTTGGCATGCGTGGTGCATTCCGGATAGGTTTTTTCGAACATGGACCGGGTGAATGGCGTGTCGCGGTACTGGTCCATGAGCCGTGGGTCGATGGTTCGATTCCACGTGACATACCGGCGGCGCAGGCCGTCCTGCCCGTCTCCGGCGCTCAGATAGAGGAATTTGCCGCAGGAAAGCAGGCCTCCGTCGGTTTTGTTCACGTATGTGTCGACGATCGCTCCCCAAATGTTCTGCGGAACGCCGTCCGCGTCCCTGCCACGCAGGAAGATCGGCGTTTCGCCGTTCTCACTGTCGCTCACGCCGATCATGCCACGCAGATAGGTGTAGTCGTTACGTTCCGAACGACCGGAATTCGACGCCTTATTGTAGGGGGTTCCGGATGGGTAAAGCAGCGAGATCTGCGCGTCGACGAGAGTGGATTTGCCTGATTCGCTGGCGCCGGCGAGCAGCGTCACAGGCATGGTGTCGTCCATGGATGGGCGGAATTCATGCCAGCCTCCATATGAGCCCCAGTTGACGATCTGTCGGCTTTGCAGCATCCACCTGTCGGAAACGATCTTCATGCCGTCTGCCATCAGTGCTCCTCCTCATTGAAACGGTCGTCGTCGATGTTGAAATCGAATGCGTCTTGTTCCATACCGGCCGTCATCCTGTCGTCCGTACCGGCAATGTCGTTGTCGTCGGCGGGTACGCTCCCGTCCGCGGCTCCGGATCCGAGCCACTGGTCGGCAAGATTCCTGTCAAGCACCATGGGCACCAGGGGCGTGAGAACGTACATGTCGTCGTCCTCGGTCGGCGCGAGATACCCGTAGGTGCGCATGCGCGAGACGATGGACGTGATCTTCCTCGCCGTGCCCTCCTCGTCGTTGCTGGCGGTGAGGAATCCCGCGCCGGTGGCGAGCAGCGCGCGGATGTCGTCGAAACTGATGAGCCAATCGCACGGTTCGGCGTTCTGGTTCTCGTATTCCAACACCTTGATGCGAAGCGCGGCAAGCGTGGCGGCCTCCTCGCGGGTCAGGCTCATGCGTGTTTTCAACGAACGGATGCTTGTTTCCGAATCGGTGACCGGCGACGCGTACATGATGTGATATTTCGTATTGTCGACCAGTCTGAGCATGTCGTTGTTGAGCGAACGTTCCACAGCCTCGCGGTGCTCGCAGGCATGGTCGTACAGGCTTCCATCGATGTAACGTTCGCGTTTGAGCGCGATCGCTGCCATGCGCGCCTCGATGGGCATGTCGCCGGTATCGCCGTTGAACAGCGCGGGCATGGCCTGCGGACTGTCCGATCCTTCGAACGACGGTTCGTTTCCCGTCGGTGTCTCTTCTTCGATGCTGGTTTCGATGTCGTCCGTCATGCTTATTTCTCCTCGATGATGTCGTCGAGCGTTGCTTCGGTGGTGAGAATGGGTTTGGTGCGCCATACGCGTTCGCTGCCGTCGATCGATACGCAGTGCCATGTCACGTATGACGAGTCGTCCTGCGTGCGCAGGGCGCTGAGGAAGCCGACCAGTTCGCTCTCCCTCCGTTCGTTTTTCGGCAGCCGGTTGAAGCTTTCCGCAAGATCCACGAACATGCCGTCCGATGTCGTCGCCGGATTGCGGCGAATAAGCCTGATCATGCGTGTCAGACGCGGCCCGCATATTTCGACCATGTTCTTGAGGTCGGGCGCTTCGACGGTCGCCGTTGGAGCGTCGTTCAGACTGGACGATATGGCTCGCGCCATTGACTTGGCCGGCCGTGACGGCAATGCTTGGAACTGCGCCTGCCCCGCGCCCGTATGGTAGGGGCGTGACGGATCGTTGGGATTGGCTTTGGCTTCGGCGCTGGTCTTCGCGAACAGCTGGTTGAGTTTGACGAGCATGGTCCGGTAGCTGGTGTCCGTCTGCTGGCGTACAAGACGGCTGACCGCCTCATCGGACGTGCGGATCTGCCGGCGCACGTCTTCGATACCCTCGTAGATGCGTTTGAGTTCGGAACGCACCTGATTGAGCAGCACGCTCGGCTCGCCATCCAAATACGGGTTTCTGGCGATGTCTCGCACTGCATCGTCGATTTCGCGCCTGCCCTCGTCGGTGACGATGACCTGGAACGCGTCTTCGAAACGGCGTCCGCTATCGGATTCGCGGAACGCTCGTCGATATTCGTCATGGTATGCGGTGAGGATGCTTTCCACGCTCAGAGCGCCGGCCTGCATGCGCCGGCGTAGCGCGTCGCCGTTGTCCCGTTCGGACAGGGCAAGCTCACGCAGATCGATGGGCACGCCACGCAGGGTGTTGTGAATCACGCCGATGATGTCGCCGACCTGTTCGGACGTGAGCTTCTCCAGAGCCTCGCTATGCTCCAGTTCGTCGATCTCCTTCTGCCGTTCCTCGATGTCTTTCTTCAGCAGGCGGATGCGTTCACGCGGATCAGCGGTCAACTGCATGCGCGCGTTTTCGATTTCCATGATGATGCTGTTGGCCTGCGCGCCGGACAACGCTTTCGTGGTGTCTTCAAGCCTATCGAGCGCTTCGATGGCGCGGTGCGCTCGCGCGGTGAGCCGGTACAGGTAGCGATGCGAGGCCACGTCCATGGAATTGGCGAGCCAGGCGTAGTCGCTCTCCCCCTCGCGGGTAAGGTCAAGCAGGATCGAATGTGCGGCGTCGCGTGCGGTTTGCCCGTCTTTCAACGTGTGGCCGCCGGTTTCGATAAGCCTGTTGAGGCTGCGTACGAACCGCTCTTCTACGATTTCGCGCGGCAGTTCACCGGTCAACGGGTCAAACGTGGATCGCAACAGTGCGACATACAGCATGGAATTGGCGCGCAGCAGCAACCGTAGCACGCCGGTTTCGTATACGGATCGGAGTCGCTCCATCTCCCGTCTGATTTCAGCCAACAATACGCCTTTCCACGTGTTCCGATGCCTTGACGCAAGTTTTCATTGTAAACGAAAACATGAAAAAGACGCCGCATTTACAGTACGAATGCGACGTCTTTTCCATGTCTACGAAAGAGGGAAACCTACCTCCGTCCAGTTTCAGGCTAGATGCTCATGCTCATGAGCTGGGCCGCGTACTCCTCCACTAGTTCGCTGTCCCGTTCCGTCCACTCGTGGCTGGCGGAATCGTCCGGCACGAAAATAATGTCGCTGTTCTCATTCATTTGTTTTTACCTCCGTCCGTTCCGCTCTCCCCCGGCATCGTTGCCTGCTGGGCGGAACCGCTTCAAGTTTCCCGCATGGATTGTCCCTTTTCAAGAGAACGTTCACATTGTGGTCAAACGTTTTTTCAGCGAAGAAGGATCCGGCTCGGATTCGGGACGTGCGATCCGTTGGCCGGATACTTGGCTCTGCAATCCCGCGGTCTTTACCAGGGTATGAAAAAAGCTTCCTTTCGGAAGCTTTTTGATGGAGCGGACAACGGGACTCGAACCCGCGGTCTCAACCTTGGCAAGGTTGCGCTTTACCAACTAAGCTATGTCCGCAAGTGTTTTCCACCGTGGTGGGCAACGAGTAGAAAATATACATGAAGCATGCCAACTCTGCAAATTACGGCGTGTCGCGCTATTTTCCAACGATAAAGCCGATATTGCGTCATGGTCCGAGGAGCCGGCGCCAACGATGCGGCCGGCGTTCCGACCGACCTTGTCCCCCAGTGCGTCCTGCTGCCGAATGCCTTGCCGTTCCGCCATCTGCGCCCCATCGTTCTTCGCGTTATGGCAGACACCCATTATCCAACCGCGGCGGATAAGGCAGATGGCGTTGGGGAAAGCCGAACATAAGCTGTTGACGCGGATCGAAGGCGACTAGGCGTCCCACAGGCAACGGGCGAGATCGACGCGCAGTCCGGAAGCCCCGGCGTTCGAGTCTTTCATCTCGCCCGACTCGCTGAGTTCGGACATGCCTTTCGGGAGTATGAAGGCAACGCCTTCCTCTTCGAGCAGAAGCCGCTGTCTTTCCGGACCGCCGAACGCGAATCCGGGTGCCAACGAACCGTCTCGAAACACCACACGATGACACGGAATCACGCCCGGTTCAGGGTTCGAATGCAGGGCATAGCCGACGAAACGCGCGTTGCGCGGCGCTCCAGCCAAAACCGCAACCTGCCCATAGGTGGCGACTTTGCCCTTTGGAATGCGCCGCACCACCTCATAAACACGCTTATTGAACAGCCCTTTCTCCATCATCGCCCCTTTCCTGGTCAATAAATCCACCATGACTGACCTTACTATGCCCATTATGGTCTTGTTTTTCATGATGGAAGAGGCATGATGAACGTTCCGGTCATTTATGGTTGCGGGCGTTCGGTATGATGTTCGATTGGCGTTTGGCTTTATGAAAACGATGGGCAGGCCGTTATGTGCGGCACGGCCAGTTTGGAACGACAGTAACGAAAGTGCAGAGGTGTTGAGGCATGGCAATTGAAGCGCAGGAGCTTGAGATTCAGATCGGCGCGCGCACGTTGCTGCATCCCACGAATTTCCACGTCGCCAAGGGCGACAAGATCGGTCTGGTCGGACGTAACGGTGCCGGCAAGACCACGCTCACCCGCGTGATCACCGGCGACATGCTGCCCACCGCCGGCAAAGTGCGTGTATCGGGCAAGCTCGGCTATCTGCCACAGGACACGCATGCCGCCGATCCGGAACAGACCGCGCTCGACCGCATGATGAGCGCGCGAGACATCGCATCGATCATCAGTCGTATCCGCAAGGCCGAAAAGGAGATGACCGATCCGGATCCGGACGTCATGACCCGCGCGATGAACCGTTACGACAAGGCCATGCAGGATTTCGAAAAGGCCGGAGGCTATGCGGCGCAATCCGAGGCGACCGCGATGGCCGCAAGCCTCGGTCTGCCGCAGGAAGTCATGGGCCAGCAATTGGGCACGCTTTCCGGCGGCCAGCGTCGTCGTATCGAACTGGCCCGCATCCTGTTCTCCGACGCGGACACGCTGATCCTCGACGAGCCGACCAACCATTTGGACGCCGACTCCATCGAATGGTTGCGCGGCTACCTGAAGAAATACGAGGGTGGATTCCTGGTCATCTCCCACTCCACCGAACTGCTCGACGAAGTGGTCAACAAGGTCTGGCATCTGGACGCGCAGCTCGGCCAGATCGACATGTATTCCCTCGGTTGGAAAGCCTACCTGCACCAGCGTGCTGTGGACGAGGAACGTCGCCGTCGCGAACGTGAAGTGGCAGAGAAGAAGGCGGAACGCCTCATGCAGCAGGGTATCCGCTTGCATGCGAAGGCAACCAAGGCCGTGGCCGCGCAGAACATGATGCGTCGTGCGGAGAAACTTCTCGAGAACACATCCGAGGCACAAAAGCAGGAGAAAGTGGCGGATATTCGGTTCCCGGAGCCGGCTCCGTGCGGTCGCACGCCGATCATGGCGAAGGACGTTTCGAAAGCGTACGGTTCGAACATCGTGTTCGCCGGCGTGAACTTGGCCATTGATAAGGGTTCGCGTGTGGTGATTTTGGGATACAACGGTGCTGGTAAGACCACCACCCTTCGTCTGCTCGCGCATTTGGAAGAGCCGGACACCGGTTCCGTGGATTACGGTCACGGCTGTAAGATCGGCTATTTTGCACAGGAACATGACACGCTTGATTTGAACGCCACGGTGCTCGAAAACCTCATTCACGTGGCCCCGGAACTGAACGATACGCAGGCGCGTTCGATTCTTGGCTCGTTCCTGTTTTCGGGCGATGATGCGTTGAAGCCGGCCCGTGTGCTTTCCGGTGGTGAAAAGACCCGCTTGGCGTTGGCGACATTGGTGACGAGCCGTGCGAACGTGCTGCTGCTTGACGAACCGACCAACAATCTTGATCCGGCTTCACGCGATGAGATCCTCAAGGCCATCGCCAAGTATGAAGGCGCCATTGTGCTCGTCACCCACGATGAGGGTGCAGTGCAGGCATTGAACCCTGAACGTGTGCTGCTCATGCCTGACGGCGACGAAGACCTATGGAACGACTCCTATCTGGAACTGGTCGCCGAAGAGTAAACCGAGTAATTCGAGTTTTATTGGGATTGAAAATGCCGGACGCGAGAAACGTCCGGCATTTTCTTTTCGCATGCGCTTCACAAGTATTCGACGATCCACAAACTTGCCTTGGGACCTGCGAACAATCCATGGCTTGCAAGCGGTCCCGACTCATGAATCGCATGTTGATTGCCAATTGTCGGCTTGAGCCGATTTGTTTGTCTGGAAGTCGCCATGCCAATCGTCTGAATCATTTTCGGATTTCGCCACGCATCCCCTAGCCTCCGCGCTCCTCTTGCGAAGGCAACGTGTGGAACAGGCCAGAGGGACGCGACCTGTGCACAAGCCTTCATCGGCTTCGATTGGTGAGCGGCTCCCAAGGTTCAAGCTCAACCGGCTGATCGTCCAGTATTTCGCGCGTGGCCTCGTCAAGATACTCTTTGCGAATGATCAGTTCGGTAACATAACGGTCGAACCAAGCATCGGACGCCACATAATAGCCATCCTGACCATTATCCTTACCCCAACTGTTCTCCACCTTCCAACGATTCGGGCGACCATCCTCATCTAAATTCACGCCGGTCAAAGTCATGGCATGATTGCTTGGGCAATCGCCATACTCCAACCCCCTAGCCTTGTCGAACGTGAATTCCGTACCGAAAAGCTGGTCAACGCGCACGGTATCGCAATCAAAGAAGCCATCGCCACGCAGCGAAAACTGCATGCAATCACAAGCGAACCAAATCGGATGACCACCACTGATCTGGTCCACGGCAGCCTTCTTGAACACGTCAAGAGGCACGTTCACGAACTCCATATCACCCGCCTCAGCCACATTGGCTGAAAAACGAATACGATACCGCTTGCCAAACGGACGGCTTTCCACCGGCACATTGCACAACGTAACCAGATCGTTCACGTCCACCGGCACGTACTTCTTGTAAAACTCCATCGGAGTGATGCCGAACTCACGAATCTGCGGACGCTCATCCTTACCGGTCTTCGCAGCCTTTTCAGACGAACCATCCCCCGCGGTTTTCTTCTTGGCATCATCCTTGTCATCGCTCATACGCGCAAGAAAATCAAAACGCTCCGGAGGCTCCCCCAGCGCGATCGCACACATGCGATACACCGTGGCCATATCCTCATTCTTCAACGCACGCAATTCATCCAGCGACGTTCCAGCCGTATGACGATCACGCAAATCGGACGCGAACTCACGCAGCTTCGTATTCAAATACTGCTTGAACGCATCCGAATTCCTCGAATTAGCCGACTCCGGATAAGCGCTCTTCGGCACCAAACCATACTTGTTCACCAAATCGGCGAACATCTGCCACCAACCACCATCATCGGCCGGACCATAATTAATCGCCTCGAACACACGACTATCCAACGGCTCATCCAACGTGGCAAGCACATTCTCCAAATACGTGTTCGACTTCTCCATCGCATCCCAGAAAAATAGGTAGGTTTCCGAAAACTCGAAGTCCTCCAAATTCCAACGATGCATCAACTCATAACGCAACGTATTAAGCGCCGCAAACATCCAACAACGCCCCGAACTACGCTGATTGGTGATACTCCCCTGCTTCAGTTCAATGGAGAAATCATTCTGCAGTACGCGCTCGCCCTTGTAGTCGGTAGCTGCGGCAAGTACGCCGGACGATACTGCCGCATTGGCGGCCACCAGATTGGCTCGGTCAGCGTTGAAGTCCACGGAATACTGTTTGAGCAGCGCTGGGTCGAGTGCTTTGACATCACTCATGGTTTATGGTCCTTTCGATGTGTTTGATTTCGGATTCTATGCCGCGTAAACGGCAACGCAGGTCGGATTCCACGTCCACGCCGTCGCGTTGCGCCTTGCGTATGATGGCGATGATTTCGTCGGCATAAGGATGACTGACATCATGCTGTTCGCCCGTCCGTCCTGCGTTTGGATTGAATGCGGTTTCGAGCTGGTCACGATACTGCGATTTGTGCACTCTCGATACGATTTTCGTGGCACGTGGCAGTGCGCCTTGTGCGTGGGAGATGCCTTCGAGCACGGACTTGCGATGCTTCTCTTTCTGCTTCATCGCTTCCCACAGTTTCAGCGTATCTTGTGCGCTTTCCGGTGCCGGTACGGAATCGTCGGCAGCATCGTCTGTTTGGAAGACGTGCGGATGGCGGGTGATGAGCTTGTTGACGAGACGATTGCACACTTCATCGATATTGAACGGATCCTGCGCATCCACGGCACATACTTGCGCTTGGAAGACGGATTGTAGCAGCATGTCGCCGAGCTCCTCGCGCATATTGTCTCGATCGTTCGTTTCCACGGCGTCGATGTATTCGTAGGTTTCTTCCAACAGTGGTTTAAGCAGGCTTGTATTGGTCTGTTCGCCGTCCCAAGGGCATCCGCCTGGTTCGTGCAGAATGCGTACGACTTGCTTGACACGGTCTAACGCGCTAGGTGCATCGCGTACAGGGTCAAGTTTCGAACAATGCTCGAATCCTTCGGGCAACTGGTAATCATCATGTGCAGCTTCAGTCATGCCACCGATTGTTCTCGCATGTGCCGACCATGCAGCTGCAGCCGACAGCGGGCAGATTCCTCCAGTCGGTGGAGGAATCGGTACGTTCACGGTCGCCTCGATGCGGTCGCCGAGGAGCCCAACGACAGGCCACGGATCGGATGCCGGAGAAGATACGTGCGCACAAGCTCAAGGAGACACCTAATAAGAAAGCGTGCGAAAAGGAGGAGCTGGCACTCCGAATTCGTCGGAATGCCAGCTCCTCATGAAAAGCCCGTATCGTCGTTTCACCCTCTACGGTTCATGACCGTAGGCACATTGCACGCCGCTACGAAACGATTTTGTGGTCGGTGCGGTAAAGGTCGGGCTCTACGTAGATTTCGAAACGGAACCATGGCAGTGCGGCACGCACGCTTCGTTCGATCTTGTTCACGGTTTCAACGTCGTAGTCGCGGTCGAGCTTGCTGGTCTGCACTTTGACGCACAACAAAATATCGTCTTCGGACATGTGCACGGTCTGCATATTCAGCAACCGCTCCACACCAGACGTCGAAATAACGGCCTGCTCAATCTTCTTTCGAGTATCCGAATCGACGGCCTCGCCAATCAGCAACGAACCCGATTTGAACATCAGCAGCAGCGATCCAGTAATCAACACAAGACCAACCATCAAACCGCCGAGCGCATCAAATATCTCATTATCGAGCAGAATCGCAAGACCGATGCCCGCCCCTGCGAATGCCAAACCGATCAGAGCAAGCGTATCTTCCATGATGACGGACGCGAGCTCCGCTGACTTGGTGCGCCTCCAGAAACGGAACACACCCATATGGGCCACACCCGTGCGCTCCATACGCTCGTTGGCTTCCTTGATGCTTTGATACAGGCCGTAGCCTTCCAGACAAGCGCTGACAACCACCACGATGAACGCCACCAGCAGTTCCATCTGGTTGACGTCACGCAAAGCGGGATTTTCGGCAATGGCGAACAGTTTCTTCACCGCCTCGGAAGTGGAGAAGAAACCGCCGACGAAGAACAGTAGCGTCGCCACTACGAACGAAGCGAGATATTTAGCGCGATACAGGCCGAACGGGTGATCACCGTCCGTTTTGTGCTTGGAGAAACGCCCGCCTGCCATGAGCACGATTTCGTTGGAGCAGTCGGCGATGGAATGCACCGATTCGGAAAGCATTGCGGACGATCCGGTGAAGAACGCCGCGGCGAGTTTGGCGATGGCCACGCCGATATTGGCTCCAAGTGCCGCTTTTACGGCCGCTCCTTGATGCTCTGCCTCTTGTTGACGAATGTCGTTCGTATTGTTCGCGCTACTGTCGTTGGAATCTTGCGATTCGTTCATTGCCTTTCCATTTCTTTCTGGGGTTAATACAAGACATGTTCAATCATACATAGGGCGTTGCCATAGGGTGCCATTGGGATTGATACGTTCGCAGATTCAGCGGAAAATCACTTTCTTGCACAGCGGATATCCCCATGCGAACTGGCATGCCATGGTCATGAACTTCACCAACACCGCGTTCCATCCGAATGCGGAAGGCAGCCATGCCAGCATGGTGGAACCAAACAAGTAATTCCAAATCCACAGCAGAATGAACAATGCCACACTGCGTCCGAAATTGCTGGACGATTTGAACGTGACATTGCGGTTCATCAGAAAGTTATACGAAGCCGATAGCGTGATGGCCACGCCGTTCGCGACAGAAGACGGCACGGTAGCAGATGCAATAGGATGAACGATCCGAATTCCACAATGGTTTGCGTTGCGGAAACCAGCAGATACTTGCCTAAGGTTTTCGGCTTTTTCGTTTTGCCCCGTACCGTCGATTCGTCTGGCCCGTTTGCCTCATTCCGTTTGATGCCGCCCATACATATAACCTCTTGCTTTGATTTGATGGAGAACACTATAACGTCCCGTCTCACATTCTCGTCTTTTTGATGCATTGCTTCGGGAAACTGACTAATCTTCGTTAGGTATTTTTAACTGTCAGCAAAAGGAGCATCCAATGACGTATTCCCAGAACGCGCCGTTCCGCGCCGACGTGGTCGGCTCATACCTACGTCCGGCAGAGCTCAAGAAGGCCCGCGCCGATTTCGCAGCAGGCAAGATTGACAAGGCCGCCCTCAAGGCCGTGGAAGATAAGGCCATTATCGAACTGGTCGCCAAGCAGAAGGCTGCCGGCCTGCATGTCATCACCGACGGTGAGTTCCGTCGTGGCTGGTGGCATCTCGACTGTATGTGGGGCTTCGCCGGCGTGGAAAAGGTGTCGATGGACAAAGGCTATTTCTTCCACGATGAGGAGACCCGCGCCGAATCCGCACGCCTGACTGGCAAGATCGCGTTCGACCAGAATCACCCGTTCATCGAGCATTTCAAGTTCATCAAGCAGTTCGAAGACGACACTGTCGTCTCACGCCAGACCGTTCCGGCCCCGGCACAGCTGTATGCGGAGCTGTTCCGCCCGGAAAACATCGCTTCCGTGCACGAGTTCTACGGCGACACCCAGAAGGATTACGACGAGCTTGCCGATGACACCGCCAAGGCCTTCCATGGTCTGATCATGGCGCTGTATGAGGCCGGTTGCCGCAACGTTCAGCTGGACGACTGCACGTGGGGCATGTTCTGTGATCCGAACTTCAACCAGCATTACACCGCCGACGAGTTCGCCGCCATGCAGGAACAGTATGCCGCCATGAACAATGCCGCCATCGAGGATCTGCCGGAGGATCTGGTAATCACCACGCACGACTGCCGTGGCAATTACCACTCCACGTGGGCTTCCGCCGGCGGATACGCCACTGTGGCCGACGTGCTTTTCGGCAAGGAAAACGTCGCCGCCTACTACTTGGAGTTCGATGACGACCGTTCCGGTGACTTCGAACCGCTCGCCAAGGTTTCCGGCGACAAGCAGGTCGTGCTCGGCCTGATTACCTCCAAAAAGCCGGAACTTGAAGATCCGGAAACGATCAAGGCCCGCATTGCCGAAGCGGCCCAGTATGTGCCGCTCGACCGTCTGTGCCTGTCCACCCAGTGCGGTTTCGCCTCCACTGAGGAAGGCAACAAGCTCACCGAGGAACAGCAGTGGGCTAAGATCGCGCTCGTACAGTCCATCGCCAAGGATGTGTGGGGCGAGTGACGCCCGCACACGAGTAGCAATATACATAGAGGGACCGTTTGCCAATCTAATCATGACTGGCAAACGGTCCCTTCCATATCGGAGCGAGCATCAAGCAAGGATCGAAGCAAGCTATCCAGGCATCGGTTGATGTAAAACCTTACTGCAATCAGCCCTGCATCTGATTCGCGGCATCATTAATGCAACGAATCGCATTCAGCGTACGCGGATACCCGATATACGGCATGCACTGCGAAATGACGGCAATCAGAAAAGCCTTCTCATTGCCGATGCCCATATTGGCCTTCGCATGAGACGTCAGCTGCGGCTCGCAACCGCCCTGCGCGGCAAGGAAGCACAACGTGATTATCTCGCGTTCGCGATTGTTCAATCCTCCGCGCGTGTAATAGTCACCGAAGCAGTTGTCGGCAAGCCACTTGTTGATGTGTTGTGTCTCTTCGGGGCCGGATTGCGCGAATCCACGCATATGCTCGCCGAAGAGTTCGATCTGCTTGTCTTCGCCCGCCTTGGCGCGTGTTTCCGGCGTGGTGGTGCCTTGCGATTCGAGTGGTAGATGCACGTTGGCCGCGCCGAGGAAGTTGTTGAGCTTCTTCAGGAACGGCAGGGTTTTGCCGAAACCGCAGTAGGCGGTCGCCTGATACACCATTTCCTTGATGGCGATGGAGGACAGTCCAGTTTCGTAGGCCACCGGCAGCATCATTTCGAAAGCGTCCAGTCCCTGAACTCCTACCAGCACGGCGAGGATGGCCAGAGAACGGGTTTTGTCATCCAGATCAGGATGGTTCGCTCCCGGTTCGTTCACCACTTCGTCATAAGCGAAATTCGAGAAGAATTCGATGAATTCCGGATCGGTTTGTGACAACGTCCTGTCATTATTCCAAAACGAATTCATCCGTTTATGCAGCTCTTCGAACAAGACTTGCTTCCTTTCGTTTGATTTGCGCTTATTCTATCGTCGGCATGTTGCTCAGACTTCGCCGATGCGCAGCAGCGACTTTACGGTTCGGCGCTCGTCCATGGCCGCGTACGCTTCCTGAATATCGTCGAGCGTGTATTCGGAGGTGTAGACGATGCCCGGATTGATGTTGCCGTCGAGCACTTCCTTGAGCAGTCGATGCATATCGTACGTGCGCACTGGTGCCGGACCGCCGCGCAGACCGACGTTGCGGTAGAACAGTCCCGGAATGTCGGCTTCCACACCGTGCGGCAGGCCGACGCGGCCGACCACTGCGCCTGCTCGCGCCACCTTCATGGCGGTGTCGTTCGACAGCGCGGATCCCACGCATTCAAGCACTGCGTCGGCACCGTAGCCGTCGGTCATTCCCAGCACCTTGTCCACGGCCTCGTCGCCACGTTCCTCCACGAAATCGGTGGCGCCGAATTCGCGTGCGATACGCTGGCGGTCAGCATGGCGGCTCATGGAAATGATGCGCGTGGCGCCCATCAGCTTGGCGGACAGCACGCCGCACAGGCCGACCGCACCGTCGCCGAACACGACCGCGGTGTCCCCCAGCTTGATTTCGGCGGAAGCGGCCGCATGATAACCGGTCGACATCACGTCAGAGAGGGTGAGCAGCGATGCGAGCATGTCGTCGGAGAAGCTCTTCGCGTCGCCCGGAACGACCACCAGCGTGCCATTAGCTTCTGGCACGCGCAGGTATTCCGCCTGACAGCCCAGTCCCTCATCGCCGAAATATCCGCCATGGGGGCAGCTGGATTCGAAGCCGGCCTTGCATACCGGGCACTTGCCGCAGCTGAATGGGAACGGCACGATCACGAAATCGCCCGGCTTGGCCACGGTCACATCATCGCCGACCTGCTCGACCACGCCGATGGCTTCATGACCGGCCTGGGTGTTGGGTTCCTTGCTGCCGTCGCGGTAGAACCACAGGTCGGATCCGCATACGCATGCGCGTACCACGCGGATGATGGCGTCTCCCCCATCGATGATGGTCGGTTCGACATGTTCCTCACATGCCATCTGCTTGACTCCCTTGAAGATCGCTGCCTTCATGAGTTGCTCCTTTGTTGTACGAATTGAATTAAGGTAACGTCTGCGATGACGCCTCGACTTATGCGTCAGCCTTGCTACGAATCTGTTTTTTCACTGTTTCGATGACATCGTGGTTTTCTTCCAGAAGTCGTTGCGCTTCGTCGTCATGGCCTTCCGCCACGGCACGCCAATACAATGTTTTGAGGGAAACATAGGCTTGCTGCATGCGGATGCTTTCGGCTTTTGCGGCCAAACGCAACGCCTGCGCGTCCAGTAGCGCCATTTGCCTGCGCGCACCTTCGGTTCCGTCGAAACGGTTTTTCAGATACTCGCGCATGGCATCAAGCGGCATGCCAGTCGCAGACAAGCAGGAAATAGTAACCAACGATTGAATGTCTTCGTCGGTGTAGGCACGATGGCCAGAACTTGGGTCACGTGCGATCGGGGCAATGATGCCGATCTGCTCGTAGTAGCGCAAAGTGGATTCGGGAAGTCCGGAAATCATGGATGCCTCACGAATCGTATGCCATGTTGTGGTACTCATACCCTGCACTGTAAAAACTTAAAGTGCTTGAAGTCTACTTGGCGTGTCGCATGCTATCGGATAGCAAAAGAACCTGTAATCCTAGAAATTAGCTAAGTTGCGTCTGCAAAGAGTAACTGACGTGTTCATCGCAAGGAACATAGGACCATGATGTTTTGGCCGACTGCCGTCTCACGACAAGAAGCTCTTATGCTGCTGAGTTTAATGAAATCGTGCGGATCAGGTGTGCTGGACTGGGCCGTACGCCTGGATTTGGCGTACTTGTAACGGTATTTTGAACACAGGGAGATCCATGATGCATGTTCGGCAAGCAGCATGTCGTATAATGCCTTTCGTCGTTCCTGCCCGAGCCGCGCAGGTCGAGGAACGGCCCACGGCGACTGCCGCGATCTCCGACTCACGGTGCGCGGCATCGACCAACGCAAGGATTCATTATCATTATGGCGAAGCCATTCTCTGAAATTCATAATACGGACGCGAAGCTGTCGAAGCAGGTAAGGCAGTCTTTGAAAACAACCCAAGGAACACGCAAGACCCTCACGTGGCGTGTGGTCGATATCGTGGTCGGCGCGGCAGTAGGCGTGATGTCGGGAGTGATGTTCTGGGTGTTCGACGGCCTCTCGTATGGTCTTTTTCCGTTGCTGACTTTGATTCTTCCTGGTTCGGCGGCGCTGCTTCATGCTTTGTTCTACTTCCCCGCCACGCTGGGTTCCCTGATCGTGCGCAAGCCGGGAGCTTCGGCCTATGTGCTTTTAGTCGCATCGTTCGTCGAGGTGGTGCTCGGCACGAAATACAACGTGAGCCTGATTGTGATCGCGTTGGTGCAGGCGGCAGCCGCGGAAGCGGTATTTGCGTTGTTCCGCTACCGTCGTTGGACGCTCGGCGTCACCATTCTGTCTGCTTTGTCGGTTGGAATCGTCTACAACTTCTATCTGCTGTTCTTCTACTATCAGGCATTCTCGTTCTTCAGCCCGCGAGGCATCATCGGCACCATTTGCGAGCTGCTCAGCGCGGTGGCATTCGCCGGTTTCGGCTCCTGGGGAATGTATTGCGCTTTACGCAAGTCAGGTGTTCTGTCGCGATTCGCTTCCTCGCGTAAGGAACATAACGAGGAAAACGTCTGAAAGCACGTTTGAAAGCATTCCTCGACCATTTTTAAATTATTTTTCCAAATAAATCTCATTAGTTTTACTGATCAAAAGGGCACAACGCCGGTTGCGACGTTGTGCCCTTTTATACTGTCCGCAGTGCTATCACTGCGGAATCTTCGGAACTGGAATCTTCGAACTCGAAATTCCCGGAATCAATCGGCGGTGATCAGCTCGCTCGAATCCATGTCGAAGTCGGACATGGCAAACGAGCGGATCGCCGGATCCTCATACGTGTTCATGTAATACGTGTTGGTCTTTCCGGAATAACCGCTGGTGAACAGCGTACGCTCGAACTGGCCGTTGCCCATCTTGGACATGCCGTCAGCCATCTGTACGGAAGCCAGCGTGTGGAACAGACGAGACACATTGGCGGACTCATTGTTCTGCTGTGGATAGTGCGTGTTGGTGTAGGCGACGCGTACGAAACGCGACGGCGAACTCACGTCACCGGGAATGCCATGCATGCTCACGCCGGCACCCCATGCGCTCAGTTCCGCCTTGCCCCAAGTGGTCGGTTCCGCCATTTCGTTGCTCACGCACATGTAGTTGCGCAGGTTTTCCATATGGAAGTCGAAGGTCGGCTGGTTGGTGAGCACGTCCACATCGTCATGATGAACGTGCATGCCGTCAGACATCTGCTCGATGACGATGCTTCGGGTACCGTCACCAATGAACCAGTGCAGCAGGGATTCCTGCTGGCCGGGCACGACCTGCGAAACGAGCGTCACGTTCTTCAACGCTTCTTCGACTTCGTCGACACTGTCGAAATTGCGCGCCACCCACAGCGGGAATTCGAAGGTAGCGACGTTTTCGGTTCCTTCGACCGGCTCGTGCACAAAGGAGGCGTATCCGGGGAAGTTCAGTCCGGCAATGGCCAGGCCATGCTCGTTGGCGCAGTCGAAATACATGGGGCGGTCGGCCAAGACCACGCCCACGCCGATCACCGCATTCGGTTCGTTCTTGCCTTCGGCCCCATAGACATAGTCGTACTGGTAGCCTCGCGGAGTGACCAGAATGGTCTCGCCGTAGGAGAAGCTCCAGTCGAGATTACGGCCGAAATACATGTTTCCCTCATCGTCGGAGAAACGAACACCAGTGCACATATGGACTCCCTTCCATGATTTGCCGTGGTTTTCTTGCTTGCGTGTTCATGGTAAACGCCGCTTGCTGGGAAAATCTTAAGTTTTGCTCGTGGAAGAACCTGCTTTGGCTACCTCATCCATAGTATCGTTCTCCTCAATCATGAATTTCGTGTAAAACGTGCCTGCCGCAATATCCGGGTTATTGGCCAAAAGTTCCTATAAGCCGAGAACCTCGGCATCTTCGTTGATTCCTCGAATATGACGATGAATATGACAAAAGCCCTTGGTTTCCAAGGGCTTTCAAATGGCTCCTGCGACTGGGCTTGAACCAGTGACCGTCCGATTAACAGTCGGATGCTCTGCCAACTGAGCTACGCAGGAATGCGCTGTGCACAAGACAAAAATGTTACACCAAAACTTGTGGATTGCAAATCTTCAGCGTGTCACATGCGTGTTTCGGCTTGCAAAACGTTTCCATTCGATGCCTTCAGCCCAATCTCACATGGAGATCTTCGTTAATGGCATAGCCGAATCGATTGCGAAATCAGGGCTTGACGGGGCCACTCCAGCCTCTACCAGATTGACTCCCAGCATGGCCACCATGGCGCCATTGTCGGTGCACAGTTTAAGCTGCGGCACGCGTACCTCGACACCATATTCCGCTCCAACCTCCAACAGTTTGGCGCGAAGCTGCGAATTCGCGGAGAAGCCGCCTCCCACAATCAACGTCTTCGAATCGTACTGCTCACAGCCGCGCATCGCCTTCTTGGCGAGCACGGTCGCCACGGAATCCGCCAATGACGCGCACACGTCATCCACGGGAATCTCATTGCCTTGCGCCTGCTGTTCCTCGATCCAACGCGCGACGGCCGTCTTCACGCCGGAGAAGCTGAAATCGTACGGATGCTGCTGGCCCGCTTTGCCTTGGGTGAGTCCTTGCGGCACCTTGATGGCGTGCGGATCACCCAATTGCGCATGACGGTCGATATGAGGACCGCCCGGATATGGGAAGCCCAGCAGGCGGGCGACCTTGTCGAAGCATTCGCCGGCCGCATCATCAAGCGTTGTGCCGACCACGTCGATATGGCGTGCGACATCCTCGACATGCAGCAGAGACGTGTGCCCGCCGGAAACGATCAACGCGAGCGTGTCTTTGGGGAACGGACCGAACTGCAGTTGTGTGACTGCGATATGCCCAATCACATGGTTGATGCCGTAAATCGGCTTGTTCGCCGCCCAGGCAAGCGATTTCGCACCGGACACGCCAACGGCGAGGCAGCCAGCAAGGCCGGGACCCGCGGACACGGCGATCGCATCGACGTCAGACAATATCATGTTCGCGTCAGCCAACGCCTTGGAAACGCATGGCACGAACGCTTCGGCGTGGGCGCGTGACGCGATTTCAGGAATCACACCCCCGTAACGTGCGTGTTCATCCATGGAGGACGCGACGACGTTGGAGATCAGGGTGCGCCCCTGCACTACCGCGGCCGCGGTCTCGTCGCAGGTGGATTCGATGCCGAGTACGATTGGTTCGCTCATTGCTACTCCGTTTGCTGCTTTGCTTGCTGTTCCGTTTGGTTGTTCTGTTTTATTGTTCCGCTGCTGCGAAGCCGACGATCCTCGGCTCAAGATCAAGGCTCATGGTGTATGCGTCGATGCCTTCGGGCTGGTAGTAGCGTTTGCGCAAGCCCATTCTGGCAAAACCGAACCGTTCATACAGTGCCAAGGCCGGAATATTGTCGACGCGCACTTCAAGCAACATGCGTTGCGCCCCCTGCTCGCGCGCCCGCGCAATCAACGCTTCCATCAATGAAGCCGCGATTCCCCGCCGTTGGAACTGCTTGCCGACGCCGATCGTCATGATTTCCGCATCATCACCGTCATACCAGAAACCGGCATAGCCGCGCACGACAGGCTGTTTTTCGGCAGTATCGGCCGCAGCCGATTCATCGACAACTGGCCCGTCTGCTGCAGCGCAATCCACAATACCGAAATCATTAATATCGAACAGATACGTGCGTGCCGGCGCGTGGAATTCCTGACGGATTGACTGCTCGCTCCACGCTCCCCTGCCGAACAGGTCCGCTTCCAGAGCGGCCATCTGCGGCACAACGATTTCCTCGTCGATATTCGTATGGTCAACGATCATGGGCCTGCCGTCACTCCGTACGTTCCGCACCGGCATGGTTGAGCACATGCTTCAACGGGTTCGGCACCGACACGTCCGGCCTGCGCAGATACAACGGTTCGATCGGCTCCGGATTCGCCAAAGCCTGTTGCGAAGTGGCGAAGGCCGCGAAACGTTCCAGTCCAGACGTGCCCTCGTCGAGCAGCGCATGGTCGCTCACCATGCCGCCTTCGGGAAGACTTGCCCACGATTGCGCGTATTTCGCCGCTCCATGGCCGATGACATCGACCACATATTCCACGTTTGTATCTGACTGGCGAAGCTGTTCCACTACCTCGTTGACACGTCTTGCGATCGATTCGGGATAGTCGATATCCATGTCGATCAGGGTTTTCACATAGCCGCTTTCAACGTTTGCGTCACGGTCTTCGCCTGCGCTGCCGCCGACCTCATAGCCGTTGCCGTCCAGCAATGTGAAATACAGCTGCTTGCGTCGCGCATCGTTCACGGCGAGCGTCAGATGATGGCGGCCGTCACGCTCCGCGTCGCGCACAAGCACCTGCGGGGAAAGCACATTCTGCCCGATAAGCTGCGCACCGGTGGCGAAGGCGAGCGCTTTGGCTGCGACGATTCCTGCGCGTAGTCCGGTGAAGGGTGCTGGTCCGATGCCGACGATGATGCGGTCGATGTTTTTCGGTGTGAGGCCGGCTTGTTCCACGGTTGCGGCGATGTTCGCCTGTAGTTTTTCGACGTGGGTGCGTGAGTCGGTTTCGATGATGGGGTCGTGTCCGACCATGCCGACGGTTGAGCCGTATGAAGTGTCGATCACCAGTGTCTGCATTTTGTGGAAACTCCTTATGCCAAGCTGGGAACTACTGTACAACCGATGCTGGAATCGTGGTTGCTGGCTGTGTTTTAGCGGATTTTAGCGGATGTTGCGTGTGATGTTGAAGGTTTGCCAGGATTTGCCGACGGGAATGAAGGTTACGGTGCGTACGCCGTTGCTGGTGAGTTCGTTGCTGGCCGTATTGGTCGTTGTGTCTGTGCCGTCGGTGTTGAGTGGCCGGTCGATGTGGATTTCGAGGCGTTCCGGTGCGAGTGCGGCAGCCATTTGTTCGCCCCATTCCATGAGGATGATGGTGTTGTCGCTGGGGTCTTCGAGTTCTTCGTCGAGTCCGAGTGATTCGAGTTCGTCGAGTAGTCGTTCGACGGCGTTTTGGCCTGGGGCGTAGGCGTTGCCGCCGAGTCGGTAGGCGTCGACGTGTATGAGGTGGGCGGAGTTGCCGTTGGGGAATTGGCCTTCGAGTTCGCGCGCGATGGTGAAGGTTGGTGAGACGATGGGTTCGCTGATGTTGAGTCCTGCGCCGAAGCCTTGTGCGAAGGTGGTTTTTCCTGCGCCGAGTGGCCCGGAGAGGAGTATGATGTCTCCTCCGCGGGTGAGGCGTGCGACGTGTTTGCCGAGTTCGCGCATGGCTTCGCCGGTTGCCGCTTCAATGGTGACGGTTTTGGTGGTGTCGCTGGTTGCGTTGGTGATGCTGGTGGTGGCCTCGCTCATGTTAGTTGGTTCGTCCTTTGTTGCTGATCAGTTCGATGGATCGTTCCAGCGCGTAGACCGGGTCCGATCCGTTGGTTTTGCTTTGTTCGTCGGCCCATGCGAGCATTTGGATGCATCGGCTCATGCCGTCGGATGTCCATCCGGGAAGCTGCCTGGTGGCGTTTTTCAGCACCCATGAATTGGTTTTCGCTTCCGCCTCGCTGATGGTGCCGGAGCGTACGGCTGACGCCTTGGCCATGGTGCGTAGTTTCATGGCGAGCGCTCCGATGAGTGCGATTGGCGCGGTGCCTTGTTCGACCGAGGCGCGCATGGCGATGATGGCGTCGGCTGTCCGCCCGGAGAGTGCGAGGTCTGCCACGCGGAAGCCGTCTACTTGGGGGTTGGCGGTGAGGTATTGGTTGACGCGTTCCAATGTTATGGGATTGTCGTCGAAGTCGAAGCAGAGTTGGCTTGCCATGGCTGCGAGTTCGCCGGTTTTGTCGCCGAGTACGGCTACGAGTTGTTGTGCGGCCATGGGTTCGATGCGTCGGTTGCGTCGCTCGAAGCATTGTATGGTGAAGTTGAGTTTCGCTTCGGCTTTTTTGAGGTCTGCAACGGTTTCTTTGACGGCTCCGGCTTTGGTGAGTTGGTCGATGAGTCGTTTGCCTTTGATGCCGCCTTCATGCTGGCAGATGACGATGCTGGTTTCGGTTGGATTGTTGACGGCTTGCTTGCAGTAGGAGACCATGGTTTCGCCGAGTTTGTCGTCGGCGTTTTGCAGGTTGGATACGATGACGATTGACTGTTCGGAGAGCAGTGATGGGCTTACCGCTTCGTCGAAGGCGTAATGGTCGGCGTTGGTTGCATCGAGTTCGATGGTTTCCGCGTCGGGATGTTTGCGTTGCGCTTGGTGGCGCAGGTCGCGTACGGCTTGCTCGTTGAGGTACGGGTCGCCTCCATAGATGAGGTGGAAGGTCGCTGCGGATGGTTTCGGCATAGTATTCAATCTCGCTGTATCGGTGGACAAGATTCATTTGTTCCATTTCATGGTTTTGAGCGTGTTGTGGGTTCGTTCGCCCCATGCTTTCACGCGTTCGACGGGATTGTGTATGAGTCGTCGGCCTGGCAGGTTTGGTTCTGGTGTTGCGATGCGGAAGAAGAGTGTGCCGGCGAGTCGTGCGACCATGTATCCGACGGCTTCGACGAGGATGATCAGCAGAGCGCCGCCCGCGCCTCCGGTCCATGGAATGGTGGCTTGCTCTCCCGATCCGAGGTTGAGGGCCATGAGTTCCATGACGGCGGTACCCCAGGACGCCAGGTTGGCGAACATGGATCCCATGTTTGGCAGTATCCATGAGATGGCGAGGCTGGCGAGTCCAGCAAGTGTGGAAAAGCCCACGAAGGGTGCGACGACCAGATTGGCCGGAATGGAGTAGACGGGCAGTTCCGGTTCGATGAGCACTTGGATCGGCAGGGTGAACAATTGCGCGGCTATGGTCATGGCCATGGTCTGTGCGATGAACGCCGGCATGATCGGCGTGAGCCATGCGCTTAACGGCCCTGCGAACAGTACGATGCCGAGCACGGCCGCGCATGATAGTGCGAATCCGAAACTGCGTGACATGTGCGGATTGACCATGAGCATGCCCAAAGTGGTCCAGTTGAGGGCGGTCAAAGCCTGTGTTCTTCGCCCGAGGAACAGGAAGCCCGCTCCGGCCAAACCCATCAGCAGGGCTCGTGACACCGAATCGGAGGGGAACACGCACATCGACAGCATGATGTATGACATGCCGATGGCGATGGCCGTGACGCGTCTCGGCAATAGGAAAAACGAACAGGTGGTACGTATCAGAGTGGCGATAACCGCGAGATGCCCGCCGCTGACCGCCATCAGATGCAGTATGCCCGAACGTTGGAAGGCGTCTTCAAGCAGATTGGCGTATGTGGAATCAATGCCCGTGCCAGTCTTGCCATTGCCGCTGTCTGGTGGAATGTAATCCTGTCCGAGAATGCCTAATGTCAGTCCGGGAACAAGTACTTTTCCTTGGTCGGAAAGCCGTGACGTCTGTTCGAAAAACGCCTGCTGCATCATGTCGATGACGCGCAATGCGGGATTGGGTGCCCGTATGCGTTCCACGGAGGCGATGTCCGTCAGCCATAGCGGCATGGTACCGTATTGCGATATGGCGAGCGTGCCCCGCATCCGGTATTCGCCGCCTTGTTTGAGTGTGCCGCAGTCCGGCCGGTCCGCATAGACGCGCACCCGCATCATGCTTGGTTGCGTGACCTGGCTTGCCGTGATCGTCGAAAGTGTCGCATCGATCTGGCAATCGTTCGTACGTCTGTTCGAATTCACTGCGGGGGATGTCGTGCGTACCAGTGCAATAACGTCGCTTTCGCCGTTTCTGGCCGCGTACGAGGCCGCATCCCTCCATTGCAATACGTCGTAGGCCAACGCGGAAGACGCGCATGCCATCGCCGCGACCACGCATACGATAATGCTGAAATGCCGTGCCGCGACCGCCCGCCGCACGCCAACCGGCAGGCGCAGGATAGGAGACCGCATGAACGGCAATCCCAACAATCCCAATAATGCCAGCAATGGCACAGACAACACTAAAACGAGCGGAATCATGCCGAGTTTGCCTTCCTGTTCGACGCAGTAGTCGAATCCCGCATGCATGGTCAGACTCGCCGCCCACCCGCACAGGGTGGCTGGCAGCAGACGCCAATCCCTGCTCCCCTGCTCCCTATTCCGCCATTCGAACGTGTTTCCTCTCATCGTGCGCACACTTGGTCTCGGAATTTCGCCAGCGTTTTCTCGCCGATGCCTTTGACTTCCAACAATTGATCGACATTGTCGAAACGGCCGATCTGATTGCGGTAGTCGATGATGCGCTGCGCGGTCACCGGGCCTACGCCTTTCAAGGTTTGTAGTTCGTTGGATCCGGCGGTGTTGATATTCAACAGACCGTCAGCCGGATCGGAAGGTTCCGTTGGTTCGGATGTTTGCTTGTTCTGGCCGTTCTGTTCCATGGAAGGCTGCTGGTTTGGTGTTGTTGCCGCGGATGACGTCCCGTCTTTCGTGGTTCCGTTCGCCTGAGATTGTTTGGATTGCGTGATCTGCGTCTGTTGGAGTGCGCTGTAGTGGATGGCCTGTTGCACAAGCATGGTCAGACTTGCACACAGTGCGCACGACAGGGTGAATATGGCGATGACCGCGTGGATTGGCTGAAAGACGAGTCGTGGACGATCACGTTTGGGCCCGTCCTGTTCCGTCGGCGTGTCGGCAGGTTTGACTCCGGCCAGATCCCGCAATGAGGGTTTCGCAGGCTCCGACGTTTGTTCACGGGATATTTCAGGCGTTGCAGTTGCCGCGATTGCCACAGATGCTTCAGGGATTGCGGGAGGGACATGTTCGCTGCGAATGTTTTGCCCGCGCGCGTTCCTTTCATGCGTTTCGGGCATGCCAAGTCCACGCAGCCGCCGCGTGGCCGGCGATGTGATCTCGGCCTGCCTGTTCCGCCTGTTTGGCGGGGTAATAGTAATGCCCATGCATCCAAATTGGAGGATGCATGGGCATGCTGTCCAGTCGAAACGGCCCCTGTGGTCGGAGGATGCAAGTTATCCACATATTCGGCGTGTCGTTTTCTGCGGGAACGGTTCACATCCTGTTGGAAACCTTGTCAGCGGCCGTTGGTTCCGAAAGTTTTCGAAATATCATTCCGCGGGAACGATGGACACGATCTTCGGAGCCTTGACGATGACCTTGCGCGGTTCCTTGCCGCCCAAACGGTCGGCGACGGCTTCCAACGCCATCTTCTCAAGTTCCTTCGGATCGATGTCGGGCGAAACCTCAAGCTTGGCACGAACCTTGCCCTTGATCTGCACGACCGCGGTGACGGTGTCCTGTCCGACATAGCGTTCATCAGCCTTCGGCCATTCGGCGTGTGCCAGCGACTCGCCGTGTCCGAGCTTGTTCCACAGTTCCTCGCAGATGTGCGGGGCGATCGGGGAAAGCATCAGGATCAGCGGTTCGACGGCTGCGCGCGGCACCTCGTCGAGGCTGGTCAAATGGTTGTTGAGCACGATGAGCTTGGCGATGGCCGTGTTCGGACGCATCGCTTCCATTTCCACGGTCACGTCGGCGATCGTGTTGTTCAACAGCTTCAGCGTCTTCGTGTCGAGTTCGCCATCGGTGACGCGCACTTCGCCGGTGTTCTCGTCGACGACGTTGCGCCACAGGCGCTGCAGGAAACGCATGGATCCGACCACGTTGCGCGTGTTCCACGGGCGGGATTCGGCCAGCGGGCCCATACCCATCTCGTACAGACGGAAAGTGTCGGCACCATAGTTCGCGTACATGTCGTCCGGCGTGATGATGTTCTTCAGGCTCTTGCCCATCTTGCCGAACTCACGGTTGGCGTGTTCGCCGTTCCAAGTGAAGGTTGGCTCGCCGTTGGCATCGGCCGGGCCTTCCACCACTTCGGCGGCCGGGACATACTGGCCGCGGTCATCGGTGTAGGCGTACGCCTGGATCATGCCCTGGTTGAACAGCTTGTGGAACGGTTCCGCGGAATCGACGAAACCGAGGTCGAACAGCACCTTGTGCCAGAAACGGGAGTACAGCAAGTGCAACACGGCATGTTCCACACCACCGATGTACAGGTCCACGCCGCCGGACTTGCCGGCGGTTTCATTGTGGTTCGGTCCCATCCAATAGTCGAACTCGCTCTTCTCGACCATGTGTTCGGTATCGGTCGGGTCGAGGTAGCGCATGTAGTACCAGCAGGAGCCGGCCCAGTTCGGCATGGTGTTGGTGTCGCGATAGTAGGTCTTCTTGCCGTCGCCCAAGTCGAGTTCGACCTTCACCCAATCCTCATTGCGGCTCAGCGGAGCTTCAGGATTGGATTCGGCGTCTTCCGGATCGAAGGTCTTCGGACTGTAGTCCGGCACGTCTGGCAGGTTGATCGGCAGCTGGTCGTCCGGCAGCAGGTGCGGAGTGCCATCCTCGCCGTAGACGATCGGGAACGGTTCGCCCCAATAACGCTGGCGGCTGAACAGCCAGTCGCGCAGACGGTAGCTGACCGTGCCCTTGCCGACACCGGCCTCTTCCAGCCATGCGTTCACCTTGTCGATGGCCTCGTCCACGCGCAGGCCGTTGAGACTCAACGCGTCGCCCTTGGCGTGGGTGGCATCCACGGAGGAGTTGATGACAATGCCGTCGTGGGAGACGAACGGCGCCTTGCCTTCATAGTTGGCCAGATCGTCGCCGGATTCGGCCAGCGGCTGCACGGTGTAGATGACCGGCAGGCCGAACTTGACCGCGAAATCGTAATCGCGCTGGTCGCCGCCAGGCACGGCCATGATGGCGCCGGTGCCGTAGTCCATGAGCACGTAATCCGCGGTGAACAGCGGCAGCTTGGCTCCGGTGATTGGGTTGGTGGCGTACAGGCCGGTGAACAGGCCGGTCTTCTCGCCAGCCTCGTCGACACGGTCCTTGGCGGTCTTGGATTCCGCAGCCAAGCGATAGGCCTTCACTGCCTCGACCGGAGTGGCATAGCCGCCCTTCCAGTCTTCCGGAGTCTCGGCCGGCCACTCGGCGGGAACGTCTTCGAGCAGGTGATGCTCCGGGGAGACCACGGCGAACGTGGTGCCGAACAGGGTGTCGGGACGGGTGGTGTAGATCTCCATGTCTTTGGCACCGTTCGGGGTTTCGACCTCGAAATGCACGGAAGCGCCGTGGGATTCGCCGATCCAATTGCGCTGCATGAGCTTGACCTTCTCCGGCCAGTCGATGCCATCAAGATCTTCGATCAGACGGTGGCCGTATGCGGTGATGCGCATGGACCATTGGCGCAGCTCGCGCTGGAACACCGGGAAGTTGCCGCGTTCGGACTTGCCTTCGGCGGTGACCTCCTCGTTGGCGAGCACCGTGCCCAGGCCCGGGCACCAGTTCACCGGGGACTTGGAGATGTAGGCCAAACGGAAGTCGTTGAGCACGTCGGCCTGCTCGGCTTCGCTCAGGTCTCCCCACTGCTTGCCTGCGAATCCCGGAATCTCACGCTCGCCGGATTCGAACTGCTCCACCAGCGTGCTGATCGGGCGTGCGCAGCCCTTGGAACCAGACGGATTAGTGGCATCCTCGTCGTACCAGGAATCATAGATGCGGGAGAAGATCCACTGGGTCCAACGCACGTAGCCCGGGTCGATGGTGGCAAAGGAACGACGGTTGTCGAAGCTCAGTCCCATACGGTGCAGCTGGCGGCGCATGTTGGCGATGTTCTGCTCGGTGGTGATGCGCGGATGCTGACCGGTCTGGACCGCATACTGCTCGGCCGGCAGGCCGAAGGCGTCATAGCCCATGGCGTGCAGCACGTTCTCGCCCTTCATACGGTGGTAGCGGCTGACCACATCGGTGGCAAGGTAGCCCAACGGGTGACCCACATGCAGGCCCTTGCCCGACGGATACGGGAACATGTCCATCGCGAAATACGACGGGCGCCCTTCGGCGTTGCGACCCTTTCCGTCCTTCAGATCGCCGTTGACGTTAGCAGCCCAGAAAGTGCCTTCGTCATCCCAAATCTTCTGCCATTTTCCCTCAATGCCCTGAGCCAGATCCGCATTGTAACGGAACGACGGCTCGGCTGGTTCGTTCGACTGCGCCTGCGCGCTTTTCTCAATGTCACTCATAATGCATGAAACTAGCCGCGCAACTGGACACTTCGCAAGGCGCCAATCATTATGTAAGAAGCTGTTTGCAAAGCGTCACGCAAGGCGACGGTCGTCAGCCTTCTGACGCCGCTGAGAGCGTCATCGCGGGAGGGTTGATCGACATGTCGGGAACGTAGCCAGTCGACTGTTTCATCTCGTCTACGGCCTGCTTCCACGAGCCGTCGTCCATCATGGACCGCAATGCGGTGTCGACCTGTTTGGCAAGCGTGGATTGGCCGGATCTGACCGCGATCGCATACGAGCGTTCTCCGAACGTTTCGCCCACGACCTTAAGGTACCCGCCTCCCCTGTTGGATGCGAGGCCAGCCGCTATGGCGTCATCGGCCGCAATGGCGTCCGCTTGCCCGATCATCAATGCCGTCTCGCACTGCGGATACGTGTCGCGTTCGCTCACGGTCACATCCTCCGCAAGATTTCGCACGTTATCGGCGGGCATTCCGCCTTTGGCCACGCATACCGTTTTCCCGGCAAGATCATCGGTTCCGGTGATGGTTCCCGCACTGTCGGAACGCACCAGTAATGCCGCATGCACGGTCAGATACGGTCCTGCAAGCTCAACCTCACCATCCTGAACATCATCAGCGGCGAAAGCATCAACCACCATGTCCACAGTGCCGTCTTCAAGCGACGCGACACGCGTCGACGGCAGCACCTGTTTGAACACGATCTGTTTTTGCGCGAATCCCAGCACATTCGCCACATATTGCGCCACGGAAATATCGAGACCCGAATACTCTCCCCCATGCAGAAAACCCAATCCCGGCTGGTCCGCGGCCACACCAATCGCAATGGTCGGCCCTTGCGCAAGACCATTGGTGACGACGGAAATGGAAGTGCCGCACGCACTCGTGCCCAATACGACCGAAGCGGCGCATACCAACGCGAAAATGTTTCGTGACAGACGTTGCATACGCGCGATTCTACGCGCTTCTACTTGAACATGCGTGAACGTGTCAGGAACCAGGTGACGATGGCCGAAACGACCAGCGAGATTCCGATGATCACGGCGAAGCCCCACGGCTTGTCTGTCAACGGCATGCCAAGCATGCCGCCATCCTGGAAGTTCATGCCGTACATCGAGAAAACCAGCGTCGGAATCGACAGCGTGATGGAGATGATCGTGAAGATGCGCATCACGTTGTTCAGATTGTTCGACACGATCGACGCGAACGCGTCGGTCATGTTGGCAAGAACGCCGCTGTAGATGTTGGCCATCTCGATAGCCTGCTTGTTTTCGGTGATGACGTCGTCGAGCAGATCCTCGTCTTCCGGATACTGCTTGATGCGCGGCAGCGTGGTCAGCTTTTCCATCACGATTTCGTTCGACTTGAGCGACGTGGTGAAATAGACCAACGTCTTGCTCAATTCGAGCAGCATGAGGATCTCACGATTCTGCATGGAATGGCGCAGCTTGAGTTCGAGCTTGTCGCTTTCACGGTCGATGATGCGCAGATACCGCAGATACATGGTGGCGTTGCGGTACAGTATCTGCAGGATGAAACGCGTTTTCATATACGTGTTGAAACCGCGGATCGTGCCTTCCATGAACGGGTGCAGCACCGGAGTGTCCTGCATGCAGACTGTGATGATGGCCGACTGCGTGATGATGATCGACAACGGGATGGTCTCGTACCAGTCTCGCCCGCCACGCTCCTCGACGGTTGGAATGTCGACGATGATCATAGTGTAATCGTCTTCCACGTCCACACGGGACCGTTCCTCGTCATCAAGTGGGGCGCGCAGGTCGGCGAGATCGACGCCGGTTTCCATGGAAACGTTGGCGAGCTCCACATCGGTCGGATCCGAAAGGCATAACCAGGATCCGTTTTCGGGTTTTTGGATCTGCTCCACCTGGCCGTTAATCGTTCTGAACATTCTCAACATGTTTCTCACCCGCCTTTCGCGCTTCCCAACGTTCTATCGCTGTACGGCAGCCCGAATCCCATAGCCTACTGCGACCAGCTTTTCGCAGCCGCTCAGGGGCCATTCGGGCAAACAACCTTATTTAGGATAGTCCAACCTTGGGAGCTAACCGACCACAAGCCGGAGATTTCATCGAGAATTCATGTTCGCCGCATGCGCCCACGGTGAGCAATGGCCCACCGTGGGTTACCGCATGTCACTGCATGATGGGCTTCCACAACGGCATGTTCGGGCCGCGCAATTCCTTCGGCCCATTCTCCCAGTCCGTAAGCGCCGCGATGGCCGGGCCTTGGTTGAAGGCGTCGAGCTTCCACTGCCATGTGTCGGGTTCGGCGGGGCCACGTCTGGCATCGACGCTCATCCGCGTCCAGAAGGCGTTGCGCATGGCGCCGAGATTGTTGAGATCGTCCGGATCCATGTCAAGCAATACGGCGACGGTGGCCACGATCCATGATCCGTGGCCGACGGCGAGCAGCGTGGTTGGCATGGAATCGCCGGCATGTTCGGCGATGATGCTTCGGATGGCTTGGGCGCCACGCTGGCCGGTGTGGCGGCGGCTTTCGACGCCATGCTTGGTTTCGCCCCCGGTGTGGGCGCGCCATGAATGGTAGTCGTCGGCGTACTGTTCGAGGATCTCCTCACGGGTCATGCCCTCCCATTCGCCGAAGCTGCGTTCACGCAGGTGCGGGTCGAGGACTACGTCAAGTCCGAGAAGGTCGGCAATGGCGTGGGCGGTCTGTTGGGCGCGGAAAAGGTCTGACGACACGACGACCATGCGTCGACTTGCGGCCGGCGCCTCGTTGATTTCGTCGATATCGGCGAGATACGCGCCCTTGTACGCGGGTTGGGCGAGTTCGTCATTATGGTCGGCGAGGTGCGCGACTTTCGCCCAATAGTACTTTTTGACGAGTTCATAAGCGCTTTGGTCGGCCTGCCACCTGCCGACGATGTCGAGGGGAATGTCGATTTGGCCTTGCAGTCGTCTTGCGAGGTTGTAGGCGGTGCGTCCGTGGCGTAGGAACAATACTTCGTCGATCATGCATTTCATTGTAACTGTGGCGTGCGAGCGCGATGATGATTGCCCATACGGTGGTGAGCACGAACGCTGTGGCGGTGAGTGTTCCGTCGGTGAGGCAGCCTGTTTCGGGCGGGCATTCGTCGTGGTTTGGGATGCGTGTTCCTGTGACGAGGAGTCGGTGTGTGTTGATGCCGTATGGGGTGCAGGTCATGAGCGTGGCCTGATCGGCGGTGTCGTCGTGTTTGTTTATCCAGGTGAAATCGTCGGGGGTGATGGTGCGGATGGTTTGCACTTGGTATGTGAGGGTTTCATCGAGGGTGGTGATGGTGAATTCATCGCTTTCGCGGGCTTGGTCGAGTTTGGTGAACATGAGTTTGTCGGCGAGGCCTCGGTGTGCGGTGATGACGGTGTGGGTTCCCGCTCCCCCGATCGGTAGGGATGTTCCTTTCCAGTGTCCGGCGCCGATGGCGAGCACTTGTTCGCTGGTTCCGTGGCGTATGGGTAGGTTGATGCCGAGTTTTGGGTAGTTGATGGTTGCTATGACGTCGCTGGGTGGGATGATGAGTTGTTGGTTGTATTCGATGGGATTTTGTGTTGGGGTTTTATCCTTTGTTTGGTTGTCGGTTTGGTTGTTGGTTGAGTTGTCTGCTGGATCGTCGGTTTGCGGTTTGGCTCGGTTGATGAGGCGTGCGTTGTAGAGTTTTGCCTGCCTTTTGCTTTCTTGGATTGTCGTGTCTGTGGTGTTGGTGACGGTGGCTGCGTATGCTTTGACGTTGGCTGCTTGTTGGATGTTGTCTTCGGCGCGCATGATCAGGGGGATGCTGATGATGAGTGCTGTTGCGGTGAGCATGGCGGTTCCCACGCACCATCGGATGATGTTGCGTTTTGCCGACGTGTTTTTGTGTCGGGGTTTGTCGTGCGTGGGGACCGTCATGTGTTTCCTATCGTTGGATGCCGGTTAGCGGTCGTCAGCTGATTTGCACATACGCAGCATTACGATGCCTCCTATGAAGAGGAGCGTTGCGATGCTAAAAAGCATGGTCAATCCTGCCGCGCCGGTCAACGGCATTTCGGTGATGGTGCGGATGTTAGTGACGACCACGGTGTGGCTATCATCTTTTTTGATGAGGTTGTTGGGGTCGGATTTGACGTCGATGCTCCATGTCATGGTGGCGTCGTCAACGTTGACGGTGACGACCGCGCTGGGTAGCATGAGCGACGAGTAGTCTTGGGGCGCTTGTGTTTCGGTGATGGTGTATTCGCCTTTGAGTCCTTGGATTTTGGTTTCTCCGGCTTCGAACGTGGTGGTGGTTGTGGTGTCGTCGCTGGTGGCGAGGCGGTAGGTGCCGTTGCCGAGTGACACGAGTTTCAAAGGTGTTGTGTCGCTGGAGCCTTGGGCGATGGTGAATTTCGCGCCGGTGAGCTTTTGGTTTTTGGCGTCGACCTTACGCAATGCGATTTCACCGGTGCAGACTTTGACCTCGTTGCCGGGCTGGTTGTTGTGGTCCTGCCATGCGTTGGGGTTATGGGAGTATTCCAAGTCGATGGAGTTGACGTTGCAGGGGCTTCCGATGACCGCGTTGCCGTTGAGGCGGGCCGTGTAGGTGACGGTGATCGTCGAACCGACCGGCAGGGCTGCCTTTGATGCGTCTGAAGCGAGGATGTCTCCGTTGACGCCGAACAGCCAACTGATGGTTTTGCCGTTGACGTTTTCCTTGTAGAACGTGTCTGCCAATGCTTTGCCTCCGACGGTAATCGAAGTGAGCGAAACGTAGTCGAGGCCTGTGCCAAGCTTGTCATTCAACGCGAGATGGTAGTGATCATAGCCTGTCCAGTTAGGGATTTTCTGCGTCACGCGGTAGGTCAGATCCTTGCCTATCGCTTCGGATGCGCTGTCTTTCCACGTGCTGCCGACGTTGACTTTCTTATCGGGTGCTTCCACGCTGGATACCTTGTAGATCACCTGTCCGAGCGTCAAGGTCGTACCACTGGCCGTGCGCAGTTGGCTGATGCCGTTGACCGCGGTGCCGTTCATCATCATGATGGACGCGGTCGTTTTGACGGCGGTTCCGCTGCTTGGCGTGGTTGTTGCCGGGGTACGGTCCACGATGGCGTAGATTCCCGGCACAAGTACGTTGCCGGTCGACATGGTGGTTTTGTCTTGGCTGGCTGTGGCAACCGCCGTTCCCTCCTGCTTGGCGAAGTTGGTTTGTTTGGCGAGGCTATTGCAGAAGTTGCGTAGCTTTCCGCTCCACAGATCGCTGCGTGAGTCGGTCAGATTCTTCACCACCCACGCCATCGGATCGTTTTTGCCGTTGACGGTGAGGTTCGCGTCGGTGGCTCCGGCTGTTTTGGCCGCCGCGGTGATGTCTGGCGCCAATGCCGTGTTCGTGGTCAGATCGTAGCCGACGATCGTGTTGCCGTCCACGCTTGCCGCAGTGTATGTGGCGAGTTGGATGGCGCGGAGGTCCTTGCCTTCGAGGCTTTCCCCGTTGCTTGCTTTCACGCTCATGGACTGTTTGACGCCCAGATCGGCTAATTGTGGAGCAGCTTGGGCCGTGCTCGGCATGGCGAGGGCCGCCATAGCGCCAATGGCGAGGAATGCTACGCATCGGCGGCGTATGGTGTGTTGTGTCATGGTTCACCTTCTTCGGTTGCTGGTTGTTGCATGAGCGTCTTCGCTTATGCGTGCAGACCAGCATGGCAGAAACCAATATTCGCCCGCCACCTCCTTAAGAAAATCTGTGGATAAGTGGATGAGCGAACACTTATCCACACTTATCCACAACCCATACATGCAGCTGTCGTATAGGGATCCATAGTCGAACCGCCGCGAACGATATGCTGCATATGCGCGATATTCCGTTCCGATAACAGCGGAGAACCGCAGACCGGACATGCTGTCCCGCCTGCGGTTCTCCGCTGTTATCGTTTCGACTAGGTCAGTATGGAACTGATCAGTCCTTGACGATGGTTTTACCTGCCGTAGCGCCCGGGGTGAGATCCTGGATTTCCGTAATCTCCAATACCGGAATGGTTGCCGGCTTTTTCGTACCGCGTTCCTCAGCGACCTTGACCTGCTCGTCATAGATCGCATCGTCGGAATGAAGCACGACGTTGCCACGGAAGCGGTAGCCTTTCTTCTGTTCAAGATTGGCGACCGCGACGACCAGATCGCTGCCGTCAAGCAGGTTACGGTATGTTTGGCCCGCGGTGCGCTCGTGGTAGCCGATATGGTTGCTGTCGATGATGAACATGCTCATTTTCGGTCCGAGATCAACCTGGCCTTCTTTGCTGATGGTGGCCACCCATGCGAGGTTGCTGTTGAGGAATTCCTTCATCTCATCGGTGAGATCTGCCATGATGACGTCCTTTCGTTTGCGTGCCCATGGAATGCGGGCATACTTTCAGACTACGTCAAGAAGCCCCGTAACGCATGTTCACCCAACGTGAATAACATCACATACGTGCCTCATCTGAACACAAATTTAGGAGAGATGCACCTGTTCCGCACTTTGTTGAGGCGTCAGACCACGATCATCTGCTATCCAATCAATCATGGAAAAGAAAGGATTGATTTTGGGTTGGCATCAGTGGTATTTGCTGGACGATATGCACGTCGAGTTGATTCGCAATGGGTTCAAAGACAAAGCCTACGGCATGCCGCTATTCGTACTCGGTTTAGATATTGTGTGTGAATTCCTTTGTTCCATTGATGGTTTTTCTCTCAAAAGAATTTATGCAGATTCAGACATTTCCGATTTAGCCTGGGCTTTTTGCGATGTGACAATTCTTGTTTGCTGGCTTAGGTATGTCAGACAGTATCTGACAGAGAAAGCACAAAGGCATTTCATTCCATCCCCCATTCTCGCTTTGCTTGTATGCGCGTGCGCAGCGCTTCGGAGGCCCTGAATCTGAGAGGGCGTCTTCCTGTGAACTCGATGAGGCTCGCGCCCGACAGCTCGTCCACGTATTTGCGGATCGTCTGTTTCGTCAGCATGAGGTCGCCGCCTGCGTCTTCGAGCGTCATGGACTTGGTGGTGTCGAACAGCTCCTCCTGCATGACTGCGTAGAGAAGCAAGGTTGCGTTCGTGGACAGCGCATGTTCCTTCCGTAGCTCGTCACGTAGGACAGTCGCCTTGTCGAGCTGGTCGATTTTGATGCCGAACTCCTCAATCAGGGATTCCTGCGCCCGTTCGATGAGTCCGAGGATGGTGTATACGAAGAACGTGAGTTCCCCGCTGTTGAGTTTGTCCTCGGCCTCAGTGAACGCCTTGTAGTATTCGTTCTTGTTCTCCGCGATCGTCCTGGAGAGGGACAGCACGGTGGGCAGAGTGAGGTCGTGGCTGAGGTAGAGCGCGAGCAGATACCTGCCTGTCCTGCCGTTGCCGTCGTAGAACGGGTGGATGTATTCGAACAGGAAGTGGCTGGCTATCGCCCGCTGTAGGAACGGTATGGTATCCGACCGGGCGAGGTCCATCATCTGTGCGAGCAGCGCTGATATCCGCGCCTCGCTGCTGACGCCGCTGTGGATGACGGTGCCGTGCGGTCCTTGGACCTCGACATCACCTTTCCTGAACAGCTCCCCGTCGGGCCTGTCCTTGTCGTCGATCTCGTCGAGGGCTATCTTGTCGTAGATGTCCCTGATGTCTTCGAGAGTTTTGGGCAGTTCAACGTCGCGATTGGTGAGGTTGAGATACAGTTTTGCGAACTCGCCGAACCTGGCCTTCTCCATGTCGCCCTCGGCCCTGGCCTGCCGGGCTGCGGCCACGGCGGCTTCCGTCTCCTTCCGCGTCGACCTGACCCCCTCCATCTCGTTGGTGGCGAGCAATTCCTCGGATATGGCGTGGTAGATGTAGTTCCACCGCATGACTCCTGGGATACTCCGCCACATGGCCGATACCCGGCGTTCGGCGAGGAGCACCTTCTGTGTGAGCATGCACACGCAGCGCGGCGTGGCGATGAACAGTTCGCCCAAGGGTGTGCCGATTCCGGTCGCAAATGTGGAGTCCGCTTCGAGGCGTTGTCTGACGAGCCGGTCGTGGTTGGCGTAGGAGTCCGTACTCCTGTCGGCGTGGAACAGCCGCGCCAAAGTCCTGTATTCCATGCTCATGACGGTCACTGCTTTCAAAAAGTCATTTATATTTTATGAGAATTATAAATTAGAAGCACTCAGAAGACAGGACAGAGCATCTATGAATGAAAATCAACAATAAGCCCATGTTGGCTCTACCGTCCGTCACTGACGCCCCTGCCGACGCGGGTCGTTCATGCGTCTGCTTGTTCGGCTTGCATACGATCTTGCCGAAGGTTCTCCGTGTCGTCGTGGAAGGCCCGTTTCTTCACCACCTTCGCACCACCTTATAACCGGTCTCTACCACCTTAAGACGTTTTTGAGGTTCGGCAAGCACTTCCGCGAAACAGCGTCTCAATGAAAAAGCCACCCCTTACGGAGTGGCCCTCGACGATTGTGGAGCTAAGGGGATTCGAACCCCTGACCCTCTCCATGCCATGGAGATGCGCTACCAGCTGCGCCATAGCCCCGAAGTCTGCCCTGCAGACCTCATATAAAATACATCACAGACATGAGCCATGCAACTTCCGGCGTGTCGCCCGCTTTAGGAAAGCGTCATATGCAATCTGCAATACGCAATCACACTATGCGGGCGACATGGAATGTGCAACACCAGTAATGCTAGTTGCTGCTTGCATCTCCTGTAGAACCGGTAGTACTGTTGGTAGATCCCGATGTGCCAGTACCTGTCGATCCGTCAGTGCCACTACTTCCAGTTCCCGATGATGAACCATCACCAGTGGTGCCTGACGTGCCTCCGTTCGAGCTGGTACCGTTGGACGAGTCCGTCCCGGTCTGGCTGGGACCGTTGCTGGAATTATCAGATGACGATCCGCTGTTTCCGGACGTGGAACCATTGGTGGTATTGCTTGACGTGCCATTGGAAGTGGACGAGTCGGTGGAACCGCTGGTGGTCTTGTCGCTGCCTCCCGTGGTGGTTTCATCATTCGAATCCGTGGAATCGGACTTGGGCTTCTGCGCAGGAGCCTGCTCATTACCGGATACGGAACCGCCAGTGTTTTCATTCGAAGGCACAACCTTTTCATGCACCACATTACGCACCACGGTATCCGTTCCCTGACCGCCAGTGAAAGCGAGAATCAATCCCGCGCTCACTCCAACACCAACCAAAGCGCTGACGAATGCGATGATCGCCGGAGCGTGTTTGCTATGCAACCAATTCGAGGAACGCTGTCCCGCATGCTGCACTCGGACATCACGCGCGTTACGAGCAGTGGATTTCCTGCTGGCGATGCTAGCGCTACCAACACCACGTTGCCCGTTCGGGAATACGGAAGTTTCCCCCGCTCCGGCAATATCACCAAGTGCACGGGTAGCATCCTCATCCTCCTGCTCGGAGGAAATGACGCGCGGCGAGAGGAACGGCGCTACCGCAGTCGCATCATCGGACAATACCATCGTGGTATCCAACGCAACAGGAGACGATCCGATAATCCTCGTCTCGTCACCCTTCGTGGAAGAGCCAAGCACCTGCGTTTCATCCGCAACAGACTCACTCGCAGCCGCATCACTACTTGACGGTAACGGCACGGCCTGTTGGATCTTCTCCCCCGACGCCTTCAAAACGTTCTTGTACACCTGCGTGGCAACCGCGGAAACAACCGAGCCCGCAGCCACGCCAATCACCGATCCCGCGATACCGATTTTCGCAGAAAGTAGGAATGACGTGACCGCCGCCAGCGCGCCCGCGCAAATCGACGAAAAAGAGATTCCCTTAAAAAAGTTTTTCACAAGCCATGACGATAGCTAATTTCGCTATGAAAGTACTGGCGATTCTGTGAAAAGCTTGAAAAAACGATGACAGGCAGCGTTCGACACCATGCATCGGCCGGCTATGGACCGATTGCAGACCCGCTACAGGTTGGGATGTTCCCATTCTTCGGTGTCAGCAATGGCGGGACCATGGTTGTAATCCATCAAACGCCAACGCAATGCGGAACCGATCTCCAATGGAATGAGCCGCACCCAGTGAGCATTGCGCATCGACAGAATGTCGGCGAAATCACCGTGCGCGTCAGCCATTCCCAGCAATGTCTGCAACGTTTGAGAAATCCACGCGCCATGCGAGAACACATACAAATCCGTGTCACGCCCGGCACGGAACGCCCAATCGTTCAGTGCTTCGACGCCACGCCGCCCCACTTCCTCTTTGGGTTCAGCGCCATATTTGAGTTCTCCGCCACGAAATTCCGCCCAGGAACGGTAATCCTCAGGGTAACGCTGCGCCAGCTCTTCGACGGAAATGCCCTCCCATTCGCCGAAGCTGCGTTCACGCACGCGGGCATCCGGATGCACCTCCAATCCGAGCGGATCCGCGAACGCATGGGCGGTGGCTGCGGCACGCCCCAGATCCGAACAAACAACCAGCCGTTTCGCAATATCGGAACGACGGTCAACATACAGTTCACGCAACGCCTTGCCTGTTTGTTCAACCTGCCATCGGCCCACTTCGTCGAGTGGAATGTCGATCTGGCCTTGCAGACGATGTTGCGCATTGTAGGCAGTGCGTCCGTGACGCACCAGCGTGATGGCGTGCACATGTTCCGGTACTGCGCTGTTATGCTCAAGTTCGACATTTCGAGGCATACTGCTTCCTTCTCCGTTGCTTTCTCGATTATGAAATTTGCGAATACTATCTCGCCTGATACGAAAACATGCCTTCCGCATCCAGACGTGAAGGCATGTTCGTACGTGTTATTCCGCGGTTTCCGTGGTCTCTTCGTCGGAAGCCTCAGGATGTTCAAGCTGCAGGTCGATGCTCGGGCAATCCTTCCACAAGCGTTCGAGGCGGTAGAAGTCGCGGGATTCCTGATGCATGACGTGAATCACGAAATCACCGTAGTCGAGCAGCACCCACTGGCCTTCGGTCAAGCCTTCACGGGAACGCGGCTGACGCTTGCCGCTCTTGAGATACAGGTCCTTTTCGATTTCTTCGGCGACGGCCAGCACCTGGCGTTCGTTCGAAGCGGTGGCGACGAGCATCGCGTCGGTGATGGCCAATGGTTCGGTGACGTCGAAGGCTACGAGGTCAGTGGCCTTCATACGGTCGGCCGCGGCTGCGGCGATGCGGATGGCGTCGATGGAATCTTGTACTGCCGGCATATTCAGCGCTCCCATTCGGGCTTCCAGCCCTCTACTACATGTTGTGTGTTTTCGGAATAGACCATGGAATCGTCCGGAACGTCGTGGCGAACCACGGAACCGGCACCGGTGGTGACGCCGCTGCCGACTTCGACAGGAGCCACGAACAGGTTGCCGGCACCGACATGCACGTTCGATCCGATGGTGGTGTGGTGCTTGTGCACGCCATCATAGTTGGCAGTGATGGTACCGCCGCCGATGTTGGTATGCTCGCCCAAGTCGGCGTCGCCCACATAGCTCAGATGCGGCACTTTAGTGCCGTTGCCGATGTGTGCCTTCTTCATTTCCACGAAGGCGCCGGCCTTGGATTCTTCACCAAGATCGTTGCCCGGGCGCAGGTACGTCCATGGGCCGATGTTGGCCGCGCGGCCAATGTGGCTCTCCTGCACGCGGGAACGCTCCACATGGGCATCGGCATCGATGACCGCACTGATAAGCGTCGTGTATGGGCCGACCTGCGCGCCCTCTCCGATTACCGTGCTGCCTTCGAGGAAGCAGCCGGGAAGGATCACGGCGTCACGTTCGATACGCACGTCATCTTCGATCCATGTGGTTTCGGGGTCGAGAATGGTCACGCCTTCACGCATCCAATGCTCGCAGACGCGCTTGTTGTGGGCTTTGGCGAGCGCCGCAAGCTGCACGCGGTCGTTGACGCCTTCGACGCTCAACGGGTCGGGGGCTGCGAATGCGCCGACGGCACCGTTGGATTTGGCGGTTTCGAGAGCATCGGTCAGGTAGAACTCGCCTTGAGCATTGTTGGATTTGAGGTTGGCAATCGCTTCAGCCAGCAGTTTGGCGTCGAACACGTAGACGGACGTGTTCACTTCGTGCACAGCCAGTTCGCTGCTGTTAGCGTCCTTCTGTTCCACAATGCGCAGCACGTTGCCTTCGCTGTCGCGGATGATGCGGCCATAGCCGGTAGGATCGTCAAGAATGGTGGTGAGCACGGTGGCACCATTGCCGCTTTGCTCATGGAAGGCAAGCAGCTGGTTCAACGTGTCGGCATCGAGCAGCGGCATATCTGAAGCTGCGATCAGCACCGAGCCGTCAAGCCCGCCTTGCTCCTTCAACTGCGTCATGGCGCACTGCACGGCTCGTCCGGTGCCAGGAATGTCATCCTGGTTGACGATGGTGACACGCTCATTGTAGGAGCGGGCCGCTTCGGCGACTCGTTCCGCCTGGTAGTGCACGACCACGGCCAACGTTTCAGGGTCGAGCGCCGCCACGGAATCCATCACACGGTTCAAAAACGTCTTTCCGGCCAAAGTGTGCAGCACTTTCGGCTTGTTGGAACGCATGCGGGTACCCTCACCCGCTGCAAGAATAATCGCGGCGCTTAATGCCATGTCTAATCTCCAATTCCTCCGGCCCTAACAAATCCAGACAAATTCAGATACGAAGCCAGTTATCCGACGTCCCATATTAAAACGAGCCCTCCCTAAACGCAAAACAACCACGTCTTGGAGCGACTTGCGGAACACTGGAACGTCAGCCTGTATGCCTCGGAATGACTGCCGCCTGATAGACGACTATAGAAAACGGCAATAACCACAAGGCGTTGCGCCGAAGAACGAGCGGATAGATTGATGTCCGACATGAACGTGGGGGTATCTCACGTAACGCATCATCGTTTTTCGAGAAGGGAATAACGACAAAATGTCAAACATCGCATACGATTGGATCGCACTCGTCGTGGCCGCGATCCTGTTCGCCGTCCTATCGTTCCTCAAACGTAAGAAAAATGCAGGGTTCACTACACGCGTGCTGCTTGCAACGGCATTCGGCATCATTTTGGGAATTGCTTTCAAAGGCCACACCGATTATGTCGGCGCGGCAGGTTCCATCTGGTCCAACGCAATTACCGCACTGGTGGTTCTGCTGGCCTTGGGGCTTTTTCACCGTGCGGTATGCGACTCCGTTCATACCTTTCTTGTACGCGTCGCTCGCGTTGATTTGCGTGAGGATAGCCACCGCCCAACATCCGTCCGAAAATGGTTCGATACAGCATGCCTTGCGTAAATGGCTGTCGTGGATACTGTGCCTCGCATTGCTTATCGGCGGATCCGTCAGCTTCCTTTTCCGTGGAAACTACATCTATGAACGTGCTTTGACGCCGCATGCCGCTCAGGCCAGCGAATTCACACAATGCGACAGTTCGTCCGCTGTTGTTGCCGATGGTGAATTCACTTACATTGATTCGTACTACTACTATCACGATTGCGACAATTATCATTTCCTGAAGCAGGATGACGCGTCAAGCGGAGGTGGTTATGCTCCCCTCCATGGCAGCATGGCACAGGTTCGCGACTTGGATGACCTGTCAAGCAAGACCATCTACTATCTCACACGATCAAGCAACGATAAAAAGCCGAAGACGACGGAGTATCGCAACACCGACCATTATTCCGCAGGCGAATACCGAGTCAAAGTATTCGAACGACGTTAGGTCGGACGTCGGACTGTCAGAGCATGCCGAGCAGCTCGGCCTCGTCACGCATGGCGCGATACAGCATCCACTCCTGCCTTGCGTCGGACAATGCGCGGTGCTCCTCCATGTCGGCGATGTGGTAGTCGACGATGAGGGTGGAAACCTTGTGGCTTCGTTTTTCCGGATGCAGCCGGCGGCTGAGGTCCAACGTGTCGACGAAATGATGCGCGAAACGCGCGTCCCGCTCCGCGTAAGCGAGCTGTACAGCATTGTCGAGGAACGACATGTCGAAGGACGCATTGTGCGCCATGACCACGGCCGTGTCCGAACACCAGCGTGCAAACTCATCCATGACTTCACGCACATCCGGTTTGCCGAGCAGCATGCCATCGTCGATTCCCGTCAAACCAGTGATTCTTGACGGGACGTGTTCGAACGGGTTGATGAGCTGGTCGAATTCGTCGATCAGCTCATCGTTGTGAATTTTGACCGCGCCGATTTCAATGAGCCTGGCGCCTTTGCGCACGCTCAATCCGGTTGTTTCCGTGTCTATCACGATGTAATCCGTGAATCGTCCGGACAACGGATCCAAGCGTCGGGGATCGCCACTTCTACGCGCTGCCATTCATCTCACCTCCGCTACTTCATTTGCGATGTATAACTTAATCATTCCAACCTGACTTTCTTAGCCGGGGAAACATAACAAAAAAAGATCCTGCAGCATGACGCTGCAGGATCAATGAACCGTTATTCAGGCTTTACCGCAAAGCTCGTTCAGCGGGTCGGAGCGACCGTGACCGGGCAACGCTGGAAGCTCTTGAGATCGACATAGCCGGTGGTTGCCATGGCACGACGGAGCGCACCAATGTAATTAGTAGTGCCGTCCGCATTGTGGCTGGGACCGAACATGATATCTTCCAGGGTGCCGACGGTGCCGACATTCGTGCGGAAGCCGCGCGGAAGCGTCTGGTGACGGGCCTCGGCACCCCAATGCATGCCCTTGCCCGGAGCTTCCTCGGCACGAGCCAGCGGGGAGCCAAGCATCACGGCATCGGCACCAAGCGCGAACGCCTTGATGAAGCTGCCGGAGTCGCCCATGCCGCCATCGGCGATCACTTGGACGTAACGGCCGCCGGATTCGTCCATGTAGTCACGGCGTGCTTCCGCCACATCTGCGATGGCGGTGGCCATCGGAGCGTGGACACCGATGGTGTTGCGGTTCGCGGATACCGCGCCGCCACCGAAGCCGACAAGCACGCCGGCCGCGCCGGTACGCATCAGATGCAGGGCCGCGGTATAGTTGGCGGCGCCACCGACGATGACGGGCACATCCAAATCGTAGATGAACTTCTTCAGGTTCAACGGCTCGTGATCCTGGGAGACATGCTCGGCGGAAACAACCGTGCCACGGATGACGAACAGGTCGACGCCCGCTTCGAGCACGGTCGAATAATAGTCCTGCGTGCGTTGCGGGGACAGTGCGCCCGCAACGGTGACGCCGGCATCGCGAATCTCATGCAGACGCTCGACAATGAGCTCCGGCTTGATCGGCTCGGCGTAGATCTGCTGAATACGTTCGGTCGCGCTTTCAGCCGGCAGCTCGGCGATTTCGTCAAGCAACGGCTGCGGATCGTCGTAGCGGGTCCACAGACCTTCGAGGTCGAGCACGCCAAGAGCGCCCATCTTGCCCATGGCGATGGCGGTGGCCGGGCTGGTCACCGAATCCATCGGCGCGCCGATGACCGGCACATCGAATTCATAGGCGTCAACCTGCCAAGAAGTGGACACATCCTGCGGATCGCGAGTACGACGGGAGGGAACGATGGAAACGTCGTCCAGAGAGTACGCCAGACGACCCTTCTTGCCCAAACCGATTTCAATTTCCTGAGACATGCTTTCAAGGCTAATGCTCAGCAATGACAGTATGCAAGAGCGTGTCACCCGCCGCCACCCCGTTTTTTGGACATTAACAGGTATCGTTAACACGTTCGTTATAAGACAGGAACTTATCACCTTCAATCCCGACAGGAGAACAACACATGGCCAAAATCAAGGTCGAAGGCAAGGTCGTCGAACTCGACGGCGACGAAATGACCCGCGTCATCTGGAAAGACATCAAGAATCGCTTGATCCTTCCGTACCTCGACGTGGATCTCGAATATTACGATCTCGGCATCGAAAACCGCGATGCTACCGACGATCAGGTGACCGTCGACGCGGCGAAGGCCATCCAGCGTGAGCATGTCGGCGTGAAGTGCGCCACCATCACGCCGGACGAGGCGCGTGTCAAGGAATTCGGCCTGAAGAAGATGTGGAAGTCCCCCAATGGCACCATTCGCAATATTCTCGGCGGAACCATTTTCCGCGAGCCGATCGTGATGAGCAACGTTCCGCGTCTGGTTCCCGGCTGGACCAAACCGATCGTGGTAGCCCGACATGCGTTCGGTGACCAGTATAAGGCCACTGATTTCAAGGTTCCGGGGGCAGGCACGCTCACCGTCACCTTCACTCCGGAAGATGGTTCCGAGCCGATCGAGCATGTCGTGTACAACTATGGCGCCGACGGCGGCGTGGCCCAGGTGCAGTACAACGTGAACGATTCCATCCGTGGTTTCGCCCGCGCCTGCTTTAACTATGGTCTGATGCGCGGCTATCCGGTATATCTTTCCACCAAAAACACGATTCTCAAGGCCTACGACGGCCAGTTCAAGGATACGTTCGCCGAAGTGTTCGAAAACGAATACAAAGACAAGTACGCCGCAGCGGGCCTGACCTATGAGCATCGTCTGATCGACGACATGGTGGCCAGCTCCCTCAAGTGGCATGGCGGCTACATTTGGGCCTGCAAGAACTATGATGGCGACGTGCAGTCCGATTCCGTGGCGCAAGGCTTCGGCTCTCTCGGCCTCATGACCTCCGTGCTCATGACCCCCGACGGCCAGACCGTCGAAGCCGAGGCCGCACACGGCACCGTGACCCGCCACTACCGCCGCTGGCAGAAGGGCGAGAAGACCTCCACCAATCCGATCGCATCGATTTTTGCTTGGACCGGCGGTCTCAAGCACCGCGCCGACTTGGATAACACTCCGGAAGTCAAGTATTTCGCCGAAACATTGGAGAAAGTCATCGTGTCCACCGTTGAAGGCGGCCAGATGACCAAGGATCTCGCCATGCTCGTCGGTCCGGATCAGGCCTGGCTTGACACCGAAGGCTTCATGAACGCTTTGGACGAGAATCTCGCCAAGGCTCTAGCTGAATAATTCTTAGCCGAATAACCTTTGGCTGAACGTCCAGCAGCAGGCTCAAAGGGCTGGATATGTATGGTTCACACGCATATCCAGCCCTTTTTGACGTCCAGATATTACAATCGGAGCTCAGCATAGGAATTATCATTCGATTTTCATGAAGGAAACGGCATGACACTGCACCGCACGACCGTGACGAAACGTCTGTTCGCACTGTTGGCATCGACCTCGCTCATCACGGCCATGGGCGCCTGCTCATCCGACAATGAAACGCAATCGCATGAAGCGGGCTCCACCGGCACCACCACTACCGTCGATGCCGGCAACGTGGTGATCTTCACCCCTTCGGATGGCATCACCATCTCCCAGCAGACGCCTTTGAGCAAATGGGAAAAACTAGTGCCGGAAATAGTCTCATCTTTGAAAGACAACGATGTCAAAGGCTCCAACATCACCGTCAAAACGGCGTCGAGCCTCGACAAGCAAAGCCAAAGCGTGCAGGATTATGTGGTGAACCACGTCAACAGCACCAGCGACGATGCGGATTCCTCAGACAAAACCACTCTGGTAGTGGCGCCGGTGGCCGACACCACCGAATCCGACCGCCAGTATGGAGACTACGCGTCGCACGCCATCACATGGAATGGGAACTCCTCCGACGAAGACGCCCAGGACTATGCCCAATCCGCGGAACGCTTGGTTTCCGCATTGCAGCTCGCTCAAAACGAGGGCATGAAAGTCGTGTTAGTGTCAAACACGCTGCAGGGTTTCACTCCGGATGTGTACGCACCGATGACCACGGCCGAGCAAGTCGGCCAACTGCAGGCCAAGCAGCTGGTCAGCAAGCTTGAACTCGCCAAAACCAGCTCCGACAATCCGAAGCATATCGAAGTGCTACTCCCCTACGATGCCGCCGATGAAAGCGGCAGCACAGCGGACGCGACTTTCGTGCAAGACGTGTTCAAAGGTATTTGGTCGGTGCTTGGACCGTATTTCAAAGACGGGAAGGCCGTTTCCCCGTCCGGCACGCTGACCTCGTCGAGCACGGAATCCGATTGGGTGTCTGTGGCGTTCGATGCGGCGAAAAGCGAGCGGGTCAAATCCACGCTCGCCGAACGTCTTGGCATGGACAAGGACACATCGCGTCATACCCGCATCGACGGTATCATCTCCTGCAATGATTATGTGGCCGGTTATGTTTCCGAAGAACTCAATGATCTTGGATACACCGGTTCGGCGGCCGACATCAACCCATCCATCACCATTTCCGGCATCGTAGACAATATCACCGGCAAGAAAGACTTGAAAAAACAGTCCGTTCCCGATCCTGCGCAGGCGCCTGAATCCGATGACGGCGATTCCGATACGGAGGATACCAGCGATTCCCTTGACGAGCAGAACTCGCAATGGCCGATCATCACCGGTTACGGCGCCTACGTCAGCTCCATACCGAATATCGTGAACGGCAAACAGTGGATGACCGCTTTGGAAAATCGCAAGATCTTGGCATCCGACATCGCACAGACCTGCGTGCAGCTTAACACGTCGGGCAAGCTTGCGAAGCTGACGTTCATCTCATCCGTCGCCATGGAAAACAAGAAAGTGCCGACCATCCAAGAAGAGGCGCTAGCGGTCAGCGCCAGCAATCTGAAGAAAACGCTGATCGAACCGGGATATATCTCGCTTGCCGAAGCAGGGCTGTAATCCAGCTGATACGAGATAATCCGGATCATCAAACATACGAAATCCGAACAAGAAATATAAAAAGCTGGTTTCCGTCGTAACAATTCGACGGAAACCAGCTTTTTATATTGCAGTCAACGCTTTTTTTGCGATAATTGGCGCTTACTTGTTCTTTGGAACGTAGATGACTGTGTCGATCAGCGTGCGGTAATGGTCGACCACCGCCTGACGGCGTGCCTTCATGCTTGGCGTGACCAAGCCGTTTTCTTCGGTGAATTCGTCCGGCACGATTTCGAACTTACGGATCGATTCGGCGCGGGATGCGAGCTCGTTGGCTTTGTTGACGGCACGTTCCACTTCGGCGTGCACAATCGGATTGCGGGAGGCCTCCTCGAGGGATACTACGCATTCCGCGCCCTTCGACGCAAGCCATGCGTTCGTTTCGCCAAGATCCAACGAAATGATGGCCGCGATGAACGGCTTGCGGTCGCCGATCATCACGCATTGGCTCACCACGGGCGACGTCATGATCGACGCTTCCATCTCGCATGGGGAGACGTTCTTGCCGCCGGCGGTGATGATGAGGTCCTTCTTACGTCCGACGATGGAGACGAAGCCTTCATCGTCGATGGAACCAAGATCACCGGTATGTAGCCAGCCGTCGACGATTTGCTGCTTGGTGACGTCGGGATTGTTATGGTAGCCAGCGCATACGGCCGGACTCTTGATGCACAATTCGCCTTCATCGTCGACACCCATGGTCACGCCCTGCAGCGGCAGTCCGATGGTGCCAATCTTGTATCCGGAAGTCGGATTGACGCTTGACGGAGCGCAGGTTTCGGTCATGCCGTAGCCTTCCAGCAGCGGCAATCCGACGCCATTGAAGAAATGAGCGATGGATGAATCAAGCGGAGCGCCTCCAGAAACCGCATATTCCACATGACCGCCGAACACGTCCATGATCGAGGCGTACACCAGCTTGTTGTACAACGCATGCTTGAGATTCAAGACGACCGGAATGCCTTCGCCTGACTGCTGCGCATGCGACCAGTCGCGCGCCGCCTGCGTGGCACCTGCGAAAATACGTCCTTTGAGGCCGGCTCCGGCCTTCTGCGACGCCGCATTGTAGATCTTTTCGAAGATTCGCGGCACGGCAAGGATGAACGTCGGCTTGAACGCCTTGAAATCAGCCAGGATCGTCTTCAGGTTGCCGGACAGGCCAAGCGAAACATTGCCGGCGAAGCAGAAGAACTGCATGTAGCGGGCGAACACATGCGCCAGCGGAAGAAACAGCAGCAGACGACGGTTCGGCTTCATCGCGATATCGGGCATGGAGTTGATGCCCGAATAGGTGATGAACACGAAATTAGAATGGGTGAGCTCAATGCCTTTTGGCGTTCCTGTGGAGCCGGAGGTGTACACGATGGTGGCGAGGTCCGAGCCTTTGACTGCATGTTCGCGCTCTTGGAATTCGGCGTCGGACACGGCATGGCCGTATTCGATCATTGTGTCGATCGCGCCAAGTCTGATGACATAGACGTCACCAAGATCGGAGCATTCGCTCCTGACGGATTCGATCTTGTCGCGCTGCGCGTCATCTTCCGCGAACGCCATTTTGACGTTGGCGTCGTTGAAGATCATTTTGACTTGCGCGGGCGAATTCGTCTCGTACACGGGGACGGTGAGCGCGCCGATCGACATGATCGCCACGTCGAGCGCAGTCCACTGCCAGCAAGTGTGGGCGATGATGGACACCGAGTCGCCGGGCATGATGCCCTGGGCGATCAGGCCTTTGGCGATGGCGATGACCTTGTCTCGGAACTCGATGGCACTGAACGACGTCCACTCGCCATGCTCATTCTTGTATTCGACCAAGGAATCGTTCGGAGTACGGTTCGCTCGTTCCTCAAGCACCGAAAAAATATTTTTGTCTGTGTCAATCTGCTGTTCCAAAGGCCGCGTGTATTCCTTGTACATGGCATTTCTCCCCTGCGTAATCGTCGTACATGCAGCATCATAGCCTGAGAGCTTCACTTTTTTTCGGCGAGGCCACGACGTATGGACAAAACCGATGGTTCTGTCGACTCCTGTTTCATAGAACTTTCAATCCGATTCGCACCGTCCGGGTTTTGCTTTCCGGATCGGTGTATTGCCGTCCTTCCGATTTGATTCCCCAATGCAGGCAATGATCGTTACAATGGTCAGATTCGCCCTCCACATGCGCGAAACGCTCCCCTTTCGCAACATGTGCGCCGACATCGCGTTCCGCCTTGGCTGGTTCGAACGTCGAGGTCAGTCCGGAAAGGCTGCCTCCATGCCGTATGGTGACCACGGCTTTGCCTCCCACGCTGCCACTGAAGGCGATCACGCCGTCCGCTGGCGCGATAATGGCTTCCTGAGGGTCTGCGCGCAGGTCAAGGCCCCGATGTCCTGGAAGCCACTGTTGTTTCGGCGCGTCATACTTGCCAACTATCTGCACGCCGTTCAACGGCCATCGCATCAGGGCTACGCAGGATCCGGACGCGCTACCAGAATTCGTTTTCGCATATGTCGGTTCAGCCGACCATAGGCAGCACAAGAGCAGCATGACGCACGCCAGCGCGCATACGACCATGATTTGGCGCAACTGCTGGCGAATGCGTTTCTTTTCCTCTTGGACGATTCTGTTCCGTTGAATTCGTCGACGATATTCATGTTCGTTCATGACGGCTCCTTCGCATTGCTACGTTGCTGTGTCGCTTTATTGCTTTGTTACGCTGTGCTGCGGTGAATTGCCAGCATGACAGTATGGTGATTGATTGTCCAGCTGAAACGGCCCTGTGGTCGGAGGATGGGTTATCCACAGGCTCCGTGGCGTGTCGCGGCATACGATGGAACGCATGAGCGATAACACGTCACAGCGCAAAGCGTTGCAGCAGCTGGAAAGCGAGTCCGACTACGATCGGATCACCTACTATCAGAAGCCTTTTATGGTGCTGTGGGCGGCCGTGCAGGAGGCATCAAGCGAATTGCAGGACGATTACGCGCTCTCCCCCGAACTGGCGCAGTTGTGGGTTGCCGAGCAGATTCGCAAGGTGTCGGACTCGCTGGTGGATCGTCTTGCGGAAACAGCTTTGGCCCATGGCGAATCGAAATCGAATGTGGCGCGTGCGGCCGGCGCGAGTCCCGCCAATGCCTTGCGACGCTTCCCTCGACTCAAAGCCGATGGATCGCACGAGCGCACGCTAATTGACGACGTGCTTGATTCGTTGGAGTAACAAAAAAGCCCTTGATTTCCAAGGGCTTTCATATGGCTCCTGCGACTGGGCTTGAACCAGTGACCGTCCGATTAACAGTCGGATGCTCTGCCAACTGAGCTACGCAGGAATATTTTTCCCGTTTTAAGTCTTCTCCTGAAAAAAATCAGGAAAACTCCTAAAACTGCGCTCCTGCGACTGGGCTTGAACCAGTGACCGTCCGATTAACAGTCGGATGCTCTGCCAACTGAGCTACGCAGGAATGTGCTTCCCGTACGGAATTGCTTCCGTGCACAAGTCACATATATTACACGCTTCGCACGTCTTCGCAAATCGAGTGTCGCACCGCGTGTCGCGACATCACCACTCGAGTTCCGCTATGTCCATCGGATGCTCGTTGACGTCGACGGCGGTGACCTTGCCATCATGCATGTGGATCACACGATCCGCGATTGGCGCGATTGCTGAATTATGGGTCACGATCACCACGGTTGCGCCTTTCTTACGGCTCATATCCTGCAGGATCTGCAGCACCTGCTTGCCGGTGTTGTAATCCAACGCGCCAGTCGGCTCGTCGCACAGCAGAATCTTCGGATTCTTCGCAACGGCACGGGCGATGGCCACGCGCTGCTGTTCGCCGCCGGAAAGCTGCGCGGGAAAATTGTCGACACGATCGCCAAGACCAACATCTTCCAACACTTTGACGGCATCCTGCGCGTCGGAAACAATCTGCGAAGCGAGTTCGACGTTTTCCTTCGCGGTCAAATTCGCCACGAGATTGTAGAACTGGAACACGAAGCCGATGTCCGTTCTGCGGTAAGCCGTCAACTGTTTCGGAGAGTAGTTGGAAATGTCACGCCCGTCGATGACCACTCTGCCCTCGGAATTTGTGTCCATGCCGCCTAGAATGTTCAGCACCGTCGACTTGCCTGCGCCCGAAGCGCCCAGAATAATGGCCAATTCGCCTTTCTCAATGCCGAAGTTCACATCGTCGTTCGCGGTAATGGTGGTGGAACCCATTTGGTAACGCTTGTAACTGTGCTGCATTTCGATATATGCCATATCAGCCTCCATTCCACGCCGAAAAACCCTTGACTCCCAATATTACGACTACAGTAGGGATTGTTGCTCATAAACAACGAGGAAGGGAACGTTATGGACATCGCCGATGACGCCGACCGTTTGCAGACACTACTGTACAGCGCTTACGACTCCGATACCGTGCGCGAGCTGGAACGTCCGCTGCTTGACGACGGCGTGCCTCTGATGCGCATGGCCGCTTCGGCGGCGGCCCACGTGACCATGACACTGCTCGACGACGAGGATCTCGCCGTCGAGGATGCTCGCGTGACCCTGCTGGTAGGCGCGGGAGACAATGGCGGAGACGGCCTGTATGCCGGCGCGGAATTGGCAAACGAAGGCGCGCACGTCACTGCGATCGCCGTGGGTCGCTCCCTGCACGAGGAGGCTTTCAGCGCGTTTGTGCACGCCGGAGGCCGCGTTCTCGCACTCGACCCAGCCGCGGAAATACCCGGATGCGCCACGGGTTTTTCCGCGGGCGAAGCCGGAGAACGACTGCAGGCCGCCGTCGAATACGCCCAAGGATCCCATGTAATCATCGACGCGATGACCGGCATTGGCGTAAGTGGCGCGTTGCGTGGCATCGCAGGCGCTATCGCATCCTCCTTGGGATTCGATAGCGAACTACCCGACAGGCCCGCCTTACCGAACAATGAACCCTCCTCCGATCTGCCGCTTGTCGTGGCGATCGACACACCGTCCGGCGTTGGCGTGAATGATGGTTCGCTGCCGGGACCGTATATTCCGGCCGACGTTACGGTGACGTTCGGCGCGATGAAGCCGTGCGCGATGGTGCCGCCCGCCTCGTATGCATGCGGACACCTCACTTTGGTCGATTTCGGTTTCGATATCGATGATTGCGTTCCCGCGACCGAAATGACGGATGGCGATTTCGTAACGGATTCGATCCGTCTACCGCAGCTTTCGGACGGCAAATATTCACGCGGAGTGGTCGGCTTAGTGACAGGTTCCGCACGTTACCCAGGTGCGGCCGTGTTGTCTTCCGCTGCCGCCGCACGAACCAACACAGGCATGGTGCGTTATCTTGGCCCACAACGCGCGCAGGATATGGTGCTTTCCTCGTTGCCTGAGGCGGTGATCGGCAAGGGACGCGTCCAATCGTGGGTGGTTGGCTCCGGCGTTCCCGCAGGCGATGACGAAGCGTCCGACTCCGACTTCCAGCGCGAAACCATAGCCGCGCTGCTGAAGCACTATGCGCTGCCACAAGAAACCGGCCTTGGCGACGATGCCGATGCCAGGCATGCGAGCGCACTGGATATGCCACCAATCGTGGTGGACGCCGGAGCCTTGGATTTACTACCAGATAAGGTGCCGCCTCAGGTGGTCGTCACCCCGCACGCCGGAGAGCTGGCCCGCATGCTGACTCGGCTGGGCGAAAACGAAGTAGGCGTCGACGAGGTGCGGGCGCAGCCGCTTGCCTGCTCCCGCAAACTCCGTGAGCTGACCGGTGCGACCGTGTTGCTGAAGGGCGCGGTGACCATGGTGGTGGGCGCTGATGGCGAGAGTAATGAGCGCGTGATTCTTTCCGGTCGCGCACCGGCATGGATGTCGACCGCAGGATCGGGTGACGTGCTCGCCGGCATGTTGGGAGCCCTGCTCGCGCAACAGGACGACATGCTTGCTGAGGATCCGGCATTGGTTCCCGAGGTCGTGGCTGCCGGTGCCTACATGCATGGTCTTGCGGGAGCGATCGCATCGCAATCCGAACAGCGCGGATGGCATCGTCCGCAAATCTACGGTCATTCCAAAAAGCAGCATTTCGGAGAAATCGGCCATCCAATCATCGCCAGCGATATTATCGGCGGTATTCAGCCTGCATTTTTACAATTACTTTAATTGTGCAACAAATTTACTGAATACCAGCCCCAACGTTGGTTACTTTGCGTTACACTGACGTTGCCAATCCGTATTTTGCAGGAAGGATTTTCATGACCTCCCCCAGTGCCAACGTCACCGATGTAGTCTTTGATTTTTGCGGCGTGCTCATAGACTGGCAGACGCGCGCATGCCTTGAAGGCAGGTACCCCCAAGTAGTTGTGGACCGTATTTGCGCAGATAATGATCCCTGCGGTTTCTACGATTATGAGGATCGTATGGACCATGGCGAAGATTTCGAAAACATTTATCCCGACGTGGTACGCGAGCAGGGTGAGGAGATCGCTGAAATTTTCCGCGATTACATCGAACGCTATGGCGATGCGCTCCCCCGCATGATTCCGGATATGGAACAGCTGCTTCGTGATTTGAAGGCTGCAGGCTACGGCGTGTGGGGGTTGACGAATTGGTCGCACGAGACGTTCCATTTCGCTTTCGAAAGGTTCCCTCAGCTGGAGGAGTTGTTGCAAGGCACGGTGGTGTCTGGTGTGGAGAAGATGCACAAGCCGAATGCCGACATCTACGAACTGGCACTGAGCCGTTTCAATCTCAGGCCGGAATCCAGCGTGTTCTTCGACGACACCGCGAAGAACGTCACTGGCGCACAGGCCGTGGGCATGCATGCGTTCCGCTTTACTAACGCCGATCAGGCTCGCCGCGATCTGAAATCTTTGGGCATGGATTTCTGACTTTTTTCAAAACGAACACTTGAATTAGCAAAGAGGGCGGATCACACGCATGTGAACCGCCCTCGACCATTGGACTGAAGAAATTCAGATTCGATTCCTTCACTGTTTGCAATTGGTTCTCCTGAGTCCGTTCATTAAACTTTTCCAGATTGCCAACGTTGCATATCGACTGGTTGTGTCGGAGCGTCAGCGTCCCAGTTGCTTTAACGTCACTGCGAATTCCGGCTGCGGCGGAACAACAGGTAGCTGTACGCATAAGGAACGAGCGCTGCGCCAACCGCTATCGTCACAATAATTGCAGCCATGAGCATGTCACCCACAGGCACGACAGAGCTGACAACGCCCGCTACGACCAATAACACTCCCAACACCATGAAAGAGATGCCACCTACACGCTGCGTACGCTTCCAATTGTTCTCATCAGCCAAAGCCCAAGGCGTTCTGATGCCGAAAGTGTAATTCTGGCGCATGCGCGGAAGGTAATTGCCTAAGCCGACGAACAGCGCTCCCAGCACCACGCTGATGATAAGTCCAACAGGACCACCAGTAGCCGGGATCACACCAAATGCGGTGGCTTCGGTGAACCATGTGGCACCGCACATGATGAGCGTGAACGCGATGACGAATCCACGATACAGTCCGCTGGCCTTCATGTAGTTTTCTCCCTTGGGATCCATCTTCGGGATGACGAGGAAAAGCCCCAAGCACAGCAACGGCAATATATCAAGAATCAATGTTACGGCACGCGGACCGTAGCCATTGACCGAACCATCGGCACCCCAGTGAATCGGCACGTTTTCGGGAAGCCGACTGTAACAAGCAAGATGTGCGATGATGTTGACTACACACAGTGCAACGAGTGTAATGCACAGATTGCGTCCGATCGGGGCGATCTTCTCCCTCGAATCAGTCTTGTTCTTGTCTTCGGCATTGTTGATGTTGTTATCGAAAGCTTTTTTGGAATCGTTCAGGTTGTTCCCGCACATAAGACCCTCCTTTATTTATTGCCTGTTTGATCATTCGCTTGATTGACGTTTCCGTCGCTGTCCATGAATCCCATGAACCATCCGATCAGATCCTGCATCACCGTGGTGTTGAGACTGTAGATGATGTTCTGCCCGTGCCGTTCGTCGGTTACTAGTCCCGCGGTTTTCAACGTGGTCAGATGGTGGCTGATCGACGGTTTGCTCATGTTGAATTGTTCCGCGAGTTCACCAGCCGTCATGTCACGTTCACGCAGTAATTCCAAAATGCGCCGTCGCGTGGGATCGGAGAGCGCCTTGAATCCCTCTCCTGCCATGCATTCCTCCTTCACTTTACAATGTTTAAATGTTTTCTTATTTAGATAATTATCTAAATATCTACTGCGGACATGTATGCGTTACGTTTCGCGCGTTATGGTGGGAAGCATGATTGATTGGAGCAGCTAGGACTGAGTTTTAAAGAAAAAGGCGCGCCTTGCCCGTGTGGTGGAGCAATGGTGCGCCCGGCATCTCGCTTGACAGTCGCAAATTATGGGATTGTGGATCTGTCATAACGACTAGTTCACGATGATTCGACCTGTTTTAACGGTTGGTCGATAGTGATTTGTTTTACTGCTTTTGGTCGTAGGGTGGGTTGATCATGCGGTCACGCCAATAGTAGACGTCATCATGTTCGCCGATTTCGCGATACACCTTGCATGGCTGTCCGAATGCGACCACATTGGCGGGAATGTCTTTGGTAACCAGCGAGCATGCGCCAATCACCGAATTGTCGCCAATGGTGACGCCGGGAAGCACGGTAACGTTGGCGCCCAACCACACATTACGTCCGATGACGACCGGCAGAGAATACTGTGTGACCTTCTCGCGCAGGTCAGGACGAATCGGATGGCCGGTGGTAATGATAGTGCAGTTCGGGCCGATCATGGTATGTTCGCCGATATGCACTTCACCATCATCAACCAGCGTGAGGTTGAAATTGGCGTAAGCATGCGCACTGAAATACGTGTTGCATCCCCAATTGGCATGCAACGGCGGTTCGATATAAGCGTCCTCGCCGAATTCGCCAAGCAGTTGGCGTGCGATTTCGTTGCGTTGCGTCATTTGGCTGGGGCGGGTTGCGTTGAAGTCGTACAGCAGTTCCATCTGTTCCTGCTGCGCTTTGATCATCTCTTCGTCATCGCAGGTGTAGATCAGTCCGGAATTCATGGTGTCAAGCACTCGTTGCGGCACAGTCATGGCAGCCTCCTTGCAGTCGTTCATGTCCATTGCGATTGTATACGAACACAACGCAACTCATGCCGTGATTCCGCATGCCTTTCGCGATTCTCTGCACAATCATTGAATGCGCGTCTGCCAATATCGGAACGCCATGCAGCGTCATTCATTCCCATTTATTCCAGCATTGAAAACTCTGCTGCGGATGGACGGAAGTACGTTGTCAACCAGGCGGATGGAGTGCGTCGCGTTCGTGGGTGGTGGGATAGCATATTGTTAGTTTTGTCGTTTTTGATTGTTAATCGCAAGTCAATAGTCAAAGGAGAATCATGGCATATTCCAAGAATGCACCGTTCCGCGCCGATGTGGTCGGTTCTTATCTGCGTCCGGACGAACTCAAGCAGGCTCGCGCAGATTATGCTGCAGGTATTATTGATGCCGCTGGGTTGAAGGCTGTCGAAGACAGGCTGATCACTGATCTGGTTGCCAAGCAGAAGGCCGCTGGCCTGCATGTCATCACCGATGGTGAATTCCGTCGCGGCTGGTGGCATTTCGATTTCATGTGGGGCTTCAATGGCGTGGACCATGTCGCCGCCGCCCATCGCGTTGCCTTCCATGACGAGGTCACTCCTGCCGACACTGCCACGGTGACCGGCAAGCTCGACGGACACAATCATCCGTTCGTGGAGCATTTCAAGTTCATCAAGCAGTTTGAAGATGACAATACCGTAGCTCGTCAGACCATGCCTTCCCCAGCGCAGACCCGTTTCGTGCTTACCGGCAACAAGAACGCCTACCCGTACGACGAGTTCTACAAGGATGACGGCGAGCTGACCGCGGATATTGTGGCCGCATATCGTCAGGTCATCGCCGACCTGTATGCTGCCGGCTGCCGTAACGTGCAGTTCGACGATTGCACGTGGACCCGCCTGTGCGACAAGAGCGTGCGTGAGCGTCTCGGCTGGAGCGACAAAGATGCGGCTCGCCTGCAGCAGGAGAATCTCGACGTGATTAACGCGGTGATCGCTGACCAGCCTGACGACCTGGTGATCAACACTCATATCTGCCGCGGTAATTTCCATTCCACATGGCTGTCATCCGGCGGTTACGCTCCGGTCGCAGCCAAGCTGTTCGGCGAAGAGAACGTGGATGCCTACTATCTGGAGTTCGACGACGACCGTTCCGGTGACTTTGCGCCACTGGCTGAGGTTGCCGGTGATAAGCAGGTTGTGCTTGGCCTCGTCACCTCCAAGAGGTCGGAACTTGAAGATCCGGAAACGATCAAGGCTCGCATCTACGAAGCGGCCCAGTATGTGCCGTTGGAGCGTCTGTGCCTGTCCACCCAATGCGGTTTTGCCTCCACTGAGGAAGGCAACAAGCTCACTGAGGAGCAGCAGTGGGCTAAGATCGCACTCGTAAGGTCCATCGCCGAAGAAGTCTGGGGCGAATAATCCAAGCCAATGCCCGGTACGACCAGCTTATGCCATGGTCGCACCGGGCATTGTGTTATTCGATGATGTGGACGCGGAGCATTGGGCGAAACGTATAATACGGAACAGCAATCGCGAAATCATAACATCGCAGACAGGGGAAGCTATGAGAAAAGTGGCTTTTATTTGCGTGCATAATTCATGCCGCAGCCAGATTGCCGAAGCGTTGGGAAAGCATTTACGCGGAACCGATTTTGATTTTTATTCCGCAGGTGCGGAAACCAAGCCGCAGATCAATCAGGATGCCGTACGACTCATGAGAGAGCTTTACGGCATCGACATGGAGAAAACGCAATACTCCAAACTGATTTCGGATATTCCAAAACCTGATATCACGATTTCCATGGGCTGCGACGTGGGATGCCCCTATATCGGCAAGGCTTTCGACGATAATTGGAATCTGCCAGATCCAACCGGGCAAAACGATAAGGCTTTCATTGACGTCATCCGTCGCATCGAAAAAAACATCATGAAGCTCTAAAGGGTCTTGACCAGCATCCGTTCGACGCCAACCAAGAACCTGCCAAAGCATTTTAGGTGAGCACCATCGTATTGCGATGAAGGTGTCGGCATAGTCGTGCGGATGGTCGGCGACTTCCATGGCACTGACCATGCCTCCCTGGCTGCATCCCATGAGGAACAGGTGCTTTTGGTCGACAAATGATAGTTCGCGTATGCCTGATACGACCATTTGCAGATCGGCTTGTTCAGTGAGTACCGACGTGTCGAGCATGCCGCCGTATTGAACGCCCTTTCACCACATTGAAACATCACCCAGTTTGCCTAGTTTGTCTGTTGCAGCCTTGGCTTCCGACACGATCAGCGGGCAGCCAAAATTTGCCAACGTGATTTGGTAAGAATATTCACGTGCCCGACACGCACCTCATGCATAAGAGGCACCGGCACCTCATCACACGTGTGATGATAGACAAAACCAACCTTCTCCTGCACCCGCTTCGACTTCAGATTGCCGTCATAATAGCCGCACCAAATCGCACTCATACCAAGATCAACAAAACCATGACGGATAATCTCCTTGGCCGCCTCCGGCATATAACCCCTCCCCCAGAAAGGCTTGCCCAACCAGTAACCCAACTCACACTCATCATCACGATCCGTCATATCCGTATGACCATTAAGCTTTAACTCAATCGAGCCAATGGGGTTATTGCTGCCGCGCTCGCAAATCGCGCAGCATTCCTTGCCATTGAGCACATGACGAATCGTATTGAGACTTTCTTCTTTCGATCGGTGTGCGGGCCAGCCCGCGATAGGTCCGATATCCGGATCTTTCGCATAGACGTACAAGCTTTCCGCATCTGTTTCAGTCCAAGCCCTCAATGTCAGCCGTTCCGTCTCCAACATGTAGTCAACCTCTTTCATACGCAATGCATTGAACTGAGGTATAGCTTAGCCTGCAAGGAGAGTTTTGCCGTGAAATGCGCGGTGGGGCGTGATACGGATGAAGACGATGCATGCGAAAGTGACGACGGGTCTGACTCACCTATGGGCTTCGGCGAAAGGCTACGTCCAGTGCAGGGCGTAGGTTCGTAGCCAACACCTAAAGCAGGGGGGCTCCTCAACGGAGCTGAGATAGGCGAATGCCTGACCCTTTGAACCTGTTGGTTAACACCATCGTAGGGAGCGAAGAATGAGCGTCATCGTGCACACGCATTTCCAGCGTCAATCGGCATCCGTAAAAGTCAACGCAACAGACGCGTCGGCAAAACAACCTGCATCGCGAAATCATCAAGCGTAATTTCGCTTTCTATCCCGTGTATCCAAGAATACGAGGCATGTCAGCGTATCCATTTACTGACGGAATCAAATTTTCCCAACCCAAAACAGCATAATCAAGGGGGAATCATGAACAATTATCCGTATGCGTCGATGCGAGACAGCTTCGACCTGAGCGCCTATTTTGTGGTAGGCCCACAGGATTGCAAAGGTCGACCGATCACCGACGTCATCGATGACGCATTGCGCGGGGGCGCAAGCTTTATCCAACTGCGCGCCAAAGACGCCGACGCGAAGGACCTTACCGACATGGCGCGTGATATCGCGCAAATCATCGAAGACAACAACAAGTCAGATTCCGTGGCATTCGTGATCGACGACCGCGTGGATGTGGTCTGGCAGGCCCGCAGCAAAGGCATCAAGGTTGACGGCGTGCACATCGGACAGACCGATATGGAACCGCGTGAAGCCCGCACGCTGCTCGGCGAAGACGCCATCGTGGGATTGTCGGCGGAGACAGAAAGCCTGGTCAGACTCATCAACGAATTGCCCAATGGCTGCATCGACTATATCGGTGCGGCGCCGCTGCATGTTTCCGTCACCAAGCCGGAAGCGTCCGTAGGCGGCAATGACGGTTCCGGTCGCACGCTTGACAAAGAGCAGATCAACACCATTTGTTCAGCCAGTGGTTTTCCGGTAGTGGTAGGCGGTGGCGTGACCGCAGATGATATGGAAATGCTGGCGCGTTCAAAGGCGGCAGGCTGGTTCGTGGTGTCCGCGATTGCAGGAGCCGATGATCCGGAAGCCACAACCCGCGATATGGTAACGCGTTGGAAAGCCGTACGTGGCGACACGAAGCACGGATACGCACCGCGCATGAAAGCCCAGAACACAGCGGAAATCAGCCCTAGCAACGCAGCCGACGGCGCATCCGGTGAAAAGAAGTTCACCAATGCGAAGGAAGCCAAGGCCGCATCCAAGCTCGCCAAGCAGCAGCGCGTCGACATTGCCGCACGCGATTCCAAACAGCGCGACAAAGCGCATATCCGCAAAACCACGCCGGTACATTTCGAAAACGAATTCGGCTCCTACGATCTGGAAGTGCCATACACCGAAATCAAACTGTCTGACACTCCTGGCGTCGGACCGAACGCGCCATTCAAGGACTACAACACCGAAGGACCGAAATGCGATCCGAAAGAGGGACTCGCTCCCCTGCGTTTGGATTGGATTCTTGACCGCGGTGACGTCGAAGAATACGAGGGACGTCGACGCAATCTGGAAGATGACGGCAAACGCGCCATCAAGCGTGGCAAGGCTTCCAAGGAATGGCGCGGCCGCCAGCATAAGCCGATGAAGGCCAAGGATCATCCGGTGACGCAAATGTGGTACGCGCGCCACAACATCATCACGCCGGAAATGCGCTATGTAGCGGAACGCGAGCATTGCAGCGTGGAACTGGTGCGCAGCGAACTGGCCGCAGGACGTGCCGTCATGCCTTGCAATATCAACCATCCTGAGGCTGAGCCCATGATCATCGGCTCGAAGTTCCTTACCAAGCTCAACGCCAATATGGGCAATTCGGCGGTCACTTCGTCTATTGACGAGGAGGTGGAGAAGCTCACGTGGGCCACCAAGTGGGGTGCTGACACCGTAATGGATCTGTCTACCGGCAACGACATTCACACTACGCGTGAATGGATTCTACGCAACTCCCCCGTGCCGATCGGCACCGTGCCAATGTATCAGGCACTCGAAAAGGTGGAGGATGACGCTTCCAAGCTCAGCTGGGAACTGTTCCGCGACACGGTGATCGAGCAGTGCGAGCAGGGTGTGGACTATATGACGATTCATGCCGGTGTGCTGCTGCGTTTCGTGCCATTGACGGCGAACCGCATGACGGGCATCGTTTCGCGTGGCGGTTCGATTATGGCTGAATGGTGTTTGCAGCATCATCAGGAAAGCTTCCTGTATACGCATTTCGACGAATTGTGTGAAATCTTCGCCAAATACGATGTGGCGTTCTCACTGGGTGATGGACTTCGTCCGGGATCGCTTGCCGATGCGAACGATGCGGCACAGTTCGCCGAACTGATGACTTTGGGCGAGCTTACCCAGCGCGCATGGGAACACGACGTGCAGGTGATGATCGAAGGACCTGGCCATATTCCGTTCGACACCGTGCGCATGAACATCGAAATGGAGAAGGCGATCTGCAAGGATGCGCCGTTCTATACGCTTGGACCGCTCACCACTGACACCGCTCCCGGCTACGACCACATCACGTCGGCGATCGGCGGTGTGGAAATCGCCCGCTATGGCACTGCAATGCTGTGTTATGTGACGCCGAAGGAACATCTTGGATTGCCGAACAAGGACGATGTGAAGCAAGGTGTGATCGCATACAAGATCGCCTGCCATGCGGCTGATATCGCCAAGCATCATCCGCATGCCATCGACCGTGACAATGCCATAAGCAAGGCACGCTTCGAATTCCGTTGGCTTGACCAGTTCAACCTGAGCTACGATCCGGACACCGCCATCGCGTTCCATGATGATACTTTGCCGGCCGAGCCTGCGAAAATGGCGCATTTCTGTTCGATGTGCGGTCCGAAGTTCTGCTCCATGGCCATCAGTCAGAATATTCGCAAAAAGTTCGGCAATGCCGAATCACAAGAGAAGCTTGTGGCCGACGCACAAACCATTGCCGCCGGCATGCAGGAAATGAGCGAGCGTTTCCGCGAACAGGGAGGCCATCTGTATCAGTAGGCTGATCAGCAAGCCGAATCGGTAAGGCCGAACGGTAATCGGTTGCAATAAGCGGGATTGTCAGCTTTTTAAGAAGGCCGGCAATCCCGCTTATTCGATTATTGACATTGACATGCTGCCGGCACTGTTGTTGATTCGCTGCGGTCGGCAGTCCACTATCCAGACAAGAGGGTATAAGCACTCCCCCACGGTCAGCACATGACTCTAACCTGAGTTTATGACTCTTCTTCAGCTGAAATATATTGTGAAAATCGTGGAATGCGGTTCCATGAACGAAGCCTCGCACGAACTGTACGTGTCACAGCCCGCGTTGAGCTCATCTGTGAAGGAACTCGAGAACGAGCTTGGCATCGAGATCTTCACCCGCTCGTCGCAAGGCATCGCCTTGACCGTGGACGGAGCGGAATTCCTCACCTACGCGCGCCAGGTGCTCGACCAGGCGTCGCTGCTCGAAGAACGTTACAAGAACGCGAAGCCACGCAAGCAGCTGTGCTCCGTGTCCACACAGCATTACATGTTCGCCGTCGAAGCGTTCGTGGAAATGATCAACTCCATCAAATCCGATGAATACGAGTTCACCATTCGTGAGACGCGCACCAAAGACATCATCAACCAAGTGGCGAACATGCTTTCCGAAATCGGCATCATCTACCTGTCCGATTTCAATAAAGACGTGATCGGCAAGATGTTGCGCGAAAAGCATTTGGAATTCCATCCACTGTTCCGTGCTCCATTGCATGTGTTCATTTCACGCAACAATCCGCTGGCTGGCAAGAAAAAAGTCACGATGGACGACTTGAAGCCGTTCCCGTTCATCCAGTACGAGCAGGGCGAGGAAGGCAGCTTCTTCTTCGCCGAAGAGGCGGTCTGGCCGGAATACTCCCCCAAGCAGATCAACGTGACCGACCGTGCGACGATTCTGAACTTCATCATCGGTCTGAACGGCTACACCGTGTGCACCGGCATTGACAACGGCGATCTCAACAATGAGAAAATCGTGACCGTGCCGCTTGACACCGATGAGACCATGTTGGTCGGCTGGATCACGAACGAGCGTGCGAAGCTGTCGAAGGCCGCGGAAAACTATTTGGAGAAGCTCAAGTCGGTGGTGACCGACCATGGATACAACCTTATCGACTGAATGCACTGATCGACCGGATGCACTCTGATATGAGATGTGAAAAGTGCCTCGCACCGATGCTTTCGATTGGTGCGAGGCACTTTTTTATGTGCTCGACTATAGGATTCGCCTATACGATTCACCTATAGAATTCAGGCGCCATACTGCTCCAGATAGGCGTCGGCAGCAGCCTTGATCTCGTCGGTCACGTACGCGGTACCGTCAGCGGTTTCGATATGCTGTCCGGCCTCAAAGATCTCACGCACGTTGGCGATGGCGAACACCGGGAAGCCGAACTCTGCTTCGACGGCCTTCACCGCGGACGTGTCGGAATTCTTGGTCTTTTCCATACGATCCACGGAAAGCACCAAGCCGACAACCTCAACATTCGCTTCGGCCTTGAGCTTGGGAATGACCTCGCGTACTGCGGTGCCTGCGGTCATCACATCGTCGACGAGCAGCACCTTCATGCCGTCGGTCAGCTGGGTGCCGACCATCATGCCGCCGTCGCCATGATCCTTCTTCTCCTTGCGGTCGAAGGTGTAGCCGACTTCCATACCGTGGTCGGAAGTCAGAGCGATCGCGGTGGAGACGCCCAGCGGAATGCCCTTGTAGGCAGGACCGAAAATGGTGTCGATGTCGTTCGGCAGATTGCCTGCTTCGATTTCCGCAGCGATCTTCTCCGCGTAGAAGGCGCCGAGCGTGGCGATCTTACGTCCGTCATTGAATGCGCCGGCATTGATGAAATACGGTGACTTGCGGCCGGACTTAAGCGTGAACTCGCCGAATTTCAGCGCCTGTGCGTCCAGCAGGAACTTGGTAAAACGGTGGTCGAGGGATTCAGTCATGTCATGCTCCTTTGATGAATGATCGAGGTCAGCGCCAAGTTTCGCCCTTGGCAAGCTTGTCTGCGAGTTCGGGACGTGCGTCGAGCAGATCGTCGAGTTCACGGGCCACACGCAATGGTGCGGTCGGTTCGAACAGCGCGGCCGCGCCGACTTCCACGGCGTTCGCTCCGGCATACAGGTATTCGAGCGCCTTCTCGCCGGAATCGACGCCGCCGATGCCGATGATCGGAATGTCCGGCAATGCGGAACGGGTCTTCCACACGGCCACGAGACCCATCGGCAGCACGGCCGGTCCGGAAACACCGCCGGTCACATGGTCGATGATCGGCTCGCCGGTACGAATGTTGATGCGCATGCCGAGCAGCGTGTTGATCATGCTCAGCGCGTCGGCGCCGCTTTCCACGGCCGCGCGGGCAGGCACGGTGATGTCGGTGACGTTCGGCGTAAGCTTGACGATCATCTTCTTATCGGTGAGCTTGCGCAGTCGGGTGATCAGACGGCTCAATGCCACCGGATCTGTGCCGACGCTCATGCCTCCGGCTGACACATTCGGGCAGCTCACGTTGATTTCCAGCATATCTGCAGGAGAATCGTTCAGCTTGGATACGACTTCGATGTAGTCGTCATCGCAGTGGCCGGCCACATTGGCGATGACCGTGGCATTGATGGCTTTGAGCTTGGGCAGGTCGTCTTCCAGATAATGATCCACGCCCGGGTTCTGCAGTCCGACCGCGTTGATGTTGCTGGATGGGCCTTCGGCGGTACGAACGCCGGGATTGCCCTCCCACGGCACCGGAGAGACGCCCTTGGTGGTGACCGCGCCCAGTTGGCTCACATCGTAGAACCAGCGAACCGCCGCATACTGGAAGGTGCCGGAAGCCGTGGCGACCGGATTCTTCCACGGCACGCCCGCCACCTGCGTGGGATGCTTCCATTCGTACGGGCCGTACAGGTTCTCATGCTGGGTATTGTCGCTCATCTCATTCACCCCATCCCAAACGTTCGCGAGTAAAGACCGGACCGTCGGAACAGACCTTCAAACGTCCATCCAATGTGTCGACCGTGCACAGCACGCATGTGCCATAGCCACAACCCATGCGCTGTTCCAAGCTCAGCTGGCATGCCATGTCACGCTTTGCAGCCCATGCGGCCACGGCCTTCATCATCGGTAGAGGACCGCAGGTCAGGATCACCGGCTTGAGCTCGCCACCAAGCAGTTCGCCTTCGATGCGATCAAGCAGGGTGATCACATTGCCTTCGCTCTCGTCGATGCTGTACACCTTGTCGGCATACTTGCCCACGTATTCGTCACCGAAATGCACGTTACGGTAGCCGAACACCGCAGTACTGGCCGCGCCTTCGACACCGGCGATATGCTGCGCCGCGCATACGAGCGGAGGCACACCCAAGCCGCCGGCAACCAGCACATAATTGGCGGGCTCCTTGGTTTTGAACGAATTGCCGAGCGGACCCATCACACGAATGGTGTCCCCCGGCTTCAGCTGTGCGAATTCGGCGGTACCTTTGCCCACCACGGCGAACATGAGGCTGACTTCATCGCCGTTGGTTTCGCACACGCCGAACGGACGCGGCATCAGCTTGCTTGGATCATTGGAATATACGTCGACGAACTGCGCCGGTCTGGCATGGCTGGCGATGTATTCGTCACGGAACGTCAAACGGTACACGCCGTCGGTCAGTTCCTGATTGTCAACGACCTCGACTTCATGCCGGCTTGGAAAAAAGCCTGCCGAAGTCGCCTCGGCAACGGTCGGAACGAACGTTGTTGCGGTGGTCATGAACTCCCTCTCTATTACGTTCGATGGTTGATGGTTGTTTTTTGAGATTGAACAGTTGGCCAGTCGGCAGGTTACGGCAGGACTGCACGCAGATTGTCACGCATGTCTTTGGCTGCTTCACGCGCCGATTCGGCGACCAGGTCCAAAGCATCGTCGGCGCTCATGGATTCGGAATACTTACCGGACTTCTTCCATGCTCCGATAATGCCCCGGGACGAGTTGACGAGAGCACCCATACCGTCGCGGTCGAACATGCCGGCCACACCCTGCGCGGTACCGCCCTGTGCACCGTAGCCCGGCACTAGGAAGAACGTGTGCGGCATACGTGCGCGCAATGCCTTGCCTTCCTCCGGGTGGGTGGCTCCGACCACCGCGCCAACGTGTGAATAGCCGTTCTTGCCAATGGTTTCCGCTCCCCAGCTTTCCACCAGATCGGCAACATGCTCGTATACGCGTTCGCCAGAAGCGAGTTCAAGTTCCTGCAGTTCGCTGCTGGACGGGTTGGAGGTGCGCACAAGCACGAAGATGTCTTTGTCGTTGGCGGTGGCAGCGTCGACGAACGGCGTGATGCCATCGGTGCCGAGGTATGGGTTCACGGTCACCGCATCCTCATGCCATGGATCGTAGGCGGTGTCGCCCAATCCTACACCGCTGAGGTGATGAGCATATGCGGCTGCGGTAGAGCCGATGTCTCCGCGCTTGACGTCGCCGAGCACATACAATCCCTGCTGCTTGGCGTATTCGCAGGTCATAGTGTAGGCGTCGATACCTGCCGGACCGAGCGCCTCATACATGGCGATCTGCGGTTTAACCGCAGGCACGATGTCTGCGACGGCGTCGATGATGGCGCGGTTGAATTCGAAGAAGGCCACGGAAAGCTGCATGGCAGGTGCCTCCGCCGGGTCTTCGACCTGTTCGTTGATTTCCTCGGCGAAGCTTGCAACGATTTGCGCTGGCACGAGCGCTTCAGTCGGGTCAAGTCCCACAACGCTCGGATTCTGCTTGTCTTCAATCGCTTCAATCAGACGATCCATCAATCCTCCTTATCGATACGGCTGAAGGCCAGCTTCGAACCGATGATGGTGGCGAGTGGACGGCCGGTGACCTGCCATCCGCCGAATGGGGTGTTTCGAGCCGAGGAATGGAATCGTTCAGGATCCACGGTCCATTCCTCGTTGGTGTTAAGCACTACCAGATCAACATTGTCGTCTGCCGGAACCTTGCCGAGGTCCAGCACACGTTTGGTGTCGTCGTCTCCCGGAACGGCGTCCGCGTATTCGTCCAGCACGGCCGTCAGGTCGGTCTTGTCGTGCCCCATAAGTTCGGCAGGCGCGGTCGACATGAGTTCGATCAAACGTTCGTCGGAAATGAAACCACCGTCCACAAGAATCTTGTGGCAGACGCCGTACGCGCATTCAAGGCCGATGATGCCGTTCGGAGCGTCAAGAAATCCGAGCTCCTTCTCTTCCATGGTGTGTGGCGCATGGTCGGTGGCCAGCAGATCGACGGTGCCGTCAGCTACGGCTGCGATGGTTGCCTTGCGATCCTCTTCGGAGCGCAACGGCGGATTCATCTTGGCAAGCGTGCCGTATTTCAACAACGCCTCATCGCACAGCGCAACATAATGCGGTGCGGTTTCGCACGTAATCGGCAATCCTTCAGCTTTGGCCTTGCGAATCGCGTCGAAGGAAATCGCAGTGCTGACATGCTGGAAGTGCACGTGTACGCCGGTCTTACGTGCCATCTCAATGTCACGTTCGACGATCTTCAGTTCGGTGTCTTCGGGAATGCCGGGAACACCCAGTTCTCGTGATACGGGACCTTCGTTGACCGCTCCGGTGTCGTGGTGTTCGCAATGCTCGATCAGGTACAAACCTGATTCCTTGACGTTGTCGAACACTTGGTCAAGGATTTCCGGTGTTACCGCGGAACCGTCATCGCTGATGGCGGTCACCGGGTGGGCCAGCTGGTAGGCATCCTTGTTGTCGTCATCGTGTTCCGGCAGATAGCCGATCCAGTCGGCCACGTCGGTCGCTTCCTTGCCTGCACGCCCTTTGGAAGCGCATACGCACAGGTTATAACGTACCGGCAAGGTCACATCATGGGCTTGTTCGTAATGCTGCAAATAGTCGATGACCGTGTCGAAACCGGCGTCGAGCACTTCGCTGGCACCCGGTTCCCCCGCCGTCACCTTCACGCCATCCATGGCGGGAACGGTGTTCGGCATGATAAGCACGTTCGTGTATCCGCCAGAGGCGGCGGCCGCGCAGCCGGAAACCATGGATTCCTTGTAGGTCTGGCCCGGATCGCGGAAGTGGACGTGGGGATCTTCGAATCCCGGGGCGATGGTCATGGCCGAAGCGTCCACCGTTTTATCAGCGTCGGATGGGACGATCAGGTCGATGACTTCACCGGTATTCCAAACCTTGATGTCGTGAAGGGTGAGAGTCATGGGTCAGAGCTTCGCTTCCTCGTCGCAGTAGTCGCAGCGGTATTCCTGGCGGTCGGAATGCACCAGATGGAACATCTGTACGGCCGGCTCGGTGGTAGTCACGCAGCGCGGGTTCACGCATTTGATGATATTGACCACATGTTCCGGCAGTGTAGGCTGCTTTTTCTCTACGATTTTACCGCCGCGCACAATGCCTACGGTCGCGGTGCGTGCCACAAGGCCGAGCACGTCAAGGTCGATGGTTTCGGCTTCCTCTTCGCTTTCGATTTTGATGATGTCTTTGGTTCCGAACATGTGGCTGTCGGTGTTCATGATCAGCGCGAGCTTGGTCTTAGCCGGATCAATTTTCAGGTATTCAAGTACCTTGAGTGCGGTGCCGGCAGGCACATGGTCGATGATAATTCCGTTCTGAATGCTGGTGACTTCCATCAGGCCGCAACCTCCTTGGATTCAAGCGGTTCATATCCCGGCAGTTCGTCTCCAACCACCGAGCTTTCCAATGCCATGCGCATGAGCATGCCGTTCTTGACCTGTTCGAAGTAGGCGGCGCGTGGGTCGTCATCCACTTCAACGGCGATTTCGTTGACTCGCGGCAACGGGTGCAGCACAGCCATGTCTTTCTTGGCGTAAGCCATCTTGGCTTCATCGAGAATGTAGGTGTCGCGCAGTCGCAGATAATCGTCTTCGTTGAAGAAGCGTTCCTTCTGCACACGGGTCATGTACAGCACGTCGAGATCGCCAATCACCGAAACCAGATCTTTGACTTCCGTGTAAGAGCAGGAGTCGGTCGCATTGATGCGGTCGAGCACGTACTGGGGGGTCTTGAGCTCGTCCGGGCTGATCAGCACGAAGTTCACATTGCCGAAACGGCACAGGGTTTCGATCAGGGAGTGCACGGTACGGCCGAAGGTAAGATCGCCGCACAGACCGACGGTCAGATTGTTCACGCGACCGAAGCGCGACTGTAGCGTCGCCAAATCAGCCAAGGTCTGCGTGGGGTGCATGTGCCCGCCGTCGCCGGCGTTGATGACCGGCACGGAAGCAGCGCGGGACGCCACGAGCGCAGCACCCTCCTTCGGGTGGCGAATCGCCACCACATCCACGTAGTTGGACACGGTTTTCAGAGTGTCCGAAATGGTTTCACCCTTGGTCACGGAAGCGAGCTGGGCGCCGGCGAAGCCGATCACCTTGCCACCGAGTCGGAGCATGGCGGTTTCGAAGCTCAGACGCGTACGGGTGCTGGGCTCATAAAACAAAGTGGCGAGCACCCTGCCATCGCAGGTGTGCGCCACTTCTTTACGATGAGAATCAATGTACTGCGCCTTGTGGAGTAATTCCTGAATCTGGCGAATGGAAAGATCATCCAATGTGATGACGCTTTTTCCGACCATCGGCGTTTCAACCGCCTGTTCGAGTACTGAAGACAACGGCTCACCTTTCATGCAACTTGTGGTTGAAGGTGGCCACTCGAAGTGACCTAGCCAACTATAGCCTGAAATGCAGACCCTGACGGTTCACCGCGTGTTCACGAATACTCGTGGAGCGGTCTCCGTCCTTCCCTAGGCAGAAGCCTTGATCCAGCACATTCGTCAGAGCCGTATGGCCTCGATCCGACGGTCACAACATGTTCCTCGCCGTTAACTTCCCAGCTCACGAACGGCCGTAGAACAGGCGTTCCGTTACGTCGCGGGCCTTGCGCATTACTGCAAGCAGATCGTTCTCAAAATGCTGACCGCGATTTGCATCGTATCCGAGGCATACGGCGATACCTCCCAGCGAATATGAATCGTCCGGCAGAATATCGGCCTGATTGACGCGTCCGCTCCACAGGTAACTGCCGTTGCGTGCAGCCGTGCACATGCGCCATGCCTTACGCAACACCACAGCGTCGCCAGCGGAAATCAGCTTGCGATGTTCCAGCTCGTCCAACGCCAGCAACGTACCGTTGACGCGCAGGTTGGCGTTGTTTCCCGCATGCTGCAATTGCAACAGTTGAATCGTCCACTCAACATCCGATAGTCCACCCTTGCCGAGTTTCAGATGGCGATCCCTGCGTACGCCGCGCGGCAAACGTTCAGCTTCCATACGTGCCTTGAGTTTGCGGATTTCGGCGATTTGCGTTTCCGTAAGATCGATTTTCGGATATCGCAGCGGATCGGCGATGTTCATCAGGAAGTCCTCGGCGAGCGCCGCGTCGCCTGCTGCGTATCGGGCGCGTAGCAGTGCCTGGTGTTCCCATGTGCTTGCCCAGGATCGGTAGTATTCCTCGCAGGATGCGTAGGATCGTACGAGTGGTCCGTTTTTGCCTTCGGGTCTAAGGTCCATGTCGAGTTCGATTTTTGGTTCGAATGTGGTTGGGCCTTGCAGGATCGCGCGTAGGTCTTCCTGTACTTTGCGTGCGAAGAGGTTGGCTTGGGTGTCGTCGGCGCCTTCGGCTGGCCGGTAGATGATGATCACGTCGGCGTCGGAACTGAAGTTGACTTCCTTGCCGCCGTAACGTCCCATACCGATGATGGCGATTGCGGCGGGCGCTTGTTCGAGTTGCATGTCGTTGATGCGATGTCGGATGGCCCATTGCAGTGACGCTTCGATGGCCGCGTCGTATACGTCGGTCATGCCGGCGAGCGATGCTTCATCGTCGATCACGCCGCTCATCCATGCGAGGCCGATGCGTTCGATTTCGTGTCTGCGCATGGCTCGGATGGAGTTGGCGAAGTCGTTGATGTTGCCGGCATTGCGTTCGAGCGTTGCTTTGGTTTGGATATTGAGGCTTTCGCGCGAGCGTGGTTGCAGGGATTCGTCGTTGCCGAGCCAGGTGACGGATTCGACGGATTTGTTGAGTGCGTCGCCGAGGAATCGTGAGTTGGATAGTATGTGGCATAGGCGTTGTGCCGCGGATGGTGAGTCGCGTAGGAATCCGAGGTATTCGCTTTCGGAACCGAAGTTTTCTTCGAGTTTGCGCCAGTTGAGCAGTCCCATGTCTGGATTCTGCCCTTCGCCGAGCCATTGCAGTGCCGCGGGCAGCAGGATGCGGTTGATTTTCGCGGCTCGGGAGATGCCTGCGGTGAGTGCTGTGACGTGGCGCATGGCCGCGTCGGCGTCGGCGAATCCGATGGATTCGAATCGTTCCTGCGTGGCTGTCGTGGAGAGTTCCACCTGTTCGTCGTCGAGTCCCGCGTTGATGGGCAGCATGGGCCTGTAGTAGATGTCCATGTGCAGGTGGCGTACTTCGCGACGTGTCTCATCATATTTGTTGACGAGTTCTTCGGGATGCATGTGGAATGCGCGTGCGAGTCGTCGTAGTTCGAGATTTTGGTTTAGCTCGTCGATGGTGATGTCTCGTTTGCGTTCAAGGCCTCCCGTGCTGGCTTTGCCGAGGTCCGGGAACAGGTGGGTGCGTTTGAGCGCCCACATTTGCTGGCGGTGTTCCAGTACGCGTTCGAATCGGTAGTCCCATGAGAGTTTTTTGGCTTGTTTGCGTGATACGTATCCGCCTTCGGCCAAGGCCTGTAGGGATTCGAGTGTGGAGCTGGTGCGCAATGCTTCGTCGGAGCGTCCGTGCACGAGTTGGAGCATCTGCACGGTGAATTCGACGTCGCGCAGGCCTCCCCTGCCGAGTTTGATTTCGCGGTCTTTGAGCGGGTTGGGAATAAGATCTTCGACACGTTTGCGCATCTGCTGGCAGTCGTAGACGAAGTTGTCTCGTTTGGATGCGGTCCAGACGAACGGTCGGGTCATGCTCATATACGCTTGGCCGAGGTCAGAATCGCCGGCTACCGGGCGTGCTTTGAGCAGGGCTTGGAATTCCCAGTTTTCCGCCCATTGCTCATAATAGGCTTCATGGGATTCGAGCCGGCGTACCAGTGGGCCATCCTTGCCTTCGGGGCGCAGTCCGCCGTCGATCTGCCAAAGCGTCGGTTCGGCGACGCCCATAATGACGGATTGGCATACGCGTTGCAGGGTGGTCGCCATTTTGGTTCCGACTCGGCTGAGCGTCATGCCATTGGTGTCCGCGTCGGCGGGTTCCACCACGTAGATCAGGTCCACGTCGGATACATAGTTGAGCTCCCGTGCGCCCAGTTTACCCATGCCGATGATGGCGAAACGCACGTGTTCACTGCCGTCCACTTCATGGCGTGCGATGGCGAGCGCGCCTTCAAGCGCCGCGTCCGCAAGGTCGGACAGTTCGGTGCTGATGCGCGGTTGGATTTCGATGGGATCGTTCGCCGTGGCATCTTGTGCCATGATTGCGGCGAGTTGTTCGCGATAGGTTTTACGTAGCGCCGTCGCAGCTTCGGCAAGTGGCAGGCTTGCGGTCGGCATGGTATGGTCATTGGGATCGGCTCCTACCGATTTGAGCACATGCACTCTGCGCTGTTCGTGATTGTAAAGATGGCTTTCGCAGGCGTCATTGGCCGCGGCCTCCACGAGTTCGGGACGGAATCGCATGAGCTTGCCGAGGGCGTCAGAGACGCCGAGCACGGTGATGAGCCGTTCGAGCGCCGCCTCGTCGGGCACCATGGCGTCGAAGTCGCGCCCCTGGCTTTGCATCGCGTTGGTGATGTCGACGAAGTTGGAAAGCGCGCAGTCCGGGTCGCACGCCTTGGACAGGGCCTTGAGCATGCCAACCAGCCGTTCGTCGGACACGCCGTCGGCTTTGAGCCGATCAAGGTTCGCGCGTGCGTCGTCGAGGTTCTGCAGCCCGGTGCGGATCAGGTCCATGGCCGATGGATGGAAAGCGTTCATTGCGTTCATATCTAGCTAATGTACACGCCATGCCCCGTTCGGACGCGATTTCGGCCAATCTGCGACCACCTCCGCGTTTCACAACGGACATGTCATCGACGAGGCTCCTTCGTGGTCCCCGCATCGTGGGACGTCGCCGCCTGATCGCCGTCCTTCGTGTTCCAGCCAACGACGGCGCAACGGGCGCACCAGCCGATCACGACGAGCAAACACAGCGAGAAAACGATGGTAGACCAGTCGAGCAACGAGCCGTCGGCCTGTGCCTGCATCAGCGACTGGGCAAGCCAGATCACGCAGGCGAGGCAGGTGAGCGCATAGAGACGGGCGGTGGAATGCGTATTCAGTCGCATGGGGATTCCTTTTCTTTCGACAATGAGCACGGGACGGGCGGATGGGGGTCCGCATCGCCGCGATGCGGACCCCCATCCGCCGGAGGGGATTCGGAACAGATCAGCTCTTCTTGCGCTTGGACATGATATCCACGGCGACGGCCAGCAGGAGCACAAGACCCTTGATGGTCTTCACCACGGCGGTGTCCACACCCATGATCGACAGACCCTGGTTGATGACGCCCATCACGAATGCGCCGACCACTGCCCCCGGAATCGTGCCGATACCGCCGGTGACGGCCGTACCGCCGATGAAGCAGGCAGCGATGGCGTCCATTTCGAACTCCATGCCGGCCTGTGCGGTCGCGGAGGCCAGACGGGACAGCATGCAGACCGCGGCGACAGCGGAGAGGAAGCCCATATGGACGAACAGCAGGAAGTCGACGCGCTTGGTGTTGATACCGGAGAGGATGGCTGCCTTGCGATTGCCGCCGACGGCGTAGACGTGACGACCGAACACGGTCCGGGTCAGGATGAAGTTGTAGGCGAGCACGAGCACGCCGACGATGACGAGCATAATCGGGATGCCGCCCTGTTCCGCGTTGCCCGAAGAGGCCAGCAGATAGGTGACGAACGCAATGACCACGGCCGCGAGGACGATCTTGAGGATAGTCAAGTTCATCGGTTCGGGCACCAATCCGACCTTCTCGACGCGCTTGCGCTTGCGCAGCTGGGAGAAGGCGTAGCCGACGATGCACAGTACGCCGACGACAAGGGTCAGACCATCGAACGGCCCCCAGAACCCCAAGATGTTCGGCAGATAGTCACGGGCGATGCCACGGAAGGCATTGGAGGTGATCGGCACGGATTCGCCGACAATCACGGTGGCGAGCCCTCGGAACATCAGCATACCGGCCAAGGTAGTGATGAAGCCCGGGATACCCACGTAGGCCACCCAGAATCCCTGCCAGACGCCAACGATGAGGCCGACGATGAGGGAGAGGAGGATAGCAAGCATCCAGTTCATGCCTGCGCGCTCCATCAGCAGGGCACAGACGCCGCCGATGAAGGCGACCAACGAACCGACAGACAAGTCGATGTGGGTGGCGATGATGACCATCACCATGCCGATGGCGAGGATAATCACATAGGCGTTCTGCTGGATTAGCGACACGAAGCTGTTCGGCTTAAGCAGCACACCTCCAGTGAGGATCTCGAAGGCGATGACGATCACGAGCAATGCGCCGACGATGCCGTATTGGCGGGCGTTGTTGCCGATAGTGGCCAGCAGGCTGACCTTCTCTTTCTTCTGTGCAGATGTTGCGGTTGCGGCGCTCATCGGGCGTCCACCTTCCTTTCCTTGGTCATTCCCTTCATCAAGTATTCCTGAGTGAATCCATTCTTCTCGACGTTGTCGGTGACGACGCCGTAACTTACGGTGTAGATGCGGTCGCAGATACCGATGAGTTCCGGCAGCTCGGAGGAGATCACAATGACGGCCTTACCGGCGTCGGCCAGCTGGTCGATAATCTCGTAGATCTCGTATTTGGCGCCGACGTCGATGCCTCGGGTCGGTTCGTCGAGGATGAGGATGTCCGGCTGGGAGATCACCCATTTGGCGAGTACGACCTTCTGCTGGTTGCCGCCGGAAAGCGTGCCGACGTTCACATCGATGTCATGACATTTGATGTGGAAGTCCTTGCGGTACTCTTCCACCTCCTTGCGTTCGATGTTATCGTCCATCACACCGTGCCGGCTCATCTTCTTCAGCGAGGCGAGCGAGGCGTTCTCACGGATGTTCTGCAACAGGTTTAGGCCGTATACCTTGCGATCTTCGGTAGCGTAGGCGATTCCGGCGTCGATGGCGGCCTGCACGCTCGGCAGGTTGACCTTCCTGCCTTTGACGTACACGTTGCCTGAGATGTTCGAGCCATAGGACCGTCCGAACACGCTCATAGCCAACTCGGTGCGGCCGGCACCCATCAGCCCCGCGAGCCCGACGATCTCGCCGGCGCGCACGTTGATGTTCGCGTGGTCCACGATCACGCGCTCGACGTCGAGCGGATGATGCACGGTCCAATCCTCGATGCGCAGATATTCCTCGCCCGGCTTGTTAGAGGGATGATCCGGATACAAGTTGTGCAGCGGGCGACCGACCATCTTGCGGATCAGCTCGTCCTGATCGAGTGGTGTCTCCGGCGTCACGTACATCTGTCCGACGGTGGAGCCGTCACGAATAATGGTGACGTTATCGGCGATGGCGGCGACCTCGTTGAGCTTGTGCGTGATAATGATGCTAGTCACGCCCTGCTCGTCGCGCAGCTGGCGCACCAGACCGAGCAGATGGGCGGAGTCCTCGTCGTTCAGGGCCGCGGTGGGCTCGTCGAGGATGAGCAGTTTCACGTCCTTGCTCAGAGCCTTGGCGATTTCGACGAGCTGCTGCTTGCCGACACCGATGTCCATGATCCTGGTGTCCGGATCCTCCGGGAGGCCCACGCGATCCAACAGCTTTCTGGCCTCGGCGCGGGTCCGGTCCCAGTCGACGACGCCGGCCCTGGCCCGCTCGTTGCCCATGAAGATGTTCTCGGCGATGGACAGGAACGGGCTCAGCGCCAGCTCCTGATGGATGATCACGATGCCATCGGCCTCGGAGTCATTGATCGTACGGAATCTGCATTCCTTGCCGTCGAAGACGATCCTTCCACTGTAGCTGCCGTATGGATACACACCGGAAAGCACGTTCATCAACGTCGATTTGCCCGCGCCGTTCTCGCCGCAGATGGCGTGGATCTCGCCACGGCCCACCTCCAGATTCACGTCGGTCAGGGCCTTGACCGGTCCGAACGTCTTGGTGATGTTCTCCATCATCAGAATGGTGTCTGTTTGGGACATTTCATCACTCCTCATATTGTGTTGCGAGGGGATAGGGCACACGCCACGACGGCCGTGTGCCCCATCCGTCGAACCGTCGCGTCACTTGATCTGATCCTCGAGCAGCGTGCCCTTAGTCAGTTCGTTGAAGCGGCTCTGGGTCACGTAGTTCGCCTTCACCAAATCGGAGAGATTGTCGATGGTGATGCCCTGCGGGTCAAGCAGCTTGGACGGCACGTCCAAGTTGCCGTTATTGAACTTGCCGTTGATGCCGGACACCTCCTTGCCCTCGGCGATCTCGATGATCATCTCCTCGACGGCGTTCGCGAGCTTGTTCACGTCCTTGAACACAGTCTCGCCCTGCTTGCCGTTAGCGATGTTGGCGATAGAGATCTCCATCGCGTCCTGGCCGGTGATGTACGGCCAGCTGTCGGTGCCGGGCTTCATATCCGGGCGCTTGGACTCGATGGCGTTGGCCACGCCTTGGGTGATGCCGTCGTAGGGGCTGAGCACCGCGTCGAGTTTCTCGCCGTGCGCATAAGTGGAGTCGAGGATGGATTCCATGTCCTTCTGGGCCTGCTCGGCCTTCCAAGACTGCACGCCGATCTTCTGCCAGATGTCCTCGGCCTTGTCGGAGGCCTTCACGCCGCCGCCGTGGTTGGATGGGTTGACGAGGATTCCCTTCTCGAAGTAGGGCTGGAGCAGATCCCATGCACCCTTGAAGAAGTATTTGGAATTATTGTCGTCCGGGGAGCCCGCGAACAGCTCGATGTTGAACGGGCCGGTGGCGCCGTCCTCCAACCCGAGTTTGTCGATCAGCCAGGTGGCCTCGAGTACACCAGTCTGCTCCAGCTGGAACGTGGCGTAGTAGTCGACCGCGTCGGTGTTCATGATCAGACGGTCGTAGGCGATGACCTTCGCGCCAGCGTCACGGGCCTTCTCGACGGCTGGACCGACCGCGGTGCCGTCCTTGGAGGCGACCACGACGATCTTCGCATCGTTGTTGACCATGTTCTCGATGTCGGCGTTCTGTTGGGCGGGCTTGTCATCCGCGAACGACAGGATGACCTTGTACCCTCGCTTCTCAAGATTGGCCTTGAGGTTGTTGCCATCCTTGTTCCAGCGCTCCTCGGATTTGGTCGGCATCGAAATGCCGATGGTTGCGCCTTTCTCGATCTTGTCGCCGTCGCCGGACTGTCCGGTTCGACTGCCGCCACAGGCCGTGAGACCCGCGCACATCGCCACGCCCGCCACGACGGCGACGATCTTCTTGGTGAACTGCATGTATTCTCCTTCATCTTTGAGGGTGACGGAACGACCATTGTTCCGTTTGTGATCCGGACCGTTCCGGTTCATCTCATAGCATACACTCTTGAGTTAAGTTGTCAAACTTATATTTGTTCTTAAACGTTATTTAAATTCAGTTATCGAACATAAGAGCTGTATTATGCGCCTTTCGACGCGACACGCCGCAGGAAGAGCGCACACGGCCCCGGCGACCACCGCGTCGGACTACACTGGATATCCATGGCAACACGACTTTTCGGCTCACAAACCTCCCTGCGCGAGGCAAACCGTGCCAACCTGCTGTCCAGCATCCACAAATTCGGCGCTATGACGCAGGTCGAACTCGCGGAGGTCACCAGCCTCTCCACCGCAACGGTCTCCACACTCGTCCACCAACTCGTCGACGAGGGACAGCTGGAGACGAAAAGCACCATACGCAACGGCCGCAGGGCTACCTTGGTCAGACTCGCCCACAATCAGGGTCTCGGCATCGGCCTGTGGATCGCGCAACGCGAACTGAAACTGGCCGTCGTCGATTTCGCGAAATCAATCATCGCGGAGCATATGCTGCCGCTTCCCCTCGGTCACAAGGCCGACACCACACTGGAACGCGCGATACAGCTCATCAACGAGACCATGACCAACATCGACGCTAATCCCGGGGAGATCGCCGGCATCGGCGTGGCCTTGGCCGCACCAGTCGCCATCGGCGACCACATGATCGCCATCCCCGGCGTCATGCCCGGGTGGGATGGCTTCGACATCGTCTCTCCGCTAAGCGCCACATTCAACACCCCCGTATATGTCGACAACGACGCAAACTACGCCGCCTACTGCGAATCACGCATGGGCGCAGCAATCGGCAAGCGCGACTTCGTCTATATCTCCACCAATGACAACGTAGGCGCGGGTATCGTTGCCGGCGGGGAGATCATGCACGGGGTGACCGGCCTGGCCGGCGAGATCGGCCATATCCAAGTCGATCCGCTCGGTGCGATCTGCTCCTGCGGCAATCGCGGATGCCTCAACACCATTGTCGCTGAGAACCGGCTGGTGCAACTGCTCAGCGTCACGCACGGCAACATGACGATGGACGACCTCGTGGCACAGGCGAACAACGGCGACCCCGGATGCCGCCGCATCATCGCTGACACGGCGGTGCGCATCGGGCAAGTGGCCGCCGACTTGTGCATCAGCATCGACCCGGAGGTCGTCGTGGTCGGAGGCAAACTCGCCATGGCCGGCGAGGTGTTTACCCAACCGTTCAATGAAGCGCTGCAGCGGCTGCTGTTCCCCGACGCGGTCATGCCAATCACGGTGCTGAGCTCCCCTCACCCGAGCGACAACTGCGCGCTGGGCGGCGCGCTCGCCGCCATCGGACATGCGATTCGCAACAGCATCGCAGCATAGACGAAACACCCATGAGGAAAAGGTCAAGGAAAGAGGGATGACATGAGCAACGCAAGTACACCTCCGTTGCTGCGGCTGGAGGACATCTGCGTCAGATTCGGATTCGTCGAGGCGCTGAAATCGGTGAATCTGACCATCGACCGCAAAGAGGTCATCGCCATCGTGGGCGACAACGGCGCCGGCAAGTCCACACTGATGAAGGTAATCTCCGGTTTTCTGCAACCCGGATTCGGGCATATCTACCTCAACGGCGAACAGGTGACGATCCCCTCGATCCGGGAGGCGGACCGCATGGGCATCGCTTCCGTCTTCCAAGGTCAGGAACTCTGCGACAACCTCGATGTAGCTTCCAATCTTTTCCTCGGCAAGGAGATGCAGTCGGGCTGGGTTCGTGACGACGATATGATGAACACGCGAGCCCGTTCCGTGCTCGGAACGCTGAGCTCCGCGATCCGTGTGGGGTCCCCCATCACCTCGCTGTCGGTGGGGCAGCGTCAGACCGTGGCCATCGCCCGCACGCTACTCAACGACCCGCAGCTCATCCTGCTCGACGAGCCGACCGCCTCGCTGTCGGTGATGCAGGCCGCGGAGGTGCTGTCCTACATCAAACGGATACGTTCCGATGGCCGGTCGGTAGTGATGGTCTGTCATGACCTGCCGAACGTGTTCGCGGTGTCGGATCGCATCGTGGTCATCCGCCAAGGACGTATCCGCGGCGTGTATCGCACCGCCAAGACCTCCTACGAGGAGATCATCGCGCAAATCGCTGGCGTTGACGCCGGACGTAAGAGCGAGGGGATAACGGAGAACCCGAAATACGCCAACATGGTTCATCAGCGCAAGCTCATCGACCGCACGATCAGCGCCGCTATGAATCTCGAATAGAAGGGGCGCATCGGCGCGCGCCGATGCGCTGCGGTAAACTGATACAATCGCATATCTTCATCGCCTGTTCCGGGAGGGAACGTTCATGAGCACTCAGGACATCATCATCTGCGTCGCCGTCGCCATCGTATCCGTGGCGATTGGCCTGTTCTTCGGTTTCGTGCCGATGAAGACGGACAAGACCACCGAATCGCAGAACAAATATTCGCAATTCCTCGGCATCATCGCCGTGGGACTAACCATCCTGCTGATCTTCGCCAAGCAGAATCTCGCCTCGTGGGTGGCGATTTTCGCAATGATTGCGGGTTGGGCCGTCGCCAAGACCCCGCCGCTGCACCGCTGGGTACTTCACCGCTTCCCGTGGTTCGAGCCCGCCAAGCCGAAGACACCGTTGAAGAGTGCGAGGAGTACCAAGAAAAAGTAGAAGTCCCAACCGTGACGTCGGATAGAATGATCTTGCGTAATATCCGATGCAACAGGCCTCCCTCGGCGTCACGTATATGACGTTCCACCATCCCGGCGGAACACAATCGCAGCGCGGAGAACAGGCGGATAATCCTCAGAACAGCGGCTGCACGTTACGCCGGACGTGACGGGTGACGCCGAGCACGGTGATCAGTCGTACGAAAGAGTTCTCATCGGCGATGATGTTGGTGAAATCCTCACCTTGGCTTTGCACCACTTTGATGATGTCCACCAGGTTGCTGAGTGCGACGTCAGGATCGCATGCTTTTTCCAGCGTTGTCAGCAGCAGTCGCATTCTGTCATCGTCAATGCCGTCATTGTGCAGCTCATCGAACAATGTGCGAGCTTTGTCGAGATCTTGTAGCCCTGCTCGAATCAGATCGAGCGCTCCGAACTTGTGTTGCATGGAAGTCATGGTTTCTATAGTAACCGTATAAAACCAGGGGCGGTTGCGAAATACCCGCAAC
>NZ_NJNQ01000004.1 GCF_002742445.1 Bifidobacterium sp. N4G05 | reverse complement strand
CACCTACCAGGACGGCATCTTCGGGCGCTGGCTGCTCAACACGCTCCTGTACGTGGTCGTGGGCGCGGGCGGCGCGACACTGCTGGCCATCATGGGCGGCTACGCGCTGGCGAAGTTCCGTTTCCCGGGCCGCAAGGCCGTGTTCGCGGTCATCATCGGCGCGATCAGCGTGCCGGGCATCGCGTTGGCGGTCCCGCAGTTCCTGCTGTTCGCCAAGCTCAGCCTGACGAACACGCCGTGGGCCATGATCATTCCATCGTTGATCAGCCCGTTTGGCTTGTATCTGATGTGGATCTTCTCCGAGCAGGCGGTTCCGACGGAATTGCTTGAAGCCGCGCGAGTTGATGGAGCTTCGGAGCTCCGCACGTTCTTCCAGGTGTCCCTGCCGCTGTTGGCTCCGGGCATCGTTACGACGGCCCTGTTCACGATCGTGGCGACGTGGAACAACTACTTCCTGCCGTTGATCATGCTGAAAAATTCGAACTGGTATCCGTTGACAATCGGCCTGAACCAGTGGAAGGACCAGGCGAGCACCGCTGGCGGTCAGGCGATCCAGAATCTGGTGATCACGGGCTCGTTGATCACGATCGTCCCGCTGGTCATCGCGTTCCTGTGCCTGCAGAAGTACTGGCAGTCCGGCCTCTCCGCGGGCGCGGTCAAGGAATGAATTTGTTAGGATAGTTGATGAAAAACAAAGGAGTGGATATGACTCAACGTAGATCCTATCGTTGGCCGCAGCCGTTGGCTGGGCAGCAAGCCCGCATCTGGTACGGCGGGGACTACAATCCCGACCAGTGGCCGGAAGAGGTGTGGGACGATGACGTTCGTCTGATGAAGAAGGCTGGCGTGAACCTCGTGTCCGTGGGCATCTTCTCGTGGGCGAAGATCGAGACGAGCGAGGGCGTGTACGATTTCGACTGGCTCGACCGCATCATCAACAAGCTGGGCGAGGCCGGTATCGCAGTGGACTTGGCGTCCGCCACCGCGTCGCCGCCGATGTGGCTCACCCAGGCGCATCCCGAGGTGCTGTGGAAGGACTACCGCGGCGACGTGTGCCAGCCGGGCGCCCGCCAGCATTGGAGGCCGACCAGTCCGGTGTTCCGCGAGTACGCGCTGAAGCTGTGCCGTGCGATGGCCGAGCATTACAAGGGCAACCCGTACGTGGTCGCATGGCATGTGAGCAACGAGTACGGCTGCCACAACCGCTTCGACTATTCCGAGGACGCCGAACGCGCGTTTCGGAAATGGTGCGAGGAACGCTACGGCACCATCGACGCGGTGAACGACGCGTGGGGCACGGCGTTCTGGGCGCAGCGCATGAACGACTTCACGGAAATCGTGCCGCCGCGTTTCATCGGCGACGGCAACTTCATGAACCCGGGCAAGCTGCTTGACTTCAAGCGCTTCAGCTCCGACGCGCTGAAGGCGTTCTACGTCGCCGAGCGCGACGCGCTTGCCGAGATCACTCCGGACCTGCCGTTGACCACGAACTTCATGGTGTCCGCGTCGGGTTCGGTATTGGACTACGACGATTGGGGCCGTGAGGTCGATTTCGTATCGAACGACCATTACTTCATTCCGGGCGAGGCCCATCTGGACGAGCTCGCGTTCTCTGCGAGCCTGGTCGACGGCATCGCGCGCAAGGATCCGTGGTTCCTGATGGAGCATTCCACCAGCGCGGTCAACTGGCGTCCGGTCAACTACCGCAAGGAGCCGGGCCAGCTGGTGCGCGATTCCCTGGCGCATGTGGCCATGGGCGCGGACGCGGTGTGCTACTTCCAGTGGCGCCAGTCCAAGGCAGGCGCGGAGAAGTTCCATTCCGCGATGGTGCCCCACACCGGCGAGGATTCGGCCGTGTTCCGTGACGTGTGCGAGCTGGGCGCGGATCTGAACGCGCTGGCCGACAACGGACTGCTTGGCACGAAGCTGGCGAAGTCCAAAGTCGCCGTGGTGTTCGACTACGAGTCCGAGTGGGCCAGCGAGCACACCGCCACGCCGACCCAGAAGGTCCACCACGTCGACGAGCCGCTGCAGTGGTTCCGTGCTCTGGCCGACCATGGCGTGACCGCCGACGTGGTGCCGGTGCGCGGTGCCTGGGACGATTATGAGATGGTCGTGTTGCCGAGCGTGTACCTGCTTTCCGAGGAAACGACCCGCAGGGTGCGTGACTACGTCGTCAATGGCGGCCGTCTGGTCGTGACCTACTACACGGGCATTTCGGACGAGAAGGACCACGTGTGGCTCGGCGGCTATCCCGGATCGATTCGTGACGTGGTCGGCGTGCGCGTGGAGGAATTCATGCCCATGGGCGACGATTTCCCGGGCGTGCCGGATTATCTCGAGCTCAGCAACGGTACGGTGGCGCATGACATCGTCGACGTGATCGGCTCGGTCGACGGGTCGGCCACCGTACTGGAAACGTTCAAGGATGATCCGTGGACCGGCATGGACGGCGCTCCGGCGATCGTCGCGAACACGTTCGGCGAGGGTCGCAGCGTGTATGTGGGCGCACGCCTCGGCCGCGATGGCATCGCCAAGAGCCTGCCGGAGATTCTCGAATCGCTCGGCATGGCCGAAACCGGCGAAAACGACAGTCGCGTGCTGCGGGTCGAACGTGAGGGATCGGACGGTTCGAGGTTCGTGTTCTCGTTCAACCGCACGCATGAGACGGTCCGGGTTCCGGTGGAAGGCGAAGTCGTGGTCTCCTCGTTCGCTGAAGTGAGTGGCGAAACCATTTCGATCAAACCAAACGGCGTGATCGTCACTAAGCAGTAAGCAGACAGCAAGCAAATAATCGCAACATTATGGGTGTCGGCAGGTTGATGATTGTCAATCTGCCGACACCCATTTAATTTATACTATTCGAATAAAAACTAGGCGTGGAATTCCACTGCAGCCCAACTGATTGCTGGCAAAGTGCAGTGAACTGATCCATTGTCGATTGTTGCATGAAGCTCTTGGGGTGTCACTGCGGTTGGGTCGTCTGCGGAATTACGCTGATATGGATTGTCGTCATGCAGAATAATGGCCTTGTCTATATGGAAGTCGGATATGTCGAAATACGGCAGTTGAGACAGAGAAGCCGTAACCTTATGTGCGTCGGATGCGTCGCGATTCACCATAAGCAGAAGACCGGAATGATTCGTTTCGTCCCAAGTGATTACTGAATCAAGGGCATTGACCAAGCCGAAAGATTCAGTCTCTACGTTGGGAGAGTCGATGACTGGACTGTAGGCAATGCCATGGGCGTGTTGTGCGGCTTCGGCAAACGGATAGAAGACAGTTTGACGCCATGCGGGACCGTTCTTTTCGGCCATGATTGGCGCAATCACATTGACCAACTGCGCGCGCGAGGCAGAACGCACTCGGTCGCAGTGCTTAAGCAGAGTGATCATCAGCGACCCTTCTACCACTGCATCGGCTGCATTGTAGATATCTTCGAGCAGACGCGGTGCTTTCGGCCATGACTCATGATGAAGATCCTTGCCTGATTGGGCTTTCCATTTAGCTTCCTGCTGATTCCAGACGTCGGAATACCAGACGCCCCACTCATCAAATGACAGTGCTATATCATGATCGCCTGTGTGGGCATTTTTGGCTTCGTCTGCACATGCCGCCACGGTGGAGATGAACGTTTGCATGTCTTGTGAACTTGCCAGATAATCTTGCAACGATTTTGCTCCACGTTCGTAGTAGTAGGCATGGCAGGAGACGAAATCGAGATTGTCGTACGCTTTGGTAAGCACGCTGCGTTCCCAGGATCCAAACGTTGGCATATGGGCGCTGGAGGAGCCGCAGGCCACGAGTTCCAAGCCTGATTCCGCGAGTTTCATGGCGTGTGCGACTCGGTCCACGGCTGCGGCATACTCGTCAGGGCTCATATGTCCCACCTGCCAAGGGCCATCCATTTCATTGCCGATGCACCACATTTTGATGTCCATTGGTTCGGTGATTCCGTTACGTACGCGGCGATTGGCAAGCTCGGTGCCGGGCGCTCCGTTGACGTATTCCAACTCTTCCAGTGCGGCCTTCAATCCTCGGGTGCCCATATTGACGGCAAGCATGATTTCGGTACCGGTCTTCTTGCTCCATCGGTAGAAATCGTCGATACCGACTTCATTGGTTTCGGTGCTGTGCCATGCGAGATCTCGTCGTATTGGGCGTTGCCCCCGTGGCCCTGTGCCATCCTCCCAATTGTAGGCAGAGACGAAATTGCCGCCGGGGTAACGCACGCAGGTCACACCAAGTTCTTTGACTAGATTGATGACGTCTTGGCGGAATCCGTTTTCGTCGGCTGTGGGGTGACTTGGCTCATAAATGCCTCCGTAGACACAACGTCCAAGATGTTCTACAAATGATCCGAAAATGCGGGGTGGTATATCGGCAATTGCGCTGTTTTTTTGCACTGTGATTGTGCTGGTTCCGGAAGTCATGCCGTTCCTTTCGATGAGTGATCTGATGAAATGTCTGCGTTGCGCGAGCTTCGACGGATATGCATCGTCCAGTATGCAATCATATCGTGTTTGCGTAGCTAAACAAAATATGCTAGGTAACTAAAAAATACTGGAAAATCAACGATTTGCCTATTTGTTTGCGTAAACATAACTTTTGTGTTATCCTCATGATTGTCGGAAGGGTCAATGAATGATTCATAGCCGATAATGTTGGTCGATGTAGAAGGTCGGCCATATTTAAAGGAAGGAAGAACGATGAAGTTCACTGCATCCAAGAAAACAATCGCTCTGGTTGCTGCTGCTGCGATGCTGACTGGTGTCGCAGCCTGCGGGAGTTCCTCGAATTCGAGTTCTTCGGGGGTGACAGAGGGTGGTAAGACTGAAATTACGGTATGGTCTTGGGATTCCACTTTGCCGCGTACCGTGAAGGATTTTGAAAAGGCCAATCCGGACATCACTGTTAAGGTGACCAATGCCGGCACGAACAGCACCGAATACACGGCTTTGAACAATGCGCTTTCTGCAGGTAAAGGTGCGCCAGATTTGGTGCAGATTGAGTATTATGCACTTCCCGAATATCAGGTTCGTGGAGAGATTGAAGACCTGAGTCAGTTTGGTGCGGACAAGTTCTCGGATTTCTATACGCCGGGCACGTGGGCTTCTGTGAAACTTAATGGCGGTGTGTATGCACTGCCGATGGATTCCGGACCGATGGCATGGTTCTATAACAAGGATGTGTTTGATAAGGCCGGGGTCGATCCGACTCGGGTGAGGACGTGGGATGAGTTCTACGATGCTGCCAAGAAGGTTCGCGCAACAGGGTCCTACATTACGTCCGATTCTGGTGATGCGGGCTTCTTCGATTCCATGACATGGCTGGCGGGTGCGACGCCGTTCTCCACTGGTTCCGATGGACAGTCCGTCACCATCAACCTCAGCAATGATTCCAAGGTCAAGACTTTTGTTGATTTCTGGCAGAAGATGATTGATGATGATCTTATTGATACCAAGACCGCAGGCTGGAGTGATGATTGGAACAAGAGTTTGAATGACGGCTCTATCGCTTCGCTGCTGACCGGTGCTTGGATGCCGTACAACTTGCTTTCCGGTGCTCCTGACGGTGAGGGGAAGTGGCGTGTTGCTCAGATGCCGACTCCGGATGGATCTGAAACCAATTCCGAGAACGGTGGTTCTTCGCTTGCGATGGTCAAGACGGATGACAAGGCCAAGGCCGAAGCTGCATACAAGTTCGCTGAATATGCGTGCCACAATGCCGAAGGCATCAAGACTCGCGTCGATGGCGGCGCATTCCCTGCCGATAACGACACTCTCGCTTCTGATGACTTCCTGAACATGACCTCTCTGACTGATTCCGATGGCAATGCGCACGAATACTTCGGTGGTCAGAAGTTCAATGAGGAGCTCGCCAAGGCTGCGGCCAATGTTTCGACTGGCTACAAGTTCCTGCCGTTCGAGGTTTATGCGCGTGGCGTATATAGCGATGATGCCGGTGGTGCATATACCGACAAGTCCGTCACCCTTGCTGAAGGTGTTCAGGCTTGGGAAAAGAATATCAAGGATTATGCATCTCAGCAGGGCTACACCGTGAAGTAGCTGCATGATTCCATAGTGGAATCGGTAAATATGAGCGTCTGTGGATTGAGGGATTGTCAATCGGCGGACGCTTTTTTGAGCTATCAGTGGATTGCGTAGCTGAATCGAAGAGATTGGAGGATTGTACGCTGGCTTTCGGGTGACTGACGTACACTCGAATGCGTATGTGTGTACGCACGTTTTCGTGTGGGAACATCAAATGGGAGGAATCGGCTTGAAACTGGTGAAACGAATCATCGCCATCTGCTGTGCGGCCATTATGGCAGTCAGTGCGGCCGCTTGCGGAGCCAACGTCGATTCCCGAACCGAAATCACCGTATGGTCGTGGGAGCCGAGCATGAGGCAAGTCATCGACGGCTTCGAAAAGGAAAATCCCGACATCCACGTTATTTGGAAGAACACAAGCGGTTACGACAATCTCAACAGTGCCATTCAAGACGGCTACGGCATTCCCGACGTGGTGCAATTGGAGTACTATGCGTTGCGCCAGTACGCGGTAAGCAGCCAGCTGGTGGCGATCACTGGGCGTACGGAAGGCTACGGCGATTTCTACACGCCCGGTACATGGGCTTCGGTACAGCTGAACGGCCGCGTGTACGGCTTGCCCATGGATTCCGGTCCAATGGCGTTCTTCTACAATGACAGCGTGTTTGAACAGGTGGGTGTCGACGCATCCAAAATTCGCACATGGGACGACTATTACGAAGCCGCCAAAAAGCTCAAGGAGATCGGCGTGTATATCACCGCCGATTCCGGCGACGCCAGCTTTTACGACACTATGATCTGGCTTGCCGGAGGGCGCCCGTTCTCCACGTCGAACGACGGCAAAAACGTGACGATCAACCTCACCGACGACGAAGGCACCCGAACCTTTACTGAATTCTGGCAGAAAATGATCGATGAAGGTTTGGTCGCCACTAATCTGACCACATGGTCCGATGAATGGAAGGAAGCCGTAGGAGAGGGGAAGATCGCCTCCGTGTTCTCCGGCGCCTGGTTGCCGTCGTTGCTCATGTCGAACCTTCCTGGAACCGCAGGATTGTGGCGTGTGGCACAGATGCCCACGCCGGATGGCAGTTATACCACGTCGGAAAACGGCGGTTCGGCACTGGCCGTGTTGCAGCGTTCGCGCAAACCGGAAGCCTCATATCGTTTCATCGAATACGCATGTCATAAGTCGGAGGGCATCAAAGCGCGTGTGGACGGCGGCGCGTTCCCCGCCGACAACAACACGTTGTCCGATCCGGAATTCCTGCGAAAAACCACGGTGACCGACGAGCGTGGCATCGAAATACCGTATTTCGGCGGGCAGGAATACAATCGTGTGCTTTCCCAAGCCGCGGAAAACGTGTCGACCGGTTACCAGTATCTGCCGTTTGAAGTGTATGCGCGAAGCGACTTCCGCACTACCGTAGGCAAGGCCTACAAATGGTCGAGCCGGTTGCGCAAAGAGCAGGACAGGCTGAATATCATCGCGGCCGGTGGCAAAGTGTCCGACAAATCCGCCATCGGCGACGCGTTGAAGGAAACTGATTCCGCTGATCGTCTCAAATTGAAAAGCGGCATCGCGCTTTGGCAGAAGGATCTGAAGGAATATGGAGCCAATCAAGGCTTTACTATTCAATAAATATTAATTATTTACAAAAATTACAAAAATAATGATGGCTGTCTTGTGTTCGATTGAAAGCAAGACAGCCATCATTATTATGTAATGAGATCACATATATTTAAATATAAGATTTTCTATCGTACGTTACGTTCGTAAATATGCAACATGCCTTTGAAAATCAGATCCGGATCGTAAATATCGATCATATCGGTATCATCGGCGAATACTCGGCTTAAACCACCCGTCGCAACCACGCGGAATTCTTCGTCGATTTCGCGATGGAATTGTGCGATCGTACGTTCGATGCCTCCGAGGAAGTTGTAGTACAAGCCGGCCTGCATGGCTGGTTTGGTGCTTTTCGCCAGAATCGATGCGGGGCGGGTGATTTCCACTTCCGGCAACTGGGCCGTGGCCTCCCACAAGGCGGCCGCGCCCGTGCGAATGCCGGTGGTGATCAGTCCGCAAATCACTGAAGCGTCGGCTGTTACGTAATTGAATGTGGTAGCCGTGCCGAAATCCGCCACCAGAATCGGACCGCCATACTCGTAGTAGGCTCCCGCACAGTCGGCGATGCAGTCGGCACCCATGTTCTGCGGATTGTCCATACGAATGTTAATGCCGGTTTTGACGCCCGGTCCAACGATCATCGGATCGATATTGAGGAATTTCACAATGCTGGCGCGGAACGAATGCATGACCTTCGGCACCACCGATGAGATGATCACATCATCCACATCGCCCGGCGCGTAGCCGCTCAACCGCAGGAATTGCGTGATCATCAGGCCATATTCGTCTGACGTGTGGTTCGATTTCGTGGTGATGCGGTATGTGCCGGCGATGTGCCCGTCATCAAGGAAGCCGATCACCACATTGGTATTGCCGATGTCGACTGCGACCAGAAGCATATCGAATTCTCCTTACGATTACTGTATTGACGCTATTTCTTGCGATTGTGGTTGATATTCACGATTTGGGCGGAATCGTGTTGTCGGTGTTGCGCAATGCCGACAATTCGGTGAGTATGCGTTCCGCCAATTCCTGCTTGCCCATCTTGTTCCAATGTTCGATGATTGGCTCATCGGGGGTTGCGCCGGGCTTTAATACCGTCACCACATTCGTGTCCACCGCGAAGCCGGCACCGGGGGTATTGAGATTGTTGGCCACCAGCATGGAACAATGCTTCGATGCGAGTTTTTTCGCCGCGTTCGCTTCCAAATCCTGCGTTTCCATGGCGAAACCGCACAAGGTCTGGTCAGCTGTTTTATGCTCGCCCGCCCACGCGAGAATATCGGGATTCGATGTGAGATGCAGATCGATATTGACGCGCCCGTTCTTCTTGATTTTCTCCTGAGCCTGCTCGACGGGTCGGAAATCGCCGACTGCGGCCGCCATAATCGTCAGATCGGCTTGCACGAACCGTTCTTGTACTGCGTCGAACATGTTCCGCGCGGTGGTGACGTGAATCACATCAACGCCATGCGGTGCGCTCAATGACACAGGGCCCGACACGAGCGTCACATCCGCACCCATATCGCGTGCCTGTTCGGCGATCGCATAGCCCATTTTTCCGGTGGAATGGTTGGTGAGGTAGCGTACGGGGTCGAGCGGCTCCTGCGTGGGGCCGGCGGTGATGAGCACACGTAATCCGCGTAATGGCAACGTTTCAGCAGGTTGGGTCGCACGCAGCAAATCAGCCACGGCCGCTTCGATCGCGGCAGGCTCCTCCATGCGCCCTTTGCCGACATCCTGGCAGGCGAGCATGCCGGAACCCGGTTCCACAATGGTCCACCCGAGTTCACGGCAGGTATTGAGATTGCGTTGCGTCACGGCATTCTCATACATGTGCACGTTCATGGCAGGGCATAGGATTTTCGGTCCTTCGCTATAGGCAAGCACGGTACTTGTCAGCTGGTCGTCGGCAATGCCGCATGCGATTTTCGCAATGATATCGGCGCTCGCGGGAGCGATGACGAGCATGTTCGCCCATTTCGCATCATCCACGTGATTGATATGCAGCGGATCGGAAGGAGTGTGGGCAACATCACAATCGTTGCGTTGTGCTGCGAACATGGACGTGCGCGTCTGCGTATGCGTGAGCGAGCTGAACGTCAACGGGGTGACGAACTCCTGTGCGGCTGCGGTCATGGTCACGCGAACCTCATGTCCCTGCTTGCTCCAGTCGGAGGCGAGATGGCAGGCCTTGAATGCGGCGATGCTGCCGGTCACGCCGAGAAGAATATGCGCCATAGCCGATATTGTCCTTCCATTGACGTTGGCAAGACTTACGAAAACTGCGTCAAGTATATATCGAACCGGCTGAAGCATGCGGCATTGCGGCATTGCCGTCAGATGAATCCTGCGGGCATGGCGGATTGTAGAATCAGACTTTGGTGATCGACCCGTACAGGCGGTCAACCAGAACAAAACCATAATCAAACAGGAGCAATCATGTCGCAATCTTCAGGTGCGTACGGCGCAGCCGGCGCAACCGAACAGAAGAACGAATCGAAGGAACAGCCGCACAACACGGCCAGCACCGACACCACGCTGAACGAGCGGGCCAAATCACCGAAAACGCAAGGCCCGAAGAAGTGGGTCTATGTGCTTGTCGCCGTCATTGCGGTCATCGCCATCATCATTGGTGTTAACGCTTTCCGAAACCATAGTGAATCCAACAACGCGAATGGTACATCGGCCAAAGCCGACACCGTTACTGTGGGTCTGAAACTTTCCCCGGTCAGCCTTGACATTCGCCAACAGTCCGGAGCCGCGCTCGAACAGATCCTCGACGGCAATGTCTACGAGGGACTGGTGTCGCGCGATTCGAACAACAAGGTCCAGCCAAGCATCGCCAAATCCTGGGACATTTCCAAGGACGGTAAGACCTATACGTTCCATCTCAATGACAAGATGAACTTCTCCAACGGCCACAAGCTTGATTCGGCCGACGTGGTGTGGTCCATCAACCAGCTCATCGAGAAGCAGTATCTGGATTCCGACGCCATCGAAAGCGTCAGCAAGGTCGAGGCGGTCGACGCCGACACCGTGAAGATGACCCTTTCCGAACCGGATTCGAACCTGCTGTGGAACCTCACCGGACGTCCGGGACTGGTGTTTGACAAGGACGCCAAGTACGACGCGAAGACCCAGGCCGTTGGTTCCGGACCGTACACCGTCGAATCCTTCGACCCGGGCAACAAGATCGTGCTCAAGGCCAATGCGAAGTACTGGGGCACCGCGCATAAGGCGCAGACCAACAAGGTGGTCGTCCGCTTCTTCTCCGACGACAACGCCGCAGTTAACGCGCTCAAGAGCGGTGATGTGGATGTGCTCTCGCCGGTGAACGCCACACTCGCCAAGGGGCTCGACAAGTCGAAGTATCAGGTCTCCGCGGCATCCGGAAGCGACAAGTTCGTGCTCGCCTTCAACTGCACCAATCCGAAGCTGGAAGACAAACGCGTGCGCCAGGCGATCCGCTACGCCATCGACCACAAGGAGATCATCGCGTCCCGCGGCAACGTCGACCAGACGCTCGGCGGTCCGATCCCATCCGTCGATCCTGGCTACGAGGACCTGACCGGCCTGTACCCGTACAATCCATCCAAGGCCAAGAAATTGCTGGGCGAAGCCGGATACTCCGCCGACAAGCCGCTGAAGCTCACCCTCACCTATGCCAACACGTATGGTCCCGAACTCGGCAACCAGCTTAAGAGCCAGCTCGCCAAGGTCGGCATCAACCTGAACATCAATTATGTGGAATTCTCCACTTGGCTGCAGGACGTGCACGCCAATGGCGACTATGAGCTTTCCTTGGTGGACCACGCGGAAAGCCACGATTTCTATTCGTGGACGAACCCGGAATACTACTTCCACTACAACAGCAAGAAGGTTCAGGAACTGTACGCCAAGTCGCTGGCCTCCACTGATTCCGCGACCAGCGAGAAGTACCTCAAGCAGGCGGCGCGTACCGTCAGCGAGGACGCTCCCGCGGATTGGCTGTTCGGATACCGTGTGACGGTCGCCCGCGACAAGAATCTTCACGGATTCCCGGGCAAGCTTACGCAGATCCTGCTGCCGCTATGGCAGGTCTACAAGACCAAGTAAGTTACCGGTAATGAAATTCATCATCCAACGGCTGGGGCTGTTCATCGCGGCCCTGGCCGGTCTTTCTCTTTTGGTGTTTCTCGCACTGCGTATCCTTCCCGGCGACGTCGCCGCGGTGATTGCGGGAACGAAGGCGACACCCGAACGCGTCGCCGCGTTGCGCTCGCAGCTCGGACTTGACCGTTCTTATCCGGCGCAATACGCGGATTGGATACTTGATCTGCTGCACGGCGATTTTGGAACATCCGTGATCAGTGGGCGTTCCGTCGTGTCCCAAGTGACGGAACGTGTCGGTATCACCTTTCCTCTGATCGTTATGAGCCTGGCTATCGCACTGGTCATAGGGCTTCCGCTGGGATGTGCTGCCGTGCTGACCCGCAATCCGCATCTGCGTGGTTTGTTCCATGTGGTCGCCATCGTTGCGGGTGCCATCCCCGCGTTGTGGGGCGGACTGCTGCTGATTCTGCTGTTCGCTCGCGGTAGCGGATTGTTTGGATTGTTCCCATCTCAAGGTTTCCCTGATGAGGGATGGTCGGATCCGTCATCCGCATTGTCCTCTCTTGTATTGCCGTCAGTTGCTACCGGTATTACTGCGGGGGCGTCGGTAATGCGGTACACGCGTGCGGCGGTCGGCGACATGGCCTCGTCGCAGGCGGTCGATATGGCAATGGCATGCGGCATGACCCGCAAGCAGGCGATATTGAAGGTCGCCTTGCGTCTTGCCACGCCGCAGCTCGTATCGGTGATCGGCCTGACCTTCGCGCATATGGTCACCGGCGTGATGGTGGTGGAGAACCTGTTCGCGCTTCCCGGACTTGGTGCCATGCTCGTCACCGATGTGGGCAACCGCGACCTTACCTCCGTGCAAAGCGAGCTGTTCCTGCTTGCGGCGTTGTTCCTGTTGCTGGGGTTTGCGGTCGATTTGGCACACCGCGCGTTGGACCCACGTCTCAAAAGCGCGGGCGTCGGCTCGCAGGAGGTGTCCGCATGACCGATTCGAACAATCGAAACATATCGCCCAAACCCGTGTCATGCGCGACGGTTCCGGACGGAGCCAAGCGCACGGCAGCAGGGTCGCCGGCAGCGAAGACGGTCATCGCATCCATCTGGCATACCGGCGGTGGCAAATACGCGATGATCGTCATCGGACTATGGGTCGCGGTATCGGCCATATCGTTGTTCTGGACGCCGTACCGTCTCTTGGACACCGATGGCTACCATGTCTGGGCGTCACCATCCGGTTCCCATCCGCTGGGTACGGACGGTGTCGGTTCTGATGTGCTGAGTTGGCTGATGGCGGGATCTCGTACCAATCTGGCGATAGCGTTGCTCACTGTATGCGTCGCCGCTGCGGTCGGTCTGCTGCTCGTCGCAGCCATGGTGTCACGCAACAGTGCATTTGCTTCCACATCGGTGGTCGTCGTGGACGCGCTGATCTCCCTGCCCACCGTACTGATCGCATTGATTCTCACAGTGCCGTTCGGAGCCTCGGCCGCGGTCATCGTCATCTCCTGCGGATTCGCATACGGCATGAATCTGGCAAGGATTCTGCGCCCAGCCGCCATGCTTGCGGTGCGCTCGCCATACGTTGAGGCGTCATTATGGGCCGGGGCCAGTCCGATTCGCGTGTTCTTCACGCATATCCTGCCGAACACCCTGCCTGTGCTCAGCGTGCAGCTTTCCATCAGCGCCGGCACCTCGCTGCTTGCCGAGGCGGGATTGACCTACCTTGGCGTGGGTGTCGGTTCGGGCGTTCCCAGTTGGGGACACTCGCTGTCCACGTCGGTCAGATTCATCAGCATCTATCCTATGGCCGTGCTATGGCCGGGTCTGGTGGTCACTGTGGTCGTCATTGCGTTGAACCTTTTCGGAGATGCGCTGCGTGACGCCATCGACCCATTGACGAACTCGGCATTGAGGAACATCGCATGAGTGTGAATATTCGGAATCTCGATATCTCCATCAACGGCAATCCAATCGTGCATGACGTGCAGCTGACCATTGCGGACGGCGAGCGCGTGGGGCTGATCGGCTCATCCGGCTCCGGCAAGTCGATGATCGCCAAAGCCATGATGGGAATCCTCCCCAGTATGGCGCAGGTACGCGGCGACATCGACTTGGATGGCACGCATGCCGTCGGCGCCACCGATGAGGTCATGGCCAACTTGCGCGGCCGCTCCGTGGGCATGGTGTTCCAGAACCCATCCGTCGCGTTGAATCCCGTGATGACAGTGGCCCAGCAGGTCGGATTGCCGCTGTACCTCCATTACGACCTGACGCCTGAAGAGCGGGTGGAGCGTGTCAAGGCGATGCTGTCGAAAGTCGGTCTTGCCGAGGATACGCTGCTCAAATATCCACATGAGCTGTCGGGCGGCCAGCAACAGCGCGTCGGCATCGCCACGGCGTTGATCACCTCGCCGAGACTGATTATCGCCGACGAGCCGACTACGGCATTGGATTCGATCACACAGCGGCAGATCGTCGATCTGCTGACTTCGCTGGTCGACGATTCCGGCGCGTCCATGCTGTTCATCACCCATGATTTTTCGGTGCTGCGTCGCGCCACCACCCGATGCTACGTGCTATCCGAAGGGCATGTCGTGGAATCCGGCGCGACTTCCATGCTGCTGGAGCGTCCCACGACGCCCGAAGCCACCAATCTGGTCCGGGCTGCGCGCGAGCTTTCGCTCGATGTCGAAGGAGGACGATGATGGCCGAACCGACCATTCTGCTTGAAGGACGTGGCATCGACAAGTTCTTCGGCAAAGGCAGGCAACGCAGACAGGTGCTGTTCGGCGTGGATATCACGGTCTACGCGGGGGAGTGCCTTGCCGTGATCGGCGGCTCCGGATCGGGAAAGACCACGCTTACGCGTGTGTTACTCGGTTTAGAAGATGCCGATGCCGGCGACATATGCTATCGCGGTGAGGTTCTGCGCAATCAGACCGCGAAATCGTTGCGTAGCCAGTCCGGACTGGTATTCCAGAATCCATTCGATTCGTTGGATCCGCGATGGCGTGTCTCGAAATCTGTCATGGAGCCGTTGCGGTTGCGCCACCACGACTGGTCCCCTGAACAGATTTCGGCGCGTGTGGACGACGCTTTCCTCAGGGTGAGCCTCGATCCGACGGTATACCGGAACCGCTTCCCCATGGACCTATCCGGAGGACAGGCGCAACGTGTCGCGATCGCCCGCGCCATCGTCGACCATCCGACCGTGTTGCTTGCTGACGAGCCGATGAGCGCCATCGACGTTGCCGCACGCGTGCAGATTCTCGAATCGTTCAAGTCGATCCGTGCCGCCGAACCGGAGATGGCGCTCATCATGGTGTCTCATGATCTGGGTGTTGTCCAACACATAGCCGACCGCATCATGGTGGTACATGACGGGCATGCCGTCGAAATTGGAACGGCCGCCCAAGTGCTGGAACGTCCGAAAAACGACTATACGAAACGGCTGGTCGACGCCGCTTCGATGTGATGGCCTCTCGCAAAAACTCACCCATGTCCGCTATTCGGACATGGGTGAGTTTTTGCCGCCGGAGGATGTGCTATCGTATGGTTCATGTTCAATTTCTCATGTTGTTGCTGTCGCTGACCAACCGCCCGAGGGGCGCGTGGTTCATCGAAGCATAACTTGAGACAGGGCATTCTTTCGACATCCGCATTCTAGTGGGATGCCATTTCATCGCACAAGAATCATCCCATAGCCAGTGCCTTATGCGGTTGGCATGCTGCGGCTGCATATGTGGATGAACCGCAGCGAAAACACCATCACAGGTCCCGTTTCAAATCATTGCAAGTGATAAACGCGAGCTTCTCGAAATCAAAACAACGAAATCATTCATCGGAAGCTAACGGAAATCACTCTTCGCAAGGAAACGACATGACCATCCACAACTCCCTTTCCGAGCTCATCGGCAACACTCCGCTCGTCAAACTCAACCATGTGACCGACGGCATCAAAGCCGCCATCGCAGTCAAAGTCGAATATTTCAATCCTGGCGGCTCCTCCAAGGATCGCATCGCGGAACGTATTATTGACGCGGCCGAACGCAGCGGCGAACTCAAGCCGGGCGGTGTGATTGTGGAGCCGACCTCCGGCAACACCGGCGTAGGACTTGCCCTCGTGGCGCAGCAGCGCGGCTACCGTACCATTTTCACCCTGCCAGACAAGGTTTCCGAAGCCAAGCGTGCGGTACTCCGCGCATACGGTGCGGAAGTGGTGGTAACCCCTACCGATGCTGGTCCGGACGATCCGCGCTCCTACTATCAGGTGGCGGAACGCCTCGCCAAAGCGATCCCCGGCGGATACCGCCCGAACCAATACGACAACCCGAACGGACCGGAAAGCCACTACCGCACCACCGGTCCGGAAATCTGGGAAGCCAGCGACCATCAGGTCACGCATTTCGTGGCGGGCATCGGCACTGGCGGCACCATTTCCGGCACCGGACGCTACCTGAAGGAAGCTTCCGACGGCGCAGTACAAGTGATCGGCGCCGACCCGGAAGGATCCATCTATTCCAATCCGAACGACGTGCATCAGTACAGCATCGAAGGTGTCGGCGAGGATTTCTATCCGAAAGCGTTCGACCGTGAACTTCCCGACGAAATCGTGCAGGTCAACGATACCGAAGCATTCGAAATGACCCGCCGTTTGGCTGCGGAGGAAGGTCTGCTTGTCGGAGGCTCGTCCGGCATGGCCGTTATGGCGGCCCTCAAATACGCTCGCGAGCATGATTTGGATGAAAACCAGCTGGTCGTGGTGTTGCTGCCGGATTCCGGTCGTAGCTATATGGAAAAGATCTTCAACGACGATTGGATGCGTGCCAACGGATTCGCCGACGTTGTGGAACGCACGTCCAAGCCGAGCCTTGCGGAACAGTATCTGTAAACCGCCAATTCATATCTCAACATCATGTCCATCATTCGTTCAATCCAAACCATTCGCTATTTTCAAGGAGTTCCCATCATGACCATCTCGACCAACACCGAAGCCCTGAGCGCCACCGCACTCGCCACCCGCGCCATTCACGCAGGTCAGGAGCCCGACCCGACCACCGGAGCCGTGGTCACTCCTATTTATATGACGTCCACTTTCAAACAGGACGGTGTCGGCGGACTGCGCAACGGCTACGATTACAGCCGTTCCATCAACCCGACCCGCAACTCTTTCGACGAACAGCTTGCAGCGGTCGAAGGTGCGAATTATGCATTGAGCTTCGCTTCCGGCTTGGCCGCCATCGACGTGCTGTTGCGTGCCACCCTCAAGCCGGGAGACAATATTCTGCTGGGCAATGACGTATATGGTGGCACCTACCGTCTGCTTTCCAAGGTGTTCGTGCCGTGGGGCATCGGCCTCGACGTGGTGGACATCACCGACACCGAGGCCGTTTCCGCGGCGCTCAGCCAGAAGCAGTACCAGTACATTTGGGTGGAAACCCCGTCGAACCCGCTGCTCAACATCACCGATATCGCAGCCACGTCAGCGGTCGCTCACGCGCATGACACCAAAGTGGTGGTAGACAACACCTTCGCATCCCCGGTATTGCAGCATCCGTTGACGGATGGCGCCGACGTGGTCGTATATTCCACCACCAAATACATCGGCGGACATTCCGACGTGGTCGGCGGAGCTGTGGTGCTCAACGACAAGGAAATCCGCGATGAAGTGGCGTTCCTGCAGAACGCGGCCGGAGCTGTGCCATCTCCGTTCGACTCCTGGCTTGACATTCGTGGCCTCAAAACGTTGGATCTGCGCGTCAAGCAGCACAGCCGTAACGCCATGAAGGTGGCGCAATGGCTGGAAACCCGTCCTGAAGTGGAACGCGTATGGTACCCGGGACTGGAATCCCATCCAGGCCACGAGATCGCGGCACGACAGATGCATGGCGGCTTCGGAGGCATGATCTCCGTACAGATCGCAGCCGGATTCGAAGCGGCCAAGAAGTTCGCCGGTGCTACGGAAGTGTTCACTTTGGCTGAGTCGTTGGGAGGCGTGGAATCCCTGATTGAGCATCCGGGCGCCATGACCCACGCTTCCGTCGCCGGTACCACGCTGGAAGTGCCCGCCAATCTCGTGCGACTTTCCGTCGGTCTTGAAGATGCTGACGATTTGATCGCAGATTTGGAACAGGCTTTTCGCCAGATCTAGTAAAAACAGCTTGTGATAAAGCCATCATGAGAATGTGACAACTTTGTGTAATCTGTCACATTGTTGCGACATGCATAAATCCTCGCCATCGAATGAGCTGGAAGCGTATCTTTTCCTTTCCCACTCAGGCTATGGCGAGGTTTTTACCATGTGAACGATCCGGACATCGTGCTCGCCGACGAACCGACCGGTGCGTTTGATTCCTACACTTCCGTGCAGATTATGGTTGGTGCCATTGTGCTGCCGGTCGGTAACGCCACCGCCCTCCGCACCGAATAGAAGCGGTTTGATACTAGACTGCTGCGTATGACAGAGTTTACGTCGGCGCGTGACGCCCTACGCACCTACTTCGGATATGACGCCTTCCGTCCTGGTCAAGAAGGCGTAGTCAATGCGATTATCCAAGGCCGTGATGCGCTCGGTGTCATGCCCACCGGTGCTGGCAAGTCGATCTGCTACCAGATTCCCGCCACGCTTCTTCCGGGCATGACCATCGTCATTTCCCCGTTGATCTCGTTGATGCGCGATCAGGTCGACGCGCTCAACGACGTGGGCATTTCAGCCGCGTTCATCAATACCACGCAAAGTCCCGACGAACAGGATCTGGTGTTCGCACAGGCATTGTCGGGACGGATCAGACTGCTGTATGTGGCTCCGGAACGTTTGGAAACCGAACGTTTCCGTACGTTCGCCAGTCGTGTGCCGATTTCTCTGGTCGCCGTTGATGAAGCGCATTGTGTGTCGCAATGGGGTCAGGATTTCCGTTCGTCATATCTTGGTATCGGCGATTTTCTGAAGGCGTTGCCGACTCGTCCGACGGTTGCCGCGTTCACTGCGACCGCGACGGAACGGGTGCGCCGCGATATTATCGGAATTCTTGGATTGCGTGATCCGTCCGTCACCGTCACCGGCTTCGACAGGGCCAACCTGTATTTCGACGTGATCAGGATGGAAAGGAAACATAAGGCTTCGTGGGTGGCTTCGTATATTGCGGATCATCCTGACGAATCCGGTATCGTGTATTGCGCGACTCGCAAGGAAGTGGAGTCGCTTGCCGAATCATTAAATATCGCCGTGCGCGAGCTGCGTGCGGTGAAAGGTGAGGATGCGACGCGAATCGGCACGGTCGCAGTCGCCTATCATGGCGGTATGTCGGCCGAAACGAGGGAGCGGGCGCAACGTGATTTCGTAACCGACCGTGTGCCTGTGGTGGTTGCCACGAATGCGTTCGGCATGGGAATCGACAAGTCGAACGTGCGTTATGTGATTCATCATAATATGCCGGAATCGATCGAAGCGTACTATCAGGAGGCCGGTCGTGCGGGGCGTGACGGCGAGCCTAGCCGGTGCACGTTGCTGTGGAACGAGTCTGATATTGCTACGAGGCGAAGGCTGCTTGATTCGGATTATGAGAACGAGCGTTTGACCGTCGAAGAGCAGGAGGTCGTGCGCGCGTCGAAACGGCGTCTGCTCAACGCCATGATCGGTTATTGCCGTACCACGGATTGTCTGCACGAGTATATGACCAGGTATTTCGGTGAGGCCGGGGGAGCGGCCGTCCGTGTTGACGGCGCATGCGTGGGAGGATGCGCGAACTGCGAGCACACGTTTGAAACCGTTGATGTTACTGAGATCGCGCGGGCCATCAGCCGCTGCGTGCATGACGTGAACCAGAAGGTCGGTTCGGGGAAGATCGTCAAAGTGCTGCGTGGGTCGAAAGCGCAGGATTTGAATTATCTCCATCCTGCCGATCTGCCGACGTATGGCATGTTGAGCGTGACTTCGGAGGCGCAGATTCGTGACGTGCTCAGCCAGATGGCGACGGATGGTTTTCTTTCCATTTCGGAAGGCTCCATGCCGATTGTTCGCTTCGGTGAACGTGCGGCGGAAACGGTCGCGCCGAATTTTCATTATGAAATCAAGAAGATCGAACGGAAGCACGCTGCGAAACGTGCGGAATCGCCGTCCGTAGGTTCTCAGGCCATGGGGGCATATGTGCCGGGCGACGGAGACGAGGAATTGTTCGCCAAGCTGCGTGCGTTGCGGCTTGACATCGCCCGCGAACTCGGTAAACCCCCGTATATCGTCTTTTCCGATAAAACGTTGCGCGACATGGTGCGTATCAGGCCGGTCTCTGGCGAGCAGTTTTCGCAAGTCAACGGCGTGGGCGCGCTTAAATTGAAAGCGTATGGCGAACGGTTCATGGAAGTGATCCGCGATTTCGTTGCATGAATCATGTGACGTGTCAGCTTGAAGAATAATCGTATCGATTATTGCAAAACCATACGTCTCATATGATGTGTAACGCATTATCGGCAACATGTATGGCGGTGCGGTTGACGTATGCCGGCAAAACGGCGACAGTAGAGAAGAACAGTTGTTGAAGAAAGGATTGATGATGGCAGAAGACAAGCCGGTTGTGGAAAGCTTCCAGCTCGACCACACCAAGGTGAAGGCTCCGTATGTGCGCTATATCGACACGCAGACCGGTCCGAATGGCGATGTGATTTCCAATTATGATTTGCGTTTGGTGCAGCCGAATGAGAATGCGATTCCGACCGGTGGCCTGCACACCATCGAACATACGATTGCGGTGCTGTTGCGTGAACGTATCGACGGTTATATCGATTGTTCCCCGTTCGGTTGCCGTACCGGTTTCCACCTGCTGACGTGGGGTGAGCATTCCACGGAAGAAGTGGCTCGCGCGTTGAAGGAGGCGTTGGAATTCATCGCATACGAGGCCACATGGGATGACGTTCCTGCCACCACCATCGAAAGCTGCGGCAATTACCGCGACCATAGCCTGTTCACGGCGAAGGAATGGTGCAAGGATATTCTTGCCAAGGGCATCAGCTCTGACGCGTTTGAGCGCCGTCTGGTCTGATTCGCGCGTGGTTGCAAGTCTGCTTTTCGGGCATATTGCGAATACTGTGCCGTGGGCATGGTATTTTTAACGCTCGGAAGAAGACAAGGCGATGCAAAGGTGAACGAGATGGGTGAGGAGAGCGTCATTACTTCTGAACGGCGGTTCCGCCGCGCCACTATGGCTGATTGGCCGACCATGCAGAAGATTTATGAGCATGCCCGCAAGTTGATGGCCTCCAATGGCAATCCCACGCAGTGGGGTGATAAGTTCCCGCGTGAGGAAGTGGTTCGTGACGATATCGAATCGCAACGCACTGTGCTGCTTGTTGATACGGTTGATGGCGAGGAACGTGTGCTCGCCCAGTTCGCATTGTGTCCGGGCGTCGACCCGACGTATGTGAATATCGATGGTGCCTGGCTGGATGACGATCCGTATGTGACCATCCACCGGATTGCCTCGTCGGGTCTCGCCAAGGGTGCGGCGAAGGACTGCATCAACTGGTGCATCGAACATTACGGCAATGTGCGTGCGGATACGCATCCCAACAACAAGGCCATGCAGCATGTGCTCGAATCGAATGGTTTTGCGCGCTGCGGCTTGATTCAGTTGCTTGACAGGCCGTTCGATACCACTCGTATCGCCTATCAGCGTCATGAATGGTGAGATTTGCGGATTTATATGGATTGATATCAATCAATATAAATTTCATTGCAAATAATCACAGATAATCTGCGATATTGAGAAACAAAAATCCCGTTGAATATCATATTTCAGATGTTCAACGGGATTTTTATATCCGATTGTGTTGCTTTCGATATATTTTACGAAAGATATATCGAAAGCAACAGTATTACCGGTTGTTTAGAACAGTCCTGGCTTGTTCAATGCGGAATGCTTGCGGCTGTACACGAAATACACGATCAAACCAAGAGCGAACCAGATTGCGAAACGCACCCAGGTCTCCCAATTCAAACCGCAAATCAGAATGAAGCAGAAAATGATCGCGCAGATCGGCGTGAACGGCACGCCCGGAGCGCGGAAGCCGCGGTGTGCGTCCGGCTGGGTCTTACGCATCCACAGAATGCCTGCGGACACGATGATGAACGCCGACAGCGTACCGATGTTCACCAATTCGAACAATACGTTGATGTTGATGAAACCGCCGGCGATGGCCGTCAGGATGCCGAAGAACCAGGTGCCCTTGTAGGGGGTACGGTACTTCGGGTGCACTTCGCCGAAGAACTTCGGGAACAGGCCGTCGCGGCTCATGGCGTAGCAGATGCGGGACTGGCCGTACAGCTGCACCAGCATCACCGTGGTCATGCCGATCAGAGCGCCAAGATTGACGATGAACGCCAGCCAGTTGAGGCCGGTTTCGAGAATCACGCCGGCCACCGGAGCGTCAATAAATTTCGCGAACTCCTTGTATGGCACCACACCGGTCATAATCAGCGTCATGATGATGTACAGCACAGTCGACACGGCCAACGAAATAAGAATGCCGCGTGGCAGTGTCTTGTTCGGATTGATGGTCTCCTCGGCGGAGGAGGAGACGGCGTCGAAGCCGATGAAGCTGAAGAACACGATCGACGCCGCCGGAACAATGCCGTACGGCTGCGTCGAGCCCGGCTGGAACGTGTAAATGCCGTACGGGGAGAACGGCTTCCAATTGGCAGGATTGATGTACCAGACGGTGCACACGATGAACAGCACGATGATGGCCAATTTGATCATCACCATAATATCGTTGGTTTTCTTCGTCTGGTTGATGCCAATGGCCAGCACCCAAGTGATGATGAGCACGATTACGAAACCAGGCAGGTTGAAGTATGTGGTTACGCCTGGTGTGGTGCCGTATGCCGCGGTCAGCTCAACTGGCAGATGCAAGCCGAAACCTTCCAACAGTTTGTTGAAATAACCGGACCATCCGGCGGACACGGTGGCCGCCTGCAATGCGTATTCCAAAATCAAATCCCAGCCGATCACAAATGCGATCAGCTCGCCGAACGCCAAATACGCGTACGAATATGCGGAACCGGACACTGGTGCCATTGCTGCGAACTCTGCATAGCACAATCCTGCGAAACCGCAGCAGATCGCGGCCAGGAGGAAGGAGACGCACAATGCCGGACCTGCGGTGAGGGCGCCCTTGCCGGTGAGCACGAAAATGCCGGTGCCGATGATGGCGCCGATTCCCAGCATGGTAAGGTCAAACGTTTTCAATGTGCGTTTCAGTGGAGTTGACTCGGATACGAGCTGGTCCACTGACTTTTTGCGAAAAAGATCCATGGTCTTAATTCCCTAAAAGTGGTTTTATATGGGCTGGACCGGACGGATTTCCGGGACTCTGGCACGCCTCAAACGCCAGAAATCAAAGAAGGGCTGAACGCCTCATGTATGGGAGGTATACGCGCCTTATGTAAAGAGAGTGTAAAAACCTGGCGCGGACAAAAACGTGAAAACCCCGTGAATCGTCTCACCATGTGTGCGCGTCTTTTCGAAGCCGTCATATGGGAGCGCAACAATAGAGCCATGACTTTCAATGCTGCCCGTGAATGGAAATTCTCATCCGAACAAGGCAAGGCCAATTATGAGGCCGCCCAAAAGCAATACCCGGCGCAGGCCATCGTCGATATGGCCGCATTGCGAGACAATATGCGTCATTTGGTGAGCGTGGTTGGCGGCCCGAATTCCGGCACTGCCGTGATGGGTGTGGTCAAGGCTGACGCGTACGGGCATGGTCTTATTCCGGCTGCGCTTGCGGCGCTCGCAGGAGGCGCGACATGGCTGGGCACGGCGCAGTCGCATGAGGCGCTGCTGCTGCGCAAGGCCGGTATTGGACCAGACCGCTGCCACATTCTGACATGGGTATATAACGGCATGGCGGTGCCTTTTGACGAGCTGATCGACAATGATATCGATATTTCCGTAGGCTCATTGCCGGGCATTGACGGCGTTGCGGCCGCGGCGCGTCGTCTTGGGAAAACCGCGCGTGTGCACGTGAAGGTCGATTCCGGTTTCGGACGTAATGGATTCACTCCGGCCACATTCGACGCGGCGCTCGCCAAGCTGGTGCCTCTCGCTAAGGAGGGTGTGCTGCATATTGTTGGACAGTGGAGTCACTTGGCGGTGGCCGACGCTCCCGACGTGCCTGAATTCGTGGCGTCCACTGATAGACAGGTCGAGAATTTCAAGGATTTCACCCGTCGCATGGAAGTTGCCGGCATTGCGCCGGAGATTCGTCATCTTGCCAATACGGCGGCCACGCTTTCGCGCCCGGAGATTCATTTTGAGCTTACCCGCCCGGGTATTGGCCTGTATGGTTATGAGGCTGATCCGGCCATGGGCACGCCTGGCACGTATGATTTGACGCCGGCCATGACATTGCAGGCGCAACTCGGCACGGTCAAGGATGTGGAGGCGGGCCATGGCATTTCCTATGGCCGCACGTACCTGACTCCTACGGATACGTCCACCGCGATCGTGCCTGTAGGATATGCGGACGGCATTCACCGTTCCGCTTCCGGTTTCGATATGGAAGGCGCGAAGCATGTGGTCAAACCTGGCGGTCCGGTGCGTGTGATGACTACGGAAGGTCCGCGCCTATACCGTGTGTCTGGCCGCGTGTGCATGGACCAGTTCATGCTTGACCTGCACGGTTCCGCGGAAAAGCTTGGCGTGCATGAGGGCGACACCGTGCAGCTGTTCGGTCCGGGTCGTGGCGAGGATTATGCCGAACCGACCGCCGACGATTGGGGCCGTGCCGCAGGCACCATCAGCTATGAGATCTTCACCTGTCTGTGCAACCGCATTCCGCGCCTGTACGAGCACGCCACCGACGTGCTGTCGGCCGAAGATCTCGCCAAACTCAATCCCGCAACCATTCTGTAAGGCAACGGGCGTGGGAAACAAGGCACGCCGTGAAAGTCAATATGGTGGGCGCGGCACGTTCGATGGTTGGTCAACGTGCCGCGCTTGCTGTTAAGGTGGTGAGCTATGCCAGGAATGATTCTGAAGGAAGATATCGAAAAAGTTCGCGCCACCGCCGATCTGTATGACATTGTGTCCGCGACGGTTTTGCTCAAGCCTTCCGGAACTGGCGCTTATGTAGGGCTGTGCCCTTTCCACGATGAAAAAACGCCAAGTTTTTCCGTGCGCCCGGCGTTGGGTGTATGGCATTGTTTCGGTTGTGGTCTCGGCGGTGACGTGTTCGGCTATGTTGAACATCAGGAGAACATCGACTTCCGTGACGCCGTCGAGCTTTTGGCCGACAAATACCATATCGAATTGCATTATGACCAGTCGAACGCCAAGAAGGAGCATACTGGTTCAAAACGTGCCCGCCTGCTGGAAGCCAATGAGGCCACGCAGGAGTTTTTCGTATCGCAGCTGATGACCAAAGATGCGCTCGCTGCACGTAAATTGCTTGACGGTCGTAACTTCAGCCAGGCCGATTGCCAGCGTTTCGGTTGTGGATACGCTCCGCAGGGTTGGGACAATCTGGTTCGGTACTTGGCTGGCAAAGGCTTCACACAGCAGGAGATGCTGGATGCAGGATTGGCTCGCCAAGGCCAGCATGGGGTGTACGACTATTTTCGTGGCCGCGTAACATGGCCGATTCGCGATTCGACCGGTCGTACGCTTGGTTTTGGCGCACGCAAATTGTATGAGGATGATTCAATCGGCGCGAAATACATAAATACGCCGGATACGGCGTTGTATCGCAAAAACCAGGTGCTCTACGGCATTGACATGGCGAAGGCTGCGATCGTCAAGAAACGTCAGGTGGTGATCGTCGAAGGCTATACCGACGTGATGGCCATGCATCTGGCCGGAGTCGACACTGCGATCGCCACATGCGGTACCGCGTTCGGTGCGGAACATGCCAAAATCGTACGTCGTCTTATCGCCGACGACTCGTTGGGTGCGGTGCAGCTGGTTGGTCCGTTGAAGGTTGATGGGCAGCAGTTGAGTTCCCGTATCGTGTTCACTTTCGATGGCGATGCCGCCGGACAGAAGGCTGCGATTCACGCGTTCGGATTGGATGCCGCGTTTTCGACGCAGGCGTTCGTCGCCGTGGCCGATGACAATCTCGATCCGTGCGATCTGCGCATCAGACGTGGCAATGAGGCGGTTCGCGCGCTTATTGCGAACGCCGAGCCTCTGTATGATTTCGTGATCAAAACCGCCATCGGGCGTTTCGACACCACCTATACCACGGGGCAAATGGGGGCAGTCAAGGCCGTGGCGCCACTGATCGCACAGATTCGCGACCGTTCGCTGCTTGACCTGTATTCACGTAAGGCGGTACGTCAAATCGGCGTCGATCTCGACATTATGCAGCGCGAAGTACGTGACGCCCGTCGCAAACTCAATGTGCGGGACGAGGACGCGTATGCGCCGAAACGTCGCTTTGCCGCCAATGCCGCAGCGGCGGCGGAACCTCGCATGGATCAGGGCATGAATCCATATGCGAATCCTTCCGCGCGCAAGGCACTGGAACATCGTGACGCGGCGGAACAATCCTATTACCGTATTGACGATGCCGTGTTCATCTGTGAACAGCAGTTCATGGCGACCTTGATCCAGATGCCGCTTGCCGTGGATCCGACATTGTTCGCCAGCCTCACGCTGTCGAGCTTCATGACTCCCGTGTTCCGTACGCTGTTCCAAGCAGTCGCCGCCGCTGGTGGTCTGCCGTCCGCGGACACCCCGCAAGGACTGTGGATGCATAATCTCACCAAAGCAGGCGGGCCGATGTTGGAATCCGTGATCAACGAGCTTGCCGTCATGCAACTGCCGTTGCCGCCGAGTGACGCCGATACGGAACGCGCGTCGCAACAATCGCAAGAAATCAACGTGCAATTGCGCAAACCGACGGATGATGAGCGCAGATACGCGTCCGAACTCATCATTCGACTGCTTGACACGGGCATCATGCGCAAAATCGGTGCGGACAAGCGTCGCATGGCGCAACTGCCAGACGGTGCCGAGAAAATCGAGTTGCTCGGTCAGATCACCAAACTTGAGACCTTGCGTAAGGATCTGCAGGCGAGGGTGTTTGGCAATAACGTTGCCTGAACATTTGTCGTGTACCTAAGTGTCTGCCGCGTGCCAGAACGTCCGATAACTCCCGAACGTCTTTGTCTTGCACCTGGATCTGCCGCATATCCAAGTGCTGTATGAACGGTCAGCGAACATGCGGTGAACGAGGCGAGAATACTTAACGAATTCTTAGTTGACATACAGTATCTTCCGGCGTGTTTTGCAATTGCAAAACAGTTTTGCCGGTTTGCAAAGGTAAAGAACAGTAGGGCGTAGTGGCTGAAAAACGTTGGAATGGTCGGAAAAATCGTATGCCAAGGGTATGTGCTATGCGATTTTTCGGGTAAAGTGAATACGGCGTTTCTTGAGAAAATCGCCCGGGTCTGCAAACGGTTTGCAAACTGGATTCACGGAGGAATGAATGCGACGATTGGTCGTTAAAATCCTGAAAAACGAGACCATTCTCGTAGTTGCTTCCATACTTGCTCTTATTTCATGCTTTATCGTGCCTCCCGACAAGGAGTATGGCGGATATATTCATGCGAGCACCATTTCGCAGCTGATCTGCCTGATGCTGGTGGTGTGCGGTTTCCAGCGCATCGGCGTGTTCCGTATTATCGGCTCACGATTGCTGCATCATGTGAACACTGCGCGCGGATTGGTGATCACGCTGATTTCGCTCACGTATTTTTCCGGCATGCTGATCACCAATGATGTGGCGTTGGTTACGTTCATTCCGTTCGCGATCGCGGTGCTTACCATGGCTCATATGGAGGAGCATGCGGTGCTGGTCGGCACCTTGATGACCGTCGGTGCGAACGTGGGCAGTATGTTGACGCCAATCGGCAACGCGCACAACCTGTATCTGAAAGCGTTGACCGGCATGCCGTCCGCTGAAATGATTGGCATTATGGCGCCGTATTCCGTTACCGCGGCGGTATTGCTGGTGCTTATCGCCTGCGTGGTATTCGGCAAGAAACCTGTTTCCGAATTTTCCTCTATCGACGGCAGCGGTATCGAACAGAATGTGCTCGCTCCGAATTCCGACCAGCCGCGGCCGGATGAGATTCGTGTGACCGGCTATGGCGCCGGTTATGGGGGTTGGCGCACGATCGTATATTGCGCATTGTTCATCGTGTGTTTGCTGGCTGTGAGCGATTTCATTCCGCTATGGGCCATGTGCGTGATCGTGGTGGTGGCGTTCCTGTTCTGCGATCGCCGCGTGTTCCGCAATATCGATTGGGGATTGCCGCTGACCTTCTGCATGTTCTTCATTTTCATCGGCAATATGAAACGCGTGCCGGAATTCTACGAGCTGGCCGCCTCCTTGGTGGGGGCGCATCCGCTGGAAGTGTCCGTGGTGTCCAGCCAGTTCATCTCCAACGTGCCGACCACGCTGCTGCTGTCAGGCTTCTGCGATCAATGGCGTGCGCTGATCATCGGCACCAACCTTGGTGGCATGGGTACGCTGATCGCATCCATGGCGTCGCTGATCGGCTACAAGAACGTGACACGCAAGTATCCTGACAAGAAGGGACGCTATCTGGCTGTGTACTCGGCGGTGAACGTGCTGTTCCTCATTGTGCTGGTCGGTTTGAGCTGGATCATCGAACCGTGATCTTTCACTCCCCGGTTTTGCGGGCTGTCCGCTCGTATCAAGGTCGGGAAATGGTAGGTTGTCATAGTTTTGCCATCGGTATGATGGTCTTGTTCCGCGCGTTCAAGTTGGCAAGAACGCGCGAACTGACTATACTGGATCAAGTTTGGCCCTGTAGCTCAGCTGGATAGAGCATGTGACTTCTAATCTCAAGGTCGGGAGTTCGAGTCTCCCCGGGGTCACCACCAAGCCCTTACGTCAATAGACGTAAGGGCTTTCGCATATTGATAGGCGGCTGCTGCTTCGGCGGTAGCTCGGGGCAATGGGAGGAGCCCATGAAACGAATCGTCACCGGCATTCTGGCGCATGTTGACGCCGGCAAAACCACGCTGTCGGAAGCGTTGCTGTATGCCACGGGCAACGTACGCAAACTCGGCCGTGTCGACCATGGCGACGCGTTTCTCGACACCAACACGATGGAACGGCAGCGAGGCATCACCATCTTCACCGAACCGGCGATCATCACCACGCCGAACCTCACTCTCACCTTGCTTGACACTCCGGGACACGTCGATTTTTCGGCGGAAATGGAACGAACCCTCGCCGTGCTCGACTATGCGATTCTGGTCATTTCTGGTGCTGATGGCATTCAAGGGCATACCGAAACGTTATGGCGATTGCTGAAACGTTACAACGTGCCCACTTTCATCTTCGTCAATAAAATGGACGCTCCCGCAGCTGACAAAACGAAACTGCTCAATCAGCTGAAGAAGCGTTTCTCGGATGGCTGCATCGATTTCACCGGAGCGCATGATGACAATGCGGCGCTTGCCGATGTCATGGAAGATATCGCCATGCAAAGCGAAACCGCCATGGAATCGTATTTGGAAAGCGGAACGATCCCGGATGAAACCATTCGTGAGATGATCGCTGATCGTGCTTTGTTCCCGTGTTTCTTCGGATCCGCGCTGAAAATGGACGGTATTGACGAGTTCGTCGCAGGATTCGAGCGGTATGTGCGCGAGCCGGAGTATGACAGCGCATTCGGCGCGCGCATATATAAGGTATCGCACGATACGCAAGGCAATCGCCTGACATGGCTCAAGGTAACGGGCGGTGAATTCAAGGCGAAGACGATGCTTTCCGGCACTGAGCGGGTCGGCGCCGACCTTGGCGAGTCGAAAATCGGCGACGATGGCATGTGGCATGAGAAGGCCGATCAGGTGCGCGTGTATTCCGGTGCGAAATTCGCTACGGTCGATTCGGTTGTTGCTGGCACCGTGTGTGCCGTCACGGGCTTGACTCGAACATTTCCCGGTGCGGGGCTTGGAAAAGAGCATGATGGTGCGAATCCGGTGCTTCAGCCGGTGCTCACGTACACGTTGCTGCCGGGGGAGTGCGATATTCACGCCTGCTTGGTTGCGTTGCGCGAGCTTGAAGATGAGGATCCGTTGCTGCATGTGGTGTGGCAGTCGCATCTGGAGGAAGTTCATCTGCAATTGATGGGTGCGGTGCAGTTGGAGGTCATCCAGCAGATGATGCACGACCGGTTCGGCTTGGACGTGTCATTCGGCCCGGGCGGCATCTTATATAAGGAGACGATCGCACATCCGATTGAGGGTGTCGGCCATTTCGAACCGTTGCGCCATTATGCGGAAACGCATGTGCTTCTCGAGCCATTGCTCGCCGGCAGCGGCATGCGGTTCGCGAGTGTGTGCAGCGAGGACGTGCTCGACCGTAACTGGCAGCGGCTGATTCTGCAGCATTGCCGGGAACGTGAGCATTTGGGTGTGCTTACCGGTTCTCCGGTCACCGATATGAAGATCACATTGCTGGTTGGCCGTGCGCATTTGAAACATACAGAGGGGGGCGATTTTCGTCAGGCCACGTATCGTGCGATTCGGCAAGGCTTGATGGAAGCGAAGGAGCGCGGCGACTGCCGTTTGCTGGAGCCGTGGTATGGCTTCCGTTTGGAGGTTCCGCAAGATATGGTCGGCCATGCGATGGCCGATATTCAGCGTATGAGCGGTTCGTTTGACACGCCTTCCGGCGATGGCGAGTATATGGTGCTTGAAGGTGAGGCTCCGGTCGCTCAAATGCGTGACTATGCGATGGACGTGAATGCCTACACGCATGGGCGTGGACATTTGAGTTGCGTGTTCGCAGGGTACAGGCCATGCCACAACGCCGACGAGGTGATTGAACAGTCCGCATACGATCCGGAATTCGACTTGGAGAACACGCCGGATTCGGTGTTCTGCGCACATGGAGCCGGCTACCCGGTCAAATGGTACAAGGTTCCCGAATTCATGCACCTCGACTACGCCTGGCATGGTGAGTGTATGTAAAAAGGGTTCTAAACTCCCGCACCTAGGGGTGTTTGGGCACCTATCTCGTCTATATATGGCAGACGACTCGCGTATTTTTACCCCCGAAGTGGCTGTTTTCGGCAGTTTTGCGAAAGTGACGTGCCATATATAGGCGAGAAGCCTCCGGACGGAAGGCGAAATCTGCCATGCATAAGCGAGATAGACCGCCTCAGGCGGTGCGTTGCTTGTAAGACGGGTGCCCCGAATGCCTGTTGAGGATGTATGGGAAAAAGAAAACCCCACGCGAGGTGGGGTTTGATGGAGCGGACAACGGGACTCGAACCCGCGGTCTCAACCTTGGCAAGGTTGCGCTTTACCAACTAAGCTATGTCCGCAAAGAACTTCCGCCGTGAGAAGCGGAAATTCAGTGGGTGATATAGGAATCGAACCTATGACCCCTTCCGTGTGAAGGAAGTGCGCTAGCCGCTGCGCCAATCACCCGTGGGATAATTCCGCCGGTTTCCCGGCTTCGTTACCCGCTTCGCGTGGGCGATACAAGATTCGAACTTGTGACCCCTTCCGTGTCAGGGAAGTGCGCTACCTCTGCGCCAACCGCCCGAAGCGAGTGCTAACTTACGTGGATTTTCGGCGGAATGCAAATCGTCGGCGTGTCGCAGTGGTGTTGCGAGAAAACGACACGCCGTCAATTAGCGATTGAAACCACTGGAATTTCCATGGTTTTTGCGTCTGGATCGGACTTGACGAACGTTTCTTCAGAAGGAGATTGCGCCAACGTCAAGCGCATCTGACGCCACGCCACATTGCCGTGCGTCGAAGCGGAAGTGCCTTCGTCCACGAATCCCAGACGGGCGTAAAAGCCGACAAGACGTTCCTTGCATGTCAGCACAATGCCTTTGCGCCCGGCAATCGTCGAATCAAGAATCACGCGACGGAGCAGATAACTGGCGCAACCGCGATGCTGGTAGACGGGAGCCACGTCCACGCCGAAGATCATCTGCCAATCGCCATGTTCGTCGTGCAGGGAAACATCCTCATACATGACGTCAGCCAAATCCTTCTCATTGGTCGTCATACCGTTGACGAAGCCAATCAGTGTGCCGTCTTTCACAGAAGCGGGGAAGCGGGCATCGTCATCGGCATCAGTGTTGATCAAAAGCCAGAAATGTTCCGGATATGTGGCGACGCGTGCAGTCAGGCTCTCGTTCGTTGCGGCCTCCGCAGGTGGGAAACAGGCAGCCTCCACAGCCTCAATCGCGTCCAAATCCTCCATCGTTGCATGTCGAATGAGCATGTGCATACTCTCTCGCAAGGTATACCCAATCTTCACATTTCAATATGGGCGAACAGTGGAAACGCCAGCGTGCAATACTGTGAAAGGATCATCGGACGTATTGTCGGAAGCTGATAAACGCTTATATGAAAAACCGATAACGACGTGGCCTGTTCCGCGATTGTTGCGCGGTACGATAGGGCGAATCCACGGCGAAAGCCTGGAAAAGCCTGAAAAAGGTTCCGAGGGATCCGTAGAGCATTCGAAAACCTAAAGAGAAAGATGGGAGGCGCGTGTGTTCGATTGGACATTTGTGACGCACTACGCGCCGTTCTTCGTCAGCGGCGCGGAGATGACTCTGTTCATCTCCGTGTTCGGCATCGTGCTTTCGATCGTGGTCGGACTTATCTGCGCAAGCATTGAAATCGCGCGCATTCCAGTGCTGAAGCAGATCGTGCGCGTCTACATCGAACTCAGCCGTAACACGCCGTTGTTGGTGCAACTGTATTTCCTGTATTTCGGTCTGCCGAAACTTGGCGTCGTCTGGTCCGCGGAACAGTGCGCGATCGTGGGACTCGGATTCCTTGGCGGTTCGTATATGGCCGAAGCGATGCGTGGCGGCCTCGAAACCATTCCGAACGTGCAACGCGAATCCGCGTACGTGCTGGGCCTCAGCCAATGGCAGACCTTGAGACGCGTAGTGATACCGCAGGCCATCAGCACGTCCATTCCGGGCATTGTGGCCAATGTGATCTTCCTGATCAAGGAATCGTCCGTTGTGTCGGCCATCGCGCTCGCCGATGTGATGTACATGGCCAAGGATCTGATCGGCATGTATTACAACACGTATGAATCGTTGTTGATGCTGGTTGTCGCATATCTGGTGATTCTGCTGCCGATCTCATTGTTCGGCACTTGGCTGGAACGGAGGTTCGACTATGAGCGGCGCTGAGATTCTGCTCGAGCCGGGCGTGTTTCCGCGCCTGTTGCAGGGCCTGTGGGTTACGGTGTGGATCGCCGGTGTGTCGGTGGGTCTTTCCGTGCCGGTTGGATTGGTTGTCGGCTGGCTGATGACGATGAAAAATCCTGTCATTTGTGTGTTGACCAGGATTTATTTGGATTTCATTCGTATCATGCCGCAATTGGCGTTGCTGTTCATCGCATTTTATGGCTTTGCCCGTGCGTGGAATTGGAATTTGGATGCGACCGGCGCATGCGTGTTCGTGTTCGTGCTGTGGGGCGGCGCGGAATTGGGTGATTTGGTGCGTGGCGCGCTTGAGTCGATTCCGAAAGCCCAGTATGAGTCCGCATATGTGCTTGGGTTGAGTGGCTGGCAGACGTTCGTCAAAGTGATTCTGCCGCAAGCGTTGCGTAGGCTTCTGCCAGCTTCGGTGAATCTGGCGACACGAATCGTGAAAACGACATCGTTGGCCGTGCTTCTCGGCGTGGTCGAGGTCATCAAAGTGGGCCAGCAGATCATCGACGCGAACCGTTTCCAATATCCGACCGGAACCCTGTGGATTTACGGGGTGATTTTCTTCATGTACTTCATTGTGTGCTGGCCGCTGTCCATCGTGGCCCGCCGACTGGAAAAGAGGTGGTCGCATGACTGACGCGACAGGCAAGCAGGCTCAGGTGGGTCAGGCGAGTCTTGAGATTGCGCATCTGGTCAAACAGTACGCCAATGCCGACAAGCCGGTATTGAACGATATTTCGTTCGACGTGCCGCATGGCAAGGTGTTTGTGATCGTCGGGCCTTCCGGCTCCGGCAAGTCGACGTTGTTGCGCACCATCGCCGGCCTTGAGCCGATTCAGGGCGGTACCATTTCTCTGAACGGCGAAGTGATCGAAACGGGTAAGCCGGGCACCGAATCCGCCGGCCGCAGCAAGCGCAGCAGCGAACTGCGTACCCGTGTTGGCATGGTGTTCCAAAGCTACGACCTGTTTCCCAACAAAACCGTGCTTGGCAACATCACACTGGCGCCGACCTTGGTGCAGAAGCGAGATAAGGCCGAAGTCGAGCAGGAGGCGATCAAGCTTCTGGAACGCGTCGGTCTTGCCGACCGCAAGGATTCCTGGCCTCATGAGCTTTCCGGCGGCCAACGCCAGCGCGTGGCCATCTGCCGTGCGCTGATTTTGCATCCGGAAGTGCTGCTGTTCGACGAAGTCACCGCCGCGCTCGATCCGGAAATGGTGCGCGAAGTGCTTGACGTGATGCTCGAACTCGCTGATTCCGGCCAAACCATGCTCATCGTGACGCATGAAATGCAGTTCGCGCGAGCCATCGCCGATCAGGTGATCCTGCTTGAAGACGGCGGCATTGTGGAACAATCTGACAATGCTGAACAATTCTTCACGAATCCGACCACTGAACGAGCCAAGCAGTTCCTGCGCACGTTTGAATTCGACAGGCACCGCAAGTCCGCCGATCAATCCGAATAATCCAGGCAATGGCGAAGATCGGCGAAGATCGGTGCAATTCAAGATTTTGATAGCAGTCATCTTTGCAAGAGAGGAGAAACCATGACCGCATCAATCATCAACAAAACATTCAAGAGCATCGTGGCCGCATCGGCCGCGTTGATCATGGCAGCCTCGGTGGCTGCTTGCGGCCCGTCCGCGGCCACTCCGAGCGACGAAGGCTCCGCAAACAACGATTCCAGCTCCAGCAGTAGCGCCACCGCCCGCACTTTGGATGAGATCAAGAAGTCCGGCGAACTCAAGGTTGCCGTCTTCTCCGACAAGGCTCCGTTCGGCTACATTGACAAGGAAGGCAAAAACGCCGGCTACGACGTTTACTTTGCCGAGCGCCTCGGTAAGGATTTGGGCGTGAAGGTCAAGTACACTTCCGTCGACCCGGCTGCCCGCGTGGACGTGCTCACCGCCAACAAGGTGGACATCACGCTGGCCAACTTCACCGTCACCGACGAGCGCAAGGAGAAGGTTGATTTTGCCAAGCCGTACATGAAGGTGGCACTCGGCGTGGTTTCCCCGGAAAATGCCGAAATCACTGACGTGAGCCAGCTTAAGGGCAAGACGCTGATCATCGCCAAGGGCACCACCGCCGAAAGCTACTTCGAGAAGAACGAGCCCGATGTCAAGCTGCAGAAGTACGACCAGTACGCCGACGCCTACAATGCGCTGCTCGACGGTCGTGGCGACGCTTTCTCCACCGACAACACCGAGGTACTGGCTTGGGCCAAGTCCAACAAGGGCTTCAAGGTCGGCATCACCAAACTCGGTGATGAGGACACCATCGCTCCGGCTGTACAGAAGGGCAACAAGGAGCTGCTCAACTGGCTGAACGACGAAATCGTGAAGCTGGGCAAGGAGAACTTCTTCCATAAGGATTACGAAGAGACCCTGAAGCCGGTGTACGGTTCCGATGTCGATCCGGATGACATCGTGGTCGAGGGCGGCAAGCTCTGACAATCACCTGACCTGACGGCGACCTGCCGTCCGTCAATTCTGTTTCCAAGCCTTCCGTGGCATGTGCCGCGGGAGGCTTTTTCATATCCTGATAACCGTTCATAAAAAAGAATTATTACGATTTGCGCCTTCCATAAAAAACGCATATAGCCACGCTGGCATGGGAAAGGATTTTTACCGATATCTTGTGATTATCGCTTAAAAAGCCATACGAAAACACACAAGAGAGAGGGGCGTCGTATGAAATACGCAGTGATCGGTGCAGGCGGAATGGGCGTCCAGTACGGTGTGCTGCTGCAGGAATTCGCACACAAGGATGTTGATTTCATCGATACGTGGAAGCCGAATGTCGAGAAGATCCGCGAGCAGGGCGGTGCCTACGTGTCTCAAGATGGTGAAGACCGCCATCTCGTACCGATCAACGTGTACTACCCGGAGGAGTATGTCGGCCAGCCGGACGTGTGGATCGTGTTCCTCAAGCAGATGCAGCTTGACGGCGTGCTCAAGCGCTGCGCCCACCTGTTCAACAAGAAGCAGATTGTGTTCTCCGCCATGAACGGCTATGGACACTTCGAAAAGCTCAACGAATACTTCTCCAAAGACCGCATTTACGGCGGCACCGCACTGATCGGTGCCTACGTGTACGGCCCCGGCGATTTCAACTTCACCGGCGGAGCACATGCCAAGGCCATGAACCTGTGCGCCTACGCGGATGACGTGACCGACGAGGTGCGCAAACACGAGCAGGCGCTGTACGAGGATTTCGCAACGGCCACACTCAACCCGACCATCGTCGACAACTTCATCGGCATGTGCATGGCGAAAATCGTATTCAACTCGGTGCTGAACACGTTGTGTACCATGTACCAGATCCGCTTCGGCGAATTCCATGCGCATCCCGACGCGCGTTGGCTCACCGAACAGCTGGTCGATGAAGCTTACAGTGCGGCCGAAGCAGCCGGATACCAACTGTTGGGCACGCGTGAAACGGAAGTCAAAACCATTCTGCACACCGCGGGCGTGGCACATCCGCTGCATTATCCGTCTATGTATCAAGACCTGACCAAGGGGCGTCCAACGGAAGTCGACTACATCAACGGCTATATCGCCAAAGTCGGACGCGATAATGGATACGTGTGCAAACTGCACGAGTTCTTGACCCGCGAAGTGCATCTCGCCGAACAAGCCTTCGCCATCCACAATCCAGACATCGTGAAACAAGCTGAGGCAGACGCCGAAGCAAGCAAATAAACGGTCAATCATCAATCGCAATGAACGGCAGGTAGCTGCCAATTGCTGCGAAACAAACTTTTCGCACACCAATAAGAGAGGGGAAACCATGACCATCACCATCGCCAAGAAGAGCGGCATCAAACGAATCGCCGCCGCAATACTCGCCGCTGCAACACTTATTTCCGTTGCGGCATGCGGTTCCGGCAACAGCGCATCCGCATCCAAGGAAAGCCTGAACACCACGAAGGGCAAGACCACCACAATCACCGTCGGCGTGTGCGCAGGACCATACGGCGACATGGTCAAGAAGGTCATCGCGCCACTGCTAAAAGAGGACGGTTTCGAGCTGAAAACCAAGCTGTTCAACGATTATGTGCAGCCCAATAAGGCACTTGCATCTGGTTCCATTCAGGCGAATCTTTTCCAGCATGGCAACTATCTGAAGAAGTTCACCGCCGATAACAAGCTCGACCTGACCTCCCTTGGACAGACCCCAACCCTTGGCTTGGGCATTTACTCCAAGAAATACAAGTCCATTAAGGACATCAAGGACGGTTCCACCGTGTCCATCGCGAACGATGGCTCGAACCTGGCACGTTCTCTCGGCGTGCTTCAGCAGCAGGGCTTGGTGAAGCTCAAGGGCGAGGTCGATGCCACCAAGGCTACGGTCGATGATATCGCATCCAATCCGAAGAACCTCAAAATCAAGACGATCGATGCGGCGCAGCTGGCCCGTTCCTTGGACACCGTCGATGTGGCTTTGGTGCCGGGCAACTACTCTTGGGCAGCCAAACTCGATCCGAGTTCCGCGCTCGCCTTGGAAAAGCAGGATGATGGTGTGATCGAAGTGTTCGTGGTCCGCACCCAGGACGTCGATTCCGACTTCGGCAAGGCCGTCAAGAAACTGCTTGTCAGCCAGAAATTCAAGGACGCCATCGCCAAGAGCGAGTTCAAGGATTTCGGCAAGCCGACCACTTGGTGACGCTATAGCGTGCGGTAATACAAAGGCCCGTATGGATTGAAAACTCATACGGGCCTTATAACGAGATTCATCGAACAAAACGTATTGAACGAACTTGAACAAGTGCTCGAATGAAGCGAGGAACGAACCATGAGCGTTATTGAACTCAACGACGTGTCTGTGACTTTTCATGAAGGCGGGCGAACCGTCGAAGCGGTCAAGCATGTGAACATCAGTGTAGAAAAAGGCGAGATTTTCGGCATCGTGGGTTTTTCCGGAGCTGGCAAATCCACTTTGGTGCGCACCATCAATTTGCTGGAACGACCAACAGGCGGCCATGTGATAATCGACGGCAACGATATCACCGCACTCAAAGGCGGCCAATTGAGTGACCTGCGCAAGAACATCGGCTTTATTTTCCAAGGATTCAACCTGATCACCAACGTTACGGTCGGCAAGAACATTGAATTCGCGCTGAAAGCCGGCGGATATCCGAAAGCGCAGTGGCCGGAACGTGTCCGCGAACTGCTGGCACTGGTCGGTTTGGAAAACAAGATCGACAGCTACCCATCAAGCCTGTCGGGCGGGCAAAAGCAGCGCGTGTCCATTGCGCGTGCGCTCGCCAACAAGCCGGAAATCCTGCTGTGCGACGAAGCCACCAGCGCACTCGACCTGGAAACCACAGAAGGCATTCTGGCACTCTTGCAGCGCATCAACCGCGAACTGGGCATTACCATCGTGTTCATCACGCATCAGCTTGACGTGGCGAAGCAAATTTTCGACCGAGTGGCCGTTATGGAAAACGGTGTGGTAGTGGAGCAGGGCAACACGTTCGACGTGTTCAGTGCTCCGAAACATCCGACCACCAAAGCGTTGGTGGAACGCTACCTTGGCATTGCCGTGCCACCGCAATTGGTGCCATCGCTGCCGGCCGGCACCATCGTGGAACTGCGATACAAGGGCGATGCGGCACTCGAGCCGCTCATCAGCCAGGTTGCGCAGGATTACGGTGTGAGCATCGACGTGCTGCATGCGAATGTGGAATACTTCGGTTCGCAGGCCATCGGCATTCTGATTGTGCTTGTTTCCGGCGCGGGGGAGCCGCTGCTACAGGCGTTGGACACGTTGAGAACGCATGTGTTCAGCTATCGGGAACTTGATCGTGGGCAGCTGGTTGTGGCCGCCGAAGCTGCGGATAATCAGGAGGCGTGAGAACAATGGAAGAAACTCTGGAAATCCTTCAAGACAATCTTGGGCAAGCACTGATCGACACGGCATATATGGTTGTGGTGTCGGCGATTATCGGCGTGGTACTGGGCACGCTGGTGGCATTGCTGCTGTATTTGACTGAAAACCGCTTGTTTACGCCGAACCATGCGCTGAACGTTATTGTAGGGTTCATCGTAAACGCGATTCGCTCGCTGCCGTTCCTGATTCTCATGGTGGTGCTTATCCCGGTTGTGCAATTGATTTTGGGTGACCCTTACACGCCGACCGGTGGCGCAATCTCCCTGTCGATCGCCGCAGTGCCGTTCTTCGCGCGAATCGCGGAAAGCGCGTTCTCCGAAGTTGATCCGGGCCTGCTTGAGGCTGCCATCTCCACTGGCGCTACCACACGCCAAATCATTGTGGATGCGGTGTTTCCGCAAGCTTTGCCGTCGTTTATTCGCGGCGTGGTGCTCACCATCATTTCGCTGATCGGCTATTCTGCAATGGTCGGTACCATCGGAGCCGGCGGCATCGGCGATATGGCCATTCAATACGGCTATAACCGTTACGAAACCGGCGTGCTTGTTGTGATTGTTATTATTCTGATCGTCATTGTGCAGATCATTCAGTGGGTTGGCGATTGGTTCGCGCGCAAGGTGACGCACTGATGGTTGCGTATATGCGTGAATGCGCGCATATACAGTCGCGAGATGATAGGGAGGGTTGATTAATGACTTCGTATGTTTCTCCTGTCGCGTTCACTACGGTGGCGCAGTCGATTCCGTCGAATGTGTTCGCCGATATGGATCGCAAAGTGGCTGCCGCGGTTGCCGGTGGGGCTGATGTGATTGATTTGGCCAAAGGCAATCCAGACGCGTTTCCTGCTGATTTCATTCGAGAAGTAGCCAAAAAAGCGGTTGACGATCCGGCCAATGCCCGGTATTCGCCATTCGATGGCAAGCCTAGTTTTCTGCGGGCTGCCGAACAGTGGTATCGCAATACGTACGGTGTTGAGGTTGATTGGAAAACCCAGCTTTTTGCCGTGGAGGGCGCGGTCGATGGTTTGGCCGCGTTGTTCGCCGTGCTGGTTTCCCCAGGCGACGCTGTGGCGTATGCGGATCCATATTACCCTTCGTACCATTGCATGACGGTGATGAGCCGTGCCGAGGAGATACTGTTGCCATCGTTGCCGGAGCGTGGGTTCCTGCCGGATTTGGACGCGGTTCCTGCACAGGTGTGGGATCGTGTGAAAGTGCTGGTGCTCAACTATCCGAACAATCCGACGGGTGCGCAGGCTCCGCGCGAGTTTCTGCAGCGTGCCGTTGATTTGGCTCATGAGCATCATTTCGCGATCGTGCAGGATTTCGCATATGCGGGATTGGGTGTCGATGCGCAGCAGATCAGCATACTGTCACTGCCGGGTGCGTTCGATGTTGCGGTGGAAGTGTGTTCGCTGTCGAAAATGTATGCGATGGCCGGCTGGCGTGCCGGTTTCATCGCAGGCAACGACGACATCGTGTCTCATGTGAAGCAGTACCACTATCAGATGGGTTCCATGGTTACGTCCAGCATTCAAGACGCGGGCACTGCGGCACTGCTGTCGGATCAGAGCTGTGTGGCCGAACTTGCGGAACGGTATGCGTCTCGTCGCGAAATCGTTGCAGGTGGATTGCGTGAAGCCGGCTTGGATGTGTTCGATTCAGACGGCGGCATCTACGCTTGGGTACACGCTCCTGAGGGTCAGACGGGTGAACAGTTTGCCGACACGCTGTTGGAACGTGCGGCCGTCGCCGCGCTTCCGGGCACATGCTTCGGCAAAGTAGGCAAGGATTACATACGATTCAGCCTGCTCAAATCCGAAGATCAGTTGCGTGAGGCTGTGCGCCGGGTGGCTGCTGTACTAGCGTAGTTTTTCCTGCGTGGCCTTTTATGTATGAACTGGCGATTGCGGTGCGATGCCTTGCATCTCCGCCGTTTGATAGCCGCTTACAAGAAAACGTTATGGCGATTCGCGCGTTCTATAACAAACGTTGATAAGGCGCGGCACGCGTTGAAACGCAGGATGCGGTTTAGTGGGTACCAGTGACCGCGTGAATGGCATGCGGCAATGAGCCACAACCCGAGGGGGTGTGCGCCATGACTAGATTCAACACTCAGCTTGTTCACGGACTGCCGGTCAACGACAACAACACCGGAGCTGTGAACCCGCCGACTACGAAGCGCTTGATGCCGCTGTTTCCGGGCACTCCGCCAAGGGACCCGCGCGTGGTTGTCCGGCGAAGGACGTGTATTTCGAAGTTCTTACCAATTCGTTGCTGCAGGTCAACAATGTGACGAAGATTGCCGAAATCGCTCATCGCTATGGTGCGATTTCCATTGTCGACAACACATTCGTTATCCCGTATCTGCAGCAGCCGCTTGACCAAGGTGCCGACATCGTCATCCATTCCGCTACCAAGTATCTGGCCGGCCATTCCGAAGTCAACGCCGGTCTTGTGGTGGTCAAGGGCGACGAGCTGGGCAAACGTGTCTACTTCGCACAGAATCGTTTGGGCGGCGTACTTGCGCCGAACGAATGCGATTCGGTGCGTCGTGGTATTCAGACGCTCGCTCTGCGCATGGACCGCCAGCAGGAGAATGCGTGTGCGATCTCCAGCTATCTGTTGCTGCATCCGCTGGTCAAATCCGTGCATTATCCGGGATTGCCGGGGCATGAGTATGAGATTTGGGCATTGTTCAGGAAGTTGCGGATGAGGTGACGGTAATGAAAGACGGCCATCTTGTCGAATATGGAGCTGTCGGTTCCGTGTTACGACACCCTAAAGATGCGTATACGAAGATGTTGCTTGAGGCATCGTCTAAATTTGATGTGATTAATGCCTCGTAAGGAGTGATTTTATGACTGATGATACGACAATTGATTTCTATGGAGCCGACTGGTGCGGTGACTGCCGTCGAGCCAAGGCAGCATTGGACCGTTTCGGGGTCGCCTACAACCTTCATGATATCGAGCATGAGGATGGTGCTGCAGAGAAAGCCATTGCGATTAGCGGACAACAGCACATTCCCGTGATTCGGTTCGCTGCCGATGGCTCATGGCTGGTGGAGCCTTCGGCCACACAGTTGCAAGCCAAATGCAAGGAACTCGGCCTGATCTGATCCAACATCTCGTATGCCATCTCACGAGCCGGACAAGGAGAATTGTCTCCTGTTCGGCTCGTAGACGTATGTGGGTCGGCTTCCGGACGGTCGATGTCCGGTTTCCGAATGGACTTTGCCCAACTCGCGGACATTGTCTACATGCGATTGCATTCTTTGGTAAGTTTTTGCTTGGGTTCGGCAATGGTTGCAGAACCTACGGAAAGCCGTCAATCAACAGGCTTTCGAGAGAAAACCAAAGAAGGGAGTAATGTCATGCCGTTCCTTATTACGCTCCTTGTCATTGCACTTATCGTCGCTTTCCTGTTCTTGTCCACGTTGTTCATCGTGCCGCAGCAGCAGGCCTACATCATCGAACGTTTCGGCAAGTTCAACAAGGTGCAGTTCGCCGGCATTCATATTCGAATCCCGCTCGTGGACCGCATCGCCATGAAAACCAACATGCGCGTCAATCAGCTCAACGTGCAGTTGGAAACCAAAACGCTCGACAACGTGTTCGTCACCGTGGTGGCCTCTACCCAGTTTCGTGTCGATCCCAGCAATGTGGCGACCGCATACTACGAGCTGCGCGATCCGGCCGGCCAGCTGCGCTCCTACATGGAGGATGCGCTTCGTTCCGCCATTCCTGCATTATCTTTGGACGATGCATTCTCCCGCAAGGACGATGTAGCCTTCGACGTGCAGAAGACCGTCGGCAATGAAATGTCCCGCTTCGGTTTCACCGTAGTCAAGACGCTGATCACGGCAATCGATCCGAGTCCACAGGTCAAGAACGCCATGGATTCCATCAACGCGGCACAGCGCGAAAAGGAAGCCACGCGTCAGCGTGCCGAAGCCCAGCGTATTCAGATCGAGACCCAGGCGGCCGCCGAGGCTGAGAAGACACGCCTCCAGGGTGAGGGTCAGGCTAATTATCGTCGTGAGATCGCCAACGGTATTGTCGACCAGATCAAGAGTCTGCAAGCTGTCGGTATGAATGTGAACGACGTGAACAATGTGGTGCTGTTCAACCAGTATCTCGATACCATGCGTAATCTTGCCTCGTCGCAGAACGCGAAGACGGTGGTGTTGCCTGCTTCGACGCCTGGTGGCTTCAATGAGATGCGCGATCAGATCACTCAGGCCATGATGTCCGCGGACGAAGCTGCGCAATAGTCGCGCAATAATCGCAACGTCATGCTGAATGGCATTGGCACCAAGTGGGGACGTCCCGTAAAGGACGTCCCCACTTGCCGTGAGTTGTTGAGAGATGATATTCTCCATGCGCATGTCTTTGAGGACCAGAAGAACGCTTCGACGCACGTCATGACATGCTGACAAGACCTTCCTTTGTATTTGAACTTGGCTATCTCGAGGTTGAGCTGGGCTATCTCGGGGTGTTCCCCTAAGGGATGCGAAGAACGGGGAAACAGTATAAACTCGGTTACGGATCAAGCGTGTTAGACGCCGTATGGGGGAGGCAAAGAAGACTATGGCGAATACTGAAGGGCAAGAGTCGGTGATGGGGACGCGCAGACCCATCATCGAAGTGAAGAACCTGCGTAAGGAGTATCCAGTGCTCGACGAGACCGTCGTGGCATTGGAACGTATCAATCTCACCATTCCGCAAGGTCAGATCTGCTGTATCTATGGCGAATCCGGTTCCGGCAAATCCACTCTGCTCAACCAGCTTGCCGGCATGGAAAAACCAACCAAGGGCGGCGTGCGCATCAGGGGAGTGCCCATCTCCCGTCTAGACGAACGGCAGCTGGCGGAATTCAGACAGAAGCATCTCGGTTTCGTATTCCAGTCATACAATCTACTGCCCAATCTGACCGCCGTCGAAAACGTGGCAATGCCGTTGATGTTCCAAGGCATGCCAAAAAACAAACGCGAGACAATCGCCAAGAAAATGCTGAAACGAGTAGGGCTCGGCAAACGCATGAACCACTATCCGACGCAAATGTCAGGCGGTCAGCAGCAGCGCGTCGGCATTGCGCGAGCGTTCGCATCGCGGCCGCAAGTCGTATTCGCCGACGAACCGACCGGCAATCTCGATTCCAAAACCAAAAACGACGTGATGGACATGATCTGCACGTTCGCACGAGACCTGAACCAAACCATCGTGCTCGTCACGCACGATGACAATATGGCGCAATATGCCGATCGTATCGTAACGCTGCTTGACGGGCGCATCATCGATGACCGTCTGGTGAATAACGCATGACAGCAAGAAGAGAAGGGGAAACCATGAGCAATGGCAGCCATTCCGCAAAATTCATCAACATGGTCATCGCACTGGTGGCATCCGCCGTCATCGCGTTGACCTGCATCGTGCCGACGGCGCTCGCAGAAGACGGCGATGGCACGGACGCCGGCAACGGCGGTTCCACCGTGCAGCTGGCGGGTCCGGTGCCGAATATCATCATCACCAACTACACGTATGGCGACGGTTCCGTGGCGGTGGGCACGAATTTCGATCTTGGCTTCACTTTCCAGAATATGGGCAAGGTTGCGGTCAGCAATATGGTCGTGACTGTTGACGGCGGCGAGAATTTCGCCATTTCCGGCGGTACGAACACGTTCTATTACGAGTCGCTATGGGCGGGTTACTCGCTGACGCAGACCGTGCCCATGCAGGTGCTGTCGAGCGCGAAGAACGGCGCGCAGGGCATCGATATCAACTTCAAATACGAGTATGTCGATGGCGACACCCGCAACTCCAACACTTCGGATATTAAGATTTCCGTACCTGTTTCGCAGCCTGACCGCTTCGAACTGGGTGATCCTGTGCTTCCCGACACCGTCAATGCTGGTGAAGAATCCACTATTTCCATGGAATATGTGAACAAAGGCAAGGGGGATGTGTCCAACGTCGAAGCGTCCATCGAAGGTGACGGCATCACCGCCACGCAAGCCACGCAGTACATCGGCAATGTGGCATCCGGCGCTTCCGGCTCCATTGGATTCGCTTTCACCGCTGATGCGGCCGGCGAATATGATGCCAAACTGAAGGTGACATACGAGGATGCCAATGGCCAGCAGCAGAGCAAGGAATCGCCGGTGAAGATCACGGTGTCTGAGGCACCGGCCCCCGTCGATCCCGGTACGGATGTTGACCCACAGACAAACCAGGGCATTCCAGCTTGGGCATGGATCGTCGTTGCCGTGGCTGTCGTTGCTGTGATCGCCATGGTGGTCATAGTGGTTGTGCGTCGCCGCAAGAAGGCGAAGAAGGCAGCCGAAGATGATGATTGGGATTGGGATCCCACTGATTCGCATGCCGGCACTGATGCTGATGGCACTGCCAATACGGCTGCCGATACGGCAGGCGCTATTGATGCGCCGACCCAGGTGATTGATTCCGTGCCCTCCGTCAAGGAGTGAGCATGCGTTTTTCGGATATCGCACGTTCGTGCATGCAGAATCTGCTGCGTCGCAAATCGCGTACGGTTCTTACGGTGCTTGGCGTGATCGTCGGCTGCTGTTCAATCGTGCTCATGATTTCCATTGGCCAAGGCATCAACGAACAGAACGAGCAGATGCTCAAAAACATGGGCAACCTGAACGACATCACCGTATACGCGGACGGCGGAAGTTCGCATTCCACGGCAACGTCATCCAGCGTGAGCGGTGCTGGCAGCGAACAGGCGAAACTCGACGATGACGCCGTGCAGAATTTTCGCAGCATTGCCGGTGTGGCTGGAGTGCTTCCGCAGAAAACGATGTCATACAGTGTGGATGCCACGCAAGGAGCTGGCTCCCGGTACGTGTCGCAATATGTCAACGTGGTGGGAGTCGATGCCACGCAATTGGAAGAATCCGGCTATAAATTGGCCAGCGGACGTCTTCCGATGCGTGCCGGCGAAGTGTTGGCGGGCAAATCCTTCGTGTATTCGTTCTACGACAAGTATGCGTCAGATCCGAGCAATCATCGTATAGAAGCGGGCGGTTATTACTGTGATGAGCATGGTTGCGCCCAATCCGAAGGCGAAGACCCGTTCTTCGATATGCTGAACTCCAAAATCACACTGATTACCGGAGCCAACTATCAAAGTCCCGACGACTACCGCAAGGTGGGCAGAGGATCCGTGGCGCCATCCGATTCCGGCAGTGGCGAGAGTCCCACCATTACCATGCCATACACTGTGGTGGGTGTCATTGATTCCTCCGCCAACAACTATGATGCGTTCACTTCCGGCATTGTGATGAGCATCGACGATATGAAAACGTTGAACGCCAAAATATCGGGGGATACCAAGACCAACATGTCAAGCAAGGTCGTTTACGATCAGGTATTGGTGCATACCCAAGACATCAAAGACGTTGCCGACGTTGAAGCGCAAATCAAGGGTGCAGGTTATCAGACTTCCTCGTTTGAGCAAACGCGTAAGGAAATCGAAAAGCAGTCGCGGGGCATCCAGCTGGCTTTGGGCGGCATCGGCGCGGTGTCGTTCTTCGTTGCCGCGATTGGCATTGCCAACACCATGATCATGTCGGTATCGGAACGTACTCGCGAAATCGGCATTATGAAGGCTCTCGGCTGTTATGTGCGCGATATTCGCATGATGTTCCTCTGCGAGGCTGGCGCGATCGGCCTAGTTGGCGGTGCGATCGCCTGCCTGATTTCCGCAATTGGCTCGATAGGCATCAATATGGCGTCTTTGGGTGGATTCAGTATTGAGAATATCGGCAAAGCGATTATGGGCGGCGACGATGTGAGCCGTATCTCAGTGATTCCATGGTGGCTTTTTGTGGTGGCCATGCTGTTTTCGATTGCCGTTGGCGTGGTCGCAGGTTTCGGCCCTGCCAATAAGGCTGTGAAGATTCCGGCTTTGGATGCCATCAAGAATGATCAGTGATTGCTGATTACGGATTGCTGATTACGTGACTGATTACAGATTGGCGGGAATGGTCTTGCGAATATAACGACCATTCCCGCCAATTCGTTGATACACATTAATTATTCGTTGAGAATACCGTGAATTCGAGAGACGATGGTTGCCGCGGTCAATCCGTAACGTTCATTAAGCTCGTCAAGCGGCACTCGATCGGTGAACTCTTTGGATGCACCAAAATTCAGCACACGAACGTGAGAAGCTTTGGCATTATTGGAATTTGCGTAGAACGCGGTGACCTTCTCACCCCATCCGCCTTCCAACTGGCCATCCTCCAACGTAACGACCAAACGATGCCCATCGGCAAGCATCGTCAGCAATTCGGCATCCATCGTGGAATACTGCAATGCGTCAACAAGCGTCGCAGTGATCGCAGCATGCGTCTCATCATCTTCAGCAAGCGCCGACGTGACTTTCGCAGCCAACGGCATGGTGTTGCCGAGTCCGAGAATCGCAACATCTTTGCCGGGCTGAACAATCTGATAGCGGGAGAATGGACATTCCCCGGTAATATTGACGGCCGGATTATGCTCTTCGGCACGCTGCAACGGGTCGAATGCCATATCGGCGGCACGTTCGAGTGAGAGAATCTGCTCGCCAGGCATACGAATCGCTACCACGCCATGGTCGGACGGGCCGGTAGCCCAAGCCAGCATGTCAAGCATCTGTTCGCCGCTTGCGGGAGCCAAACAGGTCACGTCAGGAACATTGGCGAACATCGTCATATCGAATGTGCCTGAATGCGTGTTGTCGGCACCGGAAATTCCCGCACCGAAAATCAGCAGTGTGGCGGGAACATGGTTCAGCGCCAACTCTTGTTGCAGTTGGTCGAAGGTACGCTGGAAGAACGTGGCGGAAGTCGCAAGCACGGGGCGGCCGCTTGCTTTGGCGATGCCCGCGGCGAACGCGGCCGCATGCTCTTCCGTAATGCCGGTATCAACATAATGTGCGCCCGCACGCTCGCGAAAATCTCGTGTGATGCCGTTCGATCCAGGGGTTGCGGGGGAGATGACCACCAATCCCGGCTCGCCGCTGAAACGGCGCTCCAACGATGCCATGGCCATTTCGCCATAGTATTTACGTGCGTCGAGCGGTTTGCCGAGCGAGGCCTCCGGATCTTGCCAATGATTGGCCTCGCATTTGCCCGCATGAGGTTGAGGATTGGTCTGATTGCAGCCGTCCGAACCGTTGTCGGACTCCTCGCCATCGTCGAAGCCCAGGCCTTTGGTGGTGTGAATATGCACTACGATCGGGTGGTCGATGCCTTTGACCTCGTTCAACACCTCCACCAGCGTGTCAATATCATTGCCCTGCTCCACATAGCGGTAATCCAAGCCGAATGCCTTGAACAGGTTCAGTTCCGCCGTGCCATCTGACGCACGTAATTTGGCAAGCTGGCCGTACATGCCACCGAAATCCTCAGCGATCGACATTTCATTGTCGTTGACGATGATGATGAGATTGCCGCCCTGCTCAGCCGCGTTGTTCAGTCCCTCGAAAGCGATTGCTGAACTCAAGGAACCGTCTCCGATAATGGCGACGACATTGCCGATAGCGCTTTCGCCTGTTGCAGTGCGTTGCATATCGCGAGTCTTGGCGAGACCGCACGCGAGTGAAATCGAAGTGCCGGTATGACCAAGTACAAACGAATCATGCTCGCTTTCCAACGGATTGGTGAAACCGGTCACCTCGCCGAATCGGGATTTGTCGAGATATGCTTCGGCACGTCCGGTAAGCATCTTGTGCACGTAGCTTTGGTGCGACACGTCGAAAATAAAACGGTCGTGAGGTGAGTCGAACACGCGATGCAATGCCACGGTGAGTTCCACCACGCCAAGATTCGAGCCTATATGCCCGCCATGCTTCCTGCCGTAATCAAGCAGCGCGGTGCGGATTTCAAAGCATAAGTCGCGTAATTGTTGAGCTGAAAGGGCATGTACATCCGCAGGAGTGTGAATCGAACTCAAAATGCCAGCGGTCATCGTGCGCAATCACCCTTCCCTACGATCAGTGCAACCAAGTGCGAAATCTTATCCCACTGTATGCCCCGACGAGGGTGTTTGCGGGCAAAGGAGCGCAAAGTCTTCTCAACTTGAGGCACAATGGAGGTGTTTGCAATCGTGAAAAGCCGTCATTCGCAAAGGAGCGCGAACATGAAAGCCGTATATGCCAACGGAACGAATCATGATGATCCGCTGTCCATGCTCGAAGTGGGCGATATGCCCGAACCTGAAACCAAGCCATTCTGGTCCACCATTCGTGTGAAATCAGCGAGTGTGAACCATCATGACGTGTGGAGTCTGCAAGGTGTGGGGCTTGCCGACGAGCAGACGCCGATGATCCTCGGCACTGATGCGGCTGGCGTGCTGCAAGAAGACATTCCCGTGCGAAAGGGGCTTAAGGCCGGCTCCGAAGTGGTGCTGTACACGTTCATCGGCACCGATGGGGCCGGAGTCATGCCGGGGGAGCGTCGTTCGATTCTTTCCGAACGATATGCGGGAACCATGGCCGAATGCACGCGGGTCCCCAGCGCCAACGTGTTCGCCAAGCCTGAGAATCTCAACTTCGATGAGGCTGCAGCATTGGGTACCAGCTGGCTTACCGCATATTCTTTGCTGTTCACCTCGGCGAATGTGAAGCCGGGAGATACGGTGCTTGTTCAAGGTGCCGGCGGAGGCGTGTCGACCGCTGCGATTCAGCTTGCCCATGCGGCTGGATTGGAAGTGTTTGTTACCTCACGTAGTGAAGACAAGCGCAATCGTGCATTGGAAATCGGCGCAGACGCGGTGTTCGAATCGGGTGCGCGACTGCCTCGCAAGGTGGATGCCGTCATCGAATCCGTCGGAGCGTCCACTTGGAGCCATTCCGTCAAATCCGTGCGTCCGGGAGGCACCATCGCCATCTGCGGCGCGACCACGGGCGATCAGCCTGGCGCCGAACTTACGAGAATCTTCTTCCAAGATATTCGTGTGCAAGGCAATACCATGGGTTCTCGCGAGGATTTCGCACGCCTGTTGAAATTCGTGGAACATGCCGATCTGCATCCGGTCATCGACTCCGCATATGCGATCGATGATGCGCGCCTTGCGTTTTCCAAAATCGTGAATGGTGACGTTTTCGGGAAAATCATGTTGCACATCTAGCCGATTGCGTAAAGTAAACGGTGTTCAAGAACATGTTCTTTTGGATTCTTTCGGAGGTCTTTGATGGCAGACAACAAGCCTGAAGTCGCAGTGATCATGGGGTCGGCGAGCGATTGGGAAACCATGAAGCACGCCTGCGAGATGCTTGACCAGTTCGAAGTGCCGTACATGAAGCAGGTGATTTCCGCGCACCGCACCCCGGAATTGATGGGTGAGTTCGCGCATAATGCCCGTGCCAACGGCCTGAAGGTCATCATCGCCGGCGCTGGCGGCGCGGCACACCTGCCGGGCATGGTGGCGGCCCAGACCACCCTGCCGGTCATCGGCGTGCCGGTGCGTTCCCATGCGTTGTCCGGCTGGGATTCGCTGTTGTCCATCGTGCAGATGCCGGGCGGCATTCCGGTCGCCACCACTGCGGTCGGCAATTCCGGTGCCACAAACGCGGGCCTTTTGGCTGTGAGCATTCTAAGCACCACCGATGAGCGTCTGGCCAATGCCCTGCAGGAATACCGTGACTCACTGAAGGAAAAGGTGGCTGAATCCAATGCCCAGCTTGTCTGAGGAAACCAACGGCCGTGTTGAAAGGCTGATGCCGGGCGCTACCATCGGCATTATCGGTGGTGGTCAGCTTGGCCGTATGATGGCGTTGTCTGCCCGCTATATGGGCTTCCGCATCGGAGTTCTCGACCCGACTCCGGACTGCCCGACCGCGCAGGTGGCTGATTTCCAGGTCACTGCCGAATATGACGACATCACCGCAATCCGTGAACTGGCCGAAAAATCCGACGTACTCACGTACGAATTCGAAAATGTGGACGCGGACGCGATCGACCAGGTGCGTTCCCTTGCGGCGGCTCCGCAGGGCACCGATCTGCTGCGCGTCACGCAGGACCGTGTCAACGAAAAGCAGTTCATCAACGACCATGGCACGCCAACCGCACCGTGGAAGGCCGTCAACAGTGTTGAGGAACTCGACGCGGCGCTTGACGAAATCCACTATCCTGCGGTGCTTAAAACCCGTTCCGGCGGCTATGACGGACATGGACAGACAGTGCTCAAGTCGGACGCCGATCTTGAAAAGGTGCGTGCCCGTGCCGATCGCGGTGGCGGATTCCCGCCAAGCATTCTCGAAGGCTTCGTCGACTTTGCATTCGAAGCAAGCATTCTCGTTGCGGGCAACGGCAAGGATTACGTGACCTTCCCGATCGTGCGTAACGAGCATCGCAACAATATCCTGCATATGACCATCGCTCCTGCCGAAGTCAGCGAAGCTGTGGCGAAGGAGGCGCACGAACTCGCGTTGCGCTTGGCGCAGGGCTTCGAATTGGCGGGCATTCTCGCCATCGAACTGTTCGTCACCAAGGATGAGCGGGTCATCGTCAACGAGCTTGCGCCTCGCCCGCATAATTCCGGCCATTACACCATCGAGGCATGCTCGTTCGACCAGTTCGATGCGCATATCCGAGGCATCGCGGGTTGGCCGCTCGAACAGCCTGAACTGCTCAAGCCGGCCGTTATGGTCAATGTGCTCGGCCAGCATGTGGCACCGACCCGTGCGCTGATTGCCGAGCATCCGGAATGGAGCATGCATGACTATTGCAAGGCCGAAGTGCGCCATGACCGCAAGATGGGTCATATTACCGTGCTGACCAACGACACTAAGCAGACCGTGGCCGATCTTGAACAGACCGGCTGCTGGGATGATTTGAAATAAACCTAGACGGTAGGTTTCGCGCGCCGGCCTTTCCTTCAAGGATTGGTCGGCGCGCGAATTCATCAAGGATGGACGTAGATTGGCAGACGGACGCGTGGAGCGCAATACCAAGCAAAAAGAACTGATTCATGATGCTCTGAAGGCGAGTGATGAATTCATTTCCGCACAGGATTTGCATCGCAAGCTGGAAGACGAAGGCGTGAAAGTGGGACTCGCCACCGTATATCGTCAGTTGAACGCGCTGGCTGAGGCTGGGGAGGCCGACACCGTGCGTTTGGAAGGTCAGCAGCTGTTTCGTCTGTGCGGCGATGATGGACATCACCATCATCTCGTATGCACGAACTGCGGCAAAACCGTGGAAATCGAATCACCATCCGAAACATGGCTACGTGGCATCAGCGCAAAATATGGTTTTACCATCGAACGGCATACGCTGGAAGTGTTCGGGCTCTGCTCCGACTGCCAGAACAAGGTGCGGTAGCAATTCCAGCAATCGTAGTGAGAATGTATGCGAATGGCGAAATCATGTGAAATGAGATATCGCCATCCAAACTGCCTGTACCCCCATTATGTTTTTGCGATTTCATCGGTATATCCATAAGAAAATCAGAAGAAACTGTGGATGAAATCGATCATTATATCTTTTTGTCAGATATAGCCACGAAAATGGTGCCTTAGTGTCGCCGTAAGGCGGGAAACGAAGTGAACTGACACGTTACGAGTGGAGAGACGCACTTGACGAACGAATCCGTGAATAACGAGACGATTGAGGAACTGAGGATTTCGACGATTGATCCAAATGCACCCGCCAAGGAACGTAAGGAATTCCCTGGGTGGTTGTATGGCGTACTGTTTGTGGTGTTCGATGCCATCGGCGTGGCCGCACTGCAGATCGGCGTTAGCCAAGTCACCACACGCGTCAAGCTATCGAACAACATGTGGCTGACTGGTTGGGGCTTCGTCACCAAAATGTTCACCAGTCTCAACTTTGTGGCCGTGCTCAACCTGATTCTGTGGGGCGTGCTCTATGTGATATTGCTCATGCTCATCAACCGTTTCTGGATTGCCACTCCCATATTTTTGGCGGTGACGTTCATTATCGCGGTGATTGAACATTTCAAAGTATCCATACGATATGAGGCGATTCTGCCCAGTGACTTGAACTTCCTGAAAGCCGACGCTGGCAATCTCATGAGCTTCATGCCGGCCGGAGCGCATTGGGCGATTTTGCTTGCGGTTGGAATTTTTGCCTGTTTTATTGCGTTGTTCGTATTTTTGAATCACCGCGATGGACGTCATGGCAAGCTGTTTCGTGGGGACGACAAGCAGTCGTGTTCGTTGAATGCGATTGTTCGACTGCTGCTGATCATCGTGCCGGGAACGTTCTTCACACTGTATTCCATGCAGGTGAGCACCGTTGGATCTTGGGCGAAAAACTTTTCTTCCGTAATGGGCGATATGCCTTCCATGTGGGATTCCGTCTACGATGCGCAACGCAATGGTCCGCTGGTCGCGTTCACCAGGCAACTTAATCCGAAAGCCATGGTGAAGCCCGACAACTATTCCGAAGAGACCATGCAGGAAGTCGCGGCACGCTACGAGAAAGCCGCGAAGAAAATCAACGCATCGCGTACCGAAAATATGACCGACAGCACAGTGATCTATGTGTTGTCTGAATCGTTCTCCGACCCGTCTCGCGTGCCGGGATTGAAGGTCAACAAGGATTCCATGCCCAACATCCGCTCCATCAAAGAGGACACGACTTCCGGTTTGATGCTTTCGTCCGGATATGGTGGCGGAACCGCCAATCTTGAATATATGGGATTGACCGGTTTGAGCATGGCGAATTTCGATTCGTCGCTTACCAGTCCGTACCAGCAGCTCGTGCCGAGCGAGCATTGGACGCCGACCATCAACCAGCTGTGGGGTGCGGCGAAGAATTCCATCGGACTTCATCCGTATGAATCGTCCATGTATTCGCGTGCCACCAACTATAAGAAGTTTGGATTCTCGCACTTCTATACGTTGACCGGTCCGGACGTCATCTCGCATCAAGACAAGATCGACGATTCGCCGTATGTGTCGGATGAGGCCACGTATAAGAGCACCATTGAAGAGGTTGAGAAAACCGACGGCAACCAGTTCCTGCAGGTCATCACCATGCAGAACCACATGCCATACCACGATTGGTATAAGAACAACGATTTCAAGGCTGAATCCACCACGGACACTCCTTTGGAGGACGATGAGAAGGAGTCCATCGAAACCTATCAGAAAGGTGTGGCTCTGACCGACGAGGCGACCGCCGACTTCCTTGACAAGCTCGACGCCATCGACAAGCCGATCACCGTGGTGTTCTACGGTGATCATCTGCCGGGCATTTATTCGTCCGCTTCCGAAGACGACAACAATTCGCTTGCCTTGCATCTGACGGATTATTTCATCTGGTCCAACAAGGCGTCCAGCTCGCAAGGCAACGAGATCGACAATGCCGACTATTCGTCGCCGAACTTCTTCGTGGCGCAAGCTGCCGAGCATATGAACGCCAAGGTGTCCCCATATCTGGCGTTCCTCACCCAAATGCATGAGAAGATCTCCGCCATGGAGCCACCTGTCGTCAACAATATCCAGGGATGGGACCGTATTCCTGAAGGCCAGAACATTTATCTTGATGCTGACGGCAATCCCATGGCTGAAAGCGATTTCGATACGGAAACCAAGCAGCTGCTGGCTGACTATCAGCTTATTCAATACGATATTACGACAGGAAAGAATTATCTGAAAGATACGGATTTCATGGATTTGCCGTGATATTTGGCAGTACGTGTGAATGCTATCAAATATTCGAGCATAATCTAAATAACTGTCAATTATAAATAATTGATGATTTGTGGGATTGCCAATAATAATAATACAAAGAAGACCTGTGCTGATTGGGCACAGGTCTTCTTTGATTGGCAATTGATTGCGCGTTTATATTGCGCTTGCTGTACTACTGCAATGCCTTGGTGCCAATGTCGTGACGGTAGAACATGCCCTTGGTGTCGAGCTTGTCGATAATCGCATACACCTTGTCTTGAGCGGTCTTGATATCAGCGGCAGAAGTTTCGACCAGCAGCACGCGACCGGAATTGGCGATCAGGCCTTCTTCGCTACGAGCCACGCCAGCGTAATACACGTGGGAATCCTCGTCGACTGGAATCTCAGGAATCGCAGCGCCCTTGATCACATCGACAGGATAGCCGTCGGCGGCGAGCACCACACCAAGCGTGGCATTGTCGTTATCCCAAGTGAATTCCGGAGTCTCGCCATTGAGCAGAGCGCTGATGCCAGCGCCAAGATCAGACGTGAGCTTCGGCAGCACGACTTCCGTTTCCGGATCGCCAAAACGAGCATTGAACTCGATGACCTTCGGACCGTCAGCGGTGGCAATCAAGCCAGCGTACAGAATGCCAGTGAACGGCGTTCCCTCATCAGCCATAGCCTGAACGGTCGGCTTTACAATGGTTTCAATAGCGGTATCAACCACATCCTGACCGATCTGCGGAACCGGGCTGTACGCACCCATGCCACCGGTGTTCGGACCCTTGTCGCCATCATATGCGCGCTTATGATCCTGCGAAATCGGCATCGGCCAGAAATCAGTGCCGTTCACAAAGCTCATCAGCGAGAACTCCTGACCCTCCAGGAAGTCCTCGATAACAACCTTTGCACCGGCGTTGCCGAAACGATGATCGACGAAAATGTCTTCAAGAGCGGCGATGGCGGTTTCCTCATCCATGGCAACGGTCACGCCCTTGCCGGCGGCCAAACCGTCAGCCTTGATCACAATCGGAGCGCCATGCTCACGAACATAAGTCGTGGAACGCTCCAAATCGCCGAACGTCTGATACTTTGCGGTCGGAATGCTGTGACGCTCCATCAGCTGCTTGGCGAAATCCTTGGACCCCTCGATCTGTGCGGCGGCCTTGCTCGGACCGAACGCCTTGATGCCAGCTTGAGCGAAATCGTCAACGATACCCTCGATAAGCGGCACTTCCGGACCGACGAACACCCAGTCATAGCCGTTGTTCTTTACGAAATCAATCAGCGCGGCATGATTGGACGGGTTGATCTGCGTGATGCGGATGCCGTCAAGCTCCATACCTGGATTGCCCGGAGCCACTGTGACTTCGCTGACGCTGCCGCCACGCATAAGCGCATGAGCGATGGCATGCTCGCGTGCACCGGAACCAATGACCAGAACCTTCATGTTTCCTCCTGTTATGTCCCTTCTGGGAAAATCCTATGTTCAGGAAAGTCTTTGGAAATAAAAGAGGGTGGCCGTTATGGCTCACCCCCGTATATGTATTTACTGCAGTTCGACGTCGCTATCGGTCTTCTTGACGATATTGCCGAGCACATAACCGGCTTCGCCATTGGACTTGAGCAATTCCATGGTCTTATCAGCATCTTCGGCGTTGACTGCCAGCACCATGCCAATACCCATATTGAAGATGTTGAACATTTCCATATGATCGATTTCGCCGGCCTTTTCGAGCACGTCGAAAATCGGCAGCACCGGCCAAGAGCCGAGATTGATGTGTGCAGCCAAGCCGTCCGGAATCATACGCGGAATGTTTTCGATGAAGCCGCCGCCGGTGATATGGGCGACGCCCTTGACCACGCCGGCCTTGAACAGCGGGGACAGAGCCTTCACATAGATCTTCGTCGGGGTAAGGAGCACATCGCCGAGCTTTTCGCCATCGAGTTCGTCAAGCACGGTGTCGACCGTGTAGCCGGCCTTCTCGAACAGGGCCTTGCGCACCAGAGAGAAGCCATTGGAATGCACGCCGGTGGACGGCAGACCAATGAGCACATCACCTTCAGCGATGGTGGAGCCGTCCACGATTGCGGACTTCTCGGCAACACCGACCGCGAAACCAGCCAGATCATACTCGTCTTCGTCATACATGCCCGGCATTTCAGCGGTTTCGCCACCGATCAGACCGGAACCAGCCTGTACACAGCCGTCGGCAACGCCAGCCACAACCTGCTCGAGCAGTGCTGGATCGTTCTTGCCGCAGGCGATGTAATCCAGGAAGAACAACGGTTCCGCACCCTGAGCGGCAATATCGTTGACGCACATGGCCACGCAGTCAATGCCGATGGTGTTGTGCTTGTTGGCCATCTTGGCGACGACCAGCTTGGTGCCGACGCCATCGGTGCCGGAAATCAGCACCGGCTCCTTGTATCCGAGGGAAGCCAGATCGAACAGGCCGCCGAAGCCGCCGATACCGCCGACTACGCCCGGACGGTTGGTGCGCGCCACATGGGACTTGATGCGCTTGACGACTTCGTAACCGGCTTCGACGCTTACGCCGGCTTCCTCATATGCTTTTGGCATATCAAACCTTTCTCGGGTTCAGTGTTCTTCTTGGGATGAAGTAGTGGTGTATTCGTTGCCCTCGTACTTGCTCTTATACAAGGCGAATTCAGGCAGACGCACGCGATCTTCCGGAGTGAGTGACTTCAAAAAATCACTTTCATAATCGTCGAGTGCAGTCGGGTAGTCGCCATTGAAGTAGGCTACGCACAGACCGCCGTACGGGGCGTCCGCTCCTAGACCAATGGAATCGACCAAGCCGTCAAGCGAAAGGAAGGCCAGGGAATCGGCGCCGATGAAATCGCGAATTTCTTCAACGGACTTCTTTGCGGCGATCAGTTCCTTGGTGGTGGAAATATCAATGCCATAGAAGCATGGATACTTCAGCGGCGGCGAGCTGATGCGCATATGCACTTCGGCGGCACCGGCTTCCTTAAGCAGCTGCACGATGCGCTTGGACGTGGTGCCGCGCACGATGGAATCGTCGATGACGATCACGCGCTTGCCTTTGACCACGCCGCGCACGGCGGACAGCTTCATGCGCACGCCTTGCTCGCGCAGTTCCTGCGTCGGCTGGATGAAGGTTCGAGCCACATACTGGTTCTTGATCAGGCCCATCTCGTTTGGCAGACCGGCTTCTTCCGCATAGCCGGAGGCCGCGGACAGCGAGGAATTCGGCACGCCAATGACCATATCGGCATCGACCGGCGATTCTTGGGCCAGACGCGCACCCATACGCTTGCGGGCGGAATGCACGTTCACGCCGTAAATATCGGAATCCGGGCGTGCGAAGTAGATGAATTCCATCGAGCAGATGGCCAGTTGGGTCTGGTTCGTGTACTGCACGATTTTGTAGCCGTGGTCATCCACGACCACGATTTCGCCCGGGCGGATGTTGCGCACCAGCTCGGCGCCGACGATGTCGAGCGCGCAGGTCTCGGAGGCGAGCACATATGCGCCGTTCTTCATCTTGCCAAGGGAGAGCGGACGGAAGCCGTTCGGATCGAGCGCGCCGATCATGGCGTTCTCGGTCATGATCAGATAGGCGAAGCCGCCATGAACGGTGTTGAGCGCTTCCTTGAGCTTCTCCATGAAAGTGCGCTTCGAGGAACGGCGGATGAGGTGCATAAGCACTTCGGTGTCGGAATTGGAGTGGAAGATCGCACCTTCGTCCTCCAGCTTGCGGCGCAGGGACGGGCAGTTGGTGAGGTTGCCGTTGTGGCACAGGGCCATATCTCCATCATGGAAACGGAAAATGAACGGCTGAATGTTGTCGGTGCCGCCAGAGCCGGCAGTGGCGTAGCGCACGTGGCCAATCGCCCTGTCTCCCTTCAGGCGTTCGATTTCTCGCTCGTCGCTGAACACCTGGGTCAACAGACCCGTTCCGCGATGACCGATGAGATGACCATTATCGTTGGAGACAATGCCGGCACCCTCCTGACCGCGATGCTGCAACGCGTGCAAGCCGAAGTAGGTGAGTCGGGCGGCGTCCGGGTGGCCCCAAACGCCGAAAATACCGCATTCCTCGTGGATGTCTTCGAGTTCAGCTGACAAGCCAAAGCTCCTTCCAAAACCATGGAGACAAGGGGTTCGCTACCGTTCAACCCTACCAACCGGAGGCTACAATTGGCGGTTTTCGTGGAGTCCTTAGGGGCACTTGGCATGTCGGGTGTGTCGAACAATTGTTCGAACTCTCTGATATGCTGAATGCAGGAAAATACAGTGCGGTGCATCGGCGATGCTTTGTCGGTGCTTTGCGAGGCGAAGTGCTCGTTGACGTTTCAAGATGGAGCCAAATCATGGAAGGAGTCTGAAGATGGCCGAACGTACCTATATCGCTATCGATCTGAAATCCTTCTATGCGTCTTCGGAATGTGCGGAACTTGGATTCGACCCACTTTCCACGAATCTGGTGGTGGCTGATCAATCTCGTACCGACAAAACCATCTGTCTTGCGGTGTCGCCATCGCTCAAAGCGTATGGATTGCCTGGCAGGGCAAGGCTTTTTGAGGTCAAGGCGAAGCTTAAAGAAGTCAATGCGGCACGGCGGGCGGCAGCGCCGGGCGGTACGCTGAGAGGTGAATCGTATGATGCGAATGAGCTCGCAGCAGATCCGAATCTGGCTGCTGGCGTGTATATAGCCAAGCCGCGAATGTCGCATTATCTCAACATCAGTGCGAAAATCTACAGCATATATTTAAGGTACGTATCCGAAGCTGACATTCATGTCTATTCGATAGATGAAGTATTCATGGATGTTACCGGGTATTTGCGGGCTTACGGCAAAAGCGCGCATGATATGGCCCGTGAAATGATCCAGCAGATTCTTCGGGAGACGGGCATCACCGCAACGGCCGGTATCGGTACGAATATGTATTTGGCGAAAGTGGCTATGGACGTGGTCGCCAAGCATATTCCCGCGGATAAGGATGGCGTGCGTATCGCGCAATTGGATGAGATGTCGTATCGCCGGCTGTTATGGGCGCACAGGCCGTTGACTGATTTCTGGCGTGTGGGACGAGGGTATGCGAAGAAGCTCGAAGCCCAAGGTCTAATGACAATGGGCGATATAGCCCGATGTTCCATAGGCCGTGCCGACGAGTATTACAACGAGGGCCTGCTGTACAAGATGTTCGGTGTGAACGCCGAGCTGCTTATCGACCATGCGTGGGGTTGGGAACCTTGCACGATCGCCGACATCAAAGCGTATAAGCCAGCTGGTCATAGTATGAGTTCGGGACAGGTGCTTACGGGCGCGGTCGGTTTTGACTCGGCGCGGCTGATTGTGAGAGAAATGGCGGACACCTTGTCTTTGGACTTGGTTGCCAAAGGTGTGAAGGCCGACCATATGGGGTTGATGGTCGGTTACGATACCGCCAGTCTTGATCCAAAGCGGCTAGGGGAGTGTGGCACTCCGGAATTGAAGGCGATGGCTGAGCGAGCCATTGCCGAATATAGCGGTCCCGTAACTCTTGATAGGTATGGTCGGCGTGTGCCCAAGCCGGCTACAGGGTCGATTGGTCTGGGCGACCATACGTCATCCACCACGCGCATATGCGATGCGGTTGACGAATTGTTCTGCAGAATCGTCGATCATCGGCTGTTGGTACGTCGATTGAATGTGGTTGCTTCTGATTTGCAAACGGTCGAACAGCTGGCTGAGCGGAATGCTGCGGCGAATTACGTTCAGCCCGATCTGTTTTCGGATATGCAGGAAGTCTCAAATGGAAGCGATAGCAACGATTGCAGTGATAACGTCGATAACAACGCGCGGTCTTCCTACGCTGACGATATGCGGGTTGTCGATGAGATTTCCGAACAGCATGTGCAGCAGACGATTCTTGACATCAAACGCAAGTTCGGCAAAAACGCCGTCATTAAAGGGATGGACATGTTCGCTGATGCCACAGGTCAACAGCGCAACCGGCAGATTGGAGGTCATGCAGCATGAGTTTGCAGCAAACCGACCGTTACGATGACATCATCAACTTGCCTCATCATCGCTCGTGCACGCGCCCGCACATGAGCATGCATAACCGTGCCGCGCAATTCATGCCTTTCGCCGCTCTCACCGGCTACGACGACATCATCAAACAAACCGCCACCCATTCGAACGAAGCAGTGGAACGCGCCAACACCCCCGTCAATCTCGCCGAAGGCTACCTCTCCGCCTAACATGCGTCGGAGACCAAAAAAGAGGCTGTTTGGTTTGATTAGGGAGGAATCCCGATCAAACCAAACAGCCTCTGTATGTTCGAATCTACGTCAGAACGCTTTTATGGATGCGGTCGCGGATCAGGCGGTGAAGTATTCCACGCCGGCTGTGAACAGCGGCTGATCCTTTTCGCCCGGAACGTTCTTGAATGTGCCGTTGCTGTAGCGTTCCGAATGGCCCATCTTGCCGAACACGCGGCCGTCTGGGCTGGTGATGCCTTCAATGGCCAGCAGCGAACCGTTCGGGTTCACGTCCAGATCCATGCCAGGCACGCCGGCTTCGTCTACATACTGCGTGGCGATCTGGCCGTTGGTTTTGAGCTGCGCAAGCACGTCATCGGAAGCCACGAAACGGCCTTCACCATGGGAAATGGCGATGGTGTGCATGTCTCCAACGGAAGTCTTGGAAAGCCACGGAGACAGGTTCGACGCGACACGGGTGCGCACCAAGCGGCTCTGGTGGCGGCCGATGGTGTTGAACGTCAGCGTCGGGCATTCTGCAGTCATCGGCACGATATCGCCGTACGGCACCAAGCCGAGCTTGATCAGAGCCTGGAAACCATTGCAGATGCCGAGCATCAAGCCATCGCGGTTGTTCAACAGGTCACGCACCGCTTCGGTGACGGCAGGAGCGCGGAAGAACGCGGTGATGAACTTGGCGGAGCCATCAGGCTCGTCGCCGCCGGAGAAGCCGCCCGGAATCATAATGATCTGGCTCTTCTTGATCTCCTCAACCAGCGCTTGGGTGGATTCGGCAACGGCAGCCGGAGTGAGATTGTTCACGATCAACGTGCTCACATCGGCACCGGCACGCTCGAACGCGGCAGCGGAATCGTATTCGCAGTTGTTGCCAGGGAACACGGGGATGATCACATGCGGCTTGGCAATGCCGGTACCGGTGTAGACGGTCTTCTTCGGAGCGTCGAAGGAAACAGCCTCAACGGTCTTGCCCTTCTCATCGCCCTTGGAACGGTACGGGAACACTGACTCGATGCCACCCTCCCAGGCATCCTGCAATTCAGCCAAATCCAACGTCTCGCCAGCAGCAACGAAATCGTAAGCTTCGGTGGTCTTACCAATCTCACCGATCTCAACCAGATTCGACACTGACGGAAGCTTGGCGCCATCAGCCAATTCCACAATGAAGGAGCCGTAAGCAGGAGCAAACAGATCATCCACGGAAATCTTGGAATCAAGAGCCACGCCAATCTGGTTGCCGACGGTCATCTTGAACATAGCCTCGGCAGTAGCGCCATAACCCGGAGTGGACACGGCCAGAGCATCACCGAAATCAGTCAGCTCCTCAACCACAGAGAACGTCTCAAGCAGCGCATCCTTGTCAGGAGTCAAACCGTCAGCGAGATAACGCGGAGCGATACGAACCACACGATGGCCGGCACCCTTGAATTCCGGCGAAGTGGCACGCTTCATATTGCCCACGGCCACGGCGAAGGAAATCAGCGTCGGCGGCACATCAAGCTGCTCGAACGTGCCGGACATGGAATCCTTACCGCCGATCGCGCCGGCACCAAGATCAACCTGAGCCATCAGCGCGCCAAGCACGGCGGCCATCGGCTTGCCCCAACGGGTCGGCTCATCGCGAAGCTTCTCGAAATACTCCTGGAAGCTCAGGTACGCCTTCTCATGCTCGAAGCCGGCAGCAACCAGCTTCGACAGCGATTCAACCACAGACAGGTAAGCGCCGGTGAACTGGTTCTTCTCCATAATGAACGGGTTGAAGCCCCAAGCCATCGCGGACGCGGTAGTGGTTTCGCCGAACACCGGAAGCTTGGCAACCATGGCCATATTCGGGGTCAGCTGCTTCTTGCCGCCGAACGGCATGAGTACGGTACCCGCACCGATAGTGGAATCGAAACGCTCGGAAAGACCCTTATTGGAAGCCACGTTCAGATCGGTGAGCATGGCATGCATACGGTCAGACAGGGAACCGGAAACCCACGGAGTGGTGTAGGACTGCTGCGCTTCGACGTGGGCCACTTGATGCTTCGGGGCACCGTTGGAAGCGAGGAATTCACGAGACAGATCAACGATCGCGTCGCCGTTCCACACCATAGTCATGCGCGGATCTTCGGTTACGGTCGCGATGACTTCAGCCTCGAGATTCTCTTCCTTGGCGTAGCCGAGGAACTCGTCGACGTCTTCGGCTGCAACGTCCACGGCCATACGTTCCTGCGATTCGGAAATCGCAAGTTCCGTGCCGTCCAAGCCCTCGTACTTTTTCGAAACCTTGTTGAGATCGACATACAGGCCGTCAGCGAGCTCACCAACAGCAACGGAAACGCCGCCAGCACCGAAATCGTTGCAACGCTTGATCAAACGGCATGCGTCACCGCGACGGAACAGACGTTGCAACTTACGCTCGACAGGAGCGTTGCCCTTCTGCACTTCGGCACCGTCAAGCTCCAGAGACTCAACATTGTGAGCCTTGGACGAGCCGGTGGCACCACCAATGCCGTCACGTCCGGTACGGCCGCCGAGCAGAATGATCTTGTCGCCCGGAGCGGGGGTTTCGCGGCGCACATGATCTGCCGGAGTCGCGGCCACAACCGCACCGACCTCCATACGCTTGGCCACATAGCCCGGGTGATAGATCTCGTCGACCTGACCGGTGGCAAGACCAATCTGGTTGCCGTATGAAGAATAGCCGGCGGCTGCGGTAGTGACCAGCTTGCGCTGGGGGAGTTTGCCCTCGAGGGTTTCGGAAACAGGAACGGTCGGATCGGCGGCACCGGTCACACGCATGGCCTGATACACGTAGGAACGGCCGGAAAGCGGGTCGCGGATGCAGCCGCCGATGCAGGTTGCCGCACCGCCGAACGGTTCGATTTCCGTCGGGTGGTTGTGGGTTTCGTTCTTGAACAGGAACAGCCAATCCTCATCATGGCCATTCACATCAACCTTTACCTTGACGGTGCAGGCGTTGATTTCTTCGGATTCATCAAGATTCTTCAGAATGCCGTTCTTCTTGAGCCACTTCGCGCCGATGGTGCCCATATCCATGAGGCATACAGGCTTTTCGTCGCGGCCAAGCTCGTGACGCATCTCAAGATACTTATTGAACGCGGCCTGCACGGTCGCGTCATCGATCTGCACATCATCAAGTTGTGTGCCGAACGTGGTGTGACGGCAATGATCGGACCAATACGTGTCGATCACCTTGATTTCCGTGATCGTCGGATCACGCTGTTCCTCGGTGAAGTAAGCACGGCAGAACTGCAGATCAGCCAAATCCATGGCCAGGCCACGATCGACGATGAACTGCTCGAGATCGGCGTCGCTCATGGTGCGGAAGCCTTCGATGACCTCCACCTTGCCCGGTACCGGCACCTGCGTTTTCAACGTGGTCTTGGTTTCCAGCGAAGCTTCGCGCGCCTCGACCGGGTTGATCACATAATGCTTGATGGCGGCGATATCGGCGTCGCTCAGCTCGCCTTCAAGCGCATACACTTTGGCGGAACGAACAGTCGGACGCTCTCCCTGGGAGATCAGCTGAATGCATTCGCTGGCGGAATCCGCACGCTGGTCGAACTGGCCGGGCAGATACTCCACAGCAAACACAATATCAGAACCGAAATCAGGCAAATCGGCGGAAACATTATCGACCTGCGGCTCACTGAACACGGTAGGGGTGGCCTGTGCGAACAGTTCCTCGCTAATGCCTTCCACGTCATAACGATTGACGAGACGCACATTCTTCAGCGATGCGATGCCAAGAATGGTCTTCAGCTCGTTGGTGAGCTGCCTGGCCTCGACATCAAAACCCTGCTTCTTTTCCACGTACACGCGAAAAACCATGGTTGACTCCTTGAAAGAGGGGCTTGGTGAGATTGATAAAAGTAAGATTTTCAAAAACGATGAAGCCCGCATCCGAGTTTGTACTGCAGATGCGGGCTATCGCAAGTATCATTCGGCTACTTCAATGCCTTCGGACTTGGCGAGTTCGGCCAAACGGCTTTCGATTTCTTCGTAGGCCGGGATGATGTCGCCCAGGTCGCGGCGGAACAGATCCTTGTCGAGATGCTCCACCTTGCCGGAATGATCACGCTGATCCCACAGACGGCAGGAATCCGGGGTAATCTCGTCGGCGAGCAGCAGAGTGCCGTCGGAAGTGCGACCCATTTCGATCTTGAAGTCCACAAGCTTGACATCGATCTTGGCAAAGATCTCGATCAGGGCCTCATTGATGCGGCGGGCGAGCGGAGCAATCTCAGCCAGATCCTCACGGGTGCACACGCCCAACGCAACCAGATCGTCATCGTTCACGAACGGATCGTGCAGATCGTCGTTCTTCAGGAAGTACTCCAGCACCGGCTCCTTGAGCTCGATGCCCTCTTCCACGCCCAAGCGAGAGCAGAAGTGTCCGGCAGCGGTGTTACGCAGCACGATCTCGAGCGGGAACATGGTGACCTTCTTGACCAGCTGGGAGGTTTCGCCTACGCGAGCCACCAGATGGCTGTCGATACCGCGCTTCTTCAGCAGATCGAAGATCAGCGTGGTGATGAGGTTGTTCAGCCTGCCCTTGCCGGCGAAGTCTTCCTTCTTTTCGCCGTCACCTGCGGTAGCGGAGTTCTTGTATTCGACCCAGAGTACTTCCGGATCTTCAGTTGCGTACAGTTGCTTGGCTTTGCCCTCGTAGAGCTTTTCCAACTTATCCATTACTCGCCTTTCCTGGTGTTTGGGAGGTAGATAGTTTGGTGAACTTGATGGTTAACAAGATACCAACGGGAGGCTACAATCGGCGCGTTCCCGGCCGAGTTGTGAAAGCCTCCCGTGCGACTTCCGTACAAAGATTCGATCGTGGAATCACATTGAGGTTGAAATAGGGTCAGATGACTGCAATATCAAGTGACCGTGCGACCTGTGCGGCTTTGTTGCGTGCGTCGCTTTCGTCGCTTCCAAGAGCCAAGGCGACTGCCATGCGGCGATGGCCGTGCACTTCCGGCTTGGCGAAGATACGCAGGTCGGTGCCCGGCTCAGCCAATGCCGCACCGACATTGCGGAATTCAGCCTCGCCGTCGCCTTCCACCACAATCGCATGGCTGGCTGCAACCGAACCTTCCGGAATCGACAGCGCGACATGATCTTGCGTGATCGGAAGTCCAAGAATCGCGCGCGCATGCAGGGCGAACTCGCTCAACCGTTGGGAAGCCATCGTCACCATGCCCGTGTCGTGCGGGCGCGGCGAAACCTCATTGAACAATACGGAACCGTCAGTCAATACAAACAATTCCACGCCGAATACACCCCAACCATGTTCGCCAGAAGCCTTGGCCTTGCCCACCAAGCCTTCCACCGCACGGCGTGCGATCTGCTGCGACTGCTCAAGCACTTGTGGAGTGGAGGAAGCAGGCTGCCAGGATTCGCGATAATCACCATTTTCCTGACGTTGCCCGATCGGATCGCATGTTACGATGCCGCTGCTGGAACTGACGGTCAGTACCGTCAATTCGTAATCCAATGGAGCCAATGCTTCTACAATCACTCGGGAAACGTCACCCTCGTCGTGTGCGCGGCGACCTTCCTGTGCCTCAACCCAAGCCGCGTCAATCGCGTCGGCGGAACGAACCACGGACTGGCCGTGACCGGAAGAACTCATAATCGGCTTGACCACGCACGGGTAGCCAACCGTTTCTGCCCCAGCACGAAGCTCTTCCAGCGAGCCTGCGAAACGGTACGGGGTGGTCGGCAATCCCAATTCCTCATGCGCAAGCACGCGCAAACGTTCGCGATCCATGCAGATGGATGCGATTTCGGCGCTGGGTACCACTTGGGCGCCACGTTTTGCCGCGTCAGCCAGTTCGCTGGTGGCGATCGCTTCGACTTCCGGCACAATGATGTCCGGCTTAATTTCGTCGAACAATGCTCGCAACTGTTCGGCATTGGCCATGTCAAGCGAACGATATTCGTGTGCCACCTGCTGTGCCGGAGCGCCTTCATAGGAATCGGCCGCACACACCCATGCGCCAAGCCTCATGAGTTCAAGAGTGACTTCCTTGCCCAGCTCGCCGGAGCCAAGAAAAAGAACACGAGTCGGATGCTTACCAAGCGGAGTGCCCAAGGCACGATTCTTTTCAGTCATGTCTTCCATTGTGCCATCGGCGTAGGATGGAATGCATGTCTGAGACGGAACAGGAAGAAACACAGCGTCCCCTGACCATCGCCATGGTGGTCGACACGTCGGGAAATCGAGGCAATGGCACTTCGAATTCGGCATTGCAATGGGCGGAGGAATTGAAACGGCAAGGCCATACGGTCAGGCTCGTGGGCATTGGTGCGCCTGAATACCCGGCGCGAGTCAACCATGTGCCTCTGGTCAGTTGGGCGGCGAAGAAGCAGCAGATGCAGTTCGCCGAGCCGAGCGACACGCTGTTCAGAACCGCGTTTCAAGGAGTGGACGTGGTGCATATCTACACGCCGTTCCGTTTTGGACAGCATGCTTGCAAAGTCGCCAAAAAGATGGGAATCGCGGTTACTGCGGGCTATCATGTGCAGCCGGAGAACATCACGTATTCGGCAGGTCCGCTGAAATATATTCCGGGTATCGACTCGTTTATCTACTGGCTGTTCAATCTGTGGCTGTATCGCAAAATCGACCATGTGCATGTGCCCACCGAACTTGGTGCAAGTCTGCTGCGCTCCCACGGATACAAAGCGAAACTGCATGTGATTTCCAACGGATACGAAGCGCGATTCACTCCGAAAATGCAGCGCGATGCAGGGAAGTCCGCGTCGGTTCCGTTCCGTATCGTCGCTTCTGGACGATTGACGAACGAGAAGAATCATGTTGCGTTGATTCAGGCGATCGCACGTTGCAGGCATGCGCAAGATATTGAATTGACGATTGCCGGCACTGGTCCTCTGAAAAGGAAATTGCGGCGACTTGCGTCACGCTTGCTTTCCAGACCGGCGTCGATTGGATTCCATAAGAACACAGAAATGCCGGCTTTGTTGCGTTCCGGCGATCTGCTGGTGCACCCTTCGATCGCCGATCTTGAGTCGGTGAGTGTGATCGAGGGTATGGCTGCCGGTTTGGTTCCTGTGATTGCCTCGTCGCCGTTGAGTGCGGCAGGCCAGTTTGCATTGCGGGAGGAGTCGCTGTTCCCCGTTGACGATGTGGAGGCGTTGGCGAGACGTATCGATTGGTGGATCGACCACCCCGACGAATTGTCGAAATGGGGCGAAATCTACGCCGAACACACCAAGGAGCATTATTCGGTGGAGTCGTCCGTGCGTAAGTTCATTGCAATGGAACGCGATGCGATCGCTGACAATATCAGCAAATAAAGCAATGCGTAATACGCGTAATACGCGGCGTGAATAAAACCGAGTACGCGATTAATGGCTGTTGCGTTAGCAAAAAAGGCGTGGGATGCAAGTCCCGCGCCTTTTGTTGTTCGTTTTAATATTTTATTGTTTGTTTTCCAATAATTATTCTATGCCTATTCTCGTCGGCGATGCTCTACAGCAGTGCGATCAGCTGCTCAACCTGCTCGTCGGTGGTGGCCCAGCTGGTGCAGATGCGCATCACCGTGTGCGTGTTGTCGGCCTTTTCCATGAAGCCGAGGCGTACGTTGCGCTGTAAACGTTCGGACGTCTCGTTGTCAAGCGTGATGAAGATCTGGTTGGTCGGCGCGTCAAAGGTGAGCGTATAGCCGCGTTCCACGAGCACTTTGCGAATGCGGTCGGCCGCGTCATTGGCATGACGTGCGATTCTGCAGTACAAGTTGTCGGTGAACAGCGTGTCGAATTGCACGCCCAGCAGCCAGCCCTTGGCGAGCAAAGCTCCATGCTGCTTGACAAGCGTCACGAAGTTCTTCGGCATGTTGCCATGCGTGAACACCACCGCTTCGCCGAACATGGCACCCACCTTGGTGCCACCGATGTAGAACACGTCCGCGATGCGTGCGATGTCTTCAAGCGTCACGTCGTTGCCGGTTGCGGTCAGCGCGTAGCCGAGTCGTGCGCCGTCGATGAACAATGGCATGTCGTACTTCGTGCAGATCTTGCGGATCGCCTCGAGTTCGGCGAGCGTGTAGAGCGTGCCATATTCGGTGGACTGTGAAATGTACACGCATCCGGGGAATACCATATGCGTGTAGTTGCCGTCCGCGTAGAACGTGGCGCAGTACTCGTCGAGCTCGTTCGCATCGATCTTGCCGTCATGGTGGGGGAGTGTCAGCACCTTGTGGCCGGTGAATTCGATGGCGCCCGCCTCATGCACGTTCACATGGCCGGTACTTGCCGCGACCACGCCGGCATACTGCGGTGTGATGGAGTCGATGATGGTCTGATTGGTCTGCGTGCCACCTACCAGGAAGAAGATCTGAGCGTCGGGGCAGGAACATGCCTCACGAATCTTGGTTTTCGCGCTTTCGCAGATGCTGTCATTGCCGTAACCCGGATATTGGTTCTGCGCGATCTGTTCGATGTGTTCGATGATTTCCGGTGTTGCCGTACAGGAATAGTCGTTTTCAAAAGACAGCATGATGCGCTCCTTGTATCTGACTTATGCTGATGACTTGCGATCGGCGGTTTGCTGTATTCAAGCCGTCTGGATAACAAAAAACCTCGGAATTTCTTCCGAGGTCTCTATCGGGGTGGCTAACGCGGCTCGAACGCGCGACCTTCTGAACCACAATCAGATGCTCTACCAACTGAGCTATAGCCACCATGTTCTCGCTTCATGTAGAAGCGCAACAGGTGAAAACTATACACGATTTTCCAGATATGTCTACATCGGCGTGTTGCGCGTGCCTGTCGTTGGCTTGCACTGTGGAACGTTCATTATGTGAACGGCATGCTACGCAAAGCAGAAACTCACGCGTACCTTGTAGTCGCTGCATGCGGGATGGTGTGCGGTAACGGCGGTGTGAGCCGTCTCGGAGTATTTTCGGCGTATGTGGATCATCGGCCGAAAAGCTGTGAAGTGTGAAGGAAGAGATATTCATGCAGAAGGTCAAAGCGTTTGGTGATTGGCTTACCAAGTGGTTCACCGCGATTGTGATTGTGTGGGCCGTGTTCAACTATTTCGTGCCGCAGGCAAGCTTGTGGGGCAAGTCCTATACCGGTTATTTCCTGGGTATCGTGCTGTTCGGTATGGGTCTTACCTTGACCCTCGACGATTTCAAGCGCATTCTCACCCAGCCTCTGATGGTCATCGTCGGCACCGTGGCCCACTTCGTCATCATGCCGTTGGTGGCTGTGCTGCTGTGCTGGATTTTCCGTCTTGATGGTGCGCTCGCCGTCGGTGTGATTCTGGTCGGCTGCTGCCCGTCCGGAACCTCGTCCAACGTGATGAGCTATCTGAGCCGTGGCGATGTGGCGCTGGATGTGTCCATCGGCATTCTGTCCACGCTGTGCGCGCCGTTCATGATTCCGCTGTTGATGCAGTGGCTCGCTTCCCAGTATGTGTCGGTTCCGGTGGAATCCCTGTTCCTTAATGCGGTTAAGGTGGTGCTGTTCCCGATCGCTCTTGGCGTGATCTGCCATGCCATTTTCGGCGAGAAGATAGAGAAGATCACGGTCGCTCTGCCGATCGTGTCCCAGGTGGCCATTCTGCTTATCATCGGCGTGGTTGTCGCGGCCAACGGTCCGAAGCTGTTCGTGGCTTCCTCGCTGCTTGCCATTCCGGTGGTCATTCTGCACAACCTGTGCGGATATGCGCTGGGCTTCGGCTTCTCCAAGCTCATGTACAAGGTGTATCCGAAGGGCTTCCGTTATGCGCAACAGAAGGCCATCACCTTCGAGGTCGGCATGCAGGATTCCGCGTTGGGGGCGACTTTGGCGCTGACGTCGTTCGCGTCCAATCCGTTGGCCGCGGTGCCGTCCACGTTCTTCAGCGTTTGGCACAACATTTCCGGCTCCGTGCTGTCCAGCTGGTGGCGTGAGCATGATGACAGGCATCAGATTCATCCTGATTCCGACAATGGCGAGAAGGGCTCGGCTGCGAAGGCCCGTGAAGACGCCGTTGAAACGGCCAACGGCTGACATTCGTCAGTAGATTTCGTCGTTATATTGCGCATTCCCTGAATCTTTCAAAATGATTCAGGGAATGTTCTATTTTGAGTGGTGTAAACGTGTCATTGTGATGTTTTGTTACATTACGCTGATGTAGACAAAATGATTGAAATTATTGGAATTTAAGGGCGTTTTCACCTGTATTTTTTGTTCGTTTTAAGGTATACTGTAACCGAAGGCCGGAGTTGTGGATCAGTCGAGGATTCGTCAGGTCGCAACGAAGCGTCTATGGCCGCGAGGTTCATGCGCAACGCCTTTAAGATATAACTGAACAATAGCGATTCGAGATGGCGGCGATGGGGTAGTACGGCGAACGCGCCGGGCCGCAAATGCAAAACAGACAACGAGACTGAAGAGTGCGCGCAAGGCGGCGCGTGGCAAAGAAGTGGGAACCTCCTTCCCAGACGGATGGCCCCGGATTCGAAAGGATTCGGGGCCATCCCTTTTGCGACTTGCGACACGGCATGTTGGAATGTCTCGGGAATCCGTATAATAGTAATTCGTGTGTGCCAACGGCATGCCTTATGTAACAGGCGTGCGGGTTGGGATATCCCGGAACTCGATTGCATCACGCGCAGCAATGCGGCGGTGAGAGAGGGATGGGCCATCGGGCCGGTGGACTGTGGCTATCTTCACGATTCAGATGCGTGGAGTGTGGGCGCAGTGCGGCGGTCACACGAAAGCAAGAGAAACCACTGAATCGGAGAATTCAAGTTGCCTACTATTGAACAGCTCGTCCGTAAGGGACGTCAGGCAAAGCCGAAGAAGTCCAAGACTTTGGCACTGAAGGGAAGCCCGCTGCGCCGCGGCGTGTGCACCCGTGTTTACACCACCACCCCGAAGAAGCCGAACTCGGCACTGCGTAAGGTCGCTCGTGTGCGCCTGAGCTCCGGTGTGGAAGTCACCGCTTACATCCCGGGCGAAGGCCACAACCTGCAGGAGCACTCCATTGTGCTCGTGCGCGGCGGCCGTGTCAAGGATCTGCCGGGTGTTCGTTACCACATCGTTCGTGGCGCCCTCGATACCCAGGGTGTGAAGGATCGCAAGCAGGGTCGTTCCCTGTACGGAGCAAAGAAGGCGAAGTAAGAGATATGTCACGTAAAGGACCTTCCAAGAAGCATCAGCTGCTGCCGGATCCGATCTACGGTTCCACCGTTGTGGCACAGCTCATCAACAAGATTCTGCTCGACGGCAAGAAGTCGATCGCTGAAGATATCGTCTACTCCGCTCTCGATATGGTCAAGGAAAAGACCGATCAGGAGCCGGTGGCAGTGCTTAAGCGCGCTCTCGACAACATCCGTCCGTCCCTCGAGGTTCGCTCCCGCCGCGTCGGTGGCGCTACCTACCAGGTTCCGGTCGAAGTGAAGCCGGCTCGTGCGAACACCCTGTCCCTGCGCTGGCTGACCGACTTCTCCCGCGCCCGTCGTGAGAAGACCATGGCTGAGCGTCTGGCCAACGAAATCCTCGATGCCTCCAATGGCCTTGGTGCTTCTGTCAAGCGTCGCGAGGATACTCATAAGATGGCAGAGGCCAACAAGGCCTTCGCTCATTACCGCTGGTAATTAGTCGAGAACGAGAGTTAAGGAACACTCATGGCACTAGACGTGCTCAATGATCTCAACCAGATCCGTAACATCGGCATCATGGCTCACATCGATGCCGGTAAGACCACTACCACCGAACGTATCCTGTACTACACCGGCAAGAACTACAAGATCGGCGAGACCCATGACGGCGCCTCGACGATGGACTTCATGGCTCAGGAACAGGAACGCGGCATCACCATCCAGTCCGCTGCAACCACCTGCTTCTGGAACCGTCAGACCCATGACGAGAAGCAGAAGTTCCAGATCAACATCATCGATACCCCTGGCCACGTGGACTTCACGGCCGAGGTGGAGCGCTCCCTGCGTGTGCTCGATGGTGCCGTTGCCGTGTTCGACGGCAAGGAAGGTGTGGAGCCGCAGTCCGAAACCGTGTGGCGTCAGGCTGACAAGTACGGCGTTCCGCGTATCTGCTTCATCAACAAGATGGATAAGCTCGGCGCTGACTTCTACTACTCCGTCGACACCATCAAGACCAAGCTGGGCGCGACCCCGCTTGTCGTGCAGCTGCCGATCGGCGCTGAGAACGACTTCGCCGGCGTCGTCGATCTGATTCGTATGAAGGCTTACGTCTGGAACGATGTTTCCGGCGATATGGGCGCTCACTACGACACCACCGACATCCCGGCCGACCTGCAGGACAAGGCTGAGCAGTATCGTGCAGAGCTGCTCGACCAGGTCGCAGAGTCCGACGAAGAGCTGCTTGAGAAGTACCTCGAGTCCGGCGAACTGACTGAGGACGAGATCCGTGGTGGCATCCGTAAGCTCACCATCAACCGTGAAGCCTACCCGGTGCTCTGTGGCTCCGCCTTCAAGGACAAGGGTGTTCAGCCGATGCTGGACGCCGTCGTCGACTACCTGCCGAGCCCGGAGGACGTTCCGTCCATCGTCGGTTTCGATCCGAAGGACGAATCCATCGAGATCGATCGCAAGCCGACCACCGATGATCCGTTCTCTGCTCTGGTCTTCAAGATCTCTACCCACCCGTTCTACGGCAAGCTCGTGTTCGTGCGCGTCTACTCCGGCGCCGTCGCTCCGGGCGACACCGTGCTTGACTCCACCAAGGGCAAGAAGGAACGCGTCGGCAAGATCTTCCAGATGCACGCCGACAAGGAGAACCCGGTCGATGCCGCCGAGGCCGGCAACATCTACACCTTTGTGGGCCTGAAGAACATCACCACTGGTGACACCCTGTGCGACGAAAAGGCTCCGATCTCCCTCGAATCCATGACCTTCCCGGATCCGGTGATCGAGGTGGCCGTGGAGCCGAAGACCAAGGCCGATCAGGAGAAGATGAGCATCGCTCTGGCGAAGCTGTCCGACGAAGATCCGACCTTCCAGGTGAAGACCGACGAAGAGTCCGGCCAGACCCTGATCTCCGGCATGGGCGAGCTGCAGCTCGACATCATCGTCGACCGTATGCGTCGTGAATTCAAGGTGGAGTGCAACGTGGGTAACCCGCAGGTTGCATACCGCGAGACGATCCGCAAGGCCGTCATGAACCAGGAATACACGCACAAGAAGCAGACCGGTGGTTCCGGCCAGTTCGCAAAGGTCTTGATGAACTTCGAGCCGCTCAACACCGAAGAGGGCGAGACCTACGAGTTCGTCAACGAGGTCACCGGCGGCCACATCACCAAGGAATTCATTCCTTCCATCGATGCTGGTGTGCAGGAAGCCATGGAATCCGGCGTGCTCGCCGGCTTCCCGGTGGTTGGCGTCAAGGCTACCGTCACCGACGGCCAGGTCCACGACGTCGATTCCTCCGAAATGGCCTTCAAGATCGCAGGTTCCATGTGCTTCAAGGAAGCTGCTCCGAAGGCCAAGCCGGTCATCCTCGAGCCGATCATGGCCGTGGAAGTGCGTACTCCGGAAGAGTACATGGGCGACGTGATGGGCGATATCAACGCCCGTCGTGGTTCCATCCAGTCCATGACCGACTCCACCGGTGTCAAGGTCATCGATGCCAAGGTTCCGCTGTCCGAGATGTTCGGCTACATCGGCGACCTTCGCTCCAAGACCCAGGGCCGCGCAATGTTCACCATGCAGATGGACTCCTACGCTGAGGTTCCGAAGAACGTCTCCGAGGAAATCATCAAGGCCCAGCGCGGCGAGTGACACGCGCTGCCGCTTAAGTGGAAACTGTCTCCAGTCAGCGCTAGTATTTTGTAGCGCTGACTGGGTTCGGGCTCCAAAGTGGCACAAACCCGTCAAACCCAGTAAAATGTAGCGAGTGCCTTGAAGCGAGTTCAAGGCTTACTACGAGACGTCCAGGAGGACAAAACACATGGCAAAGGAAAAGTACGAGCGTACTAAGCCGCACGTTAACATTGGTACCATTGGCCACGTCGATCACGGTAAGACTACCCTGACCGCAGCCATCTCCAAGGTCCTGCACGAAGAGTACCCGGACATCAACCCGGCTTACGACTTCAACCAGATCGACGCCGCTCCGGAAGAGCAGCAGCGTGGTATCACCATCAACATCGCCCACATCGAGTACCAGACCGCTGAGCGTCACTACGCTCACGTCGACTGCCCGGGCCACGCCGACTTCGTGAAGAACATGATCACCGGCGCTGCCCAGATGGATGGCGCTATCCTCGTTGTGGCTGCTACCGACGGCCCGATGGCTCAGACCCGCGAGCACGTGCTGCTCGCTCGTCAGGTGGGCGTGCCGCGTATCCTCGTCGCTCTGAACAAGTGCGATATGGTCGACGACGAAGAACTCATCGAGCTCGTTGAGGAAGAGGTCCGTGACCTCCTCGACGAAAACGGCTTCGATCGCGATTGCCCGGTCATCCACACCTCCGCTTACGGCGCACTGCACGACGATGCTCCGGATCACGAGAAGTGGGTTGAGTCCGTCAAGGAACTCATGAAGGCTGTCGACGAGTACATCCCGACCCCGACTCACGATCTGGACAAGCCGTTCCTGATGCCGATCGAAGATGTGTTCACCATCTCCGGCCGTGGCACCGTGGTTACCGGCCGTGTCGAGCGTGGTAAGCTCCCGGTCAACTCCAACGTCGAGATCGTTGGTATCCGTCCGACCCAGACCACCACCGTCACCTCCATCGAGACCTTCCACAAGCAGATGGATGAGTGCGAGGCTGGCGACAACACCGGTCTGCTGCTCCGCGGCATCAACCGTGACCAGGTCGAGCGTGGCCAGGTTCTGGCTGCTCCGGGCTCCGTGACCCCGCACACCAAGTTCGAGGGCGAAGTCTACGTGCTGACCAAGGACGAAGGCGGTCGTCACTCGCCGTTCTTCTCCAACTACCGTCCGCAGTTCTACTTCCGTACCACCGACGTCACCGGCGTTATCACCCTGCCGGAAGGCGTTGAGATGGTGCAGCCGGGCGATCACGCTACCTTCGGCGTTGAGCTGATCCAGCCGATCGCTATGGAAGAGGGCCTGACCTTCGCAGTGCGCGAAGGCGGCCACACCGTCGGCTCGGGCCGTGTCACCAAGATCATCGAGTAGTTTCTGCTTGATGTCAAGACACGCTTGAACTAGCGTTTTAGGAAAACCTCCCAAGGCATTTTTGCCGAGGGAGGTTTTCCTATATATGGAAGGCTTACCGACAAAGTATGCACACCGTGGCATAATGAGCAAGGCTCTTTTTAAGCTTTCCCTGTTAGACGAAGAAATAGGTGAGTTAATTTGGCACAGACTACCAATGACATCAAGAACGGTTCCGTCCTGAACCTCGATGGCCAGCTGTGGGCCGTCATCAAGTTCCAGCACGTCAAGCCGGGCAAGGGCCCCGCTTTCGTGCGCACCACCATCAAGAACGTGCTCTCGGGCAAGATCGTCGACAAGACCTTCAATGCCGGCATGAAGATGGAATTCGAAACCGTCGACAACCGCAACCTCCAGTACTCCTACGAGGACGGCGACAATTTCGTGTTCATGGATATGACCACCTACGATCAGATCTACATTCCGAAGACCCTCGTCGGCGACCAGGCCAAGTTCCTGCTGGAAGGAACCGACTGCGTCGTGTCCTTCCACGATGGCACCCCGCTGTCCGTCGAACTGCCGGCTTCCGTGATCCTGACCGTCACCCATACCGAACCGGGTCTGCAGGGCAACCGCTCCAACGCTGGCACCAAGCCGGCCACCGTTGAGACCGGTGCCGAAATTCAGGTTCCGCTGTTCATCGGCGAAGGCGAGAAGGTCAAGGTGAACACCACCGACGGCTCCTACCTCGGCCGCGAGAACTGAGAGTAAGGACGAAAGAAGTTTCATGGCACGTTCCACCGCTCGTAAGAGGGCTCTGAATACGTTGTATGAAGCGGATGAGAAGGGACAGGACATCCTGTCCCTTCTTGCTGAGCGCATTGAGCAGCCCGGCGCCCAGACTCCGCTGCCTGAATACGCCATCGAAATCGTTCGTGGCGTTGCGGAACATATCGCAGCCATCGATTCCACGCTTGACGAGCATTCCACCGGTTGGAAGGTCAAGCGTATGGGCGTTGTCGATCGCAATATTCTGCGTATCGCGGCGTGGGAGATCATGTTCAATGATGATGTTCCCAATATGGTGGCCATCGACGAGGCGCTTGGCCTTGCCAAGACGCTGTGTGATGATGAATCACCGGCATTCATCCACGGTCTGCTCAGCGCTGTCAGCGCTGATGCGGATGCCGTTCAAGTGGATGGGCAACCGACCGAACCTTCAGCTGAGTAAAGCTGAAAGTTAAGCGATTCGGCCGGGTCGCGAGTCCTAACCGGCCGCTATCCTTGGTACGAATACCTTGACTATAAGGGGGTTTTGGTGAACCAGTATGATTCCGAAGCCGTGATGTTTGACCCTCAAGATGCCGTTCTCGTTCTCGAAGACGGACAGGTGTATGTGGGTGAGCCTTACGGCGCGATCGGCACGACCAGTGGGGAGATCGTTTTCGCAACCGGCATGACCGGTTATCAGGAGACGCTTACGGACCCCAGTTACGATCGTCAGATCGTGGTACAGACGTTCCCTCATATTGGGGACACGGGAATCAATGGGGAGGATCCGGAATCCTCGCGAATCTGGGTTGCCGGCTACGTCGTGCGCGATCCTAGCCCGAGCGTGAGCAATTGGCGCGCAACCGGCAGCCTTGATGACGATCTGGAAGCCAACAAGATTGTTGGCATCAGCCATATCGATACCCGTAAGCTGGTGCGTCACCTGCGTTCCGCCGGTGTGATGCGTGCTGCGATTTTCTCCGGTGACGCTTTGCTTGACGACAATGGCAAGCTGCGTACTATCGAATCCATGCTCGACGAGGTTAAATCCACTCCGCAGATGAAGGGGATGAGCCTCTACGACGAGGTCAGCACCAAGCAGGCCTACACCATCGAACCTTGCGGCGAATTCGAAGGCAAGGAGCCGCTGTACACCGTCGCCGCCGTCGATTTGGGCATCAAGGCCATGACTCCGCATCGCATGGCGGAGCGTGGTTGCCGTGTGCATGTGGTGCCATCCACCATCACGTTCGACGAGCTTGAAGCTCTTCATCCTGATGGTGTCTTCTTCTCCAATGGTCCGGGAGATCCGGAACAGGCCGCCCCTGAAGTGGACCTGCTTCGTCAGGTGCTTGATGCAGGCCATCCGTTCTTCGGCATCTGCTTCGGCAACCAGCTGCTCGGCCGTGCGCTTGGCTTCGGTACGTACAAGCTGAAGTTCGGCCACCGTGGCATCAACCAGCCGGTCAAAGACATGACCACCGGCAAAATCGAAATCACCGCGCACAACCACGGTTTCGCCGTCGACGCGCCGATTGGTGAAACCGTTGACGCGCCGTTCGAAAACGGCAAGTACGGCAAGGTGTTCGTCAGCCACGTCGATCTGAATGACAATGTGGTTGAAGGCCTGCAGTGTGTCGATATTCCGGCATTCTCCGTGCAGTACCATCCGGAAGCCGCAGCCGGCCCGCACGATGCCGCATATCTGTTCGATCGTTTCGTGGATCTCATGCGTTCCGCCAAGGAGGGAACCCGCAATGCCTAAGCGCACAGACATCAAGTCCGTGATGGTCATCGGCTCCGGTCCGATTGTGATCGGCCAGGCCGCAGAATTCGATTACTCGGGCACTCAGGCCTGCCGCGTGCTTCGTGAGGAAGGCATCCGAGTCATTCTCGTCAACTCCAACCCGGCCACCATCATGACCGATCCGGAAATGGCGGATGCCACCTACATCGAGCCGATCTCCACGCCGATCCTCGAGCAAATCATCGCCAAGGAACGTCCTGACGCCCTGCTGCCGACCCTAGGTGGTCAGACTGCACTGAACGCAGCCATGGCACTGGGTGAGGCCGGTGTGCTCAAGAAGTACAACGTCGAGCTGATCGGTGCTTCCCTTGAAGCCATCGACCGTGGTGAGGACCGTGAGCTCTTCAAGAAGGTCGTTGAGGAGGCTGGCGCCGAATCCGCACGTTCCGACATCGCCCATTCCCTCGAAGAAGTCGATAAGATCGCTGAGAAGTTCGGCTATCCGCTGGTTGTGCGACCGAGCTTCACCATGGGTGGTCTTGGTTCCGGTATTGCGCACAACGAAGAGGAACTGCACCGCATCGCAGGCGCAGGCATCCATTATTCCCCAACCGACGAGGTGCTGATCGAAGAAGGCATCGAAGGCTGGAAGGAATACGAACTCGAGCTGATGCGCGACAAGAAAGACAACGTCGTGGTCGTCTGCCCGATTGAGAACGTGGATCCTGTCGGTGTGCACACCGGCGATTCCATTACCGTGGCGCCTGTGTTCACTCTGACTGATCGCGAATATCAGAAGCTTCGTGATATCGGCATCGCCATCATTCGCGGCGTGGGCGTCGATACTGGCGGTTGCAACATCCAGTTCGCCATCAACCCGAACACCGGACGCATCATCGTCATCGAAATGAACCCGCGTGTGTCCCGTTCCTCCGCTCTGGCATCCAAGGCAACCGGCTTCCCGATCGCGAAGATCGCCACCAAGCTGGCTCTTGGCTATACGCTCGACGAAATCCAGAACGATATCACGCAGTCCACTCCGGCCAGCTTCGAGCCGACTATCGACTACGTGGTCACCAAGGTCCCGCGTTTCGCCTTCGAGAAGTTCCCGGGTGCCGATCCGACACTGACCACCTCCATGAAGTCCGTGGGCGAGGCCATGGCTCTGGCAGGCAATTTCCAGGAATCCCTCGGCAAGGCCATGCGCTCCATCGACAAGCGCCACATGGGCTTTAACTGGGACGGCGACAAGCCTTCCGCACAGGAAGTCGATGAGCTGCTGGACGCCATCAAGGTGCCGACCGAACATCGTTATCTGCAAATCCAGCGCGCCCTGTGGGGAGGCGCCACCGAACAGCAGATTTTCGACGCCACCAAGATCGATCCGTGGTTCATCCGCCAGTTCGAACTCATCAATGAGACAGCTCTTGAAATCAAGGGAGCGGAGAAGCTTAGCCGCAAGCTGTTGAAGAAGGCGAAGCTGGCTGGTCTTTCCGATCTGCAGATCGCCCACCTGCGTCGCTTGGGAGACGAAGGTGAAAACGCGATCCGCGAGCTGCGCTGGTCGTATGATCTTCGCCCGGTCTTCAAGACGGTCGATACTTGTGCCGCCGAGTTTGACGCGGTGACTCCGTACTACTACTCCTGCTATGCGGACGAAAGCGAACTGCGCCCGCGTGAGCGCGAAGCCGTGATCATTCTCGGTTCCGGCCCGAACCGTATCGGTCAGGGCATCGAGTTCGACTACACCTGCGTGCATGCCGTGCAGGAACTGGGCAAGGACTATGACACCATCATGGTCAACTGCAACCCGGAAACCGTGTCGACCGATTACGACATGTCCGATCGCCTGTACTTCGAACCGCTCACCTTCGAAGATGTGCTCGAAATCTACGAGGCCGAAAAGAAGATGGGCCCAGTCAAGGGCGTTATCGTTCAGCTTGGTGGCCAGACCCCGTTGTCTCTGGCAGCTCGCCTGAAGGCTGCAGGCGTGCCGATTCTCGGCACCACGCCCGAATCCATCGATCTGGCTGAAAACCGTGAGCTCTTCGGCGAAGTGTTGAAGAAGGCCGAGATGAACGCGCCTCGCTACGGTACCGCTCTGAGCCTTGACGAAGCCCGTGAAGCGGCACACAACATCGGTTACCCGGTGCTGGTGCGCCCGAGCTACGTGCTTGGTGGTCGTGGCATGGAAATCGTGTACGACGATGCCCAGTTGCGCAAGTACGTGGACCGCGCATTGAAGGAAGCCCAGGCCGATACCGTGGTTTCTGGCCGTCTGCCTTCTCCGCTGCTGATTGACAAGTTCCTGCAGGATGCCGTGGAAATCGACGTTGATGCCCTGTTCGACGGCGAGGAGCTGTATATCGGTGGCATTATGGAGCATGTCGAGGAAGCCGGTGTGCATTCCGGCGATGCCGCATGCACCTTGCCTCCGAGCACCCTTTCCGATGATCAGATTCGTCGTCTGCGCGAGGGCACCTATGCCATCGCCAAGGGCTGTGGCGTGCAAGGCCTGATCAACGTGCAGTACGCCTTCATGGCCAACACGCTGTACGTCATCGAGGCGAATCCGCGTGCCTCCCGTACCGTACCGTTCGCTTCCAAGGCGACCGGCGTGGCACTGGCCAAGGCAGCGGCCCGCATCATGGCTGGCGAAACCATTCAGCAGCAGCGTGACAACGACTTGCTGTTGCCTCACGGCGATGGTGGTGATATTCGCCGCGGTCAGCAGGTTGCCGTTAAGGAATCCGTGCTTCCGTTCAAGCGTTTCCGCACGCCGCTCGGCAAGACCGTCGACGTGTTGCTTGGACCGGAGATGCGTTCCACCGGCGAGGTCATGGGCTTTGACCGTGACTTCCCGCATGCGTTCGCCAAGAGCCAGCTGGCCGCTTATGACGGTGGCTTGCCGACAAGCGGCAACGTGTTCATTTCCGTGAACGACACCGACAAGCGTCAACTGCCGTTGTTCGCCGCACGCTTGGTGGAGCTTGGCTTCAACATTTGGGCCACCGAGGGTACCGCATCCGTGTTGCGCCGCTATGGCATCGACTCCAAGATCGTTGATAAGATCAGCGTTCGTATGGATTCCGATCCGGATGATCCAATCACCACCTACCATGCGGAAGGCAGCGTCGGCAAGAATGTCGTACAGCTGATCGAGGAAGGTGCCATCGATCTGATTCTCAACACACCGAACTCCCGTGGCTCCCGTTCCGACGGCTATGCCATCCGTTCGGCGGCCATTGCTGCGGATCTGCCTCAGTTCACCACCATGACGGAATTCTCCGCCGTGTTGATGGCCATCGAGGCTGTGCGCAATAATGATTATCAGATCATGAGCATTCAGGATCATTCCCAGCAGCTGTTCGAGTTGGAAAGCCGTGAGTAATGGTAAGTAGCCTCAGTAGTGAAGAGATGAGTGCCCAGCGTTCGGATTTCGGTCTGCGTCTGAGCAATTCCATGGCCAAATATGGTCCGCTGTGTGTGGGCATCGACCCGCATCGGCAACTCCTTACCGACTGGGGCTACAATGTGGATGCTTTAGGCGCGGAGCTCTACTCCATGCGTATGTTGCAGGCAGCCAATGGTAGAGCGGCGGCCGTCAAATTCCAGTTCTCCATGTTTGAGCGCTACGGTTCGAAAGGCATCGCGGCGCTCGAACGGGTACTGTATGCGGCCCGTCAGATGGGAATCATCACCATTGTCGACTGCCTGCACGGCGGTCTGCCGACTACAGTGTCCGCATTCGCCGACGCCTATTTCAAGCCGGGAGCTCCTCTGCTGGCCGACGCCATCACCTTGCTGCCGTACTACGGCGCACGTTCTTTGGGTGGCGTGATCAACGACGCGCTCAACAACGGTCGAGGCGTGTTCATCGCATCATTGACCTCGAATCAAGAGGGTGCCAGCCTACAGACAGCCATTCGTCAGGCGGGCGAATATAAGGGCAGAACCGTGGCCTACGGCATCGCCAGCACCGCGCAGAAATTCAACAAGGGTAATGACGGTATGGGTTCCGTTGGCTTGATCATCGGAGCCACCATCGGTCAGTGGATCAATGATTCCGGCATCGACCCAGCCAAGTTCACCGGCCCTATTCTGTCTCCGGGCTACGGATGGCAAGGTGCTGAAACCCGCGACCTTAAGACGGTATTCAAAGGTACTAAAGGCAATGTGCTTGTCACCGTATCTCGTTTTATCGCCACACATGGTCCGGATATTGCCTCTCTGAGCGCGGCCACAGAATCCGTGGCGCTCGATATTCGTCAGGCGCTTATCGAAGCGCAGAACGAAATCGATGATGAGGTTTTGGACGACGACGAAGAAGAGTGATCGCGCGTTCTCAAATCCGATGCTGAGATTCCATATTCCATGTTCTGTTGATTGTTATGAAGAATGAGGATGTAATGACTGATTCTCGTCATGGCCGTTTGATTGTACTTTGTGGCCCCGCCGGTGTTGGTAAAGGCACCGTTTTGGGACGCGTACGTGAGCAGCATCCGCAGATCTGGCTATCGGTATCTGCAACGACCCGTAAACCACGTCCAGGCGAAGTGGATGGCGTCAATTACTTCTTCATGACTGAACAGGAGTTTCTCGCCAAAGAAGATGCCGGTGAGTTTTTGGAAACCGCTGACGTCTTCGGTCTTGCTCACTACGGCACGCCCGTGAAACCAGTCGTGGAACATCTCGAACAGAATATTCCCGTCATTCTGGAAATCGACATCCAAGGTGCCCGTAGCGTCAAGCAGCGTGCGGGGGAGTTGGGTCTTGATGTGATGACCGTGTTCATTGCGCCGCCGTCGTTCGAGGAATTGAAACGTCGTCTTGTCGGGCGTGGTACTGAAACCCCGGAACAGCAGGCGAAACGTTTGGAAACCGCGAAAATCGAGCTTGCAGCTGAACCTGAATTTGACAAAGTCATCGTCAATAATGTTGTCGATGATGCTGCAAATGAACTGTGGAATCTTATTGCAACGGAATTCGATCTGTAATCGTAATAATTAAAAATTGCAACATGCGTTCGAATATATCGGGCGCATGTTTTTTTTAAAAAAAAGAAAAATGAGGATTGCGCAGTAAGTAAACTATGCAATCCTCATTATGTATTATTTGAGATTTGCTGGAACTCAGGCGAGACCGGAAAGCTTGTTGATCAGCTCCGGATCACGCGTGGCACCCTTATCTGCGGAACGCGCGAAAGCTGCGTAGGCCTTCAGCGCCTGGGAGACCTTGCGGTCGCGGTGCGCCACATAGCCGTCGCCGGCTTCGAGTTCGGTGCGGCGTTGGGCCAGCTCTTCGTCGGAAAGCTCGACGTTCACCGTACGGTTCGGGATATCGATGTTAATGATGTCGCCGTTCTTGATTAGGGCGATCGGACCCTTGCTTGCCGCCTCGGGAGCGATATGGCCGATGGCCAGACCGGAGGAGCCGCCGGAGTAGCGGCCGTCGGTCAGCATGGCGACCTGCTTGCCGATACCCTTGCCCTTGACGAACGACGTCGGGTACAGCATCTCCTGCATGCCCGGGCCGCCCTTCGGGCCCTCGTAGCGGATGACCAGCGCCATGCCGGGCTTCAGAGTGTCGTTGAGGATGACCTCGATGGCCTGCTCCTGGGATTCGACGACCAGTGCCGGTCCACGGAAGGTCCAAATCTCCTTCGGTACGCCGGCGGTCTTCACCACGCAGCCGTCAGGGGCGAGGTTGCCGCGCAGCACGGCTAGACCGCCTTCGGTGACAGCCGGATGGTCGATGTCATGGATCGCGCCGTTCACACGGTCGCGGTCGAGGGAATCGAACAGGGTGGTGTGCGTCCACGGATCCGGGGAGACAATGTGGCCCGGAGCGGCCAGATACATCTGCTTGGCTTCCTCGGTGCAGGAATCGCGCATGATGTCCCAGTCATTGAGCTTGTCTTCCAGTGTCTTGTAATCCACGGAATGCACGTCGCGGTGCAGCTTGCCGGCGCGGTCGAGTTCGCCGAGGATACCAGTGATGCCGCCTGCGCGATGTACATCGGAAATCTCCCACTCGCCGGACGGGGAGGCCTTGCAAATGCACGGCACGGTGTGGGAGATACGTTCGATGTCGTCCAGGGTGAAGTCCACATCGGCGGACTGGGCCATGGCGAGGATGTGCAGCACGGTGTTGGTGGAGCCGCCCATGGCCACATCCATGGTCATGGCGTTCTCGAAGGCTTCCTTGGTGGCGATGGAGCGCGGCAGTACGGAATCGTCATCGTCGTCGTAATACTGCTTGGCGATCTTGACGATCTGCTCGGCGGCGCGCTTGAAGAGGTCCTTGCGGTAGGAGTGGGAGGCCAGAATGGTGCCGTTGCCCGGCAGGGCCAGACCGATGGCTTCGGTCAGGCAGTTCATCGAATTCGCGGTGAACATGCCGGCGCAGGAGCCGCAGGTCGGACAGACGGTCTTCTCGTAGGCTAGCAGATCCTCTTCGTCCAGATTGTCGTCGGCGGAGGCGTACATCACATCGATCAGATCGGTGTTCTTCTTCACTGTGCCGTCAGGCAGCACGGTCGTGCCGGCTTCCATCGGGCCGCCGGAGACGAAGACGGTCGGGATGTTCAGACGCAGAGCGGCCATCAGCATGCCCGGCACGACCTTGTCGCAGTTCGGGATGCAGATCAGGGCGTCGGCACAGTGCGCATTCGCCTGATATTCCACAGTGTCGGCGATGATGTCACGGCTCGGCAGGGAGTACAGCATGCCCGTGTGACCCATGGCAATGCCGTCATCAACAGCCATCGTGTTGAACTCACGTGGGATGCCGCCGGCTTCCTTGATAGCCTCGGAGATCAGTCGTCCGACCTTGTTCAGGTGCACGTGGCCGGGCAGGAACTCGTCGAAGGAATTGGCAATGGCGATAATCGGCTTGCCGAAATCCTTACCGTCCACACCCGCGGCACGGTAGAGGGCGCGAGCGCCCGCGAATACTCGTCCATTCATCAGTTTTGCAGATCGCATTTCCATGTTCTCTATTGTGGTAGTTAAACGGGACACGTGTTTTGTTAAAAGCCACTATGTGGAATTTGCAGAAGCGTTACATTCGCAAGCGTTGACGAAGATGCTTGCGCTTGTCGAAAACATGAGAGAAGGGGCTTGAATCAGGTCCAGTGGCGGCTCTATACTTAAGACTTTGGTAAGGAAGCTTTTGGCTTATCTGATGATTGGGAGATAATCAATATGGCATTCGGCACTCAGCCAACCCCGACCGGTCTTGCGGAACCGCCGATCGATGATTTGATGGAGCATGCTGACTCCAAGTATGCACTGGCTATTTTCGCAGCCAAGCGTGCCCGTCAGATCAATTCCTATTTCACCCAGCTTAACGAGGGCTTGCTGCAGAACGTCGGTCCGCTGGTGGAATATCAGAATCAGGAGAAGCCGCTGTCCATCGCCTTCCGTGAAATCAATGAAGGTCTGCTTGAGGAGACCCTCGGCGAAGACGATCTGACCGAAGGCAACTGACGCGACGGCTCTTGAACAAGAGTCGAATCTCGAATTTTCATTCGCCCCGATACCTGAGCGGTGCGCTTTGAATAGTCCACAATGAAACTATTGATTGCGTATGCGAAGGACGGGGCGTTTTTCGTAGCAATCAGAAGGGACGAACGTGTGGGGCGTTCGTGAAAGGAGCAGCCAGATGGCTGAATTGAAGTTGATTTCCGCTGAGTCGGTAACAGAGGGGCATCCGGACAAGGTCTGTGATCAGATTTCCGATGCGATTCTTGATGATATGCTTGCTCAGGATCCGCAGTCTCATGTCGCTGTGGAGACGTGCGCCACTGTCGGTCAGTTCTTCGTGTTCGGAGAGGTGACGAGTGATGGGTATTCTGACATTCAGAACATTGTGCGTTCTGTGGTGCGTAATATCGGCTATACCAGTTCCCGTGTCGGTCTTGATGCTGATTCTTGCGGTGTGACCGTGTCATTGACTGAGCAGAGTTCCGAAATCAATCAGGGTGTGGCTCGTTTGAGTGGTGAGGCGGAATCTCAGGCATCTCGCGAGCAGCGCTACGAAGCACAAGGTGCCGGCGATCAGGGTGTGATGTTCGGCTATGCATGCGATGAGACCGACGCGTTGATGCCATTGCCGATTTACTTGGCGCATCGTTTGGCATATCGTCTTACGCAAGTGCGCAAGAATGGCGAGGTGCCTCACTTGCGTCCGGATGGCAAGACCCAGGTGACCATCGAATACGATGAGAATGATGTTCCTGTTCGTCTCGATACGGTGCTGGTTTCCACTCAGCATGATCCGGAAGTCGATCAGGCATGGCTTAAGGAGCAGCTGACGGAGCATGTGATTCGTCCGGTGCTCGACGATGTGCTTGCCGACCGTGTGGCGCATGATGAATATCACGTGCTCGTTAATCCGACCGGTTCGTTCGTGCTTGGCGGTCCTGCCGCGGATGCCGGTTTGACCGGTCGCAAGATCATCGTCGACACGTATGGTGGTGCGGCGCATCATGGTGGCGGCGCATTCTCCGGCAAGGATCCGAGCAAGGTGGATCGTTCCGCGGCCTATGCGGCACGTTGGGTGGCCAAGAACATTGTGGCCGCTGGCCTTGCGCATAAGGTTGAAGTGCAGGTGGCGTATGCCATTGGCGTGGCCGATCCGGTGTCCATCAATGTGGAAACGTATGGCACTGAAATTGGTGTGACCCGCGAGCAGATTCAGCAGGCTGTGCGCACGGTGTTCGACCTTCGACCGGCCGCCATTATCGACGAGCTCGACCTGAAGCGTCCGATCTATTCCAAGACCGCTGCTTATGGTCATTTCGGACGCGACGATGCTGATTTCACCTGGGAGGCCACCAATAAGGTCGACGAGCTGAAAGCCGCCATCGAGGGCTGAGCTACCCTTGAATCATGAGTACTGAGGATGCCGAACAGCTGGCGCTTGACGGGCTTGCCCCGCGCAAGCGGCGCAAACGTGCGCCTACGCCCAAAACGCCGGCTGCCGAGCATCCCATCGCCCAAGTGGTGCTGGACATTCAAGCCACCCATTTGGGGCAGACCTTCGACTACTACGTCGAGGAGAAATATTCCGAAGAAGCACAACCTGGCGTAATGGTGCGCGTGCGTTTCGGAGGGCAACGGGTCAACGGCATCGTATGGAACAGAACCGATACCAGCGAAACCCCGGAATCGTCGTTGAGATTCATTGAACGAGTGGTCTCCGATCGTGTGCTGGTGCCTGCGTCCATGCGGAATGACGCTACGCTTATCGCGGATGCGTTCGGTGGAACACGAGCCAACATCCTACGTTTGGCGGTGCCTGCGCGCGTGGCGCGAGTCGAACAGGAGCAGCGCCTCGGTAACCGAACGAATATCGAAAAAAACAGGCGCAGGGAGTCGCTCGCCAAGGCCGAACGGGAATTATACGAACAACTGCAACGGCAATACGGCAATATCAATCTGCTTCATGAAGCATTGGAATCGCAACGTTTTCAATCGTTCGTGTTCGATCCGCTTCCGGGTGCCGACCATTGGCGGCAGTGTGCGGCATGGATGGTGGTTTCGGCGCTGTTGCAGGGCAAACCGGCAGTGCTGGTGCTGCCGACCATGCGTGAGATTGAGGATATGGCTGAGACCCTGCAGGCTATTGGCTTGCGCCTTTTCGCACCGATGCAATCCTCCAATGGAGCGTATGACGGCGATTTCGCCATTCTGAATGCGCAGATGGCGCCGGCGGAACGGTATCGTGCCTATCTGGCCATCTGCGAGGGGCAGGTTCGGTGCGTGATCGGCACGCGTGCGGCGATGTATGCTCCGGTGGACGGCAATGCGTTGTTCTTCATACTCGACGATGTGTGCTATCAGGATGCCGATGGCATGATGCCATACGCCAACGCTCGTGGAGTGCTGCGGTTGCGCGCGAAATCGCATAACGGTGTGTTCGTTGCGATGGCCAATGCGCGCAGTGTGCAAAGCCAGTGGGAGACCGATGCGGCGCACGTCGGAGCCACTCAGGTCAGCGGTTTCAGCACGCCTATTCATGCGTTTCCTGCGGTGACCAAGGAGGCAAGTCCGTGGATTCGTTGGCTCAATCGCGATGAACTGGCGAGACTTGCGGATGCAACCATTGGCGCGCGTGTGCCGCACACCGCGGTGCGAGTGTTGTCGAAGGCGTTGGAAAGCGGCCCGGTGTTGTTGAGTATTCCGCAAGACGGCATCAGCGAGGCATTGAGCTGTGCGAAATGTCACCGACAGGCGAGATGTTCGTATTGCACCGGGCCTTTGGAACGATTGTTGGACGGGTCCGTGCGATGCCGCTGGTGTGGCTCCGCCACAGTGCAATGGGCTTGCCCGGCATGCCAGGGCGAGCGCATGCGAGTGGTTCGTGTCGGGGCCGCGGGAACTGCACAGGAACTGAGCCGGCTGTTTCGTGGCGTTCCTATTGTGCTTTCAACGCCAAGCCAGCCGCGTGGCATTGTTTCCGATATTGGATTTACGCCGCAGCTGGTCATCGCCACTCCCGGTGCCGAACCCCGTGTGCGTGGGCGGAATCCTTCGGAATGTGAATACCGTGCTGTGGCCATTCTTGACGCATGGACCAGCCTGTACGCGTTCGGTATCGACGCGGGCGTAGACACGTTAACATCGTGGATGCGTGCGGTTTCGCTATGCGCGCCGCGAATCAGGGGAGGTCAGGCACTGCTGATCGGAGAAACCGATCCCACACTTGCCCAATCGTTGATGCTTTGGAATTCAACGTTGTTGGCACAAACCGAACTACAGGAACGTGAGCAGACGGCATTGCCCCCAGTGTTCGCCGCTGCCTGCGTGTGGGGCCGCCGTGACGCGGTGAAAGCCACGTTGGAGCGGATTGGTGCATTGGGCGGGGGAGATATGTCTACCATCGAAACCGCCGAAGGCGTACTGCCGTCCGTATTGGGGCCGGTGCCCATCCCGCAGCCGCGAACCATTGATTCACGTGAGTTGGAAGGTACTGCGGATCGTGTCAAGGCCGTGGTGCGTGTGCCGCAAAGCCGACGTGGCGAATTGGCGTTGCGTTTGCGCTCCGCCAGTGCCCGCCATGTGGCCGCTCGTGAGCCCGGTGAGCTGCGTTTCCAGCTTGATCCGAAGGAGCGAATCTGACGCACGTCCCCTCGCCGTGAAAAACTAGATAGGTTGAAGTTCGGCATAAGGCCGTATGGCATGAATGGAGGATCATATGAAGGGCTGGCCAGGAGAGCCTGACATGGAGTACGACGTGCTCATGGCAGACGGTGAAGCCGCGGCGAATGCGGGCAAACCGATCACCGATGTGATTTTCGATTTCGGCAATGTGCTCATCTACTGGGATCCGGTTGCCGTGATGGCGCCACGGTATAGCGACGAGCTTGTTGAGCAGTTCCTTGACAACGATATTTCCGGCTTTTATGACATCAATGACGAGTTGGATTGTGGCATGTCGAACGATGATGGTGTCGCCTTGATGCGTGAACGTCACGGAGACAAGTGGGCCGACATGTTGCAGTACTATCTTGACAATTTCGTTGACTCGCTGACCGGCGTGGTGCCGGGCGCTCGCGTGCTCATCAATGATTTGAAAGCTGCCGGCGTGCGCGTATGGGGATTGAGCAACTGGCAGAAGGACCTGTTCCCGATCGCGCTTGAGAATTTCGATATTCTGCGCAGTCTTAACGATCGTGTGGTTTCGGGGTACATTTCCCTGCGCAAGCCCAACAAGGATATTTACGAGTTCGCGTTGCAGCAGTTCGGCATTGACGCTTCCGGCGCGGTATTCGTGGATGATAAGGCCATGAATATCGTAGGTGCGAACAATGCTGGCATTCGCGGCGTTCGATTCAAGGATTCGCGTGCATTGCGTGCGTTGCTCATCGATGCAGGTGTGAAGATTCCTGCAGTGCGCCAGGCATAGTGTTGGTGCGTCGCGTTCCCCTGTTGCACACACTGCTGATATGTGTGCTGTTGATATGACGGAATGATTCCACGATGATAACGATGTGAATGAGGATTTGATAAGGAGGACTTTCCATGCTGAAAGTGCTGTTTGCCGGTACTCCGGATGTTGCTGTGCCGTCGTTGGAGCTGCTGGCTGAAGACACCGAGCATTTTGAAGTGGTCGCCGTGCTCACCCGACCGGATGCGCCTACCGGTCGTGGACGCAAGTTGGTGCCGAATCCCGTGAAGCAGGCCGCTCTTGAACTTGGCCTGCCGGTGATCGAATCCGATCCGAGCGAGGAAACCTTCATTTCCGAACTGTCGGCCACCGGAGCTCAGGCTGCCGCAGTGGTGGCGTACGGCAAAATCCTGAAGCAGGATGTGCTCGACGCGTTGCCGATGGGCTGGTATAACCTGCATTTTTCGCTGCTTCCGCAGTGGCGTGGCGCGGCTCCTGTGCAGCGTTCCATTTGGGCCGGCGAAAAGGTGACTGGTGCCACGGTGTTCCGTATTGTGCGCGCCATGGATGCCGGTCCGATTCTGGCGCAATCCACCGTGGAAATTGGAGCGCACGAAACTGCCGGCGAGCTTCTGAACCGTCTTGCCGAAGATGGATCACACCTGCTTGCCGCATCGTTGCAGGCCATGGCCGACGATCAGATCATTCCGGTGGAACAGCCTGCCGGCGCATATGAGATAGCTCAGAAGATCACCGTTGAAGACGCACATATTCGTTTCGACATTCCCGCGTTCGCGGTGGACCGTCAGATTCGTGCCTGCACACCCAATCCGGGCGCATGGTGCGAACTGCATGCCAACGCTGAAGCTGAACCGACCACACTGCACGTGCTTCGAGCACAGAGCGCCGATATGAGCAATCCCAACACGCCCGCTTCGCTTGAGCCGGGGCAGATTGTGGCCGGAAAGAAGAACGTATGGGTGGGCACTTCCTCAGATCCACTGGAATTGCTTGAGGTCAAAGCCCAAGGCAAAAAGGCCATGCGTGCCGCCGACTGGGCGAGAGGTGCTCATCTCGACGGAGCCTACTGCAAGTAAAATCGAAAACAGGTAGACCATATAAAGTTGCCGTGTGAACATCATGATTTCACACGGCAACTTTTGCTATATCAAGCTTGTGATACTGCGATTCAAATCATCAGAAGAGTCAAATCTCGAAAATCAACGAAGAAAATCAAGAATTCGCGTCAAATCGCGTTCGCTCACACGATGTGGAGCATCCGCCTGAACCGCAGGCTTGGCGCAGAACGCCACACCGAGCCCGGCGGCATGAATCATCGGCAGATCATTGGCCCCATCACCAACCGCAACGGTCTGATCCATATTGATGCCCATGTGTGAAGCCCAATCATGCAGCGACTGCAACTTCACATCTTTCGTAACAATATCGCCAAGCACACGGCCGGTCAGACGGCCATCCGCGGCTTCCAAACGATTCGCAATCCAAAAATCAAGATGTGCGTCGGCGGCAAGACGATCCACGACTTCATGAAAACCGCCGGAAACCACGCCGACCTTCCAACCATGCGCATGCAAGGCATCAATCAAATCGAGCGCACCGTGCGTAAAATGCACACGACGATATACATCATCGAATACCGAAGTCGGCAAATCCTTCAGCAATGCGACGCGAGCCTGCAATGCCTCACGAAAATCAAGTTCGCCATTCATCGCGCGTGCGGTAATCGACGCAATCTGTTCGCCAATTCCAGCAGCGGCGCCCAACTCGTCGATGACTTCCTCGTCAATCAGTGTGGAATCCACATCCATGACCAGCAGACCCGGCTGAGAAAGGGTGGGCGTGGGTGCGATGTTCGGCGATTCTTGTTCAAGCATGGTTTTGATTGTCGGAAATCATGCGGACAATGAGTATTCTTAATGGGTGAATGTATGAGACGGTTGCATTCCGGTTTGGGTTTGTCGGAGTGTTCCCGCGTGTTGGAAGTGGGGTCTGCATGGATCGGCGTGACGATACGTTGGCATCATTGGGCGAGGCAAACGATCAGTTGATGGCCAAGAACCATGCGCTGGCCAAGGCATTGAACCGCGCCACTCAGGAGCTCACCAAAGCCAAAGCGCAACTGAACCAGTTGGCCGGTCCTCCCATGACCTTTGCCACCATGGTGCGCGTGTATTCCGCTCGAACGGACGAACAGGGTGTACAGCGTGCCAGCGCCGAAGTGATTTCCGGTACGCGACGCATGATTGTGCCGGTTGCGGCGAATGTGCAGGCGTCCAGGCTTGAGGCGGGACGCACCGTGCTGCTCAACGAAAACATGGTGGTGGTTTCGCAGGCTGACACCGACACGTTGGGTGCAGTGCGTACGGTGAAGCAGGTTATTGATGATGGACGATTGCTGGTAGCCGACAATGGCGGTAATGTTGCATTGGTCCGCCGTTCGGGCACGTTGGCGAAGGCTGTGATCAATGTGGCCGATCGTGTTACGGTCGATTCGTCCATGCGATTCGCGTTTGCGCTGGTTCCCGCGCAGAATGACGCTGATCTGGTGCTTGAGGAAGTGCCGGATGTCACGTTTGCCGACATTGGCGGTTTGGACGAGCAGATCGAACGCATTCGCGATGCCGTGCAAATGCCGTTCCTGCATCGTGAACTGTTTGAACGGTATGATTTGAAGCCACCGAAAGGTGTGCTGCTGTATGGGCCTCCGGGCAATGGCAAAACCTTGATCGCCAAGGCCGTAGCCAATGCGCTTGCCGAAGGCGCGGCTGGCGGCAGGGGTGTGTTTCTGTCGGTGAAGGGGCCGGAACTGCTCAATAAGTTCGTGGGCGAGTCGGAACGGTTGATCCGCATGATTTTCAAGCGTGCGCGCGAACGTGCCGCGGAAGGCAAGCCGGTGATTGTGTTCATCGATGAGATGGATTCGTTGCTGCGCACGCGTGGATCTGGAGTGTCATCGGACGTGGAAACAACCATTGTTCCGCAATTTTTGGCCGAACTTGACGGTGTGGAAACGCTTGACAATGTTATGGTGATTGGCGCATCGAACCGTATCGACATGATTGATCCAGCCGTGCTTCGCCCTGGACGTTTGGACGTGAAGATTCGTGTGGAACGTCCGAAATTGGCACAGGCGGCGCAGATCATCCGCCATTATCTGACCGATGACCTGCCGCTGGCGCCGGGACTGGATGCGAAGGCCCTGATTGGCGTGCTGGTCAACGACATTTATGCCAACGACGAACATCGGCATCTGTGCGATGTGCGTGATGAGCATGGCCAATGGCATCCGGTATATCTGGCGGATGTGGTGTCTGGAGCGGTGTTGAAGAACATTGTGGATCGTGCCAAAACCCGCGCCGTGAAGATCTCCATTGAGGATGGCCAGCCCGCGGCGATCGGTGTCGACTTGCTGGCCAAAGCAGTCGACGAGGAATTCATGGAAACCCAAGATGCGGTGCTGGATGCCGATCCGGAGCAGTGGAGCCGCATCAACGGTTTGGATGCCGGGCATGTGACCAGCATCCGCCAGGTGGCGTAATGCCGTCGAACAATGTGAAAACAGACGAAAGGAAGTCATATCGATGAGCGTTCGTCGAATTATGGGCACGGAAACCGAATATGCGGTCTCGGCGCCGAAACTTGGGCATTACAATCCCGTGCAATTGTCGTTTGACGTGGTTGGGGCCGCGGCGAACGAACGAACTAAGCATATCCGCTGGGATTATCGGCAGGAAGACCCCATCAACGACGCGCGAGGCACCAGACTGGAACGCGCCGCGGCACATCCCGACCTGCTTACCGACGCGCCGCAACTCAACATCACCAACGTGATCGCAGCCAATGGCGGACGTGTGTATGTGGATCATGCGCATCCGGAATACTCGTCTCCCGAAACCAATGATCCTTTTGATGCCGTGCTCTATGACCATGCCGGAGACTGCATCATGCGCGTCTGCGCACGCAAAGCCAGCGAACAGACCGGCACCGCAATCGTGCTACATCGCAATAACGTCGACGGCAAAGGCGCAAGCTGGGGCACTCACGAAAACTACATGATGCTGCGTTCGGTGCCATTCAACCAGGTTGCGAAACTCATGACGGCCCATTTTGTGGCGAGGCAGATCTTCACGGGATCAGGTCGCGTCGGCATTGGCGAGCGGAGCGAAACCACAGGCTACCAGCTCAGCCAACGTGCCGACTACTTCCATATGAAAGTCGGTTTGCAGACCACGTTCGACAGGCCGATCATCAACACGAGGGACGAATCGCATAGCACCGACGAATATCGCAGACTGCATGTGATTGTCGGCGACGCAAACCGTATGGATGTGCCGCAAGCGCTGAAACTTGGCACCACCAGCATGCTGCTTTGGCTGCTTGAACATGCCGAAGAGGCGGGATTGAACATGGATGAGGCCTTGAGGCCGGTCACTCTTGCCGATCCGGTGCACGCCATGCATGAGGTGTCGCACGATCTTACATTGGGTGCCGCGTTACCGCTGGAAGACGGCGGCGAAACCACGGCATGGCAGATCGAAGTCACATTGCGTTCCCTGGTGTATGCCGCCTCGGCCGTGGTGTATGGGACCGATGCGTCTGGCGAACCGGCGTGGCCGGACCGCTCCACCCGCAACATCATGGCGATGTGGGGACAGGCGCTCGCCGATGTGGCGGCCATTCGCCATGCCGACGATGATATGCGACTTGCGATGCGTGGGGAAGCTTCCCGTGTCGAATGGCTGTTGAAATGGCAGTTGTTGGAGAAGCTGCGGCGTAAGATCGGCTCTGGCTGGGATGATGCGCGCATCGCGGCCGTTGATTTGAAATGGGCTGCGATCGATCCCGTCGATTCGATTTTCGATCGGTTGCGTGACCAAACGGAACGTCTGGTCACGGACGAGCAGTTGGAACAGGCTTCGGTTGAAGCGCCATCGGCTACTCGTGCGTGGTTGCGTGCTGAGATTATTCGTCGCTTCCCCGAGCAGGTCGTGGCTGCGTCATGGTCTCATCTCACCGTGCGTCATCGAACGATTGGTGATAATACCGTGGAGAATCCGATGGTCTCATTGGATATGTCAGACCCTCTGAAATATAGCAAATCTCAATGTTCTGGCTATTGTGAACGTGTCCAAGATGCGGCATCGATTTTGGAAATGTTACGATGAAATGCTATCTGTGCGGGTAACATTGCCATCAATTGGTCGCGAAGAACGACCATTGGCAACAGGTAACATCATCCCGGTATTTTGAGGAGAGGACGTGCCGGGACTGTACAGAGGAAACGAAAAGGCATATCTATGGAACTAAGGCAAATCGCCCTCGAAGTCGCCCGCATCCTGCAGGACGCAGGCAAGCATGCGTTGAGCGACCAGACGAATCCGCGCGACATGAGAAAACTGGAAGCGTCCGAAGACTGCTTCCGCTTCACTTCAAACACCGACGAGCGCCTACAGCAGTTCATCAGCAACCGTCTGACCTATGTCGACGTGTTCGATGGCTTCTGGCAGCTGAGGCCGGAGCAGTGTTATCCCGGCCAACGATACTGGTGCGTGGGCGGCATCGACGGCGTGATCAATTTCGCACGCAACATGCCGGAATGGACCATCACCGTGACATTATTCGAATTCAACGACCAGTGCTCCGCACAGCCGATTCTTTCGGTCGTGCACGCTCCGGCGTTGGGATTGACGTATCTTGCGGTGCGTGGATCCGGCGCGATCCGTATTCGCAGGACCCCGCTGGGAGACAAACGCGAGAAAATCATTCCTTCAACCGCCTCATCCCTTGATGGTTCGGTGGTGAGTTTCGGCATGTCCCCGGTATCGTCCGAATCGCAGCGCGCGCTTGATGTGGTGGCGAAGATCGCCGGGCGTCCTGCCGATATTAAACGTGTCGGTCCGGCGTCCCTTGATTTGTGCAAGGTGGCCGACGGCACGTACGACGCGTATTTCGAACCGCACTTGCATGAGTGGGACGTGCCTGCCGTGTCCGCCGGTGCCATGGTGATTTGGGAGGCTCAAGGCCATCTGACCCAGTGGAACGGCGAAGGCGTTCACTGGCGTCAGGAGAACGATGTGGTGGCCACCAACGGCCTGATCACCAACGATCTGAGCCAGTATTTGGCATAGCGTTGCATGCTGCGCCACACCTGATATAAGGTGTGGCGCAGTGTTTTTTGTAGATTTGCAACCGGGAGTTACAGGGAGGAACGTCATGCCTCAGGAATTTGAACAGGCTCAATCCGCATCCGCAGGTCAAGAGGTGGGTGACGTTGTCGAATCCGCCGGTGTGCAAGTCGACGAAACCACTGATGCGTTGGATGCCGTGCTTGACGATATCGAATCGGTGCTCGAGTCCAATGCCGAGGAATACGTCGGTAGTTTCGTGCAAAAAGGCGGCGAGTGATGCCACAGCTGCGAGACAGCGGCAATCATTCCTCGTCTCCGCTTGATGCGGGAACGTTGCGTGAGGTTCATTCTTTCGCTCGTATTTTCGGCATTGAAACCGAATATGGCGTCAGTGTGACTGGCGCGGATGCGCCATGCGACGCCAGCCAGACGGCAATGATGATGTTCCAGCCGATCGTTGCCTCCGCGCGATCGACCAATACGTATATTGAGAACGGTTCGCGACTGTATCTTGATGTCGGCTCGCATCCCGAATACGCCACGTCCGAGGCCTGCGATCCCATGGATGCTCTGGCTGTGGATGCGGCTGGCGAACTGGTGATGCGTGACCTTGCGCAGGATGCCCAGCAGAGGCTCCGTTCCACTCACGGGGCGCATGCCACAGTGCATGTGTTCAAAAACAACGTGGATTCCGCGGGGCATTCGTTCGGATGCCATGAAAACTACTTGGTACGACGTTTTGTACCGTTGGAAGTCATCGAACACGAATTGCTGCCGTTTCTTATCACACGTCAGGTGTTCACTGGCGCAGGCAGGGTGACGGAATCGGGTTTCCAGGTCACGCAGCGCGCCGATTTTCTGGATGAGGCCGTTTCGTCGGCCACCACAAGATCGCGTCCAATGGTCAACACCAGGGACGAACCGCACGCCGATCCCGACGCTTTCCGGAGACTACATGTGATCATCGGCGATTCAAATCGTTCCCAATGGGCCACGATGATGAAGCTTGCCACCACGCATCTGGTGTTGTGTGTCATTGAACAGGCGGGGCGTGAAGGGCATGAATCGGGATTCTCACGTTTCGCGTTCACGGATCCCGGCGCTGCCAATCGTGCAGTCAGCCATGATCTGAGCGGCGTGAATGCGTCGTTCGACATGGCCGACGGATCGACGTTGCAGGGTGGTGCCGTAGCCATGCAGGAACGTTATCTGCAGACTGTGGAACAGTTCGTGGATGAGCATCCGGAAGTGGCTTCGTCGTTGCCTCGCACCGATGTGCACGATGTGATTCGTCTGTGGCACAATGCGTTGGAAACATTCCGTTCCGGCAATGTGGATGCCTTGAGCGGCAAGGTGGACTGGGTGTGCAAGCATCGCCTGTTCGAAGCGCTGCGTACCCGTTCCGGTGGGAAGGTTGCACAGTGTAAATTGGAGCAACTGGATTTGGATTATCATGACGTGGCCAACGGCACGTTGTATGACTCGTTGCTTCGTCGTGGGGCTTTGTGTTCATTGATTGGCGATCGGCAGGCTCAGAAGGCCCGCACCACGCCTCCGGCAGATACACGTGCCGCATTGCGTGGCAGGTTTGTCTGCGCGGCCAAGGCGTATGGCGCGCAGTATTCCTGCGATTGGACCAGGTTGTCGTTGCAGACGCCGCAGAAGATGGACATGGTCTTGCTCGATCCATTTCAATGTGAAGGGAACGAGGATTTCCAGGCCATGCTTGATGCTTTGGCATAGATGGTCTGCATGCATCTACGAGAGTGGGGCACGGTCGAGGTTTATGGACCGTGCCCCACTCTCGTATTCGTGTTCCGCTATTTCGTTACGTGATTCTAAAGCGGTTAGTGTCGTTTTAGACCGATTCAAGTCAGGCTTCGCCGCGGTATTTCGCCATCATCTGCGATTGCAGCTGCTGCGCGCTTGGCGGCGTCCATGTAATGGCGTCCGCACCCGCTTCGATGGTAGCGAGAATGCGTTCTTCGGAACCGCCTCCTGATGCGAGAATCGGGATTTCCGGGTGATGCATGCGGATGCTTGCCACAACCTGAGCGGTGCGTGCGCCTGCCGCCACATTGATGATGGCCGCGCCGGCAAGGATCTTGCATTCGGTGATCTCATCGTCTTCTGTGACTGTGGCGATGACTGGAATGTCAACCATCAACATGGTGGTCTCGATGGTTTCCGCAGGAGCTGGCGCATTGATGACAACGCCTGCCGCGCCTTGCATTTCGGCTACCATAGCCAATTCGGCCACACGTGGACCTGTGGTGGTGCCACCGCCCACGCCCACGAACAACGGCATTTGGGCTACAGTGAGCAGCGCTTGTGTGATAACCGGCTCGCCGGTGAACGGGTAGACGGCGAGAATGGCGTTGGCATTGGTGTTGCGAATAATCACGGCATCGGTGGTATAGGCGAACGATTTGAGAGTATGGCCTTTGACTGTGATGCCGCCGCAATGCTGCGATATGACTTCGGGCACTCGCGCATTGGGGGAGGAGAGACGACCTTCGACGCGCGCGGTTCCATAACGGGTGCGTGACACGTGAGGCGTCACGGAATGCTGTTCCACGGCCACGGCCTCACTTGGAGCGAATAGGGATCGTTTGCCGATACGAATTGGTTTGGGGTCGTTTGCCTCGGGAGTGGCCTCCTGCTCGTCGCTCATTCCCGCACCTCCGTGTCTGTGTGATTCAGCATAAGAAATTCATGGATGGCTTTGCGTCGTTCCGCGTACTCTTCGTCGAGGAGTCTGGTGTCGGTGTTGTCGATGATACGCCGCAGAAGTTCGCTGAGAGTGGAAAGCTCCTCTTCGTTCAGACAGTCAAGCATATGCGCTGCCGTGCCTGATGATTTTGGAAGCTGCTGTAGTGGTGCCACGCCCCGACGGGCCGCTTCGACGTTGCGTACCCGTGTCGCGGCGCGAAGCACGCTCTGTGTGCGCGTCGCCTTGAGCTTGGTGTGCAGTATCAAGATGTTGAGTTCGTGCAGTTGGTTGATGACTTCTTCTTTGCGTTGGTCGGTCATGAGATTCCCCATCTATATGGACACGATGTCTAATATGCATAGTCTAGCGCAGAATCAACCTGAGAAACGGTTGCATGCGGGAATCAGAAAAAACAGATGCCCCGACCATCGTGGTCGGGGCATCTGATCGTCCATCATCGCAATGATTACTTGGTGACAGCCTTCTTCAGCAGGGAACCGGCGGAAATGCGAACACCGTAGGTTGCCGGGATCTCGATGGTTTCGCCGGTGCGCGGGTTGCGTCCGGTGCGTGCGGCGCGCTTGACGCGCTCAGCGGAGAACAGGCCGGTCAGCTTCAGGCCTTCGCCGGACTGCATTGCCTCGACGAACACGTCCTGGAAAGCGTTCACAGCTGCCTCAGCCTGTGCCTTGGTCAGGTTAGACTTCTGAGCGATCTTCGAGACGAGATCAGACTTGTTGTATGCCATAAAGCATCCTTCTTGGATCAGGGGACATTCTGATTACGAACATCCACGTTCTTTATGATATTAGCGCACTATTATGAGGGAAACGGCATTTTATAAGGGCTTTGGGCGCTTTTTTTATAAATAGGGGGTAAACCGAAGCGTACGGGGGCGTTTGTCAGATCAAATTGTGCCTGTCGAGCCATTTCATAGCCAGCGCGCCGACCGGAATTCGCAGCCAGTAGAAGGCGATTCGGTAGACGAGAGTAGCGGACACGGCAATGGTGGAGGGAATGCCCACGGCGGTGAACGCCACCGACAGCGCGGCTTCCACGGCACCCAGACCACCAGGTGTGGGAACTGCGGACCCCAAAGTATTGGCAAGCAGGAAGATGAACGTGGTCTCTATGGGATTCGTGTGATACCCAAACGCCATCAACGCGGCCCAGAAGCCCAGTCCGGTCGCAAGGTTGAGCACCAAAGCGCCCGCTATGCCGAAAGCCAGTTCCTTCGGACGTGCGAGAACGTCGACTAGATTGCGTGCGTAGGCCTTTGCCATCGGAAGATATTTCTCGGTCACCAAATGACGTACCGGAGGAATCGCCATGGCCGCCGATACGACCAGCGCGACGAGGGCGATCACCATGATCAGCGTATTCGTCGGAATCATGCCGGACAAGGTATTGCGCCCCGTGAATAGGCCGATCATCAGCAGCAGCACGATGGTGGTGCCTCCCTGCACGGCCCAGACCGCGCTCATAACCGCCGTCGCAGCGGTGCTACGATAGCCGCTTTTACGTAGGAACTGAAGGTTGACGAACGCGGGACCGACACCGGCCGGCATGGAAACGGCGGTGAAGCCGGATGCCATTTGAGAGCAAAACAAGCCGATCGTATTGCGTTTGTCAGAATCCATGAACACACCCAAGGTGATGGCGGAACCTAGCCATGCGATAAAACCGAGAGCAACGCAAACCAAGGCCATAGCAAGATTCGCGTCTCTGACCGCTTTGATCATCTCGGCCGGCTGTATCTGTGTGAACACCACATATACGGCAACCACCAGCAAGGCGATGGCGAAGAAGGAACGGAAGCTGAATCGCGATAGCGTGACCTTTTCCATCGAATCCGCAACATCCTGCGGGGCGAGCGCGGAAATCCGTGTACGTAGATCGGAAAGCATCTTCTTATCCCAACCCGGCAGAGTGCGCGTCGCGGCGGGAACGGCGGCTTTTTGCACAAAAGGCGCCAGATTGATGAGCTGCTCATCGCCCCAGGTCCTGCGAGCGCAGGCGATCGCACGGTCGACGCCGTTCAATGTCGCAAGCAATACGAGAAGCTGTACTTTGTCAAGGGCGAAGTTCGGCGATGCGCTGCCGTAGTCGCCATTCTGCCATCCGGCAATTACCGGTTGATTGTTTTCCATGCGAGACAAGGTGTCGGGGGTGATGCGCCGATGTGTGAAACCATGGCGATGTGCTGCTGCGAGGTATTCCATGAATGTTTCCATGTCATGGTCGGACATGGTGTTTTGGTTGCATTCCAATGGCATGTGGTTGCGGTGGAATACCAGAATGGAGGATTCTCCATAGTCGGCCACGCCGTATACGCTCGGAGTTTTCAGGCCGGCGTTGGCTAGGCCGAGAATCATGGCGTAATGGTGGTGCGTGGCGTCGACGGAGGAACGGTCACGGCGCATGGAAACACCGGTCAGGCGAAGCCACTGCCACACCTGATTGAGGTAGCCGGCTGCATGTACCTGATTGTCGAGCACGGAAACGGTGTATTGCGTGCCTTCATAATCGACGACATCGTAAATACGGGAATTTTCGATTAAATCATCATCTAATGTGGCTTTCAATACTCCTGAATCGGCGTATGGGGCGACTCTGCGTGTAAGTAGTGATACGTCAATGCCGATGGAACGTAATGATTGCTCGATCTGTGTGCCCCAGGCGCCATTGTTCTGCGTGCCGATGGCGAAACGAATCAGCATGCCGATAACGCGGCCTATGGCATAGGATGTAATGGCGCCGGCCAGCGAATTCCATGAAAGCACAACCATCAGCATCGCCACGGCGTACAGTACGTTCCATCCCCATTTGGTGCATGAGCGGATACGACGTGGGCCTGAAACGGTGAGGAATGACGTCATGGCGGCGTAAAAATCGGGAAGCAGTCCGGTGCCTACGGATGTGCTGTTGGATTGTAGCGGAATGATCAGCATGGCATTGTTGGAATTGCTGATCAGTGCGGATACGCCCCATACTGCGAAGAATCCGAAGATGAGGGACATCACGGAAACCACGCTTTGCAGCCATTCTTTGGATGCGAGCAGCTGGATGAGCACGCTGACGGTGATGCATACGATGGCAAGTTGCTGCAGTAGGGAGGATGGCACATCCGTCAGCCAGCTGACCACGCGTCCTGCGGAGCGAACGTCGGATTCCACGCCGGATGCGGTGCCGTGCAGATACACGGAGAACAGTATTACGCCTATGCCGAGCACCAGTGCGAAGAACGCATGTGTTAAATCGGCGAAATCACGGCTGCGTTTCGGTGGCACATCGTCGATATGCGGTTTGGGCTTATTGGCTTCGGGGGAGTGAGACACTGTTGACTTGCTCCATACGTATGAGATTGGCTTCAGGTGGGTCATATTGCCCCACTGCATTCGATAATACGCCTTGAGGGTGGCTACGAAATACGTGGCCACCCTCAAGATGCATGGTTTTTAGTGTTTATTCGACAGTCGTGATTCAGCGGTCGAAATCCACCAGCTTGCCGGCGACACCGGTATATGTTGCCGGAGTCAGTGCCTTCAAGCGAGCCGCTGTGGCATCATCGAACGCCTGCTGGTCGATGAACTGTTCGACGGCGTCCTTGGAGATTTCATGGCCGCGCATGAGTTCCTTGACCTTCTCGTACGGCTTGTCCATGCCTGGCAGACCTGCCAGTTCGCAGGCGCGCATGGCGGTCTGAATCGGCTCGCCAAGCACCTCCCAGTTGGAATCCAGCTCGGCTTCGATGGCGATGTCGTTCGGATGAATGGAATTCAGGCCGCCCATCAGATTGTTGAGTGCCAGCACGGAATAGCCCAGTGCGGAACCGATATTGCGCTGTGTGGTGGAATCGGTCAGATCGCGCTGCCAGCGGGACTCGACGAGCGTTGCGGACAAGGTGTCAAGCAGCGAGCAGGAGATCTCCAGATTCGCCTCAGCGTTTTCGAAACGGATCGGATTGACCTTGTGCGGCATGGTAGAGGATCCGGTGGCGCCCTTGACGGGAACCTGGGCGAACACACCACGGGAGATGTACATCCATACATCCACACACAGGTTGTGCAGAATGCGGTTCGTATGGCTGATGGTACCGTACAGCTCGGCCTGCCAGTCGTGCGATTCGATCTGCGTGGTCAACGGATTCCAAGTCAGACCCATGCGGTTGGTGACGAACTCACGGGAGACGGCAACCCAATCCACGTCCGGGCATGCGGCCAAATGCGCGCCGAACGTGCCGGTAGCGCCATTGATCTTGCCGAGATATTCCTGAGCCTTGACCTTGTTCAGCTGGCGGTTCAGACGGTACACGTACACCGCAAGCTCCTTGCCCAGCGTGGTCGGGGTAGCCGGCTGGCCATGGGTCAGCGACAGCATGGCCTTGTCGCGGTATTCTTCGGCCTTCTGAGCCAGATGGTCGAGGATGGCCTGCGCACCCGGCAGCCACACGTTCTCGATGCCGTTCTTCACGCAGCGGGCAATGGACAGGTTGTTGATGTCTTCGGATGTGCAGGCGAAATGCACCAGGGTCTTGAGCCCGGTCAGCTGGGTTTCATGGCCGAGCACGTCGGCGGCCTTGTCAAGCTGATCGTCGATGTAATATTCCACGGCCTTCACGTCATGATGGGTTTTGGCCTCATGAGCAGCATGCTGAGCGATGCCTTCAGCGCCGAAATCCTCAGGAATGGAGCGCAGGAACGCCTGCTCCTCATCGGTAAGCGGCTTGACGCCCGGAACGATGGTCTGGTTTCCGTTGCCTTCAAAACCGTTGGCAAGCAAAATCATCCATTCGACTTCCACACGCATGCGCTCGCGGTTCAATGCCGGTTCGCTCAAATATTCGACAAGCGGAGCGGTCTGCCCATGGTAGCGGCCGTCAAGAGGGGTCAATGCGATTGCAGGGGAAATATCAGTAAGCTTCATAGATAACAGCATACGTTCAGCCGTAAACGAGATTCGGATATCTGTCCGTTCGGTGGATGACGCCTATCCTGCGTTATCGGTTCCGCTCGGCTGCGGCTGACCGCTGTGTGCTTTCATTTGCTCATGCGTCCTTCGAAATACATGACCTCCTGCAGGTCGCCGTCGAGAATCTCATCGAAATGTCGTTCGTGGGTTTTCACGGCGGATGATCCCATATCGGTTGCGTTCTGGTATGCGGCTTGATGATATTTCAGCCAATGCGTGATCTCCTTGTTGTCGGGAGCATCTGTGACGGGAGTTCCCGCGAACGTTGATTCCGGATTGTTGTCGGACTTGCTTGCGGTGCCGCGTACGGTCAGCCAATGTTCGGAATTGGGGTTGGCCGCGCCGTCGAGGGCTGCCACAAGCTCGTCGTCCATTTCCACGCTGGTCACCCACGTTTTGTCTGGAATCGGATGGTTGGCGACGGGCGATCCGGCGGTGACCACATGTTTGATGTCATAATCGTCCTTCAGATCCGATGCGATGGTGGCGGCGACGATGCCGCCCTGCGAATGCCCGATCAGTGCGACCGGCTCATCGGATTTGATGCCGGCCTGCTTCAGGGCCTCCTGGACCATGCGTGCGCTGTCCGCCTCCATACGCTGCTTGCTGTGGGAGCTCATAAGCTCAACGTTCTGCGGCCATCCGAACGGGGAGTCCGGCTGGCCGTCGGTGCCGGGAATGGTGACGAGCCATGAGTTGGTGCCATCGGTTCTGCGGTATTTGGAGATGGCGATGGTACCGTACTCAAGCCCGCTGTCGAGATCGGCTTTGCCGAGACGTTCCTCGCCGAGACGCCGAAGATCTTCCATCGCTTCGCTCACGCTATGCGATTCTCGAACCACTTCGGTTTTCGGCCGGACTCGGGTGACGGTGAGGTTGTTGCCCTGAATCAGGTTGTAGCCACGCGACGTTGCGTTGGAAATGGTGCCGGCCGCATGGTTGACTTCGTCGGTATGCAGCAGGCCTTTGACCTTGCCGTATCTGCTGAGCGCGGCGCCGGCCGCGCCCATAATGCCTTCCTGCGCCCAATCCAACGAATCCAACAGGTAGATGGGGTTGGATTTGCCTTCGTTGATGGAACCCATCACGTATCCCAAGGCGGACATGGCCGTGCCGATAAGTATCGACTCCTTCGGGAATGCTGTGATCGTCAATTGCAGAAGTTCGTTCAAGGCCCTTCTGCCGGCGTCATCGACATGGGAATACAGGGATTGCGCACGAATGATCAATGCCGATAATTCAGACAATCGTGCCGCCATCGCTCCCAGTGCGCTCGCGTGGCCGTCGCAACGTTCTATGAGTTGATCGTATGGCAATTCGATATGATCTGCGGCATTGCAGTAGGAGTTTGATCCGGATAGCAGGACGACGGCCGATGACGCATAGGGATAGGTGGAAAGCTGAAGCCTCAATGCCCGGAACGAGTCATGGGCGCGGTTCAGCTCATCGGCCGCATGGCTGAGCGCTTTCGCGGCACGCAGATAGGCTTCGGTTTCCTCTGTGGAATATTTGCATCCGCCGCTGACTCTGGCGGTCACTTGCCAGCTCATACCGCACCTACCGACCATAGGATGCGTGAGGTGTCGTTGAGCGCGTCTCGCAGCGCCAAGGATTGCTTGCGTAACTCATCGAGCCGCGCGCGATATGATTCGGCGGCGATTCCCGCCCAATTGGGTAGTGAACTGGATGCGAGCGCGGCGTCGAGATCGTCGAGGCGCTGTGATGCGGAAGTGAGTTTGGCGTTGATCAGCGTTTGGGTGGCGTGTATGCCGGTACGGCAATGGCAGGGCATGCCTGGCATCGAGGTCAGGGCGTTGATGGGGTCGTAGCCCAGTGAGGGGACGAACGGGTATGCGATTGAAGTGTTCATAGCTGTATTGGAACACGTCGGTCGGCTGTCGTGGTGTGGAGGGCGAGGCCTGTGGTCGGAGGATGGTCAAAAAAACAAGTTGCCGGCGTGTCGTCGTTGGAAAATCAACGAGAGCACGTCGGCATGCCTGTGGATAACTCTTTGAAAGAGACCCCCTTTACCAAGGTTTTGCAGGTGAGGACGTTCCGTCGGAATCCTGTTTGGCGGCAGAACCGGAATCATTGGAATCGGATTGGGTGGATTGCGCGTTCTGCGCCAGAAGCTCCTCGACTTTCTGACGCTGCTCGTCGGTCAATGTGCTTCCGTTGCCTTGATTGCCGTCGGTGACGGACTGCCCGCCTTCGATGGCGGTGTCGGTATCGGATTTTCCTGAATCCTGCATTGAATGGATCTTCTTGCGTATGGATTCGGTCAGTTTTGCCGAGATGGCGGCGTTATGTTCGATGGATGAACGCACGTTCGGCAACAACAACACGCCTGCCGCTCCGGCTTCACGGAATTGGGCGTCGGTCTGCTGCTGTTGGGTCTGCAATTTGTCGAAATCGGCGTCCTGCTGCTGGCTGGCCTTGATATTCGCGTTCAAGCTGTTTGTGGCTTGATTGTAGTTGCTTACGGAAGCGAGATTCACTATGGCAAGCGCGCTCACGGCGATTGAAATGGCCGCGATGACGGCGATGATGATGCGAACAGGCAAGGATGCGCGTGCTTTGACGGTCATGTTCACAGCAGCCTCCTGGATTGCGTGATCCATGCTCCGGCTTCGAACGCCAGCAGCAGCTCCACGGCAATGGCGAACGGCCAGACCACGGCGACGGTTCTCGTGCGTTGTTTGGTGGTTTGCGTGACACGCCATTGGCCGGAAGCCTCTTTGGAGGCTCCGCCGTTCATGGTTGTTGTCGCGTTGAGTTGGATGGCGGTTCCGCTGAGTTCGTCGGCGATGGTGTTCATCTCGTCGGCGTTCATGCGTGATACGCCGGGTTCACCGGTTTCCGGATCGGTGACCCACTGTCCGTCGCCTTCGTTCACACCATCGCCGGTCATGGGGATGTTACCCCCTTGTTCGCTGCCGACGGCAATGGTGAACGCGTCGGAAAGGTAACGGCGTAATGATGAGAACGTACGACGTGTTTTCGAAGATGTCTGTTCGCCGTCCGAAATCAGGTACAGCACAATAGCATCATCCGGATGCTGCTCATGAATCGACTTGCATGTCAACAGCAACTGGTCAATCGGCACATCCAAAGTCGAACCGGCCGAAACGGAAGTCGATTCCGGTGCGAGCGTATCCGCCCAATTGTCGATCGCTTTCGAATCGGGTGTCAATGGAACATCCAATGTCCCCGAAGCTCCAAATCGCAATGCCGCGAAACTGGAATTCGGGTACATGGCGGTGATGTCCTTCACGGCCTGCTTGGAAACATCCAAACGGCTGAGTTGCTCGTCGGAACCGTATTGCGCGTCTTTGACCGCCATGGAACCGGTCACGTCGACCGCCACCACCACATCGGTGGCGTTGATCGCGCGGCTATTCGTGGGTGAGACGATGCTTGGAGTCAATGCCATAACGGCCACGAGCATGCAGGCAAGTGAACGTCTTACACAAGCCCAGACGGTTTCGTCGCTTTGCTCCTGTCTGCGGATATGCAGCACGATCTGCGCGACTGCGCAAGCCAGCATGACCACGGCGATCGCCGAGCCGACGGGCCAACCCAAAGCGGGGGAGAGCGTTAGATGATTCATCGCTTCAACCTCCAAGCCAATATCAGCCAGAACACCATTACCACAGCCAGCGCCAATGTCCACCATCCAGGCGCGTCCGACATGGCGGCCTTGCTGTTTGACGCGCTTTCCTGGCTGCGACGTGATTCGATTTGTTTGACCAGTTCGGCAACGGAAGCGCCGTTCGATTGCGTGAGAAACACACCGTCATGTGATTCGATTTCGGATTTGAACTGATTGGTGGTCTGCTCCGATTCGCTTTGCTGTGGTCCGGAGAAAAGCCCGTCAACCGTGATTTCCGCCTGTTTGGTCAGGTCGAGTGCTTCCTGAAGCGTGTATGTCGGATCTCCTGAAACGACATTATCGGTGGCGAGCACAATGGAAGCGGCACGTTGGCGGGACGAGGTGTCCGCATTGGCGCTGCCGTAGGCGAAGCCGGGCAGCATGGCCGCACAGCTCACTACGCCGTCGCCGATCAGGGAAGTGGCGTCCTTGCGATTCTGAGTGCCCTCCAGCCAGTTGGAAATCGCCTGATAGTCGCTGTCTTTCATCTTGTCGATATCATCTTGCGATTCAACGCCCTTCAGTATCGTGCTGGCCTTGTCGAGCTGCTCGGATACCAGCTCATAATCGTCGGTCAGCGGAAACACGGTACGTGACGTGGAATTGAAAATACTCAATCCGATGCGTTCGCCCTTGAAGCTATCAACCAATCTGCGGTAGGTGTCGATCACTTCTCGGTCGTAAGGCAACGTCGATCCAGACACGTCCAAGCACAGCACGATATCGCGGCTGCTTGCGCGTTCCTCTCCTTCGTCCACGGTGCTGGGGCGTGCCACCAGCGCTATCGTCAGTGCCAACGCGACCACCAGCAGAACAGCGGCCATGCGTGACAGCGTGCGCCACTGCCGGAACAGCTTCGACGCGGTTTCGGTGTTGAGATCGTCATCCAAGCTGAACGTTCGTGCGGCTCCAGTATCGGCATGTTTGCGTTTTGCGTCGACCAGCACCATGACGGCGACGACGGCCAATGCCACGATCAGTCCTGCGAAACCGGCCCACGGCCAGTGCCATGACAATTTCATTCATCGCCACCTTTCCACAAGATTGGCAACCCACTCTCCAGCTTGTTCGACGGTGGCCTCCCTGGCGGTGTGATTGCGTTCGGCGTCAGCGAATTCCGGAGGATACAACGCTTCGATGGTCTGCCTGAGCAAGGTGAGACCATGCTGATTGCCTGTCGTGCGTGGAGTCGCTTCAATGTCGGTGAGCGTTTGGCTGCGCACATCGCTGCCGGTGGCTGCGGATGCGAAATCCCTTGCGATGGCTGCAAGCAGAGCGAACGCGTTCTCCCTCGTAAGATCGCCCTTGGCGTGACGGGTAACCACATCATCGATGCGTTCGTGCCATACCGACGTGCCCGTGGCCGCATCATGACGTCCATGATTGGCTTTTTTCGTGGGCTTGCGGTTCGGACGCGACAGCCACACCACGAGAATGACGAGTGCCGCGGCAATGGCGAGGCACACTGCGATGACGACGCCCAGACCCGTTTCGATATGAATCGGATCCATCGTGTCGAAACCGTTGTCGGACAAGGTGATGATCATGCCTTGCCTCCCAGGGTGATTGCGGACGGGGCTTTCAGCTGATTGCGCGTGGAGCGGGCCAGGGAAACGGATACCATCCGAGCGAATTCGCGGAACATGCGTTCGCTTGAATCGGCACGGATCACGGTGGAACCGCAACGATTCAACTCATGCCGGACGGATGCGGACAGATATTCGCGGTGCGTGCGAACCTCCTGCGCTGTTTTGCCAGTGCGTAGGAACGCGGGGACGCGACGATCGCTGCCTGCGTCGAACACCGTGCGTGCATGTGTGTCGTCGAATGGATTGATGGTGGCCACGTCGATAAGCACCATAGGGTGGGTTCTTGCGATCCTGCGGATGGATTCCATATGACGTTCCTCGAGTGCGTGCTCGTCGGTGGCGAGTATGACCAGCGCATCCCTGTCGCGAATGCGGCGGGCATACTCCAGCAGGGCGTCGATATTGCGGGGCTTGCTCCAATCACGTTGCAATGCATCGTCCAACGTATGCTCGAATTGCGCGAGTCCGCCATTAAAAGGCACGCGAGTGATCGAGCCTGCGTCGCCGAACACGATGGACACTTCGTCCCCTCGGCGCAGGCTGAGTGCGGCGAACATGCACAAGGCGTTGGCTGCGACTTGGTGCGCCTGCTCACCGGAAACGCAGGTACCGGTCATCTCCTGCCCGACATCGAGCAGAAGCCAGGTCCGCGAGGTGCATGGGCGTTCCCGCTGCACCACCATTGGGCGTCCGGCACGGGCACTGGTCTTCCAATCAATCCGTTTCGCCTCGTCTCCGGGCTCGTAGACGCGGATGTCCATGACATCGTCGGCGCCGAAACGTTTGTCCGATGCATGTGCTCCCTCAAGAGTGCCAAGTGCTTTACGGACGGTCGGCAGACTCAACGTGGTTCCGAGAGCCTCGATCTTGCTGCGGATCGGATCTTCGGAACGAATTGTGCCGATCATGGAACGGGAACCGCCTGAACGATGGAGTCCACCACCTGGTCACTGGTGATGCCGTCGGCAAGAGCTTCAAACGTTAGCAGAATGCGATGGCGCAGCACCTCATGGGCGAAGGTTTTGACATCTTCCGGAATCACATAGTCGCGTCCCTGCATCAGTGCGTTGGCCTGTCCGATACGGATCAGCGCGATGGATGCGCGCGGCGAGGCTCCGAGACGCACCAGCGTGGACAGTCCTTGCACCGGCTTGGTGCCTGCCCCTCGTGATGTGGCCGCGATATCGACCGCATATTTCATGATCGCGTCGGAGACATGCACGCGGCGGGCGGCGGAGCGCAGGAATTCGACGTCGCTGATGGATACGACATCTCCGGTGAGCATTCGTGAATCGAAGGTGTCGGAACCGCGACGGGTAAGCATGGAGAGCATGCGCTGCTCTTCTTGGGCGGTTGGATAGGTCATGACCGCCTTCATCATGAAACGGTCCATCTGCGCTTCAGGAAGGTTGAATGTGCCTTCCTCCTCGATGGGGTTCTGCGTGGCGATGACCATGAAAGGCTTCGGCAGCGCAATGCGCTGGCCTCCGATGGTGGTGGCTCCTTCGGCCATGGCTTCAAGCATGGCCGACTGTGTTTTCGCGTTCGAACGGTTGATTTCGTCGAGCAGCACGAAATTGGCGTGGATGGGTCCGATCTGCGTGGAGAACTTCTGTGTGGCGAAATCGAAGACCTGGGTGCCCACCAGATCTGACGGCATCAGGTCTGGGGTGCACTGCACCCTTTTGAACGATCCGGACACAGAGGTCGCCAGCGTTTGCGCTGCCGTGGTCTTGGCCAGACCAGGAACGGATTCGATGAGAATGTGACCGCCTGCCACCAGTGTGGTGATCAGCGATTCGCGAAGATTGTCCTGCCCCACCAAGGTCTGTGCGAAGCGTGCGCGGATTCGTGCGCCGATCTGCTTCGCGCGGTTGATGTCTTCCGCAGACAACGTGCTTGGTTTGCTGACGGCCGGCATGGGAATGGGGACCGGGGCCGGTGCCGGATTTTTTGGAGGGAATAAAGCCATGATTGCTACTGTAACGGGTTAAGCTGACGGAAGGGACCAATTCACAGGCTTTTCACCTGCGGCGATGAGCGCTTGATTGGCGCGTGAGAACGGCTTGGATCCGAAGAATCCATATCGTGCTGACATGGGGCTTGGGTGGGGCGACTTGATGATGAACGCATTGGTGAGCAGCGGCTCCAACGTTTGCGCCTTGCGTCCCCACAGAATGGCGACCAAGGGTTTGACGCTGCCGTCGGGATTACAGCGGTTGTTGAGCGCCCTGATCGCAGCGTCAGTGACGATCTCCCATCCTTTGTCTTGGTGGCTGCCGGGCTTGCCCGCCTCGACGGTCAGACACCTGTTCAGCAGCATGACGCCCTGGTTCGTCCAAGGCGTCAGATCGCCGTTCGCTGGCATGGGGATGCCGAGATCATCCGTCAGTTCCTTGTATATGTTGGTCAGGCTGCGAGGTATCGGCTTGACTTCCGGTGCCACGCAGAAGCTCAGTCCCACCGGATGTCCGGGGGTGGGGTAGGGGTCCTGTCCTACGATAAGCACCTTGATGCTGTCGAACGGAATGGTGAACGCGCGTAGAATATTCGCGCTAGCCGGAAGGTATCGGCGTCCGGCTGCGATCTCCCCTCGGAGAAAATCGCCCATGTGGTGCACCTGTGGCTCGACTTCGGCGAGGGCGTCCGCCCATCCGGACTCCACGAGGTCTTTCAATGGTTTGATGTGCGCTTGTGTCATGAACCTTACTGTACGACGTGTTGCGGTCCAGACGGTTGGCATGGTCTGGTTTTCACGGGATGGTTTCACGAACGTGCGGAATAGGGTGGGAATGCGGTTTGATTGCGTTCTGACTGAGGTGGTCGGTACACTTGGCAGATAAGTGTGTGAGAAACGAGGTTTGCAATATGGCTAAGCAGGACAAGGAGACCTACGATTCCTACGAGAAGGATGTGTACGATAATCCTCCGTCGGGGCCTATGGGCGTTCACCGTGGCGCGCGTTCTGCGGCGTCCCGTGCCGTGCCGTACGTCATTGTCATCATCGTGGCGCTACTTGCTGGTCTGCTGTTCTGGGGCGTTTACTCGGGTGAGATCAACAATCTGAAGATGCCGTGGTCGTCGCAGGAGAGTTCGACTGCTTCAAGTGCCGAAAAGGCCAAGAGCGCCAAGAGCGCCAAGAGCAAGTCCGAGTCCCGATCCGACTCCGCTTCTGGCAATGAGGCGGACGCATCCAATACCGATTCGTCGACCGGCTCGCAGCAAAGCGAACAAAACGAGCAAAACGCCGAACAGGATGCCGAGCAGACGGATAACGCTACTGCGCAGCAGGTCGTGAACACGGGCACCGAGGTGCGCGTGGTGAACGCGACGAACATCACCGGTTATGCGCAGAGCAAGGTCGATGTGCTGACCCAAGCCGGGTACACCAGCGTTTCCGCCAGTAATCCGACGGGAAACGTTCCCTCGCAGACCGTGGTTTGGTATCAGAACGAAACCGATAAGGCCACCGCCGAGAATGTCGCCCAGACCTTGGGAATCTCGAATGTGCAGCAGAGTAATGGGCTTGTCACGCCGATCGTCGTGGTGTTGCTGGACTGAAAAACGCCGTGGCAAACATGTGAAGCCTTGTTCTCCTCGTGGGGGCAAGGCTTTTTGTTTTCTTGAAATTCCAATGATTATGGCGTTTTTTATGAGGTTTGGTTTCTTGCTTACAGCGCAACCATCGACATTGAGTTTGGCACTCTCGTCCTGAGAGTGCTAATCTGCCAATTAGCACTCGAGGAGTGAGAGTGATAACTGGCAGCTGACGGCTGGTGCGTTCTTCGCTTCGAAAGTGGGAATAATACCGTGTAGCCATATGTGGAGGAACAATGGCAAAGATCATCGCATACGACGACGAAGCTCGTCAGGGAATGCTCGCGGGTCTCGACAAGCTCGCTGACACCGTCAAGGTCACCCTCGGTCCGAAGGGCCGCAACGTGGTTCTCGACAAGACCTACGGCGCTCCGACCATCACTAACGATGGCGTTTCCATCGCCAAGGAAATCGACTTGGATGACCCGTACGAGCGCATCGGCGCCGAACTGGTCAAGGAAGTCGCCAAGAAGACCGACGACGTCGCTGGCGACGGCACCACCACCGCAACCGTGCTCGCACAGTCCCTGGTGCACGAAGGCCTGAAGAACGTCACCGCCGGTTCCAACCCGATCGCTCTGCGTCGTGGTATCGAGAAGGCTTCTGAGGCTATCGTCAAGGAGCTTATCGCAGCTGCCAAGGACGTTGAGACCAAGGACCAGATTGCTGCCACCGCAACGATTTCCGCAGCCGATCCGGAAGTCGGCGAGAAGATCGCCGAAGCGCTGGACAAGGTCGGTCAGGATGGTGTTGTGACCGTTGAAGACAACAACCGTTTCGGCTTGGATCTGGACTTCACCGAAGGCATGCGTTTCGACAAGGGCTACATCGCCCCGTACTTCGTGACCAACGCCGAAGATCAGACCGCAGTGCTTGAAGAGCCGTACATCCTGCTGACCTCCGGCAAGGTGAGCTCCCAGCAGGACGTCGTGCACATCGCCGAACTGGTCATGAAGACCGGCAAGCCGCTGCTGATCATCGCCGAGGACGTCGACGGCGAGGCTCTGCCGACCCTGATCCTGAACAACATCCGCGGCACCTTCAAGTCCTGCGCCGTCAAGGCTCCGGGCTTCGGTGACCGCCGCAAGGCCATGCTGCAGGATATGGCCATTCTGACCGGCGCACAGGTCGTGTCCGACGAACTGGGTCTCAAGCTCGACTCCGTCGACATGTCCGTGCTCGGCACCGCCAAGAAGGTCATCGTCTCCAAGGATGAGACCACCATCGTGGCCGGCGGCGGCTCCAAGGAAGACGTGGCTGCCCGCGTGGCCCAGATTCGTGCCGAAATCGCCAACACCGATTCCGATTACGATCGCGAGAAGCTGCAGGAGCGTCTGGCCAAGCTGGCTGGCGGCGTTGCCGTCATCAAGGTTGGCGCTGCTACCGAAGTCGAGGCCAAGGAACGCAAGCACCGCATCGAAGATGCCGTTCGCAACGCCAAGGCGGCCATCGAAGAAGGCCTGCTGCCGGGCGGCGGTGTCGCTCTGGTTCAGGCTGCTGCCAAGGCCGAGAACGACGTCAAGCTCGAAGGCGACGAGGCAACCGGTGCGGCGATCGTGTTCCGCGCCATCGAAGCTCCGATCAAGCAGATCGCCGAGAACGCTGGCCTGTCTGGCGATGTGGTGATCGACAAGGTCCGTTCCCTGCCTGACGGCCAGGGCCTGAACGCTGCAACCAACGAGTACGAGGACCTGCTGGCTGCCGGTGTCACCGACCCGGTCAAGGTCACCCGTTCCGCTCTGCAGAACGCAGCCTCCATCGCTGGTCTGTTCCTGACCACCGAGGCTGTTGTGGCCAACAAGCCGGAACCGCCGGCAGCCGCTCCGGCCGCTGGCGCTGACATGGGCTACTGATCCAAAGGTTCGGCAAAGCCTAACGGCATAAGCGAAAAGCTATCAGCGGAGCCCGCTTCCCAAGGTGGAGGCGGGCTCCGCTTCTCTTTGTGCCTGCTACTGCTTTGACCGTATCGGAAGCATCTGCCGCTACTGCGCGAACAGACGCGACGCCTGCATTTCGGTTTCCGAATAGAGCGTGGACGCTTGCGAAAGCGCATGTTGAATCGATTCAAGCGACTGCTCCATCTGCTGCTGGGCTGCCCGCCATTGTTCCGCCACCGCATTGAATTGCGTGGCGGCTCCGCCGCGCCAAACGCTTTGCAGATTGTTGAGATTGGCGTACATGCCTTGCACCGATTGACGAATCGCTTGGATGGAGGCGTTCACTGCCGCGCTTGAGGATTGAATCTGTTCGCTGTCCACCTGATACTGTGCCATGATGATCCTTTCGTTGCTGCGTTTTGTATGATGGTTTTCGCCGTTCCTCATGCTTGACGCATCCGAACGGTAATGTGGACTGTATGGCAAGAGTGAACGCGATGAACGAAAAAACCAGGGTTGTGGTCGGAGAATGGCCGAATTCGTGTCCTACCGGCGTGTCGCAACAAGGGCAAAACTTTAAAAATCGTTGGAACGAAGCGCTTTGTGCGCTTCTTGCCATGATATTGTGCTGTACTGCGATGATGTGGATAACTCCCGTCGGCAATGCGGATGAGGGTACCGGCACCGGCATCACGGCTACTGAAAACATCACTGACACCCAGAATCTGCTCGGATCGAATGTCGCTGAAATCACGGACGCCATCAGCAAAACGAAGCAGGAAACCGGGGTTTCCGTGCGTCTGCTGTATCTGGCGAGCTTCAACAGCGACGAAAAACCTGCGAAATGGGCGAGCGCATTGTTGGAATCGCTTGATCCGAAGCCGAATACGGTGTTGTTGGCGGTCGCTTCGAATGACGGCAATCTGGTGGTTGCCGTGTCATCGAATTCCGACGAATGGCTGAAAAAGAAGTCGACCGTCGATGCGCTTTCCGATGCCGCGCAGAAACCTCTGATGGAAAGCACCCCAGATTGGTCGAAGTCCGCGACCGATATGATGGATCAGATCGTAGTGCAGAAGAAGACCTCGACGTCGTCGCAAACGGTGCTGTTGGGTGTTGGCGGCATGATCGCCGTATTGGTGTTGCTGATTGTGATTATGGTGGTGTTCCATATTCTGCGCAAACGTGGCGTCATCAAGCGTAAGGTCCGTAAGCATGCGGGGAGGCATGCCGTGGTTACCATGCGTTCCGAGCCGGTGAAGGCGTGGAGCGTTGATGACGAGCCGTCTGCTGATGCGCCTGATAAGGAACCGACGCCAAAGGAAGATTCAGAATCCGTTCAGGAAACATCCAGTGAAAAGAGTGATGCTTAAGGCATGAGCAAGCCTATTGAAGCATCCATTGTCGTTGTTGATGACGAACCGTCCATCCGCGAACTGCTGGTGGCGTCCCTGCATTTCGCCGGTTTTGAAGTGAATACCGCGGCTTCGGGATCCGAGGCCATCGAGGTTATCGAAAAAATACAGCCTGATTTGATCGTGCTTGACGTGATGCTCCCGGATATCGACGGCTTTACGGTGACTCGTCGCATTCGTCAAGAGGGCATCACCACGCCGGTGCTGTATCTGACGGCTCGTGACGATACGCAAGATAAAGTCATGGGCCTGACCGTGGGTGGCGATGATTACGTGACCAAGCCGTTCAGTCTTGAGGAGGTTGTCGCGAGAATCCGCGCCATCTTGCGCCGTACCCAGGAGCAGGTTGAAGACGATCCGATCATTCGCGTCGCCGATCTGGAAATCAACGAGGATTCGCATGACGTGTCCCGCGCCGGCCAGCCGATCGACTTAAGCCCCACCGAATACAAGCTGCTTCGTTATCTGATGGATAACGAGGGACGTGTGCTTTCGAAAGCGCAGATTCTGGATCACGTGTGGCAGTACGATTGGGGCGGAGACGCTGCGATCGTTGAATCGTATATTTCCTACCTGCGTAAGAAGGTCGACGGCCTTACGGTTGAGGATGAGAACGGCGAGAAGCGCAAAGTGGCTCCACTCATCGAAACGAAGCGTGGCATCGGTTACATGATTCGCGCGCCGAAGAACTAAACGGTTCCTACGATGAGTCAGGATATCCGTCAGCCGTCAGCTGACCCGCAGAACGCGCAGAAGAACGCCGCCCAGCCGTGTCCGCAACGTGTGCCCTTGCGCCGGCGGATCGGCAGGAAGGTGCAGGCCATTCCACTGAGTACCAAGCTGGTCACCTGCATCATTGTGCTGCTCACCATTGGCACCATTGGTATTTCCTTTTCCATTCGTACACTTGTAAGCAATTATCTGCTGCAGAAAACCGACAATCAGTTGGTGAATCAGGCGCAGATGATCTTCAATAGCATGGATTCGCTGGACAGCACTACAAGCGAAGATGGCAGGAGCTTGGTGAACACGTACTATGTTGAGGTACGTGACAGCGAATACAGGCGTACGGGAGCGGGATCGGTGCCCATGCTTCGGGAGGGCGTGGTATCCGAGCCGAGCCTGCCCTCCGACGGCAGTATCGATGGGGTTACGCTAGGAGAGCCGTTCACCACGCAGGCGGTGGTGCATGTCACCACCAGTCGGATGCCAGATCATTCCATCATGCAGGCCGCGCAGTCGCCATGGCGTGTAGTGGCGTTGCCCTGGAGCGAGAAAAGCAAAACCGGTGAAGTCAAAAACAGTGGCGTCGTGTTCATCGGATTGTCTCTCAGCGACCAGATTGACACCGCGAACACGTTGACGCGGTTCTGCGCCATGGTCGGCATCGCAGTGGTGCTGATCGGCGTCATCCTCGGCACCATCGTCGTGCAAAGCACGCTTGCTCCGTTGAAACGTATCGAAAAGACTGCGGCGAAGATCGCGGCAGGGGATTTGAGCCAGCGCGTTCCCGACTTGCCGGAGAACACGGAAGTCGGTTCGCTGTCCATGTCGTTGAACGCCATGCTGACGCGCATTGAGGAAAGCTTCCACGCGCAGGAGGAAACGACTGAGAAGATGAAGCGGTTCGTTTCCGACGCCAGTCATGAATTGCGTACCCCGCTTGCTGCGATTCATGGTTACGCGGAACTCTACAAAATGCAGCGTGACATGCCGGGGGCGTTGGAGCGTGCCGACGAGTCCATCGCGCATATCGAGGCGTCCAGCGCGCGTATGACGGTGTTGGTGGAGGATCTGCTTTCTTTGGCGCGTCTTGACGAAGGTCGTGGCATCGATATCACCCAGCAGGTGAAGCTCACTTCCGTGGTGAAGGACGCTGCCGACGATTTGCATGCGCTTGATCCGAATCGTGGCATCACCTGCGGCCAGGTGGTGCTGCAGCCAGGGCAAGATATGAACAATCCTGCGAGGTTGACGTTCCAACCGGGGCAGATGCCGGATATTACGCTGACGGGCGATGCTTCAAGGTTGCGTCAGGTGGTGACCAATATCGTTGGCAATATCCACCGCTATACGCCGGCCGATTCGTCGGTGGAGGTTTCGATGGGCGTGTTGCCGGCTTCCATCAGCCCGGAGTCGTTGTCTCGCATGCCGTCGAACGAGCAGTCGCTGCGTCACTTGGTCGAAGCCATCGAAGTCGGGCAGTCGATGCAGGTGGGTATGAACTATGCGATCGTTCGCTTCAGCGATCATGGTCCCGGCGTTCCGGCCGAGGCGCGTTCAAAGATTTTCGAACGTTTCTATACGGCTGACCCGTCCCGAGCTCGGCAGAAGGGCGGCACCGGCCTTGGCATGGCGATCGCGCAATCCGTGGTCAAGGCGCATCACGGTTTCATCTGCGCTTCCGGCAGCGAGGGAACCGGCTTGACATTGACGGTGGTGCTTCCGGTGGCTCCGGTGGAGCCGCGTCCGTTGACGCAGGCCAGTGACGAACGCAAGGGTGACAAGTGGGGCCGCAGGCCGAAAAAGCAGTGATGCAAACGCCTGAAAAGGCCTGATTTGACGGTTATTGGCGCAAGAGATGGTATATATCCCACCTCTTGCGCTAAACTGTATCTTTGATTTGTAATCGGTGAGCGGTTTTCTTTCGCTTGCCCGAAGGTATGTGGATTACGTAAGAGTGAGGTGACAATGCCTAGCGGACGCGTTCGTTGGTTCGATGCGAACAAAGGCTATGGTTTTATTCAGAACGAGCAGGGCGCCGATGTGTTCCTGCCTGCAGCTGCCCTGCCGGAGGGCGTGAAGACGTTGCGCAAGGGCGCAAAGGTCGAGTATTCCGTGGTGGAGGGCCGCCGTGGCCCGCAGGCGATGGGCCTTACGCTCGTCGCGTCCGCTCCGTCTCTGGTCAAGGCGACGCGACCGAAGCCGGATGATATGGCCGCCATCGTGGAGGATCTCATCAAGCTTCTGGATTCCGCCGGAAACCAACTGCGCCGACATCATTACCCGTCGCCGGCCGAAAGCAAGAAACTGGCCACGCTGATGCGTGCCGTGGCCGACAACTTCGACGTACAGGAATAATTCATGTCCGATACCACAATGGATCCCAGGGCGATCGCTCAAGCGGCGGCCATTGAAGTCGCCGATGAGGATAGTCAGGTCGGCGACTTCGTCGAAGCCATCGATTTGGGAGACAACGTCACTGATTTTCGTTTCGAAACTCGCGTGCGCGGGTATGAGGGATGGCAGTGGTCGGTGACGTTGTATCACGATGTCGAGTTGGATCATTGGACGGTCAATGAGTCGTCGTTGGTGCCTACCGACAAGGCGTTGCGTCCACCGGAATGGATTCCGTGGAAGGATCGTCTCGAACCGACCGACTTGGCGGTGACCGATTCGATCGGTACCGATCCCGACGATCCCCGTATGGAGGAGGGGTTCCGTAAGACGGAACCTGCCGAACCGGGCGAAAGCGTTTCCTCCGATGCGGAGTCTGCCGAAACGACGAATGCCAGCGATAATGCCGAGATGGACGCTGACGGGGCTGCCGGCTCGCAAGGCGAGAGCGCTGCAGCATCGGTGACTTCTGAAGAGGATATCGACGAGGCGGTTGAGGAATTCGACCTGTCCCGCCGACACGTGCTTACGTCTTTGGGACGTTCCCAGACCGCGAAACGTTGGTATGAGGGGCCACGTGGACCGAAGTCGTTGTCCACCAAGACGTCGGATGGCAATCCGTGCTCGACGTGCGGATTCTTCATTCCCCTGAAAGGCGAGCTGAACCTCCTGTTCGGCGTGTGCGCCAACAAGTGGAGTCCTGATGACGGTCGTGTCGTGTCCATCGACCATGGCTGTGGCGAGCATTCCGAGATCGAGCCTCCGGAACCGTCGCATCTGTGGGTGCAGTCGAAGCCGGCCTTTGATGACCTTCATATCGACATCATCGCGCAGGCTCCGCGTGACGAGCGCAGTTCCGTCGAACTGATCGAACGGTTGTCAGTGGACGAAGGCAACAATCCGAACGATGAGGAGGAAGCCTCCGAAGCCGATATCGAAGCTAATACCGTGGATGACGACGCGAATCAGGAAGAAGTGCTCGAACACACGGCCCCGCAGGACGAACCTGAAGTGGAAGCCACCGTTGAGCTAGGCGGTGACGAGGATTCGGAAGCCGAAGAGGCGCCTGAAAACGATTCGGAAGCCGAATAATCCGGTTTTACTGCAGATAGGGGAGAAGCCCGCATTCCCAACTTGGGGGGAGCGGGCTTCTCTCATATCTGTAAACGTTGCAAATGCTTAGTGCACGACGGTGACGGTGCAATCGGCGAAATTGACGATCTGTTTGGAGACGGAACCGAGGAAATGCGCATCCAATCCAGACAGTCCGCGGGAACCGACCACCAAATGGCGTGCGTAACGGGAAGCTGCGATTAGTCCCTTCGCCGCGGAGATATGGAAGGCGTGCGATTCGATCTGGAAATCGTCGGGAATGCCGGCCGTGGGAATCTCCACCGAATCGAGCAGCTCGTCAAGAATGCGTTCCGCACGCTCCTGACCTACGGCTATTGGCGCGATGGCGTTCTCATACCCTTCGATGACACCGAGATCTTTCAGCTGCCAGCAGAACATCACCTGCAGGGGAGCGTGATGCAGTGCAGCCAGATCGATGGCGAACCGCAGGGCGTGTCGCGATGTTTCCGATCCGTCGACGCCAACCACAATCGGACGCTGGCTTCTTGGCAGCGGGGAACCCGGCAGGTCGTATGTCACGGTGTTCTCCGAGGGCGTAAGCGCATTGGCGATGGCATCCTGCACGCTGGATTCCTCGTTGTCGAGAATGCGCACCACGGTGACCGGAACCTCCGCAGCTTCGGCGAGCGAAGCTGAAAGAGATCCGAGGAACCAGCGCGCTACGCGGCCAAGGGAACGGCGTCCTACCACAATCTGCTGCGCGTCCCTGCCTATCTCCAGCAATGCGGATGTTCCTGTGGCCTTGACCGATGTGAGTTTGACATGATCCTCATTGATGGTCATGCCTTGCGAAGCCTCGGAAACCCAGTCACGAAGCTTCTGCGCGATATCATGACGGACTTCGGCCCATTGTTCTTCGTCTTCCGGCTCTGATCCCATATCCCAGGAATGGGACCAGGCGAACACTGCATTGACCTGCTGGCCGGTAAGCGATGCCTCGTTCAGCGCCCAGCGTAATGCGGCGAAGGATTCGTCGGAACCGTCAACGCCGACGACGATATCATGGAGACGAGTGTCTGCGATCGATCCGGAACCGGCCGCATTTAGGGTGGTGTCGCTCATCTTGGTGACCTCCTTGGTCGTTGCTATATGTCAAGCATATACGTTCGGTTGCGTCGAAAGCGCAATTTACGCGCGGATGAAGCAAACGTCACCGCGAATCGGTAGAGTGTTGAAGGACTAACAAGAGTGGAAGGACAAGCATGTTCGAACGGTTTACCGACCGTGCGCGGCGCGTGATCGTGCTGGCGCAGGAAGAAGCTCGTACCCTCCAGCACAACTACATCGGTACCGAGCATCTGCTGCTTGGCCTGATTCGCGAGGGTGACGGCGTCGCAGCCAAGGCGCTGGCCTCAAAGGGTGTGACCTTGGATGACACCCGCAAACAGGTCGAAGAGATGATCGGTAAGGGGAATGCCACGCCGAACGGCCACATTCCCTTCACTCCGCATGCCAGGCAGGTGTTGGAGCTGTCGCTGCGTGAGGCGTTGCAGCTGGGGCACAGCTATATCGGCACCGAGCATATCCTGCTCGGTCTGATTCATGAAGGCGAAGGCGTGGGCACTCAAGTGCTGATCAAGATGGATGTCAATCTTGGTGAACTGCGCAGCGCCACCATCGACTTGATTCGTGGCAATTCCGGTGATGGCAAGGGCGACGGCAAGGGTGATTTGGCCAACGCCGGTGGCGTACAGGATCGCCGCAACCAGACCGGTTCCGCGATTCTTGACCAGTTTGGCCGCAATCTGACCGCCGAAGCTGCCTCCGGCAAGCTTGATCCGGTGATTGGCCGCTCGAGTGAGATCGAGCGTGTGATGGTGGTACTGAGCCGCCGCACCAAGAACAATCCGGTGCTGATCGGCGAGCCGGGTGTCGGCAAAACCGCCGTGGTCGAAGGCTTGGCGCAGAAGATCAACGCCGGTGACGTTCCGGAGACGTTGAAGGGCAAACAGGTCTATTCGTTGGATCTGGGCTCCATGGTGGCTGGTTCACGCTACCGTGGCGATTTCGAGGAACGCCTGAAGAAGGTGCTCAAGGAGATCAAGACCCGCGGTGACATCGTGCTGTTCATCGATGAGATCCACACCATTGTGGGCGCTGGCTCTGCAGACGGTGCTCTTGGCGCTTCCGACATGCTGAAGCCCATGCTGGCCCGTGGCGAGCTGCAGACCATTGGCGCTACCACCACTGACGAGTATCGCAAGTACATCGAGAAGGATGCGGCTCTCGAACGTCGTTTCCAGCCGATCCAGGTGCATGAGCCGAGCATTGCCGAGACCATTGAGATCCTTAAGGGCTTGCGTTCCCGTTACGAGAACCACCACCATGTGACGATCACCGACGGCGCGTTGCAGGCCGCGGCCGAGCTGTCGAGTCGTTACATTCAGGACCGTCACCTGCCCGACAAGGCCATCGATCTGATTGATGAGGCTGGCGCGCGCCTGCGCATCCGTCGACTGACCGCTCCGCCGGAACTCAAGGAACTCGACACGAAGATCGCCAAGCTTGCCGAAGAGAAGGACCAGTCCATCAAGGATCAGGACTTCGAAAAGGCCGCTGAGCTGCGTGATAAGCAGGAGAAGCTGGAATCCGAGCGCAAGCAGAAGGAATCCTCATGGCGTGAAGGCGAATCCGACGTGAAGATGGTCGTGGATGAGGATGTCATCGCCGAAGTGATTTCCCAGACCACCGGCATTCCGGTGTTCAAGCTCACCCAGGCCGAGTCCAAGAAGCTCATGACCATGGAAAGCGAGCTGCACAAGCGCATCATCGGCCAGGATGAGGCCGTGTCCGCATTGAGCCGTTCCATCCGCCGCGCACGTGTTGGCTTGAAGGATCCGAAGCGTCCGTCCGGTTCGTTCATCTTCGCCGGCCCCACCGGTGTTGGCAAGACCGAGCTGGCCAAGACGCTCGCCGAATTCCTGTTCGACGACGAGGACGCGCTGATTCGTGTCGACATGTCCGAATTCTCCGAGAAGTATGCGGCTTCGCGCCTGTTTGGTGCTCCTCCGGGATACGTCGGCTACGAAGAGGGCGGCGAACTCACCGAGAAAGTGCGTCGCAAGCCGTTCTCCGTGGTGCTGTTCGATGAGATCGAAAAGGCCCATCCGGATATCTTCAACACGCTGCTGCAGGTGTTGGATGATGGTCACCTGACCGATGGGCAGGGCCGCAAGGTGGACTTCAAGAACACCATCATTATTCTGACCACCAATCTTGGTACTCGTGACATCGCCAAGGCCGCCAACACCGGCTTCAACTTGGGCGTCAACACTGAGTCGAGCTACCAGCGCATGAAGGATCAGGTCTCCGCGGAGCTGAAGCAGCAGTTCCGTCCGGAATTCCTGAACCGTCTGGACGACATCATCGTGTTCAAGCAGCTCACCGAGCCACAGGTGCGTCAGATCGTCGATCTTGACGTCAAGCAGCTCAATGAACGCTTGTTCGATCGCCACATGTCGCTCGAGCTTACCGACGCTGCCAAGGATCTGCTCGCGCAGAAGGGCTTCGATCCGTTGCTGGGTGCGCGTCCGCTGCGTCGCGTGATTCAACGCGACGTCGAAGACGCCATTTCGGAGAAGATCCTGATGGGCGAACTCGAAGATGGTCAGCGCGTGAAGGTCGATGCGGAAGGCGAAGGCATTCTGGGCGAGTTCACCTTTACTGGTGAAGCGTTCGAAGATCCAAACACGGAGCCTGTTGAAGCCGATACTGCTGAAACTGAAGTTGCACCGGCTGACGCTGAGGCACCTGCCGAATCGACGGAATCCGCAGAATCCGCCGAATAAGCAATCGGTACGCAAATAACGCAATAAACAAGAGGCCTTGAAATCATGTGCAATGATTTCAAGGCCTCTTTGTATGTCTTTCGCATACCGGAAATAATTCAGAATCCAATGAGTTACAACGTCAGCAAATCAAGATCAGTATCGATCGACGTGTTGCGGGTAAACAGCGTACGCCCCTCGCGTACCGAACGAAGCACTTCGCAACGCTCATATACGGCATCAAACACGCTGGAAGCATCAAGCACAATGAAGCTTGCCGGCTTGCCCGCCTCAAGACCATACGAATCTCGCATGCCGAGCGTGGTCGCACCATTGACCGTCAGGAACTTCAACGCATCATCGATCTCCTCAAAACTCATCATCTGCGCCAGATGCAGCACATAATCGAGAATCAGCATCATATTGCCGTTACCGACCGGATACCAGGGATCCTGCATGGAATCTTGACCAAGCGACACGTTCACTCCGGCCTCGGTGAGTTCCTTGACTCGCGTGATGCCGCGATGCTTCGGGAACGTGTCTTGACGCCCCTGCAGATACAGATTTTCCGTAGGCGCGCAGGCGAAATTGATATGTGAGGCCTTCAGCAACTTGGTCAGATGGAAGAAATAGGCATTGTCGGCCGATCCCAAGGAGCAAGTGTGGCTTGCCGTGGTCTTCGAACCAATACCGGCGCGATAGGCGAGTGCGGACAGCAATTCAAGATAACGTGAGTTTGGATCGTCGGTTTCGTCACAATGCACGTCGATGAGTTTGTTGTACTTCGAAGCCAGTTCGACCACGGTGTGCATGGAACGTTCGCCGAACTCACGGCACTGCTCGAAATGCGGAATGCCACCGACACAATCAGCACCCATTTTCAGACCTTCCTCAACCAAATCCGCTCCGGATTCGCCATGAGGACCTTCATAGGAGTACATGCCCTCCTGCGGGAAGGAGACGATCTGCAGCGTGACAGTATCTTTCAGTTCCTCCTTAAGCTCCAGCAGGGCTTTGAGCGAGGTAAGATTCGGATCGGTCACATCGGCGTGCGAACGAATGAACTGCACGCCATGACGCATTTCCTTGGCGATGCCGATTTTCGCGCGTTCTTTGATCTCGTCGACAGTGAGATCTGCTTTGGTTTCACTCCAACGCTGAATGCCTTCGAACAGGGTGCCTGACTCGTTCACCGCGCCGGGCTTGCGTGCGGTAAAGACGTAATCAAGATGCAGATGGGTGTCGCAGAATGGTGGACAGACCAGCTTTCCGCCCAAATCGATGACTTCCACGCTCGCCATATCTTTGCCTTGTGCTTCGAGTGTTGCTTTGAGATTGGGTGCAATGCTGATGAACTTGCCGTCTTCGACGAGAATATCTTGGATTGCCGCTGTTTCGGCTGCGGTGCTGTCTGGCATGCCGGTGGCGATGTGTGCGTTGGTGAACAGTTGCGTGTTCATAATCGCTCCTTCCAATACGAGTTTTCATGCGAGTTTTCGGGTTCCGGCAGACGTTTTGTCATATGTCCATTGGGTTACGGAAGGGAACCTTTGACGTAATCGTTGATGGTTATTGTCGGCGTATTGCTTTGCGGTCACGTTACTTGATGTGACATGTGTATTACTTCGGATTGGACGGTTTGTATGGCTGTTACGGTGAGGGAAGTGCTCGATGATGCCTTGGTTGCGACGGCGGAACCACAGGTTGAAGTTGCTGGCGATAGCTTGGATAATCCGGTGCGTTGGGTGTTCACCAACGAACGCGAGGACGTCGCCTCATTTCTGGCGGGAGGTGAGCTTCTGGTGGTGGAGGGGCGATCTTTAGTTGCGGACGGTCGTGAAAAACGTGCGGACGAATATGTGAAAAGCCTCGTGAATGCTGATATTGCGGCATTGATGGTCGAATTGGTTGAAGAAGTCACCCAACTGCCGAAAATGTTGGTGAAGGCAGCCAAGCATGAAGGGCTTACGATTATTGGATTGCGCCGTCGCATTCCTTTCGTCGATATCTGCCAGAGCGTCAATACCATGATTGTGCGTGGTCAGATGCGTATGCAGATGCAAGTGGACGTTATGTCAACTTCGTTGCGTTCTGAGCTTGCTCAGGTGTCCAATCCCAAAGCCGTTGCCGATAGCATCGCGAACCTGTTCGGTGAGGATGTGGTCATATTCGACGTGGACGGTCTTGAAGTCGCCCGAGCTGGACAGAACATCAATACCGCTACAGATTGCGGCATTGTGCTTGCATTGGAGGAACAGAAACGGCCTTTGGGTGCTTTGGAGATCAGCCAGCGCAATACGGTGTTCGATGAAGCGATGTGCAGAAGGATCGAACAGATTGCCGCTCCGGTTTTGGCACTGTATCTCGATGGAGGAGCGCGCGTCGGCATGGTGGCGCATCTGATTGCGGGGCCGGAAGATGGCGTGCATGTTTCGTCGATGGAGGCGCGTGAGGGCCATGCCATGCTTGATGCGTTGGGATTCGCCGCTTCGGGCGTGTATATGCCATTTGCCATGAAACTCAAGTCGGTGTCCAACGCCATGCCGGCAATCGTGTCGATGATCGACGATTTCGAATCCAACGGCGGTTGCGAATCGATCTGTTTGTTGGAAGGCGATTTAATGATCGGTTTTCTCGCAGCGCAAGACAGCGGCGGCGATGCGTCGGTATTTTCAGATCGGTGTTTGCATGCGTTGACGCAAGTCGCTGCAAACGAATACGTATATACCGTGCATGGCCGCGCAGCGTTGGACACGATTTCATTGATGGACGCGTTCGGTGCGTTGCGCAGTGTGATCCGAACATGCATTTCGAACGATGCGGAATGCCCGTATGGAACCCTCGAATGTGTGGATTCCTCTTTGCTGGAACGCATGTTGGGAATGGAACGTACCGATGAGGCCGTGCGCATGGTGATCACGCAGACGGTGGGGTATGAGCTTATGCATAACGCCATGCTGATCGACACGTTGTGCGCTTGCTTCGACAATCTCGACAACAAGACCGGCGCATGCGAGCAATTAGGTATCCAACGGCAGACGTTGTACAACCGATTGGACAAAGTGACACAGATCGTGGGTATATCGCCTACCGATAAAATCAGCTGGTCAATGCTGCTTTTAGGCGCGAAAATAGCGAAATCGCAACATAATCACACCGTATCTTCCACTTCGACGCTGTAAGCAAGGGGAACTTGGCAAAACGTCAAAAACAAATGGTTGCGGTTTAACAATCAGTTCACTTTGGCGCAAATACTTCGGGCGATAGTCAGAGTCACAACGTTCGCCGGGTATGAAGAAAATGCGAACGTACAGACAGATTCAGCAGAAGAAAGCAGGTGACATGATGAGTGCCAGTGCAACAATCGCAACCGCCAACAGGGCTTCCGTGTCTGAACAGTCCGAAGAGCAGAAGATGGTCAAGAAAGTGGCCGTCTCGTCTTTCCTCGGCAATTTCATTGAATGGTTCGACTACGCTTCCTATTCCTACTTCGCGGCCACCATCGCTCTGGTGTTTTTCCCGTCCGGCAATCACACGGTCGCCATGCTGCAGACGTTCGGCGTGTTTGCACTGTCATTCGTACTTCGTCCGATCGGTGCACTGTTTTGGGGCAATTGCGGCGATAAGAAAGGACGCAAGGGCGCTCTTGCGATTTCCATCATGTTCATGTCGGGTGCATCGTTCCTGATTGGCTGCCTGCCGTCATATGCTGTGATCGGCATTTTCGCTCCGGCACTGTTGCTGCTGCTTCGTATGGTGCAGGGCTTCTCCGCTTCCGGTGAATATGCCGGCGCCGCAACCTTCCTTGGCGAATACGCGCCGACCAAGAAGCGTGGCATCTACTGCTCGTTGATTCCGGCATCCACCGCCATCGGTCTGCTCGTAGGCTCCACGCTCGCCACCGTGATGACCGCTTCGCTGAGCTCTGATGCACTGACCTCTTGGGGATGGCGTATTCCGTTCCTCATGGCCGGCCCGCTTGGTCTGATCGTGCATTTCATCCGTACCAAGCTCGCTGATTCGCCGGTGTATGCTTCCATGACCGAAGCTTTGGACGACAAGCAGCAGTTCGCTTCCACCACTAAGAGCATCTCCCCACTGCGCGAGCTGTTCCAGAACCATTTCAAGACTCTGGTCATCAGCTTCGGCGCCTGCGTGCTCAACGCGGTCGGCTTCTACACGGTGCTCACCTACCTGCCGACCTATCTGAGCGACACGGTTGGCATGGCTGCCGCACAGTCGTCCACCATCACCACCATCTGCCTGGTACTGTATGTGGCTTTGGTGTTTGGCATGGGTCACATCTCCGACACGTTCGGACGCAAGAAGGTGCTGATTGGTGCATGCGTGGCCTTCATCGTGCTCACTGTTCCGGCCTTCATGGCGCTGAACACCGCACAGTTCTGGCCGGTGCTGATCGTTGAGCTCGCCATGTGCGCCACCTTGACCGCCAACGACGGTACGCTTTCGAGCTACCTGACTGAGACCTTCCCGACATCGGTTCGTTTCACCGGCTTCGCATTCAGCTTCAACCTTGCCAACGCCATCTTCGGTGGAACCGCACCGTTCATCGCAACCTGGCTGATCTACACCACCGGTTCGAGCATCGCTCCGGCCTGGTACATGGTGGCGGTGTCCGCCGTGGCACTGGTCGCCATGATTCTCTCTCACGAAAACACGGATAAGGATCTGAGCCGCATCTGAGAAGAAACGGTTTTATGAGACAATTCCTCGAAACAATAAACGCCGTCCCTGAAACATCGATTGCAACATCGATTCGCGGGGACGGCATCATCGCAATCATTATCAATTGTTGAAACGCAAACCAACAACAGCACATAAAGGAGCAATCATGAGCAGCAGCCGTCGGATGGACCATATGACCTGGCCGGAAATCGAAGCATCGAAATCAAAGCCGGTTATTGTGCCAATCGGCTCCACCGAACAGCATAGCCAGCATCTTCCCCTTGGTGTGGACGCCATGATCGCCAGCCATGTGTCTGAAGACCTCGCCGAACGCATCGACGGCATCGTGGCACCGACCATGAACTACGGGTACAAGTCGAAGCCACTTTCCGGGGGCGGCCCATTGTTCCCCGGCACCATCGACATGAACGGTGTGACGGTGATCAATCAAATGCATGATGTGCTTGGCGAGCTGATCGCGGACGGTTTCACCAAAATCGTGGTGATGAACGCGCATTTCGAAAACGAGGCGTTCATTATCGAGGCAATCGATCTGATCACCCGCGAAACCGGGGGAGTGGCCACCATCGTCGAAACCAACTGGTGGGATCCGCTGCCGGAGAACGTGGTCGAGCAGGTGTTCGACGGACTCGTGTTCCCCGGGTGGGCGTTGGAACATGCCGCAGTGACGGAAACCTCATTGATGATGCATTATGAGCCGGAACTGGTGCATATGGACCGTGTGATCGACGAAGGCAATGTTATACCGAAGGCTTACGTGCGCTATCCGGTGCGCAAGGGCGACGTTCCGGATTACGGCGGACTGGCCACTCCTGCAGGTTCCAGCGCCGAACGAGGCAAGCTCATCGTCGATGCCTGCATTGATGCGGTGGCCGATATTTGTGCTGCCGAATTCGGCGCATGATAGTTGAATATTCTGTATGGTGATTGCGCATGTGAGAGCACATGCGATCATACGAAGAAGGCTGGTATGTAACGGATTTTGTCACGTACCAGCCTTCTTGATTATGCCTGAGTGAAGTCCAACTGATATTTGACCGCATCTCTGTGGCGCAACCAAATATCAGGATTTGCGACTTATTTGATGGCGTTCAGCCACTGCTCCTTGGTGGCCTTCTCGGATTCAAGCTTGGCCTTCTTCTTCGGATCGGATTCGGCTGCGATCTTTGCGTCAAGCTCGGCGAGCTGCGCGTTGAGCTGCTCCTCGAAGGAGGATTTGCGGGCGTCGGCTTCCGGATCGGACTGCTTCCACGCGGCATCCTCTACAGCCTTGATCTGCTTGTCGACGGCGTCGAGGCGACCCTCGATACGGCGTACTTCGTCGCGTGGTACATAGCCGATCTGATCCCACTCCTCCTGAATGGAGGCGAGAGCCTGACGAGCCTGCTTGGCGCTTTCCTCATCCTTAACGGGAACAAGCGCCTCGGCCTTGACCAGCAGAGCTTCCTTCTTGGCGAGATTTTCCTTCTCAGAGGAGCTGATCTGATCACGATCGGCCTGACGCGCGTTGAAGAATGCGTCTGCGGCGGCGCGGAAACGCTCCCACATGGCGTCATCATCACGACGACCGGCGCGACCGGCCTTCTTCCAACGATCCATCAGCTCGGTAAACTTGCGGGAAGTCTCAACCCAAGCGGTGGAATCCTGAAGTGCCTCGGCCTCCGCGATGATGGCTTCCTTGGTCGCCTTGGCGGAATTACGTTCTTCGTCACGGCTCTGCACCCACTTGCGGCGGGCGAAATTAAACTTGGTGCGAGCCGCGGAGAAGCGGGACCACAGGGCATCTGCGTCTTCCTTATCGATACGGATGTTGTTGCGCTGGTGTTCCTGCCACTGCTGGAAAAGTGAACGGAACTTGTCGGCAGTGGAACGCCAGTTGGTGTTTTCGTCAAGGGAATCAGCCAATGCCTCGGCCTTCTCCACAATGGCGGTACGCTCCTCAAGAGCCTTGGCGATGGCAGCCTTGCGTGCCTCGGTCAACGCGGTTTTCTTAGCCGCGCCTTCCTCCTTCAGTGCCTCGAACTGGGCCTTGAGAGCGGCCAGATCGCCCACCACTGCCGGCTTTTCGGTTTCCACGGACAACGTCTTGATGGTTTCGTCGATTTCGCGGGACTTCACATTATTGGCCTTGAGCTTGTTGGCGAACAGGTCCAGCTTGGCCTTCAGATCAAGGTAACGGCGGGCATACAGGGCCAGCGCCTCTTCCTTGGAGGCGTCAGGGAACTGGCCGACCTCACGTTCTTCTTCGCCGTCCTTGACGAACACGGTGCCATCATCGGCGACACGGCCGAACGCTTCGGCGGCCTTCACATCAGTATCGGAGAATCCGGTGGACGCTGCAGCCGGGGCGGTGTGCTGCGGAGCCTTCTTGGCGAAGGCTGCAGGGCTCGGAGCGTGCGGCTTCATTGAAGCAGGGCTCGGAACGGCCGGTTTGCTGGCCTTGACTGCGGGCGTCGTCGCCTGCTCGGTGGTTTCATTAATGTTCTCGGACGCGGTGACATTCTCGTCGGCCATGGCCAGCTCCTTTAAGTAAGCTTCATGTAGTGCAGGGTATGCGGATCATACGAACGTGCTTCCAAAGCTTGAAAAACGCGATGCATTTTCCGCAACCTCATTTATTATAGGGAATCGTGGCAAAAGGCGCATCTATTTCAGGATTTCCAGAGTGGCTCCCCTCTGAACGTGTTGTGGAGCAGCGTGTTATCGACACGCTCCGTGAAGTTTTCGAGCTCAATGGCTTCATAGGCATTGAAACTCGTGCGGTTGAGCAGGGTTCGAGCCTGCTCAAAAAAGGCGAGACCAGTAAAGAGATTTACTTGCTGAGCCGTCTTCAGGAGGTCGGTCATGAGTCCGACACTCCGATTGAAGATCGCCTTGGTCTGCATTTTGATTTGACTGTTCCGCTGAGCCGTTATGTCGTTGAGCATTCGGGTGATTTGGCGTTCCCGTTTAAGCGTTGGCAGATTCAGAAGGTCTGGCGTGGCGAACGTCCTCAGGAAGGTCGTTTCCGCGAGTTCGTGCAGGCCGATATCGATGTGATCGGCAATGGTGATCTACCGGATCATTATGAGGTTGAGTTGCCGCTGGTCATGGTATCGGCTTTGGAACGTCTGCGCGAGTTCGGTCTGCCGAAGGCCACCGTGCACGCGAACAACCGCAAGCTCTCCGAAGGTTTCTACCGTGGTTTGGGCCTGAACGACATCGAAGGCGTGCTTCGTGAGATCGACAAGCTCGACAAAATCGGTGCCGACGAAGTGGCCAAGTTGCTGGTGGAAGGTTGCGGAGCCAACGAGAATCAGGCTCGTGCGTGCCTTGAGCTCGCGGAGCTTACCGCCGCCGATGGTGCGGAGCTGTCCAGCAAGTTCGACGCGTTGTGCGAGAAGCACGACATCGCCAATGATTCCGAGGCGTATGCGCTCGCACGTCAGGGTCTTGACACGTTGGCGATGATTGTTGACGAGGCCGCTCGTATTCGCCCGGGCTCCGTGATTGCGGATCTGAAGATCGCCCGCGGCTTGGATTATTACACCGGTTCCGTGTATGAGACGTTCCTTGACGGTGCAGCCTCGCTCGGATCTATCTGCTCCGGAGGTCGTTACGACAACCTCGCATCGCAAGGCAGCAAGAAGTACCCGGGTGTGGGCCTGTCCATTGGCCTGTCTCGCTTGGTTTCGTATATGCTGCACACCGCCGGTGCCCACGCGAATCGTGTGTCCCCGGCTTCTGTGCTCGTGGCCGTGTGGAACGAGGAGGACCGTTCCGCGTCCAACCTGATCGCCAACCAGCTGCGTGCCCGTGGCATCGCCGCTGACGTGGCTCCGACCGCGGCCAAGCTCGGCAAGCAGATCAAGTATGCCGACAAGCTCGGCATTCCGTACGTGTGGTTCCCTGCAGACGAGTCCGCGCAAGACGCTTCGGACGAAGTCAAGAACATTATCACAGGCGACCAGCAGCCGGCCGACGCACAGTCTTGGGAGCCGGATACTGTGTATGCCCAGCAAACCGTTACTGTAGAAGCCTGAAATCGCAAGACTTCAATCAAGAGAATAAGGAATAGGGGAAGCATGAGCCAGACGGCTTATAGAACACATCATGCAACCGAAGTGACCGAGGAACTCGTCGGTCAGAAGGTGACGCTCTCCGGTTGGGTTGATCGTCGTCGCGACCACGGCGGCGTGGCCTTCATCGATCTTCGCGACAACACTGGTTTGGTGCAGGTTGTCATTTACGACGAGGACATGGCACGCCCGCTGCGTTCCGAGTTTGTGATTCAGGTTGTAGGCGAGGTCCGCCTGCGTCCGGACGGCAATGAGAACGATCATCTCGCCACCGGCAAGATCGAGGTCGTTGCCGAAAGCATCGAGGTGCTTGCCAAGTCCGATGCGTTGCCGTTCCAGGTGTCCACCGCTTTGGAGAACGAGTCTGAGAACAAGCTGCCGGGTGAGGAAGTTCGTCTCAAGTACCGTTATCTCGATCTGCGTCGTCCGTCCATGCAGCGCAATCTGAAGTTGCGTTCCCAGATGTCGAAGGCCGCACGCCACGCTCTGGAGGAGATGGGTTTCGAAGAGGTCGAGACTCCGACCATGATCAAGTCCACGCCGGAAGGCGCCCGCGATTTCGTGGTGCCGGCCCGTTTGGTGCCGGGTTCCTGGTACGCATTGCCGCAGTCCCCGCAGTTGCTCAAGCAGTTGCTCATGGTCTCTGGCGTGGAACGCTACTACCAGCTGGCACGTTGCTACCGTGATGAGGATTTCCGTGCCGACCGCCAGCCGGAGTTCACCCAGCTTGATATGGAAATGGCATTCGTGGATCAGGAAGATGTGATGGCCATGGCCGAAAAGGTCATCGCCGCCATCTGGAAGTCCGCAGGCTATGAGATCCAGCTGCCGATTCAGCGCATCACTTGGCAGGAAGCCATGGATAAGTATGGCTCCGACAAGCCGGATCTGCGTTTCGGCAATCCACTGATCGAGCTGACTGACTACTTCAAGAACACTCCGTTCCGCGTGTTCCAGGCTCCGTACGTCGGCGCGGTGCTCTTCAAGGGCGGCGCAGCCACGCCTCGCCGCCAGTTCGACGCTTGGCAGGATTGGGCCAAGCAGCGCGGCGCCAAGGGCCTTGCCTACGTGGTGTTCGCTGAGAACGGCGAGCTCAAGGGACCTGTTGCCAAGAACCTGTCTGAAGAGGAACGCGCTGGCCTGAAGGAAGCCGTTGGCGCGGAAGACGGCGATGCTGTGTTCTTCGCCGCAGGCCGTCGCACTTCCGCTCAGGAGCTGCTGGGTGCCGTGCGCGTGGAATTGGCCGATCGTGCCGGTCTGCTCAAGCCCGACGATTTCGCGTTCACCTGGGTTGTGGACTTCCCGCTGTTCAAGGCCGCCGACGATCCGGATGATGACGATGTGGCGGTCGGCCACTCCAAGTGGACTTCCATGCACCACCCATTCACCATGCCGTCCAAGGATTGGATCGACACCTTCGACAAGGATCCGGAACACGCCATGTCCGATTCCTACGACATCGTATGCAACGGTAACGAAATGGGCGGCGGTTCCGTGCGTATCCACCGTGATGACATTCAGGACCGTGTGCTCGATGTGTTGGGCATCACCCCTGAAGAGGCTGCCGACAAGTTCGGCTTCCTGCTTGAAGCCTTCAAGTACGGTGCTCCGCCGCACGCCGGCATTGCTCTCGGTTGGGATCGTACCGCCGCCATCCTGGCTGGCGCCGACTCCATCCGCGACGTCATCGCCTTCCCGAAGGCTGGCGGCGGTCGTGATCCGCTGACCGGCGCCCCGGCTCCGATTTCCGACGAACAGCGTGCGGAAACCGGCGTTGATTATGATCCGGAAGAAGACGAAGACTGATAGCGTTTTCGCTTTGAGATAACAGGCTGTCTTTGCATGAGAGACCGTGCAAGGACAGCCTGTTTTTATTGTTTACGTTGTCTATTTTCTCTTGCTGCCGGTATGGTGGAGCAAAGATGAGTATCTGAAATATTATGAGAAAGAACTGAATCTGTAGTATGAATTTGAAACAATCGTTGGAAAAACATGATTTTCATGGTGTCTGGATGCGGCTTCTTGCGTTGGCGATGACACTGATTATGGCAGTGAGTGCACTCGTCGCATCCCCAGTCAGCGCTAACGCCGCCGAAATCGGAAATCCCTCCGCAGTCAAGGGCAAAACCTACGCGGTTGGTACTGATACCACGTTCGCACCGTTCGAATATCGGGAGAACGGCAAGATGACCGGTATCGACATGGAGCTGATCCGTGCCATCGCCCAAGAAGAAGGATTCGAAGTCACCATCCAATCATTGGGTTTCAATGCGGCATTGCAGGCTTTGAGCTCCAATCAGGTGGATGTGGTGATCGCAGGCATGTCAATCACCGACGAACGCAAGGCGACCTACGATTTCTCCAATCCTTACTTCCAGTCCGGCATTCAGATGGCCATCGCTGAAAACAACGATAGTATTACCAGCTACAAGGATCTTGACGGTAAAACCGTTGTTGCGAAAACCGGTTCGGAAGGCGAATCCTACGCCAAACAGCATGCGAGCGAGTATGGCTATGCCGTGACTTCTGTGGACCAATCATCAACCATGTATGAGATGGTCAAATCCGGTAATGCGGACGCGGTATTCGACGACTATCCGGTGCTTGCCTACGGTGTTTCCCAAAATAACGGTTTGAAGATCGTGACCCCGAAGGTGCCGCACGGCGAATATGGCATGGCCGTGAACAAGGGCAAGAACGCTGACCTTCTGGCCGCCATCGACGATGGTTTGAACAAGCTCATCGCTTCAGGCAAATACGAGACGATCGTCGCGCAATATCTGGGCGAAGCCGGCGCGAAGGAACAAGTCGAGGCGATTTCCGGCAAGGTCACCGATAATGGCCCCGATGGTACGGCTCAGAAAAAAATCGGTTTCTTTGGACTTGTCAAACAATCGATGCCGGCTTTGCTGACCGGTCTGAAGAACACGTTGCTGATCACCTTGCTGTCGTTTGCGGTCGCGCTGGTACTGGGTGTCGCTTTTGGCTTGATGAAGGTGTCCGAAAACAAGATTCTGGAAGGCATAGCCAAGGTTTACATCGCAGTGTTTCGCGGTACGCCGATTCTGGTGTGGGCGTTCTTCTTCTATTTTGGTGTGCCGCAGCTGATCGGGCACAGCGTGAACATTTGGGTTGCGGGCGCGTTGACGTTGTCGCTCAATTCCGGCGCATATCTGGCGGAAATCGTGCGTGGCGCCGTGCAGTCAGTTGACTCTGGTCAGATGGAGGGCGCACGTTCGCTTGGTCTCAACCATCATCAGGCCATGGCGCGCGTGATCATGCCTCAGGCCACTGCGATCGCCATGCCGTCGATCATCAACCAGCTGGTCATTATGATCAAGGATTCCTCGCTGCTGCTGGCCATCGGCTTCGGTGAACTGCTGTATCAGGCGCAGCAATTGTATGCGGCGAACTTCCGCGTCACCGAAACGCTGCTGATCGTCGGTGTGATGTACTTCGTGGCCATCACCATCCTCACATGGCTGGCCAATATCGTTGATAGGAAGGTGAATCGATGAGCGAGAACGGCAATCGCGGCAACAATGATGGCGAAGTGATCATCGACGTCAAGGATCTGCACAAAAACTATGGCCATACGGAAGTCATCAAAGGCGTCGATCTTACGGTACGCAAGGGCGAGGTAATCTGCATCATCGGACCGTCCGGTGCCGGTAAATCCACCATATTGCGTTGCCTGAACGGACTCGAACGGGCCTCCAGCGGCCAGATTGTGGTCAACGGCCATGATTTGGGCGATCCGCACGTGAATATCGACCAGGTGCGTGAGCAGGTTGGCATGGTGTTCCAGCATTTCAACCTGTTCAACAACATGAGCGTGATCGACAACATCACCCTCGCGCCGAAACTGGTGCATAAGGAAACCGACGAGCAGGCGCGTGAACATGCGATGGCATTGCTAAAAACCGTGGAATTGGCCGAAAAGGCCGATGTTATGCCGAAATCGTTGTCAGGCGGTCAAAAGCAGCGTGTGGCCATCGCGCGCTCCTTGGCCATGCGCCCGAAAGTCATGCTGTTCGACGAGGCCACATCGGCGCTCGACCCGGAAATGGTCGGAGATGTGCTCGAAGTCATTCGTGAACTGGCCGAAGAGGGCATGACCATGGTGTTGGTGACCCATGAGATGGGTTTCGCCCGCGAAGTGGCCACCCGTGTGATCTTTACGGATGCTGGCGTGATCGAAGAGGAAGGCACTCCGGATGAGATCTTCAACCATCCGAAGAGCGAGCGTTTGAAGGCATTCCTTTCCAAAGTGCTCTGACGGTTTTGACAGGGTGGCATGCGGATTACGGTGGTAACGTGATGAACGTGCCATCGTAAAAGGTTCGCATACGAATCTGCATGTAAAAGACAGGCGAATGTAGGATGAAATTCATCTTGCGTTCGCCTGTCTTGCTCATTCTCGTTGCTTGGCGTTCCTACGTTGGAATACATGAGTATTGGTGATATGTGGCGCCGCGTTGCGGACGGTTTCAAATCCAAGGTTTCCGAACGAGCGGTGTTCGGTGCGGTGGCCGTATTGTTCGTAATAGCCGTGCTGGCTATCGAATTGCCGCGATTGTGGTAGCTGCCATCATGGTGCGTGAGATATCAGCATTGCGTCCGATAACGCGCTATGATGCATTTTGAGATAACGCTGTCTCATATTCTGAGCATGTCAGGGGTGGTAACAGCCGCGGAAACATGTCTTCCATATACTGCCCATATGACAGATATCAAAGAAACGCAAGAGACGCGCCCAATCATGCCGGGTGCGGAAGACAGCGGCCGACCGCTGGTCGAATTGACCCACGTTGAAAAGCACTACGGTGACTTGCATGTGCTCAAGGACATCAACCTCACCGTCAAGAAGGGCGAGGTGCTGGTCATCGTCGGTCCATCCGGTTCCGGCAAGTCCACGATGTGCCGCACCATCAACCGTTTGGAAACCATTGATTCCGGTGATATTCGCATTGATGGAAAGCCATTGCCCCAGGAAGGCAAGGAGCTCGCCAGCCTGCGTGCCGAGGTCGGTATGGTGTTCCAGTCGTTCAACCTGTTCGCCAACAAGACAATTCTTGAGAATGTGACGCTTGCGCCGATCAAGGTGCGCCACATGGATAAGAAGGCGGCCGAGGATCTCGCCATGGACCTGCTCTCCCGAGTGGGAGTGGCTTCGCAGGCTTCCAAGATGCCATCGCAGCTTTCCGGCGGTCAGCAGCAGCGTGTCGCCATCGCCCGAGCGCTTGCCATGCAGCCGAAGGTCATGTTGTTCGATGAGCCGACGTCCGCGCTTGATCCGGAGATGGTCAATGAAGTGCTTGACGTCATGGTGGAGCTGGCTCATGAAGGTATGACCATGCTGTGCGTGACCCACGAGATGGGCTTCGCGCGCAAGGTGGCCGACAAGGTTGTGTTCATGGCCGACGGCCAGATTCTTGAGCAGAGCACGCCGGAGGACTTCTTTGAAAATCCGAAGACCGATCGTGCCAAGGACTTCCTGTCGAAGATTCTCACCCACTGAAATGACTGACGGGAATAAGACAGAAGAAGGATTTTCGATATGAAACTTTCTATGAGGGCGAAGCGTATGCTGCGCAGGGCTATGGCGGCCTTCTGCGCGTTTGCATGCGTGTTCGCAGTGTCCGCATGTGGTGCGGACGATGCCGATGGCAAGATTCGCGTCGGCATCAAATTCGACCAGCCTGGTCTGGGCTTCAAGAAGTCCGGCACCTATGTTGGCTTCGATGTGGATGTGGCCAAGTACATCGCCAAGAAGCTTGGCTATTCCGAAGACCAGATCGTGTGGAAGGAGGCGCCGTCGAAGCAGCGTGAGGCCATGCTGCAGAATGGCGATGTCGATTTCATCGTTGCAACGTATTCCATCACTGACGAGCGTAAGAAGGTTGTTTCCTTCGCGGGACCGTACTTCGTTGCGGGTCAGGATCTGCTGGTTCGCAAGGATGAAACCTCCATCAAGGGTCCGGAGGATCTTAACGGCAAGCGTCTGTGCTCCGTGACCGGTTCAACTTCCGCGGTTACCGTCAAGGAGAAGTTCGCCAACGAAGTGCAGCTCATGGAGCAGCCGGGTTACGCGGAATGCGCTACTGCACTGTTCTCGGGCATCGTTGATGCGGTGACCACCGACGATATTATTCTGGCAGGTCTTGCCTCCGCTTCGCGTGGCCGTCTGCGTGTGGTCGGCAAGCCGTTCACCCAGGAGTATTACGGCGTCGGCATCAAGAAGGGCGATACGAAGCTGGCCACCCGGATCGACAACGCCATCGCCGATATGATTCAGGATGGTTCTTGGAAGCGTGCCATCTCCGACAACACGAAGGGCACCGCATACACGCCGAACGCGAAGTACAATCCGCCGGAGCCGACTGAGGGGGAGAAGTAATGGAAGCGTTCATCTCATTGTTCAGCCAGTACAATGTGCCGGCTGCGTTCTTGGTGAACATCGAACTGACCTTGTGGTCGGCGTTGTTCTCCACGATTCTTGGCGTCATCCTCGTGATGATGCGCATTTCTCCGGTCGCATCGTTGCGTGTGGTATCGGGCGCTTATGTCGAGTTGTTCAAGAACCTGCCGTTGACCATCATCATGGTGTTCATGGTGCTAGGCGCCTATGCGCAGTTGAAGCTCAGCTTCTCCGACACGTTCGCCACGAACTTCTTCTGGCTGGCCGTCACCGGCTTGAGCCTGTATACGGCGGCTTTCGTGTGCGAATCGCTCCGATCCGGCATCAACACGGTGCCTCTCGGTCAGGCTGAAGCCTGTCGCGCATTGGGATTGAACTTCATGCAGTCCGCCACCCAGATCATTCTGCCGCAGGCATTCCGCGGCTCTGTGGCGCCGTTGGGTAATACGCTCATCGCATTGCTGAAGAACTCCACGGTTGCGGCCGCGGCATCCGTCGCCACCGAAACTTCGTCGTTGATGAGCGAAATGATCGAATACCGTTCTGACGTGATTATTCCGATCTTCCTTATCTTCGCGTTCGGTTATGTGATTCTGATCATTCCGATCGGCATGCTGACCACGTATCTGTCCAACAAGCTCGCGGTGAGGAGGTGACGCACCATGGCAAGCAATGAAAGCGCGGTGCTGTTCGACCAGCCCGGTCCTAAGAGCCGTAAAACCATTCGTATCGTCAATTGGATCGCAGGCATCGCCTTCGCGATCGTAGTTGTGTTGATTCTCATGAGGCTTCACAATCCGCCGGATGGCGAGAACCAGCTGAGCTGGGAACTGTGGAAGCCGGCTCTTGATGCCGAAGCGTGGACCGACTTCTATTTGCCGGGATTGTGGGCTACTATTCGCGCCTCCGTGCTGGCAGTGATTGGCGCGGTCCTGTTCGGTTTGCTGTTCGGTATTGGCCGTCTGCTTCCGAACATCGTGATTCGTGCGATTTCCGGCGCCGTCGTTGAGTTCGCCCGCGCGGTCCCTGTGCTGTTGCTCATGATCTTCTTCTGGCGTTGGTTCGCTTTTGCCGGCATGGCAAGCCCGGCATATTGGGCTGTTGTACTCGCATTGGTGATCTATAACGGTTCAGTGGTGGCTGAGCTCGTTCGTTCCGGCGTCGGCAACTTGCCGAACGGCCAGCGTGAGGCGTCGCTCGCCTTGGGTCTGACTCGCACGCAGTCGCTGATGGAAATCGAAGTGCCGCAGGCCATTTACGCCATGCTTCCTGCCGCTGTGACGCAGTTGGTGGTGGTGCTGAAGGATACCGCCCTCGGCTCGATCATCATGTATACCGATCTGTTGCAGGAATCACGCCGACTCGGTTCGATGTACTTCAATATTCTGCAGACGCTAGTTGTTGCCGCCGTCATCTACTTCATCGCATGCTGGCTGTTGAGCCGACTTGCGGAATGGCTGCCGGAACGCATGCAGAAGCACACCGCGGCACCTGCCGAACCGGAACCAGTTGCGCCGATCGCCATTATGGATCCGTCGAATGTGAACCAGATCGCCGTGGCCAAGGAAGTCATGCCGCTTGGCGGTGCCCAACGCCTGTACCATGTGCATCATCGTGGTTCCAACGCGTCGATCCGCCATTGGCGTCAGACCCGCTACGTTCAGGGATTCGACGAGACGCATCCGGAAAGCCAGGTTGAGTTCGACAAGAACGGCAGGCCGATCAAAGATACGGCCAAGCAGGACAAGCTGAAATTTGACAAGCCGAAGTCCGACAAATCAAAGGGTGATAAGCCCAAGCAGTGACGTCATTTGATCTGCGAAAACCGATAGGGCGCTGATTTCTTGCAGAGAGCGAGGAATCAGCGCCCTATTGCATGAAAGAAGTCAGGCAAAACGTAAGAAAAGCAGTATGCGGCGATTGGGTGTGGCGATGCCACGTTTCAATCGCCGCATAGCTTATTATCAGGGGATAAGCAAGGAGGCTTGTCATGCCAGACAAAGACAAGGATGCGAAGATGTCGTCCATTGCGAAGACGTTGAACAAGGTTGAGGACAGACTTGAGAAGGGGAAGAACTGCAGTTCCGTTGCCGAGGGGCTCGCGAACGTCGCCAAAGCGAGCGAATTGCTCAGCTCCGTATGGACGTTGCCTCCCGGTCAGCTGCTACGATTCCACCACGATACGAGGGTCGCTGGAATCGACGGCGATTCCACGCCGGGCTTTGACGGCAACAAAGACGATGCGGAACGGTTCATTGCGATCAGTTCTTCCGAAATCGCACGATATCAGCGGCTGATGTACGCCAATGGCATGAAGGGATCCCGCCGTCGTCTGCTAATTATTCTGCAAGGCATGGATGCATCCGGCAAGGGCGGCATCGTACGTCACGTGTTCAGCCAAGGTGATCCGATGGGAATGCATTATCACGGTTTCGGTGCTCCCACAGGCGAGGAAAAAGACCATGATTATTTGTGGCGCATCAAACGGGAACTGCCGCAGAATGGTTGGATCTCCATTTTCGATAGATCGCAATATGAAGATATCGTCATGCCACGCATTTACAAAACATATCCGGAGGAGGTATGGCAGGCACGATATGACGAAATCAACCGATTTGAATCGCAATTGGTTGCGGACGGATGCTCCATCATCAAAATATTCCTTGTGGTGAGCAAAGAAGAGCAGAAGGAGCATTTCCTCGGCAGGCTGGAAGATCCGACCAAATATTGGAAGTTCGACCCCAGCGACCTTGAAGCGCGTGCCCGTTGGGATGACTACATGGCAGCATGGCAGGACGTGTTCGCACGTACGAGCACTGAGCAGGCGCCCTGGTACCTGGTGCCTGCCGACAATCGTTGGTATTCAAGGGCGGTCGTGTCCGAACTGCTCCGCAACGTATTGAAGAACATGAACATGATCTGGCCGCCCTTGGAAGTCGATGCCGACGAAATGCGACGTCAGTTGGAAACGCTGTAGTCGAAGAACACGACTTCGCCGCTCGACTGTGTGGTATCCAGATCGACGGTTCCGGTGATGGCCCAATCATGGTCGCCATCGGAATCGTCGATGATCTGACGCACTTTCCAGCTGTGTTCGCTGTTCTCCTTGGAATCGTCGAGGATGAACAGCTCGCCACTACGGGCTTTCGCATCCGTGTTGACGTATTCGTGCTCATCGTAGAAGTCATCGAGCGCATCCCCCCATTCGTGCACGCCATAACCCCAGTCTTTGTCAAGCGCGCCAAGCTCATCGGACTTGTCGAGATCCATAAGCTGTACGCGGCGGAACATGGCATTGCGTACGAGCACGGTGAGGCCTCGACGATCTTCCACCACGGACTGCTTCGCACCGGGCGCGGCCAGGTTCGCGGCGGCTTCGGAAGCGTCGGTGCCGACTCCCGCGTTCTCCCACTCGTCGACCAGCGAGGAGTCGATGGAACGAACCACAACGCGCAGCCAGGAGATGATGTCCCGTAACTGTTCGTTACGCTTCTCCAAAGGAACGGTACGTGCCAGCGTGCGATATGCGTCAGATAGATAGCGCAGCAGCGTGCCTTCGGAGCGGGCGATGTTGTAGCGCGAGATGTAACCAGTGAAATCGGAGGCCGTTTCGACCATGTCCCGGATCACCGATTTCGGGCTCAACCAGTAATCGTTGGCCCAAGGCACATCATGGCGGTACTCGTCGAACGCCGCTTGAAGCATGTCTTCCAGTGGTTTCGGATAGGTGATTTCCTGCAAGCGGTCCATGCGCTCGTCATAGTCGAGGCCATCTTCCTTCATGCGAATCATCGCCGCATCGCGAGCTTGACGTTCCTGCGCGCGCAACACCTGCTTCGGGTCCTCCAACGTGGCTTCCACCATGGAAATCACGTCAAGCGCGTAACTTTCCGATTCCGGATCAAGCAGTTCCAACGCGGCCAGCAGGAACGGGCTCAACGGTTGGTCAAGTGCGAAATCATCCGGCATGTCGACGGTCATGAAATAGTCCTTGCCACCATCGTCGCGGTCTTCTGCTTCGATCACATTCGTGTCGAACAGCGTTTGGAAGATCTCGTCGGCACGATCATGAAGACGCTTCTTCTGTTCCGGAGTCTGCGCCGAATCGTCGATCAGGCGATCGATGCGGTAGCGTGCGTCGCCGCCCTGCGCTACTTCGTTCAACACCATGGAATGCGTGACCTTCATATGTGGCACCAAAGTTTCAGGGGCCGCGTCGATCAGCTTGTCGAACGTGTTCTCATTCCACGTGACAAAACCTTCTGGCGCCTTCTTGCGCTTGACTTTCTTGAGTTTCTTGGGATCATTGCCTGCCTTGGCGAGGGCCTTGGCGTTCTCGATTTCGAATTCCGGCCCTTCGGCAATGACCAAGCCTTCCGTGTCGAAGCCCATACGTCCCGCACGCCCTGCGATCTGATGGAATTCGCGGGCACGCAGTTTGCGCATTTTCGTGCCGTCAAACTTGGTCAATGCGGTCAACACCACGGAATGGATGGGCACGTTGATACCGACGCCCAACGTGTCGGTGCCGCAGATCACCGGCAACAAACCCTGCTGGGCGAGCTGCTCGACCAAACGACGATAGCGGGGGAGCATACCCGCATGGTGAATGCCGACTCCGGTGCGCAACAGACGTTGCAAAATCTTGCCGAATGCGGTGGTGAACTTCGTGCCCTTGATCGCCTCCGCAATGGCGGCACGTTGTTCCTTGCTGGACACGCCCGTGCTTGCCAGGGCGTTCGCCGTCTCCAATGCGGCGTCTTGGGAGAAATGCACCACATAAATCGGTGTTTCGCCTCTGCCGAACGCCAGTTCGACGGTCTTCTCCAACGGGTCGAGCGTGTACTCGTACGTCAACGGCACCGGGCGCGGCGCATTGGCGATGATGTCGACGTCCGTATCCGTCATATCCTCCAGTTTGTCGGCGATCGCATCGACGTTGCCCAATGTGGCGCTCATCAGCAAAAACTGCGTGTTCGGCAACGTCAGCAGCGGAACCTGCCAAGCCCAACCGCGCTCCGCATCGCCATAATAATGGAATTCGTCCATCGCCACACAGCCGACATCGGCATGACGGCCCTCACGCAATGCCTGGTTCGCGAGAATCTCCGCAGTGCAGCAGATGATCGGAGCATCGGCGTTGATGTGCGTGTCTCCGGTGATCATGCCGACGTTCTCACGACCGAACACCTCCACCAGATCAAAGAACTTCTCAGACACCAACGCCTTGATCGGAGCCGTGTAATATGAGCGACGGCCCGTGCACAGCGCCGCGAAATGCATGCCCAACGCCACCAGTGATTTGCCGGAGCCGGTGGGTGTGTTCAAAATGACATGGTCGCCCGCGAGCAGGTCCATGATGGCCTCTTCCTGATGGGGCCACGGCTCAACGCCTTTGATGTCCGCCACCCACTCGAAAAAGCGCTCGTAGATCTCGTCCGTGTCGATGTTGCGCTCGCCATCGCTCCAACTCGGCGCCAACGCGCCCAAAGAACCGTAATTCATATCGTCAGCCATGATTGCCAGTCTACCGTCTGGCATGAACTCGAACGTCGAACGTGTGTTCGAATTACTGCGTATGTTGCGGTACAGTAGAAGTTATGACTGAGGATTTGTTTGGCGCGATGGACGCTCCCGAAGACATGACGCGTCCGCTGGCCGTGCGCATGCGTCCGTCGAGCGTGGACGAAGTGGTGGGCCAGTCGCGGGTGTTAGGGCAGGGCTCTCCTCTGCGCAGGCTCGCCAATCCGGCGTCCAAAGGCTCGCTGACGGCACCGAGCTCCATTATTCTGTTCGGACCTCCAGGGGTCGGCAAAACCACGCTCGCCTATATTGTGGCCAAACAATCCGGTCGAGTCTTCGAAGAGCTTTCCGCAGTCACCTCCGGCGTCAAGGACGTGCGGGACGTGCTCAGACGAGCCCATGACCGTCTTGTCGCGGAAGGCAAGGAAACGGTACTGTTCATCGACGAGGTGCACCGGTTCTCCAAATCGCAGCAAGACGCATTGCTGCCAAGCGTGGAAAACCGTGACGTCACCTTCATTGCGGCCACCACGGAAAATCCAAGCTTCTCGGTCATCAAACCGCTGTTGAGCCGATCCGTGGTCGTCAAACTCGAATCGCTGGAACCCGACGACCTGAAAACGCTCATCAACAGGGCCATCGAAAGCGAGCGTGGACTTAAAAGCGAAGTCAAAATCAACGACGAAGCCGTTGACGAAATCGTGCGCATGGCCGGAGGTGACGCACGAAAAACATTGACGATCCTTGAAGCCGCCGCAGGGGCGCTCACCGGAGACAAGGCACGCAAAAAAGGCGCGAAACGGCCGATCATCACTCCCGACGTGGTGTCGCAGGTCATGGACGTGGCCACCGTGCGCTACGACAAAGACGGCGACGACCATTACGACGTGATCTCCGCATTCATCAAATCCATGCGTGGATCCGACCCGGACGCTACCATGCACTACCTGGCACGGATGTTGCGCGCGGGCGAGGATCCGCGATTCATCGCACGGCGCATTATGATCGCAGCTTCCGAGGAAGTCGGTATGGCGGCTCCGCAGATACTGCAGGTCACCGTCGCGGCGGCACAAGCCGTGGCCATGATCGGCATGCCCGAGGCGCGCATCATTCTCGCGGAAGCCGCGCTCGCCGTTGCCACCGCTCCGAAGTCGAATGCCAGCTACAACGCCATCAACAGTGCGCTCGCCGATGTGGACGCGGGATTGATCGGTCAAGTGCCATTGCATTTGAGGAATGCGCCGACCGCCCTGATGAAAAGTTGGGGCAATCATGAGGGGTATCGGTACGCGCACGATTGGCCAGGAGCCGTAGCTCCGCAGCAATACATGCCGGACGAGCTGGTAGGGCGGGAATATTACCATCCGAACGATCGCGGTTACGAGCATGAGATCAAACCGAGATTGGAGAAAATTCGCAAAATCCTGCATGAGAAGGATGGTGGTCAAACCGGTGACTCTGATCGAGCCTAGTGTGGTGTCAGTTCTCATTCTTCGTTGCCGTTGGACTAGGGGTCCGCTAAAATTCTTCGTTGGGGTTGATGCTTGCTTGCTATGAGCAAGGCCCATGCGTCAATCGCGGCGTCGCACATGGCCGCAGGAAAAAGTGCGCGGAAAGTGATTATGCAAGAACGGAATACAACGCTCGAAACCACCAGCCATATCAGTCGAAACAGTAGCGAAAACGTCAGAAAAATGCCAGACGAACGCATCCCCGGCAAACTCATCGGAGCGATTGTGGCGGTCGGCTCCCTCGCCTTCATTGGCATTCTCACCGAAACCGTCATGACGGTACTGTTCCCGCAACTTATGCGGGAATTCAACGTCGATACCGCAACTGTGCAATGGATCACCACCATCTATCTGCTGGTGGTGGCCGCAACCATGCCGTTGTCGTCGTACCTCAACCGTCGGTTCAAGCATCGCACGCTGTTCCTTGCCGCGGTGTCGCTTGCGGTGCTCGGTTCGTTGATCATGATCGTCGGCCATGCGTTCCCGGTCATTCTCACCGCCCGCGTGATTCAAGGCATGGGTTCCGGTGTGGCCACGCCGCTGATGATCAACATCATTCTTGAGCAGTCGCCAAAGAGCAAGGTCGGACGATTGATGGGCGTTGGCTCGCTGGTCATTACTGTGGCTCCGGCAATTGGACCGACCGTGGGCGGCGCGGTGTCGAGTATTCTGCCATGGCGTGCGATTTTCGTAATCGTCATTCCGGTTATTCTGCTGATTTCGCTGCCTGTCGGTTTGAAATGCATCGAACAGCATCGTCCGACGGAAGAAGCGCGTCTCAATCCGTTGCAGTTTGTTTCGATTGTGCTTGCGCTGTGCGGATTGGTGATGTTCCTGAATCAGGCTGGTGTTGCGGTCAGCGCTGCGGTTGCCGGCAGTAGCGCCACGGTGTCGGCGGTGTTCGCCGTGGTGAGTCTGATAGTTGGGTTGGGTTCGCTGTTGTTCTTCGGCTGGTCGTCGAAGCGTTCGTTCTCGCCACTGATTCGTTTGGGATGGCTACGTGATCCGATGGTGTTGTTGCATTTGGTCGCCTATATGCTGCTGCCGATCGTCGGCATTGGTTTTGGCTATGTGATCACCAATGTGGCGCAGCTTTCGTTGGGCACCAGCGCGTTCCTCGCCGGTGCTTTGGTGTTGCCCGGCGCTTTGATCGGTGCGTTCTTCGCACCGGTTGGCGGTATGCTGTATGACCGTTTCGGACCGGTACGTCCGATTCTCGGCGCGTTTTTCGCCGCGATTTGCGGGCCGATTCTGCTGCTGGTATTTTCCATGCGACTGACACCCGTCACGCTTGCTGGTTTCTACTTCATTTTCGGACTTGGTTATTCGCTCGGTTTTTCCAATATCATGACCAATGCGTTACGCAATATCGCGCCTCAGTTCATGCCGGACGGCAATGCGGTGTTCAATACCTGCCTGCAGTTTGGTGGTGCCGCCGGTACAGCACTCTTTTCCACGATTCTGTCGGTGGCTCAGGCCGGTTCGGGCGAAGAGGTCAGTGATGCGTTCCGTCATGCCACAGCCGTCGGCGGAAGTTGGACGTTCGCCATGATGATTGCCATTGTCTCCGTAGCCATCTGCTGTCTGATTGCGGCATTCCGAATCGGCGCAAAACGTAAATAGCCGGCTATAGAAAAAGCCTGTAGCATAATGTGAGGAAAGCGCTGCGTTAGGAAATGCCGGCTTGTTATGCTGTCTCTACCATTTATCGAGAGGACAGCAATGAACAATCAACGTCCGCGTAGCAGCATTACCGCCGGTCTGATCAAGTCAATCGCGGCAGCGCTTTCCATCGTCGCGCTGCTTGTGGGCTGCGGATCCGTGGGAGCGAAAGATACCGTAACCGAAGTCGCCAGTGCCGATAAGGTGGTCAGCGTCAACGTTACGGAACCGTCGAACGGTCTGCTGCCAAGCGATACCAGCGACATGTCCGGCTGGAAGATCGTCAGCCAACTGTACGACGGTCTGGTCACATTCGATGCGGAAGGCAATGAAATACTGGTCGAAGCCGAATCGATCACGCCAAATGATGACGCTTCCGAATACACCATCGTGCTCAAGCCGAATTTGACCTTCTCCAATGGTGAGAAGATCACCGCCGACACGTATGCGAAAAGCTGGTCGTTCGCGGCCAACGCGGCCAACGGACAGGTGGGAGCCTCCATTTTCGAAGACATTCAGGGCTACGATGAGCTGCAGGATGCTGAAGGCTCCAAAACCGCGCAGCTATCCGGCCTTACCGTGGTCGACGACACCACGCTGAAGGTCAAGCTCACAGCGTCGAACTCGGCGTTCCTGTACAAAATCGGAGACATCGCCTTCTTGCCCATGCCGTCCGAAGTTATCAAAAACCCCAAGGAATACGGGCAAAAACCGATTGGCAACGGTCCGTACAAGCTGAAGGCGTACAAAAGCGGCGAAGAAATCATTCTTGAAAAAGACGACTCCTACAAGGGGCCGCGCGAAGTCAAGAACGCAGGCATCGATTTCAAGGTGTATCAAAGCCTTGACGCGGCCTATTCGGATCTGCTGGCAGGCAATCTTGACGTGCTCGATTCCATTCCTACCTCCGCGATGAAAACCTATCAGAACGAAAAGAACATCACCGCCGTCAGCAAGCCCGGTCCGTCGTTCTCAGCATTTACGATTTCACAGAATCTCAAGCATTTCCAAGGTGAGGAAGGCAAGTATCGCCGTCAGGCCATCGCGCATGCCATCGATCGTAAGAACATCGCTGGCTCGATTTTCGGCGGTACCGTGACGCCCGCCGCCGATTTCCTCGCTCCCGTGATCAAGGGATACGATACAGATCTTGACGCTGATGGCGTGCTTACGTACGATGAGGCGAAAGCCAAGGGATTGTGGGCGAAGGCGGATGCGATTTCGCCATGGAGCGGAACGTTCCGCATCGCATACAGCGCCGATGGCACCGACAAGGAATGGGTGGAGGCTGCGGTCCATTCCATTCGCAACGCTCTTGGTATCGATGCTGAAAGTTACCCATTCGCCACGTCCAAAGAGCTGAGGAGCGCCATTCAGGAGCGCACCATCGATGCGGCGTTCAAGTCGGGCATGCAGTCAGACTATCCGCATCCGGAAGGCTACTTGGTGCAGGCATATGATTCTTTGGCCGCGGATGGCAAGGGACTGAACAACGGCGATTACAAGAGTGTTGAATTCGATGCGCTGATTGATCAGGCTGCGGCCGAAACCGATCTGGACAAGGCCGTGAGCCTGTACCAGCAGAGCGAGCGTGTGTTGCTGAAGGATCTGCCGGTGATTCCTTTGTGGTATACCAACGTGACCGCGGCTTCGACCAAAGGTGTGGAAGTGAACTACAACTATATGGGCGTTCCTGAATACAACACCATCGTCAAGTAAGTTCGTCAAGCAGTCCCTCAAAGACGCATATCGAGGTGCACGAAGACTCCACTGTCAGCGCAATTTCGTTCCCAGTCGCTTCGAAGCGGTAGGCTGTGAAGCTATAGAGAACACAGGAAAAGGAGACAAGGTGAGCAACTTCAGTGCACCTCTGCCCGTCATGGCCGGCGAAGACATGCCGGCAGGGCCCGCCGATCCGATTTTCAACCGTCTGCTGAAAGACCGCATCATCTGGATGGGCGAGGAAGTCAAAGATGAGATGGCCAACCGCATTTGCGCGCAGATGCTGATGTTGGCCGCCGAAGATCCGAAGAAGGATATTTGGCTGTACATCAATTCTCCGGGAGGATCCATCACCGCAGGTATGGCCATTTACGACACCATGCAGCTCATCGAGCCTGACGTGGCGACCGTTGGCCTGGGTATGTGCGCATCCATGGGCCAGTTCCTGCTGAGCTCCGGCACTAAGGGCAAGAGGTTCCTGACATCCCACGCCCGCGTGCTCATGCACCAGCCTTCCGGCGGCATCGGCGGTACCGCAACCGACGTGCGTATCAACGCCGAGCTGATCATGGACATGAAGAAGACCATGAGCGAACTGACGGCTGAGCAGACCGGCCACACGGTTGAGGAAATCTACCGCGACAACGAGTACGACCACTGGTTCACTGCGCAGGAAGCGTTGGAATATGGCTTTGTGGACAAGCTCGTCTCCACGCACGACACGATGAACGCCACCAAGGGAGAGTGAACATGGCAAGCGAAGAATCCCAGTTCGTAGCCCGAGCAGAGCGACTTGCGGGTCCGGCCGGAGTGGTCGGATTCCAGGCGGCGGCTGCTCGCGAAGCAGCTTTCGCGCCGCAGAACCGCTACGTTTTGCCGCAGTTCGAAGAAAAGACCCCGTACGGTTTCAAAAGGCAGGATCCGTACACCCGTCTGTTTGAAGACCGCATCATCTTCATGGGCGTGCAGGTCGATGACACTTCCGCCGATGACATCATGGCCCAGCTGTTGGTGCTCGAAAGCCAGGATCCGAACCGCGATGTGATGATGTACATCAATTCCCCGGGCGGATCCATGACGGCCATGACCGCCATCTATGACACCATGCAGTACATCAAGCCGGACGTGCAGACCGTGTGCCTCGGTCAGGCCGCTTCTGCGGCCGCCATCCTGTTGGCAGCCGGTGCCAAGGGCAAGCGTCTGATGCTGCCAAATGCCCGCGTGCTCATCCATCAGCCAGCCATCGACCAGGGTTTTGGCAAGGCCACGGAAATTGAAATCCAGGCCAAGGAAATGCTGCGTATGCGCGAATGGCTTGAAAATACACTGGCCAAACATACCGGTCGTGATGTGGAGAAGATTCGCAAGGATATCGAGGTTGACACCTTCCTGACCGCTCCGGAGGCCAAGGAATACGGCATCGTCGACGAGGTGCTGGAACATCGCGGCTGAACGGTTGTTGTGGCAATCTTGGCCGAAGGTCGAGTCGCGCATCTTCACAAATCAATACCCCTGCCAGGCGTCGGCAGGGGTATTGTGTTTTCAATGACGATCGCATGGCGTCAGTTGTTCAATGGCAGGTACGAAAAACAAAGGGGTGCGAATGGGACGAGTGGTCAGCTATAACGACGAAGTGTCACGATGCACGTTCTGCGGTAAAACGGAAAATCAGGTACGCAAGCTCGTTACCGGGTCGGGCGCGGCCATTTGCGACGAATGCATCGAGCTATGCGTCGACATCATTTCCGAAGAACGTGTCAAGGATGCCCAGCTGAATACGTTGCAGTTGCCGAAACCGGCCCAGATCAGCGCCTATCTCGACAACTATGTGGTTGGGCAGGAGTCAGCCAAACGTACGCTTTCCGTGGCTGTATACAACCATTACAAGCGCGTCAACATGGAAATGCACGAATCCACGGAATTAAGCGATCGTGCAACCCGCGAAAACGACGATCCGTTGGCTGGCGTGCAGGTGGCCAAATCGAATATTCTGCTGCTGGGACCTACCGGTGTGGGCAAGACGTATCTTGCGCAGACGCTGGCGAAAGTCATGAACGTGCCGTTCGTGATCGCTGACGCCACCACGCTCACCGAAGCCGGTTATGTGGGTGACGATGTGGAAACCGTGCTGCAACGCCTTATCCAGGCCGCTGACGGCGATGTGGCGCGTGCGCAGCAGGGCATCATCTATATTGACGAAATCGACAAGATAGCGCGCAAAAGCGGCGAGAACACGTCTATTACGCGCGATGTGTCAGGTGAGGGCGTGCAGCAGGCCCTGCTGAAGATTTTGGAAGGCACTGTGGCTTCCGTGCCTGTGGAAGGTTCACGCAAACATCGGGAAATGGAGACGGTGCAGATCGACACCCGCGACATTCTGTTCATTTGCGGTGGTGCTTTCGTTGGACTCGCCGATATTGTGGCACAGCGCCTAGGTGCTCGCGAAAGCGGATTTGGTGCGGCCTGGCATGATCACGAGGTGCCGAATCGTGAGCTGCTTGCCCAGGCCTCGGCCGACGATCTTGCCGATTTCGGTTTATTGCCTGAATTCATCGGCAGATTGCCGGTGGTGAGCGTGCTTGAGGAGCTTACGGAGGATGATTTGGCGCGCATCCTGGTCGAACCGGAAAATGCGCTGGTCAAGCAGTATCAGAAGTTGTTTGCGATCGATGGGGTGACGTTGACGTTCACCGAGGATGCGGTGCGGCAGATTGCGGCCACGTCGATTCGCAGGGGTACGGGAGCGCGCGGCTTGCGGTCGATTATTGAGAAGACCTTGGAAGATACGATGTTCCAGCTGCCGAGTATGACCGGCGTGTCGGAAGTGGTGGTGGATGAGGCTTCCGTCAATGGCTCCGGCACTCCGAAACTGCTGAAGGTTTCGACGGAGGAGATTCCCCGCAGGCGCGCCGCGTAGCGTTTGCGGCGTGTCGCATACACATTCGTAAGATTTCAGATTTCGTAGGGTTTTACGCAATTGCAATCCATATCTGAAATCCGCGGAAACAAGTGCGACACGCCGAGATTTTGCTGCGCGGCCATTTGGGTGTATCTTATTCGAGTTGCCGAAAACAAGCAACGTTGCGCGAGTAGCCCAGCGGATTAGAGCAGCTGACTACGGATCAGCAGGTCGCAGGTTCGAATCCTGTCTCGCGCACCGGCCACCGGTCATCAGGTGGCATAAACAAATGAGATGACGTTGCGCGAGTAGCCCAGCGGATTAGAGCAGCTGACTACGGATCAGCAGGTCGCAGGTTCGAATCCTGTCTCGCGCACATGAACCTCCCTCGCGAAATGCGGGGGAGGCTTTCGTTTTCTGAGAGTAACGGCGGCGCTGCCGTGAGTACTGTTCAACCAATGCAATCGACGCAAACCCACCAGCATGCCTATGTAAAGCGGCTTTTGCCGAGATACGGTCGGTTTCTCTCCGGGCGAACGGTGTGGTACAAGAAAAGCCGCCATGCCGAATAAAACTGTGAGCCCCAGTGAAAAAGACGGTTTGGAAACATAAACGCCGACACCTCTCGGTACACTGGAACCGCTATTGAAGCGTCTGCGCATGCCAATACCGCAGACGCTTTTCTTAAGTGAATGGCGGGCCGTGGATACTCACGGCAACAGACGGGAGAGCAATGACCGAACGTAAGCAGGGACTCTGGGCGAAAATACGATATATCGCCGCTTCCGATCGCATATCGGGTTTGATTATGCTCGGTTTCGCACTTGCCGGTCTACTGCTTGCGAACCTGCCATTTACGGCACATGCGTTCGAAGAGCTGGAGAGCTTCCGCATCGCCATTCCCCACACCAATATCGACATGGGATTGGGCCACTGGGTACAAGACGGCCTTTTGACGGTGTTCTTCCTGACCGTTGGACTGGAATTGAAGCAGGAACTTACTACCGGCTCACTGGCGAATCCCAAGGCGGCTGCGGTGCCGATGCTGTGCGCGGTCGGTGGCATGATGGCCCCGCCGGTGTTATTCTTATTGACGCTGTTCTTGTTCTCCGGTTTCGGTTCAGATTCGCTGGTCATCGCTTCCGGAACGAGTTTCACATTGGGTGAGATGTCCCACGGTTGGGCGGTTCCTACAGCCACGGATATCGCGTTTTCGCTGGCCGTGCTTGCCTTGTTCGCCAAGGCGTTGCCAGGTTCCATTCGCGCGTTCCTGATGACATTGGCTACGGTGGACGATCTGCTTGCCATCATTCTGATCGCGGTGTTCTTCTCCTCGGTGAACGCATGGTACTGGTTCGTCGGCATCGCCGTGTGTGCGGTCGTATGGTATTTCCTCGTGCGTATGCGCAAAGTGCCATGGTTTGCCGTGGCCATCGTCGGTATTCTGGCTTGGGTGATGATGTTTGAAGCCGGTGTGCATCCCACCTTGGCTGGCGTGTTGGTGGGTCTGCTTACTCCCGCGCATGAATGCTACGGCGAAAAGACTCCACGTGCCGAACGTTATGCGGATAAGCTGCAACCGTTTTCCGCGTTGCTGGCCTTGCCGATTTTCGCGCTGTTCGCCACAGGCGTGCATTTTGAATCGTTGACTTTGGCGCTGTTCGTTTCGCCGGTCGTTGTTGCCGTCATGGTGGCGTTGGTGATCGGCAAGCCTTTGGGCATCATGATTACGGCCTGGCTTTCCACGCACGTGGCTGGATTGAAGATGGCTAAGGGGCTGCGTGTGCGCGACATGTTCCCCGCAGCCTGCGCTTGCGGCATTGGCTTCACCGTGTCGTTCCTGATTTCCTCGCTCGCATATAAGGATGCCGAATTATCTGCGGAGGCACGCTTCGGCGTGCTTGTTGGCTCCATGGTCGCGGCGGTGATCTCCGGTATTCTGTTAAGCCGTCAATCGAAAAAGTTCGAACTGACCGCTGCCGCATCGTCGAAACATAAGCATCATACTGCCGACGAGGACGCTGCCGGGGAAGTGGAATCTGTGCTTGAAGACGGCACCGTTGTGGTCAGCCAGATGATCAACACACATCCAAAGGTCAAATAACGACGCTCTGGCGTATGGCATTCTGCGCCATACGCCAGACACAACAAAAGCCGACGCTTATCACATATTGTGAGCGTCGGCTTTTTGTATGAGGAAACGGTAGGCCGCTGGGAACGGCCATACTAGCGTTTGACTGCCACGAGCAGACCCGTACCGGTCGGAGTGAGCGCGGTGATGAAACGTTCATCGGATTCCACGGTTTCCAGCAGGGTACGCATGGCAATGGATTTAGCGTCGCGGTTGGCGGGATTCAATACGCCACCTGCGGAAGTCGCAGCGTCGAAAGCGAGCACATCTGTGAACACGATCACACCATGCTTCTTCAGCAGGCGGGGAGCCTGGTCAAAAGAGGCAGCATAATTTTCGGCATCGCCGGCAACAACGATCAAATCGTATGTTTCGGCGTTCAAACGCGGCAGAAACACGTTGACAGGAGCATTCACTGCGCGAAGCGTGGTCTGCGTTTCGTCGGAAAGACGATTGAACAACGTGCGAATCAGCGCAATGCCTTGGGAAGAGGAATCGACCGCGGTAAGCTGCCCCCTGTTATCCAAACCATTGACAAGCTGCAACGTTTCCACTACGGAACCGGTGCCGACGGCAATCACTGACGACGCATCCACCATATGCACCAGCATGCGCAACAACTCCGCCTGTGCCGCGGAACCCTGCGGAATGCCCGCTTCTTCGGCGTGGGTACGAATGGCGTTCAGATTGGTCGACTGGCGTGAGAACGCATGATCTTCAACGTATTCCCAAGACTTGGCGAGATTGGTGTACGACGTTCTATCCATGGGTTCAGCGTTCCTTGACTTGGGCGATTAGTTGCCAGATTTCCTCGCCGACGTCGATGCCACGTGGGCATTCGCGGGTGCAGGCGCGAACCGACTGACATGCTGCGATGCCGTCCGCGGAATCAATGGCATCCATACGAGCATTCGCCTGACCATCTCGCGAATCATTGATGAAGCGAGACGCGGTAATCAACGCCGCTGGACCGATGAACGCCTCGCCTCCGGCGTACACTGGGCAGCTTCCTTCGCAAGTGCCACAGGCAATGCAATTGGCGAGCAGCTCATATTTGGCAAGCTGCTGAGGATTCTGCAGATATTCGAAAGCGTTGATTTTGCCGTCTTTGGTGGTGGCTAATTCGTTATTGGCCTGCAAATACGGCTTAAGCTTCCTGATCTGATCGAGCATCTGATCGATATCGGCAACCAGGTCACGCTGTACGGGGAAACCCGGCAGGGGAGCGAGCTCGATTACGCCAAGATCGCCTGAAGAAACGGAAACGGCGTCATCTGCAAGCGACGCATCTGCGTCTCCGGTATGGCGGAATCCCTCATCGTCCACTAATACGGTATTCGGCTGCTTGGCCCAATCCCTGACGGAAGCGGTACATAATAGCGTCGGCGTGCCATTGATGGACACCGCGTCGGAGCCGCACATGCCATGACCGCAGGAATAGCGGAATGCCAAAGTCGGATCTACGGTTCTCTTGATCTTCAACAGGCAATCAAGCACCGTGTCTTCCGGGCGCACACGCAACGTGTAATCCTGCACCCACTGCTTGCCGCGGAGACGGCGACGCGCCGACGCGCCGGAATCTCCGAACGGAGAGCTTTTCCTGGCGAACGGGGAGCCCCCGCGTTCGCGGTCGCGGGCACGTTCGGGGCGCGGGGCGAACCTATTGACCCGCAACGTCACCGTGTTCATGCCGTTTTCCATGCCGCTCATCTACTCGCCTTTCCAATAAAAACCGACAACAAGTTTGCCATACACCGTGCCCAGAGGGATCAGTACTCACGGGCCTTTGGCGGCATGTTCACAATATGTACCGGCTGCCAGGAGATTTGTCCGGAAGCATCCACCATGGAATGGGCGAGGAACTGCTCATCATCACGTTCCGGGAAGTCAAGACGTTTCAATGATCCGCGGGACTCATGGCGAGCGTCGGACGCCGCAAGCACGGCCGAACCAAGCTCAAGCAGATGTCGCACCTCCCAAATGGCGGTGATCTCCTGATTGAACGTGGCGGAATCGGAATGCGCATGCAAAACCTGGGCGCGGGCTTCCAGATCGCTACGCAATACGGCCTGCGCCTGCTCGATGCTGTTCGCATCGCAGCGCACGGCGACCGCTTTTTCCATAACGGATCCTAAGTCGGCCATAAGCTGATACGGATTATCCGAAGCGTGCTCGTCGTCTTCGGGAAGCTGCGTCAGAAGATCCTTCAATTCAGAGGAACGTGCATCGGCGGCCTGCCGCACGTCGTCTGTTCCATCTTCGGCCTCTTCAACGGCTTCGGCCATCGGATCATTCACCGGAGCGGCGGCGATGCGTTCCGCAAGCGCCTTGCCGGAACGAGTGCCGAACAGGCAGGCATCCAGCAGGGAGTTGCCGCCAAGACGGTTCGCGCCGTGCACGGATACACACGAGCATTCGCCGGCTGCGAACAGGCCGTCAACGATGGCGCGTTCGCCGTCAGTCCAACGATATACCTCGCCGTTGGTGGTGATCGGAATGCCGCCCATGGTGTAGTGTGCGGTCGGTTTGACCGGCACATAATCCTTGGTCGGGTCAAGATCGGCGTACTTTTCGATGGTTTCCACCACCTGAGGCAGCACTTCATGCATATGGTCGGCATCAATGCCGGTCATATCGAGCCACACGCAATCCTTCGGGCCATCTGGATCCTTCGGATCCGCCACGCCACGTCCGGCGTCGATTTCAGCGGTGATGGAGCGGCTGACCACGTCTCGCGCAGCCAGATCGGCGTGCCCGGGAGCGTACTTTTCCATGAAGGCCTCGCCATCGGCATTACGGAGCACGCCACCTTCCGCGCGGGCCGCTTCCGACAGCAGAATGCCGGTATGTGCCAAGCCGGTCGGGTGAAATTGTACGAATTCGTTGTCTTCCAGCTGCAGCCCGGCATGCAGTGCGAGCGCCATGCCGTCGCCGGTCAGATCCCACGAATTGGATGTGGTGTGGAACAGGCGGCCTGCGCCTCCGGTGGCCAGAAGCACGTTGCGCGCATGAATGGCGTGCACTTGACCTTTATGGGTGTCGAATGCCACTACGCCTTCGGCTTTGGTGCCATCTTCGTTGATCACCAGATCGGTTACATACCATTCTTCCGCGAATTCGACGCCTTCCGCCACGCACTGTTGCCACAGCGAGAAGAGGATCTGATGGCCGATGCGGTCTGCGGCGTATGCGGCTCGGCGAACCGGTTCCTTGCCGAAATCCTTGGTGTGCCCACCGAAACGACGCTGGGCGATGTGCCCGTCTTCGGTGCGGGAGAACGCCACGCCGGCATGTTCCAGTTCGATGACCGTTGCCGGGGCCTCTTGCGCGAACAGTTCGGCCGCATCCTGATCGACCAGCCAATCGCCGCCTTTGACGGTGTCGTAGTAGTGCCAATGCCAATCGTCGTGTTCGACATTGCCGAGGCTGGCCGCGATGCCGCCTTCTGCGGAACCAGTGTGCGAGCGCAACGGCTGGAGCTTGGAAATCACTAGAATATTCGGTTCGATGCCGGCTTTCTTCAGCTCCTGCATCCGTTCGCTTCGCAACATTCCTAACGCTGCGGAAAGACCTGCCGCTCCTGCGCCGACGATTACTGCATCATACATATCTTCAACATGCTTCGGACTCATACCAACGATTTTCGCACAAGGTGTGACCTCGTTGCGGTTCGTTGGATGACGGGCATGTTGTCGTATGCGTGTTTTCACATGTTCTTGCGTGTTTGTTTGTCGGCGGCTGTGACGATTGGCGGTGTTAGTTGCGCTGTTGAGCGGTGTTTGCGTTGATGATGGTGATGTTGCCGTGTTGCGTGCTGATGAGCCCGTTGAGTTCCAGTACGCCGAGTTCCAATACGATTCGTGAGATCGGATATTCTTCGGGATTGGTCTTTGCCAGTATGGCGAGCAGCCCGTCAGTGGAGACATGGCCATACTTCGCGTCGCATTGTCGTATGGCTTTCAATATGGTTCTGGTGGTGTCGTCTGATTCCGGCAGGACGTCGTCGGCTGGTTCTTCCGTCTGTTCGTCGTCTATGACGACTGGTTGCGGGCGGTGCGAGGCATGGCAGAATTCATCGATGTCGGTCAGTGAGCAGATGATGTTTGCGCGTCTTTCTTGAATGAGCCGGTTGCAGCCCGTGTTGTGTGGCATGGTCACGTCTCCTGGCACCGCGAATACGCGGCGGTTGAGTTCGTCGGCCCATCCCGCGGTGTTGAGCGCGCCTGAACGTGCGCGCGCCTGGGCGACGATGAGGCTGGACGACAAGGCCGCTATCAGACGGTTTCTAATGAGGAATCGTCTGGCTTCCGGAGCGGTTCCTGGGCACAGTTCCGAGATCAGTGCGCCGGAGTGGCTGATGATGGTTTCAAAAAGGCGTCCGTTGCTTTTCGGCCCGATATGGTTGAGTCCTCCGGCAAATACCGCGACGGTGCGGCCCGCGAGGGGAGCCCCGATTTCGTCCATGGCTTGGATGGCACCCCAGTGGGCGGCCGCATCGGTGCCCAAGGCGCCCCCGGATACTATGAGGTGCCCGGCACGGGCTGCCTGTTTGGCAAGCTCGTGTGCACTTTGCCTTCCGTATTCGCTCACTCCGCGTGACCCGACGACGCCGATCGGTTCCGGACATGACACCAATGCTTGCGGGCTGCCTTGCCCCCAAAGGCATAATGGGGCGGCCCAATCCGTATGCATGGTGAGGTCGGCGAGCTGCGAAGGCCAGCAGGGATGGTGTGGTGCGACGATCCACTGTGTACCCCCTGTTGTGAACCAATCCTTGAGCTCGTCGGAATCGGTGCTGGGCAGTGTGGTCAAACGATGCTGCCAGGAAACCATCGCGCCATGGAATGAGGCCATGCCTCGGGAGTTGATGCTGCGCCCCCAACGCGTGATGCCGTTGATGAACGCCGCATCCAGGGTTTTGCAAGCGGCCGTGGCCACGTTTTCATGATTGCCTGGACCGCTGTCGGCGAGTAGTTGCAAGGTGTGCGTGGCTGATCCGATGCCTTTGATCAGCGCGTACATCATCGCGTCGGCGCTGTCCAGACAGTAGGTGAGCACCGCACGTGCCAGGGTCTCGTCGTCGATAGCGGCTGCGTTGCCGTTCGCATTCGTATTTTCGTTCATGTCAGCTTCGTCCTCATGGAGATTCCCTGCATCATCTCTTCCGGTCCCGGAGAGGTTTTGCCTGATAGGTCGGCCAGAGTCCATGCGAGCCGCATGGCACGGTCTGCACCTCTGAGACTGAGCCGTTCACTGGCCAACGCATGGTTCACCAGTTCGATGGCTTTCGTGGACGTGTTGGCGCGAAGCCATATTCCGGTGGCCTGCGCATTGCAGACCCACCCGAATTCATGAAAACGCTCCTGCGCGGTTTGCCTTGCCACGATGACCCGCAGGCGAATGGCGTGGCTGGATTCGCCGGAAGGAGCCATCCCTGGATTGATTCGTTCCACGGGAGGCACTTCGATTTGAATGTCGATGCGGTCGAGGATCGGCCCGGACAGTCGGCTGAAGTATTTGATACGGTCTTTTTCCTTGCATGTGCAGCGTTCACCGTTGCCGTAGGCGTAACCGCAGGGGCAGGGATTGGCCGCCATGATCAGTTGGAATCTCGCTGGATAGTAGGTGGTGCCTTTCGCACGCGATATTGCCACGTACCCGGATTCCAAGGGTTCGCGCAATGTTTGCAGGGTGCGTGCCGAGAATTCGGGCGCCTCGTCCATGAACAGAATGCCCCGGTGCGCCCGTGTGATCGCGCCTGGCTGCGCCAACCCTGCGCCACCGCCGACCAGGGACGCGGTGGATGCGGTATGGTGCGGCGCTTCGAATGGTGGAATGTCGCTGATGCCATAGCTGGGCAATGTGCCGCATAGGGAGCGGATTGATGCGACTTCCAGCTGTTCCGATTCGCTTAACGGGCTCATAATGCCGGGAATGCGCGAAGCAAGCATGGTTTTTCCGGTACCGGGAGGGCCGGTCATCATCAGATGGTGTCCACCTGCGGCCGCCACCTCCAATGCCCATTTGGCCGTTTCCTGCCCCATGACCTCATTCATGTCTCCCGGGGAAGGGTATATCGACATGGCGGCGTCGTTGGGGTTCACGTCCCTGATCAGGTCGGGAATCTCGTACTTCGCGGTGCCTCCCATCAGTTCGATCAATTCGCCCACGTGGCGCACGCCGATGGCGTTGACGTCGGGCACGAGGGCGGCTTCGTCCAGATTGGCATGTGGCACAATCACCTTGCAGATGCCTTGATCGCGTGCATGCAGCAGAATCGGCAGTAGGCCGTTGATGGGAAGCACCGTGCCGTCGAGATTCACTTCCCCGAGCACGACGGTGTCGTTCAGGCAATCGTGGGGTATCGTTCCGGATGCGCTGAGCACGCTCGCTGCGATCGCCAGATCATGAGAGGAGCCGCGTTTGGGCATGGATGCCGGTGAAAGATTGACCGTGACCCGTGTTTCCGGCCATTTTGCGCCGCTGGCCTGGCATGCGGATTTGACACGTTCCCTCGCTTCGGAAAGCGAGGTGTCGGGAAGTCCAATGATGGAGAAGTAAGGAAGTCCGGGGGAGACGAACGCCTGGATTTGGATGATGAAGGCTTTCAGTCCGATCAGCCCTACGGAAAGTGCGCTGCCGATGGCCATCAGAACGCTCCTTCGATATGGTGCATAAGCGGCTTGCCGTCACGTACGATGACGGTGATGACGTCGAATCGTACGCCGTTGTGTGGTGTGCGATGGTCGCTGCCCGACAGCCATTGCACGGCCGCGTGGCGCAGGTTGATCTGCTTAGATGGCGTCACGGCTTCCTGTGGAGTGCCGTAGCGGAGCGTCCGCCTGGTTTTGACTTCGACGAAGACGATGATTCCCGCTTCGTCGCGTGAGACGATGTCGAGTTCGCCATACCGGCAGTGCCAATTGCGGTCGAGCGTCTGCCAGCCTTGGCTTTCCAGCCATGCGGCCGCATACTGTTCGCCGAGTTCGCCGAGCTGCCGTGCGCACAGCGTACCGTCATGCAATCGCTGCGCGATGGAATCAAGAAGCTGTTCCGAACGCCGCGTTGCGGTCGGAGAGTCATGTGTTGTGTTGCCGTTCATGGTTCAAGTCCAGCAGAAAGAACCGGTGTGAAGCAAGCGTGAACGGCAAATGTGGATAAAGGATACGGTTTCGGGCGTGTTTGGGATAGTCGGTGGATAACTTGCCGTTATCCACATTGCTCCACGGGACCAATGGCTATGGAACGCCCGAAACCGTATGCGATCGGAATGCTCAGCGATGGACCAGCTGCGTCAGCTCGTCAAGATTCAGTTCGAAGCTCACGCCACGTTCATCATGATGCGGCTGATACTGCGTGTTTTCCATGGCATGACGCACGAACTCGCCTGCGATATGCGCCGATTCGGCTAACGGCTTGCCCGTCATCAGCGCGCCGCAGAGTGCGGAAGCGAACGCGTCGCCGGTACCATGCGTCATGAACGGCAGCTTGCTGTGAGCAAGCTCCTGCTTGCCGGAAGCCCCCGAAGCGGCTGAGGCAACATAATTGCGAATCATGCCATCGTTATGGTCGATGCCTTTTAAAACCACGTTTTTCGCACCCAAATCAAGCAATGCGTCAATCATGTCATTTACTTCGGCATCGCTCAGATCACGCCCCGGATATGCGCGCTTCGTCAGTATGGACGCTTCCGTCAGATTCGGCATCAGCACGTCGGCGCCATCCACCAGCGTGCCCATAGCTTCGCAGAGTTCCGGTGTGTATGTGGCGTAGATTTCGCCGCCGTCTCCCATTACCGGATCCACCAAACGTAGGGCATGCGGATATTGCGAATACAGTCGTTTGATGATCGCAACCTGTTCGGCGGAGCCAAGAAAACCGGAATACACGCCGTCCAAATCGACGTTTTCCTTACGCCATGCGTCCAGATAGCCGTCCAAAATCTCAGTCGTATCGTGGAACGTGAATACGCTGTAGCGCGTGTGTGCCGAAAATAGCGCGGTCGGCACCGGGCATACGTCGCATCCGGCCGCCGACAGGATTGGAATGGCCGCCGTCAGCGAGCAATTGCCGTAGCCGCACATGTCATGCACCGCCGCAACGCGCGGAACATAATGCGGGTCGCGATCATACAGAATCACGTCATCCATGTTGAAACCCTCTCTTGCGATTGTCTGACCACGACTTTAGCCTCCCGTCTGACTTCGGAGTCCTGACGCTTCGCACGGTGTATCACCGCAGCACCGTTTGCCGGCGTGTCGCAGATTTTCAAACGGTTGTCAGAACGGTTTTGCAGGGCTCGAATGGCAATGATTGCAACGGTTTATAAAGGGGTATAGGCAAGTGCGATAACGTTCGGCTTGCATTGCAGAGAGCGGCCGGATTATTGTCACTACCAACACCTGACCAACCGCCACACACGGCAAGGCGGGTGGCCAGCAAGACAAGCAACGAACCATTCCACACAAGGAGCAGAAACCATGGCAGATTCCAAAAACTACCGCTTCGAAACCCTGCAGCTTCACGTCGGCCAGGAGCAGGCCGACCCGGCAACCGATTCCCGTGCGGTGCCGATCTACCAGACCACCAGCTACGTGTTCCATAATTTCGACCATGCCGAGGCCCGTTTCGGACTGGCTGATCCAGGTAACATCTACGGCCGCCTGACCAACTCCACCCAAGGTGTGTTCGAAGACCGCATCGCAGCCCTCGAAGGCGGCACCGCAGGCCTGGCCGTCGCATCCGGCGCAGCCGCGGTCGAATACGCGGTGCGCAACATCACCCAGTCCGGCGATCACATCGTCGCCGCCAAGAACATCTACGGTGGCACCTTCAACCTGCTGCGTCACACCCTGCCGCGTGACGGCATCACCACCACCTTCGTCTCCGCCGAGAATCCGCAGGAGTTTGAGGACGCCATCCAGGACAACACCAAGCTCGTCTACTTCGAGACCTTCGGCAATCCGAACGCCGACCTGCCGGACTTCGAAGCCATCACCGCCATCGCCCACAAGCATCATCTGCCGGTGATCGTCGACAACACCTTCGCCACCCCGTACCTGTTCCGCCCGCTGGAGCACGGCGCTGACGTCGTAGTCGAATCCGCAACCAAGTTCATCGGCGGCCACGGCACCACACTCGGCGGTGTGATCGTGGAAGGCGGCAACTTCAACTGGGCCGAAGTGCCCGGCAAGTTCCCGACCCTGACCGAGCCGGATCCGTCCTATCACGGATTGAACTTCTACGAGGCCCTGGGCGGTTCCGCGTTCGTGACCCGCATCCGCGCCATCCTGCTGCGCGACACCGGCGCCACCCTGTCTCCGTTCGCGGCCTTCCTGCTGCTGCAGGGAACCGAAACCCTGTCGCTGCGTGTCGAACGCCACGTTGAGAACGCGCTGAAGGTCATCGACTACCTGAAGACCGTTCCGGAAGTCGAATCCATCTCCCACCCGTCCATCGAAGGCCGCAAGGACAATGAGCTGTACAAGAAGTACTTCCCGAACGGCGGCGGCTCCATCTTCACCTTCGACATCAGGGGCGGCAAGGCCGCGGCACGTGTGTTCATCGACAACCTGCACCTGTTCAGCCTGTTGGCCAACGTGGCCGACGCCAAGAGCCTCGTGATCCACCCGGCCTCCACCACGCACTCCCAGGAGACGCTGGAGGAGCTCGAGGACCAGGGCATCCACCAGGGCACCATCCGCCTGTCCATCGGCACCGAGAACATCGAAGACATCCTCGATGATCTCAAGGGTGGTTTCGCGGCCCTGCGCGAATCCGGCCTCGCCAAGTGAAACACATCGGATCGGCGGAATAACGCCATTCTAAACAAATGAAACGGTCTGCGACACCGAAAAGAAGGGGAGGTGTCGCAGACTGTTTCGTCGTATCTGCAAACGATGTCATCTCAATGTATTACAGGTGGTATAGAATCTGCGACTGTTACGAAAAGCAATATCTCAATTCTTTTCTTTGAAAGAGAAGAGCATTAGATTCTTTCAAAAATACAAGTATTACTGATGATATTGAGGATAACGTAAAGAGAGAAGAGATCATGGCCCAAGAAGTCAAGAACGATATCAAAAAGGCGTTGCAGGTCAACACCATTCCGCTAGTCGCCATTATGACCGCGGTCACCACGGTGCTGACCATGCTTGTGAAGATCCCGACCCCGATTCGTGGCTACCTTAACCTGTCTGACACCATGATCTATTTCAGCGCGTATGCGTTCGGACCATGGGTGGGCGGCATTATCGGCGGTCTCGGCCCGGCGTTGAGTGATCTGATCTCCGGTTATCCGCAGTGGGCCATCTTCACGTTCGTCATCGATGGCCTGCAGGCCGTGCTCGTGGGCCTGCTCGTCAAGAAGTTCAATCCGGCGAACATCATCATCGGCTCGGTGGTCGCAGGCGTGTGGAAGGTGTTCGGCTATTTCATCGCAGGCGGAATCCTTTCCGGATTCGGCCCGGCTCTGGGCGAGATCGCGGGCAACTCCTTCCAGATGGCGGTGGGCCTGATTGTGGGCTTCGCGCTGTTCATCGCCGTTCGCCAGGCTTATCCGCCGCTGGTGCGTTTGGGCAATCTCAGTATCAAGGCGGGGGAGTGATACATTAATATCATGTGAAGGCAGGCCCGTGGATTTGCCGATGAATGGCGATTCCACGGGTTTTATTGTGAAACGCGGCTGCCGGCTGCGAAAAAAATGTGGAAGCACGGGGTGGACGTCATGATTACGGTTCGCGACTTAGGGTGGAAGTACGCGCCACTGGCCGACGGGGGTAAGCCGGTGGAAAGCCTCAAGCATGTCAGCTTCGACATCCGGTCCGGATCCTTCGTCGGCATCATCGGACCGACCGGAGCCGGCAAATCCACGCTATGCATGGCATTGGCCGGCATCATTCCGAACCTGGCCGACGGCACCATGAGTGGCGTTGTGGAAATCAACGGCATGAATACGAGTAGGCACTCCGTCTCGGCGCTGTCGGAGCGCGTCGGCTACGTGCAACAGGATCCTGAGGCACAACTGTTTTGTTCGAGTGTCGAGGATGAGATTGCTTTCCCTTTGGAAAACCGTGGAGTCGCACCGAGCCTCATCGATAAGCAGATCGACATCATGCTTGACTTGGTCGGCATGACCGGATACCGCAAACGCATGCCGACCAGCCTGTCGGGAGGTCAGATGCAGCGTGTGGCCATCGCGGCCGCGCTCGCTGCGGAACCCGATGTGCTCATTCTTGACGAACCGACTGCGGCACTCGACCCCGCAGGCAAGCAGGAAGTGTTCGACGTGCTCGAACGCATTCGCCAGACCCGTTCCATGACGGTGATCATAGCCGAACAAGATACCGAACACATCGCCTATTGGGCCGATCAGGTGCTGTTCATGGTCAACGGCGAAGTGATACGCAATGGAGACACAAGCCTATTCACCCGGGAACGCGGACTGTTGGAGTCCTCCGGAGTGCAGGTGAGCGACGGACCGTCCCCCGTCATCAAGGCGCTGCCGGTAAGGAACGACGGCAAGCCGAAGCATGCGGTCATCAGTCTGGACCATGTGACGCACCGTTATGGACAGGGTGGCAATGCGTCTCCCGCACTGGATGATATCAGTCTGGATATTGAACAGGGCGCCTTCGTGGGGCTTATCGGGCGCAACGGGTCAGGCAAGACTACGCTCGCCAAGCATTTGAACGGGCTGATCCAACCCACACAGGGAATCGTGAAGGTGGATGGGCTCGACGTATCGAAGCATAGCGTGGGCGAAATGGCCGCGCACGTCGGATTCGTATTCCAAAATCCCGACCATCAGATCTTCTGCTCCAGCACCAAAGAGGAGATCGCGTTCGGTCCGACCGCGCTCGGACTTGACGCGGCCACCGTGTTCAAATGTGTCGACGAAATGATGACATTGTTCGACCTGCACCGGTATGAGGACGTTTCGCCGGCCACGCTCGGTTACGGCGAACGACGTGCGGTGGCATTGTCTTCGGTGATCGCCATGCGCACGCCAATACTCGTCCTCGACGAACCTACAGCGGGTCTCGACCATCGTCTCGCATCACGATTCCTTGGAACCGTGGAAAAACTCAATCGGCATGGCGTCACCGTCATCATGATCAGCCATGACATGCGTGCCGTATATCGGTACTGCACGCACGTGCTCGAATTGGAAGACGGTCATATCGTGCAATATGGACCGATCGACAAATCGCAGGAAGCGCAACAATCGCCCGCGCGACAAGCGCGGCAACCGCACAAGTCGCGCGGTCCGGTATCAGCGACCCACGTATTGTTGAAAATCGCCAAGGATGAATGCGACAAGGAGGAACGCTGATGGATGCCGACCTGTATGTGCCAGGCGACGGATGGTTGCATCGCACCGATCCGCGCGTCAAATTCCTCATCTCCATCGTCATGCTGGCCCTTTGCCTCGTATGGCGTAACTGGGCGTTCATCCTCGGCATCCTCATTCTCGAACATGTGATGCTCGCCACCGACCGTGTGCCCGCCGAACGCATTGGATGGGTGTGGAAGATCCTCGCCGTGCTCATCGTGTTCATCGTGGTGCTTTGGCCGGTCTTCGACCAGAGTGGAACGCACGTGCTCTGGCAGTGGGGATGGCTGCGTCTCACGCAGGAGAACCTGCTCATGGCGGCGGTGATGGGTCTGCGCATTCCAGCGCTCGGCTTTGCATGCTTCATCACGCTGTTCACCACCAGCCAGACCAAACTGGTTCGTGGCCTTACCTCGCTCGGTGTGCCCTACAAGGCCGGGCTTACCTTGGCAACCGCATTACGGTATATTCCTGTGTTCTTCTCCATCTTCCAATCCGTGTCCGAAGCGCAGCGTGCTCGAGGGCTTGATCTGAGCGGCAAAGTCAATGCGGCAGGTAAAAAACGCAACATATTCGTACGTCTCGTAGACCGGTTCAAATCGTATCTGCCGATCATCATCGCCGTATTGATCCGCGCCTACAAAATGAGCCAAAGCGTGGGCTGGGCCATGGAATCGCGCGGACTCAACCTGAATCGGAACGGCGTGAAACGCACCTATCGGGTCAACCTTACGATGAGAATTGCCGACTGGATTATTCTCGTGATTACCATCGCCGCCACCGCAGGCAGCGTGTGGTTGATGACATGGCTGTCATAGGGAGGCGTGATGACGCAGGATGAAGGGCGTACCACAATCACCGCACGTGATTTGAAGGTGGTATCGGCGCTGCAATGCAACGGACGCATGACCATGCAGGCGCTTGCCGATAAAATCGGCATTTCCGTATATGCGGCGACGGAAAGCTACAAACGGCTCACTGATGCGGGCATCATGACCATTGTGCCCGTATGCAATCCGTTGAGTCTCGGAAATTACAGTCAGGTGCTTGTGGGACTTCGCATCAACGGCAATCGCAACGAGGCGCTCGCCATGCTCAAAGCCATGCCTCAGGTCACCTATGTGGTCTGCACGCTGGGCGATGCCGACATCATCGCCGAAGCCGTGGTGTATTCAGCCGAAGGTATGGACCATTTCCTGAAGTACGATTTGCGCGCACTGCCCGGATTGACCCGTCTGCAAGTGTTCTCCTGCGGTCGATTGGTGCTTGACGACCATAATGTCAGCGTAGTCAACCGTCTGCTGGCCGAACGCGGCGAAACTGGATTCATGACTAAACGTGAGGCCAGCGTCGGCACCGATATTCCCGTGCATCGGTTGGACGCGCGATTCGTGCACACGTTCAACGAATTGCAGAAAGACGGCAGGGCAAGTTACGCCATGCTGGGGGAACATCTTGGTGTGACGCACACCGCGATTCGTGGGCGCGTCAAAAAACTGGAGGATTCCGGTGTGATGCGCATTATGGCCACGGTAAGCCCCATGCGTTTAGGTGGATTCCGCCAAGCGTTTCTCGGCATCGGTGTGAAGCCTCCGTATAGGCTCGACGTCGAACAGTTGTTAGCAATCGACGAGGTGACATATGCAATGAGCGGGGTCGGTTTGAATGGCGCCGACTATCTCATCGAAATCATCGCCGGAGATGACGAGGACTTATGGCGTGTGGTGGATGAGTCCATCCGTTCGCTGCCAGGCGTGGATCAGACATGGTGGGCTTCCACCGTCAGCGTGGAAAAAGAGTCGTACTGGCTCGAACCTCCGCAGGATGGTGTGCTCCTCGACGATTGATGAATCAATGGCATTAGGCGCCTCGTCTTTGCTCATTCTCAAGGATGAGATGATAATTCAGACCAACGCATGATATTCGAATCAGCTGTTTTTCCGTAATTTTGGAGGTAATCCAAAGAAAGGAATGACAGCATGGATATCAGGGACACCATCAAAGCTACCAATACGGCCATTGCAACCGTGGATCTTGTGAAGGACTACGGTTCCGGAAATAACACGGTGCATGCGTTGCGTGGCGTCAACGTCGCTTTTGAAAAAGGAAAATTCACGGCGATTATGGGACCTTCCGGTTCCGGCAAATCCACGTTGATGCACACGTTGGCAGGACTGGATTGTGCAACCGGCGGGCACATCATATTCAATGGCGACGATCTGACGCGCATGAACGACAACCAGCTTACGTTGCTGCGCCGCCGCGATATCGGATTCATCTTCCAAAGCTTCAATCTGCTACCGATGTTCACCGCCGAACAGAACATTCTCATGCCATTGACCTTGGCTGGAGCGAAACCCGATCGACAGTGGTTGCGTCTGCTGGTGGAAACGCTTGGCCTTAAGGAACGTCTCAACCATCGTCCGAACGAACTATCGGGAGGTCAACAGCAGCGTGTGGCCATCGCACGAGCATTGATCACCAAACCGAAACTGGTGTTCGCAGACGAGCCTACCGGCAATCTTGACTCCGTATCAAGCGCCGAAGTGCTGAGCTTCCTGAAACGTTCCGTCAACGAACTTGGCCAAACCATCATCATGGTCACGCATGATGCGGTCGCCGCGTCTTACGCCGACCGTGCGCTCGTGTTCGCCGACGGCCAGATCGTGGCGGACGTGAACAAGCCGACAGCAGACCAGATGAGTGAACTGCTGATGAAGGAACGCGAAGCCGCCACAATGAATGTGGCTTCCGCGAGACATTCCCACTAAACGCACTGTAGAAGCATTCGAAGAAGGGAACAGAATCCACCATGTGGTCCATCACTTTGAAACTCATGCGAAAAACCAAGCGCATGCTCATACCCGCAGGCATCGCCATCATGATCGGCACGGCGTTCATCGCCAGCACCTTCCTGTTCGGCAATGCCATGAATGACTCCCTGACACGGCGGCTGACTGCCATGTTCGGAAACGCCAACTATGCGGTGAGCATCAACAGCTCCGACCTGAGCGATAAGGAACTCAACGAGGCGTATTCCAGCACTGTCGGCGACTTTCATCTCGACCAGATCGCCGGCATCGAAGGGGTTGGCGGCGTCCGTGCCTCGGTGGAATCCGGCGTCAGCGTTTCCAAGGGAGACAGCACCGTCAGCGGCGAGATCATTTCCACCGCGGCACAGAAGAACATGCTCCCCGTGAATATCACGGAAGGGGACCAGCCGAAGGATTCCAACGAAGTCGCGCTGCCGGAAGACATGGCGAAACAGTTGAACGTCGGCATTGGCGACACTGTAAGCCTGACCTCCCGATATGCGGTAGGCGACGATGGCAAAGCCAAGGCGGACAACGTGCGCGTGGTAGGACTCACATCCGATCCGAACGGCGCCTACTCATACTATGGTGGTGCGATCGTAGGATCCAACAATCTGCTTGCCGCAATGCAGGGAGTGGACGATTTCAACGCCACCGGAACAACAATGGTGTATCTCGACCTTGCCTTGGATGGAAACAGCGTATCCGCAAAAACCATCAACGGTGTGAAAGCGTTGCTGCCAAAGCATTTCGATCTGATGTCACGACAGCAAATCAGTGACGAAAGCATCAAATCCTTAAGCGGCAACCAAACCAACATCGCCACCACATTCCTTATGTGCTTCGGCGTGCTTGCCATGTTCGTGGCGGCTCTGGTGATCGCCAACACGTTCCAAGTGCTCGTGGCGCAACGCCGCCGCACACTCGCCTTGCTACGCACCATCGGCGCGAAGAAAGGCCAACTGTATGGTTCCGTGCTGTTCGAAGCGGTGGTGCTCGGCTTCGTCGCATCCGTGCTTGGCGTGGTGCTTGGAAGCCTGCTCATGTGGGGCATGTGCGTCAGCGACATCATGCAGGCGGGTATGCGGTTCAACTTCTCCTGGCAAGCCGCCGTCGTACCGATTCTCTTCGGCATTGTGGTGACGGTGCTTGCATCCATGGGATCCGCACGCTCCGCTACTGCGGTGACGCCATTGGAGGCATTGCGCCCGATTGAACTGACCGACAACCGTCGTTCCAGCCTCGCGCGAGCCATAATCGGTATTCTGATGGTGGTGGTCGGTATCGCCATGGCAGTATTTTCCATCTGGCAGGTACAAGCCACCAATGGCGGCGAGGAAGCGACCCGCGATCAATTCACGATGATTCTGCTCATGGCCATCGCCGGCGCTGCACTGGTGTTCCTCGGCATGGTGGTCACCGCGGTGTTCTGGATGCCGACCCTCATGAAGGGCGTTGGAGCGTTGGCCTCACTGACAGGACCTTCCGCAACAGTTGCACACGCCAACATTCAGAAGAATCCGCGACGCATCGCAGCAACCGGTGCCGCTCTGCTTATCGGCGTCACCTTGGTTTCCACCATCGCAACCGGTGCCGCTAGCGCCAAAGAGACTATGAATGGTGCGCTCGCCACCCGTTATAGCGTCGACATCGTGGCCATGGGCGATGACATCAGCCAGCAAATGGCCAAGGATGTAGCCGACATCAACGGCGTGTCCGACACGTTGTATGCACCGGCGGTTTCCGTGACCTTGGAGAAAGCGGATGGAACCCAGCCTACGTCCGCATTGCTGGTCGGCGTGAAAAACATCGATCAGGTCAAGCAGGTCATGCGTGTCAACTTGGGTAACGCCTCCATCGACAGTGATAGCGTGCTCATGCCAACATACAATGCGCAAACCGGCAAGGAACTGCAGTTCGCCAATGGCACGGCTGATTTCTCCACCGAATGGAACCAGGACGGCGACGCTACGCGTTCGCTGACATTGCAAGCAAAGCAAGCCGATTACCGTCGCGTATCCGCACAGTATGGAGCTGTCGGATTCGTGGATGAAAGCCATTTCACCAATGGTGACCTTGACGCCGCCACCCATGTGTTGCTGGTCAAGGCAGATACTGACAAATCGGGAGTTTCCGTCGACGGCATCTACAACAACATGCAGGCCGCATTGGAAAAGAGCACTGATGCAACAGTGACCGGACCGATCGCCGAACGCATCGAATGGGCGAACATGATCGACTCCATGATGATGCTTCTGGTGGGATTGATCGCCGTGGCCGTGCTCATCGCACTTGTCGGCGTAGCCAACACGCTGTCGCTGTCAGTGATCGAACGCACCCGAGAATCCGCCACACTGCGTGCCATCGGCATGACTCGAGGTCAGTTGCGACGCTCCCTCGCGGTGGAAGCCCTGCTCATCTCGCTGGTATCCGGCATCTCGGGCGTACTACTTGGCACACTGTTCGGCTGGCTGGGCGCATACGTGGTGTTCAGCATGTACGGCAAAGTGGTGTTCCCGTTCGAATGGGGCATTAACGGCATCGTACTCGCCGTGGCAGCCGTGGCAGCACTGCTCGCCAGCGTATTCCCCGCACGCAGGGCAGTGAGCACGCCTCCTGTTGAGGCGCTCGCCGAAGCCTAAGCTTCATAGCAAACACAACGAAAAGGACTCCTGCCACAAACATGGTAGGAGTCCTTTTTGCGTATCATGCATACGCAAAACAACAAATCAATCAGACCAAATGGTTTTCGTAAGCGAACACCACCGCCTGCACACGGTCACGCGCATTGATCTTCGCCAGAATATGCGCCACATGCGTTTTCACCGTCGGCAGACTGATGAAAAGCTTGTCGGCAATCTCCTGATTCGACAATCCATGCGCGATCTCAATAAGCACTTCGCGCTCGCGATCGGTCAGTTCATCTAATTCCGGATCGGTGTACGTCGAATCAAAAGTGGAAGCAGCAGCGGAATTTCTATGTGCGCCAACATTCGCAGCCATGAAATCGCCTTCCATCATTTTCTCGATAAGACGTTTCGTGGCGGACGGTGCGATAATCGCATTACCTTGAAAAACCGTGCGAATCGAATTCAGCAATGTTTCCGGTTCCGTATCTTTCAGCAGAAAACCGGAAGCTCCGGCAGTGATCGCAGCCATAACATATTCATCCAAATCGAATGTCGTCAGAATGATCACTTTGGTATGAGTGACTTCTGATTGCGTTCCATCGGCAGCAAAGCGATGCTGCAACGCACTGATCTGCCGAGTCGCCTCAATGCCATCCATGCCGGGCATACGCACATCCATCAACACCACGTCAGGATGCAGCGTTTCCGCCAACGCCACAGCCTCTGCACCATCGCGAGCCTGCGCCGCAACCGCCATATCAGGTTGGGACCCGATTACCATGGCGAAACCGGCACGTACCAATTCTTGATCATCGGCAATGACCACACGAATCTTCTGTTCTTCACTCATACTCTCCACCTTATCGGCATTGTTCCGCTCATAGCGCGAAACAAACCCTTAAATCTCCCTGAAAAACTTGAATCGGCTATCGAGACACGCGCTGCAGCTGCTCCTCCAACGGTGCTGCGGGCCTCAACTGCAGTTCGCTCGCACTACCGGCATGAGTGTCATCGCTGAAACCAGTCTCACGAAGCACGCCAAGCAATTCGCGCATACGTTTGAGCGCGGCGCGCCCCTGCTCGCCAATGGCTTTGAACGCTGCGGAAATCTCGTCGGTGGTAGGCTCTTTGCCTTGTGCCTCGGCGCTATCCAGCATGCGGATACCATCGACGGCTTGACTAATCACGCTGTTCAACGTGGCGGTGACTTCAGCCTGAATGCTGGCACTGATACGGTCACGTTCCATATTCGCCGCGAGAATGCGCTGCTTCTCCTGCTCTGCCACCAGTGCCTCTTCGCGAGCCTGCAATACCAGTGCGTTTGAATCGCTGGAACGAGCCCAACGTGCCCACGCCATGATGCCGGCGCACAGCATCAGCATCAGCACCGCAACCGTATACATAACGCCGGTAAAGAACGCTGCACTACTACTTGACGTGGCTGAAACCGGTTTTGTCAAGCCCACGGAAGCGGCGATGGCGCCGAACAAGGTAGTGTATCCGTGTTGAACAGCTGCGATTTTCAAGCCCATCAGAGCTGAACAGGTGACAGCGGCAAGACCGGTCCAACGCCATACATGTTCACGCCCATACAATACGGCTGAATACAGCGCACACAGCGACGCTACGATATGTCCAACCTCAATCGATTCCAAAAACACCAATTGCACAACCGACAATACGAACACAATAAGCGCACAAGTCTCGGGGAACCTGCGTCGAAGAGCCAGCGCCAGCAAGCAGCATGCGGAGATCGCATGAGAGAGCTGCACATGAGGTGAACTATCAAAAAAGAACGTAATCGGCATGCGATTCAGCAGCATGACCAATATCACGGCATCAACGGAATCCATGAGCACATAATGGCGCTGCGTCCACGCGGAAACACGTTCCACCCAATTCAGTCCTCGTGAATTGGATGTATTTGCAAGTTCTACGGATTTCAGTTTCAACGATGTGAGCAAATCATGCAGATTGGGTGCGGTGATGCGCAAATGTTGCAGGGCATTCGAACGATGATCGCGACCGGTCGGTTGGTTGGTTTCCTGCGTCTGTTCCGATGGTTGATCTGGGATTCGCGCCGATATGTTGACGACTGTGTGAGGTGCGATTGCTTCGTCGGATAATTTCGCTTTGCTGGATATGGCAGTTGTGTTGCACGATTCGGACTGTTCCGAGGCATACTGTTCGCCGGTTTCGTCTGTCACATGTTCTTTACCGCCGTAAGGCAGAGTGGCCATGACTTCGAAGCCTCCGCCGAGTTGAGGGCCAGCCTGCAACGAGCCTCCGGCCGATTCGATGCGTTCCTTCATGCCCAGCAGGCCGTAACCTGGCGTATGCCCGTCGATATTGGCCGCTGCGCCATGACCATTGTCGGTGACGGTCAAAGTGAGTAAACCGTTGTTCCATGACTCTTCAATATGCACATCGACGTGCGGCCCTGCATACTTGCGGATATTCGTCAGCGCTTCCTGCACTACATGGTAGGAAGCTATCGAGGCTTGTTCGCCGAGTTGTTCCGGGCTGGCGGTGCCGGTGATATTCCGTCGGATTCGAATGTCGGGGGAGACGTTTTGCGCTTGTTCCACAAGATTGCCGATATCGTTATAATCGGCGTGCGGTGAACCCCCGAATACTCCCAGAAGACGTTGCATGTCATGCAGTGCGCGTTCCGATTCGTGTCGAATCGTCTCCATGGTGTTTCTAGCCACCGCGGGATCATGCGTGCCTGCATAGCGGCCGCCATCAGACTGCACGATGATGATTGATAGGGTGTGCGCCACCACATCATGCATGTCGCGTGCGATGCGTGCTCGTTCCGCCAACGCGGCGATATCGCGTTCGTCCTGGTCTCGTGCGGCGATCGCCTCATTGCGTTCCCGCATCATACGAACGGTTGCCAGACGGGCACGCTGCCAGAACGCTACAATGACGGTGGAAATAATGCATACTTCGAAAATCGGCGTCAGCACCAACATGTATTGCGCCACCATGTTGGCGACTTCCGACATGGATGTTCCTGTGTAGATGGAGCCGAGAGTGTCTTCCGTGACCATTGAGCCATTTGGATTTGAGCCATTCCAACTGCTCCACGTATGCACTTTGCCACCGGTGAGCAGCGGCCCATTGGTCATGGTCCATGCCATCAACGCCGAAGCCAGAAGACCGATGGCCAACGCTAGAATAATGAAGGCTTTCGTGTTTTTGGGATTGCCGTAGACGATCACCGAATACAGCATGACCAATGCCAGAATATCGGCGCCCAATATGCAAGGGCCGAATATGAGATGCGTCAAGGCCAATGCCACACAGAGCAACGCTCCGGTCTGTGGCCGCCATCGGCGGATCAGCAGCGGGATCAGCATTGCCGCTTCCCACGCCATCTGTATGGAAGGATTAAGGTCAAACAGCAATCCCGGATTATAGGTGATGCTGCCGGTCACGCCGAACAGCAGAACACCTATAACAAGCGTGAGGATGAGATCGCCTGCGAAGACATGACCATGCATCCACGACAGGAAACGCTGCTTGAAATTCGACATACGCTCCACCCTAGCGCCAGATATGCTGTGACGCCATCGTGCGCAGGAATGAAATAACGGTAAGATAAAGCCGCTTTTGTGAGGTAAGGTTGTCTCCGCATGTGGGTGAGATGGAATCCATCAAGAAGTCACTACCCGCATTGAATATGCCGATGACGCCAAAGGAAAGGTGAATGCATGACGTTGCTGAGCGAATACTACGTGCCCGGATTGCATATTGAGGATCGTTCCATCAAGGTGCCGTTGGATTGGGCGGGTCACGAGCCCGGTCATGGGTTCGATGGCGAATCGATCAGCCTGTTCTACCGTGTGGTCACCGCTCCCGAACATGTGCATGACGACCTGCCGTTGCTCGTGTTCCTGCAGGGTGGTCCCGGTGGTTCCGGTCCGCGTCCGCTCGGCCCAAGTTCCGATGGTTGGATCGAGGAAGCGATCAAGCATTTCCGCGTGGTGTTGCCGGATCAACGTGGTACGGGGCGTTCGTCTCGTGTCGACACGCATGTGATTGAGGGCATGGACGGCGACGGCAAGGCCGGTGCCGCGTTTTTGAAGCGTTTCCTCGCTGATTCGATCGTTCGTGATTTCGAGCATCTGCGTCGCACCGAATTCAGGGGCGCACGTTGGGTCACGCTTGGTCAAAGCTATGGCGGATTCCTGACGTTGACGTATCTTTCGCTGTTCCCGCAAGGAGTTATCGCCAGTTTCACCACGGGCGGCATTCCTCATGTTCCCGCCGATGCGACCGACGTGTACCGTCATACGTTCCCGCGCATGGCGGCAAAGACGAAGCAGTTCTACGAGCGTTACCCGATCGATATCGAACGTGTCGTGGCCGTCGCCGACATTCTGCAATCGCGCAAGGTCACATTGCCGAACGGCGATCCGCTCACGGTGGAACGCTTCCAATGCTTGGGATCCGATTTCGGTATGAAGCCAAGTTTCGAACGCGTGCATTGGATTCTTGACCAGGCATTCCTTGACGGCGACGGTTCGGCCTCGACCTCGGCGGAACTGTCTGACGAATTCCTATCTTCCGTGATGGAGGCGACCTCGTCTCGCCCACTGTATTGGCCGTTGCAGGAGTTCATCTACGCTAACGGCGAGCTGAAAACGCCGATTTGCTGGGCCGCCCAGCGCGTGCGCGGCGAGCATCCGGAATTCGCGGGTGACATTCGTCCGCTTAATTTCACCGGCGAGGCCATGTTCCCGTGGATGTTCGAGCAGGAACGTGCGTTGCGTCCGTTCAAACCAGCCATGGACGTGCTTATGGAAGACACGCATTTCGGCACGATCTACGATGCCGACCAGTTGGCGCGTAACGAGGTGCCGTTGCAGACCGCCGTCTATTTCGACGACATGTACGTCGACTCCGGTCTGCAATTTGATACGCTGTCCCGTGTGGGACGATCGCACTATTGGACCACCAACGAATTCGAGCACGACGGTGTACATGGTTCCGTGGTGTTCAAGCACCTGTTCGACGAGGCGTTGAACAGGGGAGACCTGGAAGAACTGTTCTGACATTCCCGAAATTCTCCGAAACCATCGCATCCAAAACAATTACGTCCATTAGAAAAGACGACAAGGAGGACACCATGTCCAATCCAACCATCGGATTCATCGGATACGGCAACATGGCGCAGGCGATCGCCGAAGGCCTGGTCAATGCCGGCACAATCAGCGGCAACGACATTGTGGCTTGTGCGGCACACTATGACAAGCTGAAATGTAACGCCGCCAAACTTGGTGTGAAAGCGGTGCATACCGCTGCACAAGTGGCCGAAGCCGCCGACGTGGTCGTTATCGCCATCAAACCGTATCAGATTGAAGCGGTGATTTCACCGATTGTTGATAAGCTGGCGCAGCCAAACACCATCGTCGTGTCCATTGCGGCAGGCTGGGATCTGAACAAATTCCGCGACCTGTTCGGAACGTCTTTCGAACAGGCACACATCCAATGCACCATTCCGAACACGCCGATGGCTGTCGGCAAAGGCGTGCTGGTCACGGAAATCGACAACACGCTCACGCAGGAACAGACGGAAACCTTCGAAAGCCTGTTTTCGTCAATCAGCCTGATTGAACGCGTGGACACCGCACACATGGGCATCGGCATGTGCATCGCCGGCTGCGCGCCGGCCTTCACCGACATGTACATCGAAGCATTGGGCGATGCCGGTGTGAAATATGGATTGCAGCGTGCCACCGCGTATCGTCTGGCCGCCAAAATGGTGGAAGGCGTGGGCGCGCTCTATTTGGCCAACGAAACGCATCCGGGTGCCATGAAAGACGCTGTCTGCTCTCCAGGGGGCACCACCATCAGGGGTGTCGCATCGTTGGAGGAAAGCGCGTTCCGTGGTGCCGTGATCAAAGCGGTCGACGCCATCGAAGCCTAATACTAAGCTAAGGAACCATGTCTCTTACTATCGGAATCGTCGGACTGCCGAACGTCGGCAAGTCCACCATGTTCAACGCATTGACCCGTAACAACGTGCTGGCGGAAAACTATCCGTTCGCCACTATCGAGCCGAATACTGGCATTGTGCCGTTGCCGGATGACCGCCTGCCGGTGCTCGCCAAGCTCGTGCACACGGAGAAGATCGTGCCGGCCACCGTCACGTTCGTCGACATCGCAGGCATCGTCAAAGGTGCTTCGGAAGGCGAAGGCCTGGGCAACAAGTTCCTCGCCAACATTCGCGAAGCCGATGCGATCTGCGAGGTCGTGCGTGCCTTCGAAGACGATGATATCGTGCACGTCAACGGCAAGGTCGATCCGTCCGACGACATTGAAACCATCAACACCGAGCTGATTCTCGCCGATCTGCAGACCATCGAGAACGCGCTGCCGAAGCTGGAGAAGGATCTGCGCGGCAAAAAAATCGAACCGGCCTACATGGAAGCCGTCAAGCAGGCGAAGACCATTCTCGAAGCCGGCGAAACCATTGATAAGGCGGCTCGCGAAGGCCGTTTCGACAAGGATTCCGTCTACGATCTGCACTTGATGAGCGCCAAGCCGTTCATCTACGTGTTCAACGTGGACGATGCCGAACTGCAGAACAAAGATATGCAGGCCAAGCTCGCCGCATCCGTGGCTCCGGCTCCGGCCATCTTCCTCAACGCGCAGTTCGAAGCCGATCTGACCGAACTTGATGAGGCGGACGCGCGCGAAATGCTCGCCGACGCCGGTCTTGAGGAGTCCGGCCTGGATCAGTTGGCGAGAGTTGGCTACGATACGCTTGGCCTTTCCACCTTCCTCACCGCAGGCGAGAAAGAAGTGCGCGCATGGCAGATTCACAAGGGCTATACCGCTCCGCAGGCTGCCGGCGTGATTCACACGGACTTCGAAAAGGGCTTCATCAAGGCCGATATCGTCTCCTACGACGATTTCGTGGCTGCCGAAGGCTCCATGGTTAAGATCAAGGAGGAAGGCAAGCTACGTCAGGAAGGCCGCGACTACGTGATGCAGGACGGCGATATCGTCGAATTCAAATTCAACGTCTCCAAAAAGTAAGTGTTTCTCTGGCTCCTCTCTTTGAGGGGAGCTGTCGCTACAAGCGACTGAGGAGCGGCACGGATAAGGCCTGAGAAGTCGTCTTCTCAGGCCTTTGTCATGACATTGTTCTGCAAGGACTGGCTGCTGCGGCAGCATAATGTGTGTTTTATTATTCGGCCTTGGCGGCTTGCTGGTCAATCCAATTGTTAACGTCGGTGACCGCCTCGTCAAGGGTTGCTTTGGCGGCTTTGTAGTATTTGGAATCTACAGGTTGACGATTTCCGCGCCGAACGGCCAGAGTGCGAGCTTGGCCATCTTGAACGATTGCAGTCCGAACGGAATACCGATAATGGTGATGCAGTTGAGTACGCCGGCTCCCAGATAGCCGAGCGCCATCCACCAGCCGACCAGCACCACCCACAGGATGTTGGCCAAGGCAGAGCCGACTCCGCCGCCGTATTGCACGGTTTTGCCAAACGGCGTCAGGGTGAGTCCCGCCATCTTGAACGCTTGAATGCCGAGCGGGATGCCGATGATGGAGATGCACAGAATCAGTCCCACCAATGCCCATCCGATTGCGATGGCCAATCCACCAAGAATGATCCACAGGATATTGCCGAGAACTCGCATGATTAGTCCCTTTCCGATTCCGGTCGATGCCTCGCATGTTCAGCTTCACTATTTTGCCAGACATCATGACGGAAACACGAGACGCAACCCTTAGCTCGCCCCTGATTCATCCCCGGACCGTTATTCAGGCGTAGCGTATGCGTAAGCCCAATCCTCTTGTGAAGATTTTGTGTATTGTTGAGCATGCGTGGGTTTCACCGTCTATTTGAATGATGATAGGCTTCTCGATACCTGCCATACGAAAACCCATCAAGGAGATGCCATGAACCTGTATCGCTACGCGATGTTCATCGCACGCGCCTGCCGTGGGTCGTTCATCGGCAATGTTCTGTTTGCCAATCCACAAATGGCCCTATTCTCGATGCTGGTGTAGCGGGGACACGCCTTATGCCGGGATGTACCGATGGCCCATCCGCAGTCGACGTCGCATGAATCGCTCACCATAGCCATCAACTTACGCAAAGCCGCGAATCGTTTGCCGTATATGAATGCGGAACGGATGGCGGCTTTTCCTTTACCCCGGACTCATCGGTGTCCTCGCGTCTTGACACAAGCATGGGGCCGGATCGCCCACACATGCCGTTACCAACAGAAGGAAATGCTGTGACCTCACAGAAAACCGCGGAACTCGGGTCCGCCGCCAGTTCCGTAAAGCCTATTGATCCGCACACCCGATTCATCGTCGTGGGTGTGATCGTCGTCGGCTCGTTCATCGCGCTGCTCAATCAGACCGTCATGTCACCGGCCTTGCCGGCACTGATGCGTGATTTCAATATCACCACCGGCACCGTGCAGTGGGTGACCAGCGTCTACATGCTGGCCTCGGGCATCATGGTGCCGATTTCAGGCTATCTGATTGATAAATTCTCCACCCGAAAGCTCTTCGCCGGAGCTCTTGCCACTTTCATGGTCGGCACACTGCTGTGTGCCGTCGCGCCGAATTTCATGCTGTTGCTCGTCGGACGCATACTGCAATCCGTCGGCTCCGGCGTGCTGTTGCCATTGGTCGCCGTAGTGCCGATGCTCGTCTATCCGCCGGATAAGCGCGGCACCGCCATGGGCATGGCCGGTATCGTCATGGCCGCCGGCCCGGCTATCGGCCCGGTTGTCGGTGGTCTGGTGATTGACAGTTTCGGATGGCGCCCGATGTTCATTGGCATCGCAGTCGTGGCACTGGTCATCCTTGTCGGAGGCACGATGATGCTCAAGAACGTCAGCGAGTTGAAGAACCCAAAGCTCAACATCCTGTCCGTGGTCCTTTCGACCATCGCGTTCGGTGGCCTGCTCTATGGCTTCTCGTCCGCTTCCACGATGGGATGGGCCAGTCCGGTCGTCATTACCTCAATCGTCGTTGGTCTTGTGGCCTTCGTCGCATTCGTATACAAGCAAGTCAAGCTCGATGAGCCATTGTTGCGCGTTGACACCCTTGCCACCCGCAACTTCCGCAACTCCGCGATTCTGGTCACTCTGATCAACGCCGCAGTCGCCGCAACCAACGTGACGTTGCCTATCTTCATCCAGAATGTGCTCGGCCAATCCGCCACCGTCACCGGCATGGTCATGCTGCCCGCCGCGGCGGTCGGCATCATCCTGAGTCCGGTCGCCGGTGCCGCATTCGACAAATTCGGCCCGCGCGGCGTGGGTATCGGTGGCCTTGCGCTCATGACCATCTCTCTTGGTCTTCTCGGTACCATCAGCACCAGGACATCAGTGCTGTTTGTCGCCGTGCTCTGCGCATTGCAGGCATCCGGTCAGGCTATCGCCAACATGCCGATCAACACTTGGGGCATCAACGCTTTGCCGAACGACATGATCGCCCATGGCAACGCCATCGCCAACACCGGCCGTCAGATCGCGGCAGCCATTGCGACCTCGCTTCTGGTCACCGCAGAAACATCCGTGACCGCCTCGCACATGTCCCAGGGTGTGAAGTCCGCCACGGCCAGCGGCATCGCGTTCTCCTACCTGCTGTGCGCCGCCATCTCGCTGGTCGCCCTGATCATCTGCATCTTCACCGTCACCAGCCGTGCCAAGGAGAAGGCCGCACGCAACGCCAAGGCCTACGAGGCGCAAGCCTCCGCCGAAGTCGCGGCCGAAACCACTGAAGGCCAGCCCGCCGAGCATCACTACGCCGGCGCATACGTGGCCCCCGCCGCCTCCCTGTTCAAGCAGGCCCAGGAACAGTCCATCGGCGGGATCATGGACGATCAGCCCTACAGCTGCCTGGACAGCGATGACATCACGCATGTGGTGCGCGAGTTCATCCGCCTCAACGTCTCCAGCCTTCCCGTGGTGAACGGCGAGGGCAGGCTCGTCGGCTTCGTCAGCGACGGCGATGTCATGAAATCGATTGCCACCTATGAATCCCGTACGGTTTCCACCGGCACCGGTTCGACGATGGTGGTGTTCGACGACGAAACCGTGGCCTCCAAGGTGCAGGCACTCTCCGGCAAGAAGGTGATGGACATCGCCACGCGTAAGGTCGTTGCCGCCACGCCCGACCAGCATGTTGGAGAGGTGGCCCGAATCCTCGCCAAGAAGCAGTTCAAGAAACTGCCGGTGGTGGATGGTGATGGCAGGCTCGTCGGTGTGATCCGCCGTAAGTCCGTGATGGAACATGCCTTCGACGCGCTGTTCCCAAAGGATGATCGGTGATTAGGCGCCATCATCGCTGAATAGAATGAATGGAACATGAGGCTTCCTTCTCGCAGGGAAGCCTCATTGCTTTGTCCGCGGAGTCTTACGGCACCTGCGCAAGGGCAACGTCACGCCTTCGTGATGCACTATTTAAATAGTGTGTTCCTATCGTTGCATGGTGACGCTAACGCATGGCGTCACGATACTGAAGCCTGCCATCTAACGGCGGGTACGGCTCGTTGCTGGAGTCGTGCACGCATACGCGCGTCGGCGTGCGTATGCCGTGATGTGACCTTTGTAGTGGAATTGAAGAATTGAGGGGCTTCTGCTGTTTTCGTGGGTTAGGTTCTTGGTTGTGGTAGGTGTATGTCGAGTCCGCCGCAGCGGAGCATGACGAGCGCGATGAGGCTGCTGACGTGGTGGAAGCCATAGGTCATGCGGATGGTGACCTTGATGCGGCTGTGGGGCTTCATCCGTGGAGCCAGCGTGATCATCATTTCGACGATCACGGCGCTGTGGCTGTTGCAAGGCATTCCCGTGGTCGCCGGCACAGGCGGATTCACGCACGTCGACGATGTGCATGAATCCGTGTATGGTATGCCGACCCGACCCCGCTTCGTTGGTGTGCGTGGGATGTCCATTCAGGTTTTTCCCATCTTCGGACTCGTAAAATAGGCGAGGTTAACAAGACGAAGAACGATGACATCCGTCGATTCGCAAGGGGTGGACGCATATGGATTATCAGTATCAGGCCGTTGAACAGCCTTCCAATCCCCGCAAAACCTGGCCGATTGTCCTTTCCGTGGTCGTGGCGCTCACTGTGGCATGCGGCGCAGGCGTGTACGTCTATCACGCCAAACAGCAAGAGGCGCTCGCATCATGCCGTCAATCCGTTGCGGAATTCAGTGCGGCACGTAAGGCGATTCTCGACACGTCCGACAATAGTAGCGAATTGCAGAAAGTGCTGCGCGATGTGCTTGGCGTCGACGATATTCTGGATGCGTTCGCGGACGCCGCGACCAGCGCCGAAGGCACCGTCGACGTGGAAGGATGCAAAGCCAACGCCACCATCACGCAGCTCAATCTCGTCTCCAAAACATTGGACAGCGCAACTGACTCCCTGAACGGCAGTCTGAAGACAATCGAAAAGAACCAGCAGTCGCAAAGCGGCGGCGATACCTCCGATGGCACGTCGAATTCAACGCAATCCAATGATGGGACGAGTCAAAACAAGTCAGACGACAATGCCGAATCGTTGGAAGACTCCAAACTTGCTTTGCAGGAATCGCTTGACAAGGCAAACGCGCTTATCGACAAACTCGGCAATGACGGCGATCTCACCCTTATCGGACGCAAACTGTTGAGCGCGCTATCCAAAGCCGTTGATGCGGGCCAGCAGCTGATCGACAATAGCGGCGTCAAAGAATCCAAGTATTACAAGGCCGCCAAAACCACGCTTGATGAAGCCATCGAAATGGCCGACAACTGGGTGAATCAACAAGCAGCCAAAGCGCAGTAAAACATTTTCCAAAGTACCGCGTGGCATTCGAAATCTCGTTTGCGCTTACCGTGCCGTCAGTATGCGGATTCGCGCTGATTTTCGCCGCAATCATCTTCTCCGAAGTGCAACTCCCACATCGCAGCAAATCGTAATGCCGAATATGTGAACTTGACTGTTGATTCCACGCTGTATCTGCTTTATTCTTGAATGCTTGTGAAAGAGTTTTGTGAGAAGTGGTGGAAACGTATCTCCACCAAAGAGATGGTATTCATCGGCATTGTGACGCTGGCCGCGTCCATTATCGCCTCATGGCTGAAGCAATTCCCTGGATTCAGCCTGTTCGGTGCGCTGATTATCGCACTGCTGATCGGCATGGTGCTGCAGTTTCCGATTCGCAAATGGTATTCCAGCCGTTCACCAGAGCATAAGGCCGGTGTGAAAGACGCAGCAGGACTGATCTCCAACAAGCTGCTCCGCCTGGGTATTATTCTGCTTGGATTCAAACTCAACCTGCAGGTGTTGTTCACGCAAGGCATCAAATGCTTGCCGATTGCCGCTGTTGTGGTGACGCTCACCATCGTCGTGTGCTACAACATCGCCCGTAAGCTCGGCGTTGACCCGCAACTGGCCATCCTCGTGGCAGGTGGCACCGGCATTTGTGGTGCCGCAGCCGTCATGGGACTTTCCGGATCCATCAAGGTTCCACCGGAACAGGAAGACGAGAAAGCCAACAATGAAGTGATGGCCGTGGCCATCATCGCCATCATGGGCACGATCTTTGCCCTCGTGGAAATCGCGCTCGGCCCTCTTACCGGACTGACCAACACCCAGCTGGGCATCACAGCCGGCGCGTCCCTGCACGAAATCGCACACGCAGTGGCGGCTGGTGACGCGTTCGGCGCGGTCGACATCGCCACCATCATGAAGCTGTCGCGAGTGCTTATGCTCGTTTTCGCAGCCATCATCATCGCCATCTGGTGGGATAAGAACCATTCGCAGATGCCTTCGGACGGCAAGCGCAAGATCTCATTCCCGTGGTTCATGCTCGGCTTCATCGGAGCGTCGATCATCGGCACGTTCGTGCCGTTCATCGCCACCATCACCCCGCAGCTGGTCGATTTCGCCTACATCGTGCTTGGCATGGCCATGGCCGCATTGGGCATCACCGTGAACTTCTCGGCACTCGCCAAGAAGGGGCAGAAGGCGTTCCTTGCCAGCCTCATCACTTCGATCCTGCTCATGTGCTTCGCAGCGGGAGTGGCAGCGCTGTTCTTCTAAAAATCTTCTACATATCTTTTAGATATCTTCCAAATACCGTTGTGCCGTGCGCTGGGATAATCAGTGCACGGCACATTTTTTTATTTGCATTAAAAGTAATCTGGTATTAATCCGAAACTTTGCGACGATCCGCAATCAAGGTACGAACCAGCGAACAAATCGGCAGCAAATACAGAAAACAGCTCAACAACAGACTTTCCGTAGGAGCCCCAACCGAAGCAAGCGGCACCGCGCCGGCAATCGACCATGGAATCAATGGAGCCACCACAACGGCGGTATCCTCCAAATTAATAACCTTGCGCCGCTCGTCGTTTTCCAAATTGCCGCACAACTGATCAGTCAACATAATCGACAATGTCTGATTACAGGCAACCGCGCTCGCAACCACAGACGTGACCAAAGTCGCACCAAACACGCTGATGTGCTCCGCCATCGAAGCGATAAGCCGATGCGTGCCATCCAATAACCCCGTTTCCTGGAAAATACCGGAATACGACGAGGAAATGCAGACGATCAGTATCACCTTGATCATCGAAACAATGCCGCCACCGTCAATCAACGACGCCACCTGAGCGTTCGAACAATGAAAACCGAACACCAAAGCACGGCCAATCTCCAGCCAATCCATATGCTGCACCAGCACGCAAACCGGCAATGCGGTAAGAATGCTCGCGCCCATCGTAATACGCACATCCACTCGGGCGATCGCAAGCACCACAAGCACCAACGCGGGAATAACGGTAACCCAATGAAGATCGAACGCGCTTGAGAACAATCCCGTGATGTCAATGGAACCTGCGGAAGGATGCGTGCACAAAGCCAACACAGCATAAATCGCACACGTGATGATGAACGGAACAATAGATGTTTTCAACATCAGTACGATATTGTCGAAAATATTCGTATGTGTGAGTGTTTTGACTAATTGCGCGCTGGTGGAAACAGGGGAGCAGCGGTCGCCGAAATAGACGCCCGACAGAATCGCACCGCCGAGGAATACGGGCGAAACCTGCATGGACGTGCCGAGCGTCATGGTGATGACGCCCATGGTGGCGGCCGACGCGAATGATGAGCCGGTCAACAGCGACATGAGGCAGTTGAGCAGGAAGGCGAGCAGAATCACCACATGCGGACGCACTAGGCTGGAAGTGTTCGCCACGATGAACGGCACGGTGCCGGCGGCGCGCCATAGCGTGGTCAGCAGACCAATCAGCACGAACGTCACCACCACAATGCTTGCGGCGCGTACGGAGGCGAATCCTTTGGAAAGCATGGTTGTAAACCTGTGACCAGTGAGTTTTCCGTGGATGAGGAACATGACCACGCCGGCCAGCAGTGCGGGAACGATGGATATGTTGGTTATGATGCAGGCGATCAAAGCCGCACAGAACAGTGCCATCGTAACAAGTTCCGCCATGATGTTCCTTTCTTTAATGATTATCGCGCGGTACGTCAACGCCTTCGACATTCTTTTGGCGAATCGTGAGAACTCGGTAAGCGTAGCAGTCAACATGTAAACGCAATGAGTTCGGGTTAAGACATGGACATGGTCTTGCGCTGTTCCGATGGAATGGTTGAAATGACAGGAGTGTCGGTTTGGTTAAACCAAACTTGAGCTTGATAATCTGAAATCGGTTATGCTGAAGTGAGCAGAATCGAGGAGGATTATGACTGATTTCGATATTGCGAAAGCGCAGGAATTGGAGCATCGTACAGATGATGCGTCGGCTCCCGAGGTGTTCTTCACTCCCGTGATTACGCCGGAAAGCCTGGTTGTCGCGTACCATGCGTTGGGAGCCAAGACGGAAGGTAAGGTCGCCATCAAAATCCATTCCGGAGAATCCGAAAAATCCAATAATCTGAATCCTGCGCTGGTCAAGGATTTGGTGCAGGAGATTGGTGGAACATTGGTTGAATGCGCCACGGCATATGACGGCAATCGCGAGACGCCTGAGAAAAGCCTTGCCGTGTTCAAGGAACGTGGATACGCGGATATCGCACCGATCCAAATCATGGACATGGGCGGTGAAATCGAAATTCCGGTAGCCAAGCACCGTCATATCGCTTATGACATCGTCGGCAAGCATATCGACGACTATGATTCCATTTTCGTGCTCTCGCATTTCAAGGGGCATCCGATGGGCGGCTTCGGTGGCGCGCTCAAAAACGTGTCCATCGGCATCGCATCGTCGAACGGCAAACGCTGGATCCATTCCGCGGGCGTGGCCACCGACCGCTGGGTGGAAGCCGACCAAGATGACTTCCTCGAATCGATGGCTGAAGCCGACGAAGCAGTGATCAGCCACATGCATGGCAACATGATGTATCTGAACGTCATGAACCGCCTGTCCGTGGACTGCGACTGCTTCCCCACCCCATCCGAACCGGACATGCACGATATCGGCGTGTTGTCATCGCTTGACCCGGTGGCGCTCGATCAGGCATGCGTGGACCTTATCCACGTTGCCCCCGACGGAGCTTCCGTCACCGAACGCATCGCTTCCCGCCACGGCGAACACACGCTCGAATACGCCGAAGAGCTCGGCATCGGTTCACGCTCGTACCGGCTGACCGTGCTCGGCTGACAGTGTCCGCAATGACCACGAAACCAGCGGGAACCGGTGGTGTCGCAATCGCCCATATCGAAGCGCTGCTTGCCGAACGCGACCATGTGTTCGTTGCCATAGACGGGCCGTGCGCATCCGGCAAAACCACGCTCGCCGCAACCGTCAACAAGCGTTTCGGCGGCAACGTGCTGCATATGGACGATTTTTTTCTACGTCCCGAGCAGCGCACGACGGAACGATTCGCGCAGCCCGGCGGGAACGTGGACCGCGAACGGTTCGAAATGGAAGTATTGGCGCCGCTTCTCGCCGGAAAAACCGCGCAATACCGTCCATGGGATTGTCGTGCGGGCGATTTTGCGGCCTCTCGTACCGTCGAACCGGCACGTCTGACCATCGTGGAAGGCAGCTACAGCATGCATCCCGATCTGCGCGGGTACTACGATTGCATGATCTGCCTTGCGATTACGCCTGCTGAGCAACTGCGTCGGCTCGAGCAACGTAATCCGCGCATGCTGCGACGATTCGTCGATGAGTGGATTCCGTTGGAAAACCGTTATTTCGAAGAGACCGGAACCGAATCGGCTGCCGACATGATTGTCGACACTGCATCGCCGGATAACGTATGACGACCATTGAAGAGAAGAAAACAAAAGGAGAATGAATATGTCTGATTCCGCAACCATGTCCGTGCGCGCCTTGCGTCGTGCCGACCTGCCGAAGCTGAGCCTGAGCATCAAAGCCGCGGCCACTGTGCTGGCCATTGTGGCCGCGGTAGCATTGCCGCAGCTGTTCCATGTCATCGGTGCCGTTTCCGGGCAGGGCACCATGCTTGGCGTCGCGTTCCTGCCGATGCATCTGCCGATCATCTTCGTCGGCCTGATCGCCGGTCCTGCCGCTGGCGCCATCGCCGGAGCCGCCGCGCCGCTCGCCAGCTTCCTGCTGTCCGGCATGCCGATGCTGGCGATGCTGCCGCTGATGATGGTGGAATTGTTCGCGTATGGTCTTGTGGCCGGTCTGTTGCGTGAGGTCAAGCTGCCGAGTCTGGTGAAGGTGGTCATCGTCCAGCTGGCCGGCCGTGTGGTGCTGACCGCAGCCACTGCGATCGCTGTGTTCGCGTTCGGCTCAAGCAAGACGGTCGCCGCAACATGGACGAGCGACCTGGCCGCCGGTCTGCCGGGACTCGCCTTACAGTGGGCTCTGATCCCGCTCGCCGCCTACTGGACCGAGTCGCTGATCGCCAAGCGCAATCACTGAACAACGATAGTCCAAACGCGGCAGTCAGCCACGTTCTGAACAAAACAGGTATTTTCGGGAGCCAAGCCATTACGCTTGGCTCCCGTTGTCATATCAGTCGGGGAATCGGGAGTAACGGCCATGATCGCGGGAGTGTCCATCACCACATTGCTGCTGGTGCTCGCAGCCGGCGTCGGTGCAGGATTCGTTGGATACGCGGTCGGCGCATCCTCTCTGATCTCCTATCCGGCGTTGCTGGCGTTCGGCATTCCGCCTGTGCTGTCCAACACCACGAACACGGTGGGCGTGTGCGGTACGGGCATCGGCGGACTGCTTTCCGCCCGAAAGGAGCTTAAAGGCCAAGGCACGCGCGTGGCCGTCTATGCCTGCATCGGATTGGTCGGCGGCATCATCGGCGGGCTGTTGCTGTTGGAACTGCCGGCGAAGGTCTTCGAATTCGCGGTACCGCCGCTTATCCTGTTCAGCGCGATCATCATCGCGCTCAACCCACGGAAGAAGGCGGCCGCGCGCGACGCCGTGGCGCAGGCGCTGCCGCAATCGCATCAAGGCGAACTAGCCACGCGGATCGCCAGCAAAACCGCAAGCGGCACGTTGCGCAACGATCCGTGGTGGCTGTGGGTCGGCGTGAGTTTCGTCGGCGTCTATTCCGGCTATTTCGGCGCGGCAGCGGGCACGCTTGCCTTGGCGATCCTGGATTTGGGTAAGATCGGCCCGTTCCATCAGATCAACGCGTTGAAAACCGTGGTTGGCTTCGGTGCGAACATTTCCGCCGCAATCATGTTCATCATTCGTGGATCCGTGTATTGGCCGTTCGCCATCATGATGTGCCTCGGCTGTACCATCGGCAGTGCGATCGCACCGCCCGTCACCCGCCATATTCCGGAGAACATCATGCGTGCCGCCGCCGTGCTGACCGGCATCATCCTTGCCGTCAAACTCGGCTGGTCCACCTACTTCTAAGCAAAATAGATCGGTTTTTGTGTGCAATGGCGATATCCTTGAAAGAAAGATAGGTACAAAACGGCAGGGGAATAATGGCGATTGTCGATGAGGCGAAACTGGGGTACCTGGACTTTCTTTCGCGTGAGGATCGGGTACGCCACCATCGCTACGTTGAGGAAATGAAACAGTATGACATGATGCGCGCCGGCGACGTCAATGCCATTTCGGAAAGCGCGAAACTGTGGGATTCTGGACTATACGGCCATCTGTCGGACGATCCACTCAAAAACGCGAAATACCGTTTCGTTACCACCATTACCTTGGCCACGCGTTTCGCCATCGAAGGTGGCATGGACGAGGAAGACGCCTACAACGCTTCCGATCTGTACATTCAGGATCTTGACAATTGCAAGACTCCGGAAGACGTGCGCCGACTGCACACCGACATGATGACCTTCTTTACTTGGGCCATGGCCGACATGCAGAAAACCGACACCCATTCCAAAGCCGTCAACGAATGCATGGACTACATCCACTACCATCTGCATGAGAAAATCACCGTCGCGATTCTGGCACAGCACGTGCATTTGAATCCCACGTATCTGTCGGAACTGTTCGCACGCGAAACGGGAACGTCATTGTCGCAATACATTACCGACAAACGTATGGAAGCCGCCGAAAACATGCTGAAATATTCGGAATACAGCTTCAATGAGATCGCGCAGATCCTCGCATACCGGTCGCAAAGCCATTTCACGAAAGTCTTCAAGAAACATAGCGGCATGACGCCGGGGGAGTATCGCAAAAAATACTCGCAAACCGGCATTTGGCCGGAATAAACGGTTGATCGGTCGTGATTACGTCTGCATTGTCTCGTTGCATGTGGCGCAAGTGAATCGCAAGTAACCTGAACGCGAATTTCCGTGCACAAATCGCATAAATCAGCGTGCTTTGATGTGCGAAATCCTTGCAAATCAGCTACGGTGGAAACAATTCGATGACGATACGCGCGGATAGCGAATTACGAAGCGCGTGAGGTAAGTAGAAAAAGGAAAGAAATATTATGGGAATGCCCCTTGATTTGTATGTGATTCGACATGGCGAATCCGAAGCGAACGTGATTATCAGTGCCGGTGAACAAGGTGACAACTCGCTGTATACGCAGGACAACGTCACCGTGCCCGACCGTTCGTGGAGGCTTACGGCCACCGGCCGCAAGCAGGCGGATTGCATCGGCCGCTGGCTGGTCTCGCAGCAGCCGTTGTTCGACCGTTACCTCGTCTCGCCGTACGTGCGCACGCGTGAGACGGCTGCCACGATGGCCCTGCCTAAGGCGAAATGGGAGGAGACACGCGTGCTGCGCGAACGCTCCTGGGGTGAGATCAATACCATCACGAAAGACGATTTCAAAACCAATTACGCGCGCAACTGGATGTTCAAGAACACTGATCCGCTGTATTGGCGTCCGCCGGCGGGCGAATCGATCGCCGATGTGGCCGAAAACCGCGTGCATAATCTGCTCACGTCCCTGAACCGCAAGTCGGACGCAGAATCCGTGGTGATGGTCAGTCACGGCGACCTCATGCTGGCGCTTATGCTCACTTTGGAGGACCTGTCCGACGAGGAATTCATGCACCGTGCGGCGTCCGACGAATGGAAGATCACTAATTGTACGTGCTTCCATTATTCGCGCCGTGATCCGGCGACCGGGCGTACGTATAAGCGGTTCCGTTGGGAACAGACCGCGCGGCCGGTATTCGATGAGGCGGAAAATCGTTGGGTGGTGAAGGTCGAAGATTGGCGTGAATTCAAGCGTCCAGTGCTGTCGAATGGCGATTTGGTGGACGTTGTTCATGCGGTTGACCGTCACCTGTGATGTGTGTTGGTCTGTTGATTGCATGATCGGATTGGCTGATATCGACGATTGATGCCCCCATCTTGCGTGCGCAACGCGCCCGTGTCCACGCCCCACTACAATGGCTGTGACACGCGGCGCGTTTTTGCTTGCCGCGCAAGAGAGTTAAGGAGACAATCGCATGTCCAATCTGTTCACGTGGCAGGTCCACGGTGACGGCAAGACGCTGAAGCCGGGCGAAGTCGTTGAGCCTGACGAGCGCCTGACGTGGCCGCGCACCGCCGAAATCGGTGCGCAGCACGTCATCGCCATGTTCGGCGCCACGTTCCTGGTGCCGATTCTGACTGGTTTCGACCCGTCCACCACCTTGTTCTTCACGGCCATGTCGACCGCACTGTTCCTGCTGATCAACAAGAACGTGCTGCCGAGCTACTTGGGTTCGTCCTTCGGCTTCATCGCCCCGATCACCGCCGTCACCACGGCGAACAAGGGCATTGCCGTCGCATCCTTCGGCATTCTCGTCACCGGTTTGCTGCTGGCTCTGATCGGTGTGCTCGTGCACTTCGCGGGCGCCAAGTGGATTGACATCATCATGCCGCCGGTGGTCAACGGTGCAATCGTGGCCATCATCGGTTTCAATCTGGCTCCGAGCGTGTGGAACAACTTCCAGGTCGCTCCCGATACCGCTATCGTGACTTTGGCTGCCGTGCTGCTGGTAGCAGTGCTGTTCAAGGGTCTGCTTGGCCGACTCAACATTCTGATCGGTGTGATCATCGGTTACGCATACGCTTGCATTCGTGGCCAGGTTGACTTCTCCGCCATCGGCAAGGCTGCTTGGGTTGGTCTGCCGACTTTCCACCTGCCGCAGGTTGATTTCACGATTCTGCCGATGTTCGTTCCGGTGGTGCTCGTGCTCGTTGCCGAAAACGTCGGCCACGTCAAGTCCGTTTCCCAGATGACCGGCCGCGATTATGACGACCAGATCGGCACCGCCCTGTTCGCCGACGGTCTTGGCACCACCATCGCCGGTTTCGGCGGCGGTTCCGGCACCACCACGTACGGTGAGAACATCGGCGTGATGGCAGCCACCAAGGTGTATTCCACCGCAGCCTACTGGTGTGCGGCTGGTTTCGCACTGCTGCTGAGCCTGTGTCCGAAGTTCGGTGCCATCATCAACACGATTCCGGCTGGCGTGCTCGGTGGCGTGACCACCCTGCTGTACGGCATGATCGGCATGGTCGGCATCCGTATTTGGGTTGAGAACAAGGTCAACTTCGACAAGCCGCTGAACATCATGGTTGCCGCAATCACCATGATCATCGCCATCGGACAGTTCGCGTTCGCGTTCAATGGCATTTCCTTCAACGGCATCGCCATCGGCACCATCGTGATCCTCGTCTCCTACCACGGCTTGAAGGCCATCGGCAAGGCCACCGGCACGATCGACAAGAGCGACCCTGACATCCTGTAATGCAAAGGTTTTTGTGTGCTAGAGCCTGAATAAACACGGGGTATGAGACGGCCGTCGACTTGTTGTCGGTGGCCGTCTTTTGCATCTACGGAGAAGGGATTAATGAGATTTGCGATGAGTTTCTGTGCGGGACATACGAATCTGAAGAATGAGCTCAAAGTTCTTGCTCTGCTTGTCTGGTGCTTTCGAGTGTGGTTTTAAGAACGTCAATCGTTTGACTTCATGTGGGGCTGAACGGTTATGATGGTGCAAAAAGGGGCTATGTTCTTTTTTGAATGAAGGAGTTCGTCATATGAGTACCGCAGCAGGAAAGAAAATCGCTATCGTCACCGGTTCCGCGCTTGGATTGGGGTACGAGCTGACTCGACAGCTGATCGCCAAAGGATGGTTCGTTGCTGGTATTGATTTCAATGGCGCACGCCAGGCGGAGTTGTCGAAGACTTTTGCTGCCGACGAATACAGAGCTTTTGTGGGCGATATTTCCGACGAATCGTTCGTGAAGGACTCTGTTGCCGCAATCTCGAAAATCGGTCATATCGATTTGCTGATCAACAATGCCGGCCAGCCTTCGTTCAAAGTCCCGACCGCATACGAGGCGGCCGATGTGGACAAGTGTCTGAAGGGCCTGAAAGGCATGGTGTTGTGGAGCGTGGAAACACTGAAAGCGGATGGTGAGCAGGATCTCAAAATCGCCAACGTCATGTCTACTGCGGCAACGCGAGGTAATCCCAACGAATCCGTGTACTGCGCCACCAAGTGGGGCGAGAAGGGCTACACCAAGAGTTTGCAGGCCGCATACAAGGGGACCAGTGTGAAAATCGTGGGTGTCTATCCAGGTGGCATCGACACCCCGTTCTACCGTGACAGCCATGACTACGTTTCGGAAGAAAAGCAGCATACCTTCATGCGTGCCAACCAACTGGCCGAAGTGATTCTGTTCAATCTGGTCAACGAAGCGAATCTGACCGTCACCGATATCGAAATCAACCGCAATCCGGCGTGAATATAACGGATATGAAGGATTGAAGGAACGTAAGAAAAAGTATCGGGCATAGGCTACAGTTATCAGGTTTGCGCAACGTGCGTAATATTTGACATGAAAGGCCATTGTGCCCGATACCGTTTTTGATGAAGATACCCTCGCAGCCGCTTCCGAAGCGATGGGCGAGGAAGAGGAACGCCCGCTGACGTTCGCCGAACTCGGCGTTCCTGGTCCACTGGTCCGCGTGCTTGCGGCTGATGACAAGAAAACCGCTTTCCCGATTCAGGCCGACACGCTTCCCGATTCGTTGGCTGGGCGAGACCTTCTCGGCCGCGGTCGTACCGGTTCCGGTAAGACGTTGGCGTTCTCGATTCCGCTGGTCGCTCGCCTGGGTGAAGTGGATGCCAGCGAATATGAGACCATGAGCCAGTTCCGCCATGAGGTTGATCGTGTGAAGCGGGCTCATGCCGAGGAGCGTCGCGCCGACGATTTCGTGCCTCATCCGCGTGGCTTGGTGCTTGCTCCGACCCGTGAGCTTGCCAACCAGATCAACGACGTGCTGATGCCACTTGCTCAGATATACGGCATCAACACCACCACCGTGTACGGCGGCGTACGTTATGCCCGCCAGATCCGTGACCTTCAGGCCGGTGCCGATATTGTGGTGGCCTGCCCTGGTCGTCTTGAGGATCTGATCGAACAGGGCGCGCTCACCTTGGACAAGGTTGAGGTTGCGGTTATTGATGAGGCCGACGAAATGGCCGATATGGGCTTCCTTCCGCCCGTCAAGCGACTGCTCGGCCAGATTTCGTTCGATGCGCAGATCATGCTGTTTTCCGCCACGCTCGACCATGGCGTGGACGAAGTGGTGGAAACCTTCCTGTCCGATCCGAAGGTGCATAGCGTCGATTCCGCGACGGCGACCGTTGACGAGATGACCCACCATGTGTTCAAAACCACGCTGAGCGACCGTCACGAGCTGGTGCGCACCCTCGCTTCCGGCAAGGGCCGTCGCATTCTGTTCACCCGTACCAAATTCCAGACGCAGAAGCTTGCCAAGGATTTAACGCAGAACGGCATTCCTGCGGCTGAATTGCACGGCAATCTGAGCCAGAACCAGCGTGACCGCAATCTGGCCGCCTTCAACTCCGGCGATGTGAACGTTATGGTGGCCACCGATGTGGCCGCGCGAGGCATTGACGTTTCCGGTGTGGAACTCGTGGTGCAGGTCGAACCGCCGGAAGATCCGAAATCCTTCCTGCATCGTTCCGGACGAACCGCGCGAGCCGGTCATTCCGGTGACGTGGTGACCATCATTCTGCCGAACCAGCGCCGCAGGACCCGTCGCATGATGCGTGAGGCCGGACTGACGGTCGAACCGATTGACGTGACCCCTGATTCGCCGGAAGTGTTGGAACTCGTAGGTGAAGTGGCCGAGCCGGTATTCGGCTGGACACTTGAGCAGTCGCAACCGGCAGGAAATCCGCGCCGTAGGAAGAACGGCAAGGGGGGTGCCGACGGCGAACGTTCCGGCAGGCCGAACCGTTCCGGCGGGCGTAACAAGGATCGCGGCAAAGACAAGGGCGGCAAGCCGTTTAAGTCCGAACGCAGGGATCGTCGCGATCGCGACCAGCGTGAGGAACGTAACGACAGCGCGAAGAAGTTCGAACCGAAGAAGAACCGTGCGGAACGCCGTGCCGCCAAGTTTGAAGGTCGTGACAATCGCGAATTCGAAGCGCGTGAACATCGTTGGGAACATCCTGAAATTCAGGAGGAACACCGTGAACAGCGTGAGGAAAAGCGCAACAACAAGCGTCGTGAAAAGTACGCGCGCCTGCATGAGCAACAGCGCAGTGACAACGAACAGCACGAAACGGCGAACAAGCGTAGGCACGACGGCGATTACGGCAATACCGACAATCGCAGGGGGCTGGGAAAGAAGAAGTCCGCGCAGCTTGCGAAAAAGCAGGGGGCGCCAAGCAAGAAGCAGCGCAAGTCTGAAGCCCGTGCCGAACGTCGATATGACGACGATCGTCGTTCCAACGGCAAGAAGCATGACGAGCGTTCCTCGGATGCGAAACGCTATGACCGTCATACGGAAGTCAAGCGTGGCGGCCGTGACAGACGTCACGACAAGCATGCAGGGCAGTCACGCCATCGCCATGCGAACATCAGGAAAGCGCCATTCCGCACGCGTTGATCGCTGAAATGCAAAATCAAAGCTTGCATAACTGGTAAACAATAGAAAACGGTGTCCGCCAAGGTTCATGAACACTTGGCGGACACCGTTTTCTATTAAAACTGATCGTCTATTAATTTGATTGGCTATATGAAAGTCGTTCAGTCTGCAATCGGATTATATTGGTCGTCTGCAGTGAAGCACTTGCGGTACGCCATCACCATAATGAGACTGTCAGCTAGAAGTGTCAACGCTGCAATGGCGGCGAGAACCAGGAACTGGTATTTCGCCGCATCGATAGGATTGCCGCCGGCGATGATCTGACCGGCCATCATGCCAGGCACCGTCACAATGCCGCTGGACGCCAGCGAAGCGGTAGTTGGCAGCAAACCCAAACGAATCGACGAGACGATGGACGGGCGCGCGGCCTCCCAGGCGGTCGCACCCAACGCCAGCAGCGTATCCACTTCGTCACGGCGTTCCTTCATGCTTTCGAAAAACCGGCTCAATCCAACCGCCAAAGCGGACACGGTATTGCCGAGCAGCATGCCGGTCAACGGTACCACCAATTGCGGCGCATACCAAGGTTGCGGGCGAATGATCAATTCGGTGACCAACGAAATCATAATAAGCATGGTGATGACCAAGCTCAAAAACACGGGACCGGCCAAGCCCTTCGGCACACCTTTGGCGCGAGACAGGGTGATCTGCACGGCCGCGATCAGCATGAACATCACCAGCAGCAGCACCAGCCATGGATTGTTCGACTTGATGACGAACTCCATAATGAAACCCATGGCGCACAATTGCAGCAACGCGCGGCATGCCGACCATAGCAGTGTCTTGCCAATGCCCATGCGCATCGCTTCGGAAATGCCCGCGGCCACGCCGACCATAACCAATGCGATGAGCAGACCCCAAATATCAATGGAATAGTAATTGCCGCTCATGCCTGCACTCCTTGCACCGAATCGGACTGTGCCGTGAAATCATTGGAATCATTGGTTGCTTCGGTGAGCGGAGCATTCGCACTCTGCAATACGCCTTTGGCCAGTGTGAGAATACGCGTGGCACGCCCGTCCGGTGGACGATGGCGAATACGAATCACCGTCATGCCCTGCTCTGCGGCCTGAGCCAGGATGGATGCCACCTTATCGGCGTTCTCATCATCCAAACCGGCATCAACCTCATCGGCAAGCAGCACTTTCGGCGACGTAAGCAAGGTGCGCGCCAAACTCACCCGGGCGGCCTGGCCTCCAGACAAGTCATGCGGAGCGCGCCCCAAATCAATATCCGCGCAGCCAATGGCGTCAAGCGTGGCTCGAATGCGATCATCCGGCAGCAGATCGGCGGGTTTGAGAGACTTGCCAGCCGACCATTTCCTGCTGAATCCGTGCTTGTCTTCGCCGGCACGAATAGCCAATGTAAACGGCAAACGAATCGCCTCGGCCACGCTCGAACCGATTAATACCGGCTTCTGCGGCAAATACGCCACCTGACTACGCCACTGTTGCGGTGTGAATTCGCTGGCAGATCGCCCTTCAAGCTGAAAATCGCCGGTCGCATTCGGATTCAATCGTGCGAAAGCGGTAAGCAGACTACTCTTGCCCGATCCGGAAGGTCCGACCAAATCCACAATCTCACCAAACTTCACATCAACGGATAATCCGCTGAAAATCGTGCGCTGCTCACCATCGACAGGCACGATACAGGAAACATTCGAAGCTGAAAAAACATACTGCATAGTCCAACACCATACCGCTTGACTGCCGGTCGGGAACATTGGATGTGTTTCTTAACGTATTCTAAGCTGGAATCACATTATTTGATCAAACCATTGGAACGTGCGTTCGAGGCGTTATCGGCAAAGGCAAGAACGCTGCCGAATAGCATCGTCCATTCAGCTTACTCACAGTATTTTTCGTTGATCTTCCAAGGAAAATCAGTCTCAAGGATGAGGTCGTGCCAACGTTTCGTGGACTACAAATGGCACATTGGAAATGAAGAATATGAAAGCAAGAAGTGCGCATGCGTACATGGTTGATGAACATAAGTTTGGTGGATGGCTGGTTTCCGGCAACGTTGTTTTCGATAACTGCGGTACTGGCGGCGACACTGTTGGGTATTGCAATATGGGAGACGGTTGGCGAAAGCCGTGGCGACGGTAAACGTGCAATTGCCGTAGTTGCGTGTCCGATGGTGATTGCGGTTATTGCCGGCATTGTTGGATGGGTGATTGCCTGGTTGCTGTCGGACGTGTTTGTGGTGTTCGGTGTTGGGCTGGGCCCGCGTGTGATCGCATGGGCTGGTTGCGGTTGTGCGATCATCGGATTTGCGGTCAGTCATGCGATGCTGCATAGGGGAGTGTTGCGTGCCGTCGCCGTAATATTGGTGGCATGCGCAGTGCTTTCCGCCGCCACCGGCATCGATCAGGCGTATGGAGAATATGCCACCATCGGATCACTGTTCGGCCAAGACACCTATCACGAAGCCGACCTGACGGGAATGGCGAAACGCAGCGATTTGATTAGCGTCACGCAATGGAAGCAGGAAGCGGCAGACGGTAGCATCAGCGATATTCCCGCACATGGCGAAGTCAGTAAGGTAAATATTCCAGCCACAACATCGCATTTCGAGGCGCGACAGGCGCTGGTATATCTGCCGCCGGCAGCGATTGCCACAGCCAAGCACAAGCCGGCGTTGCCGGTCATACTGATGATGAGCGGCCAGCCGGGTTCTCCGGGGCGCGCGTTTGCCGCGGGCGGCATCCAAACCATGATGGACGATTATGCGCAGCATCATGGCGGACTCGCACCCATTGTTATTGCGGCCGACCAGTTGGGAGACGATTCGCATAACACCCTATGCGTGGATTCGCCGGTGTACGGCAATGTGCTGACCTACTTGACGAAAGACGTGGTCGACTGGGTGAGAACCAATCTTCCTGCGGCATGGCAAGCACAAGATTGGGCAATCGCAGGTTTTTCGCAGGGAGCCACATGTTCGTTGCAAATCGGTGCGAACCATCCGTATTTGTTCGGCACCATCATCCCCACCGGCAGCGAGCTCAAACCGACCAATGGCAGTGAAAGCAGTATGATCAGCCGGTTCTTCCGCGGAGATCGCACCGCATACGAGAAGCAGATTCCCATCAACGCCATTCGCAACCGTGCGCCTTCGAACCAGACGCTTGTTATCGGTGCGGGGGAGCGTGATCACGAGTCCGTGCGCAATGCCGAACGCATCGCACCGGTTGCCCAACAGGCGGGCATGCATGTTACGGCGGTCGAATCGCTTGGCAATGCGCATGACTGGCATGCCGTGCAAGACACGTTGCGGTACGGACTTGCCGTATTCGGCTGTAACACGGGACTGAGCGACGCCAAGCCGAAATTGGCGGACTATCCGAATCTCAAACGCATCGCGATCTGACATGTCGTTTTGACGCGTCGGCAACTCGCGATCACAAGTATCAATCTGAATCGTCAATCTGAATCATTTATAGAATCATTAATCCGAATTATCGAACGGAAGCATTGTCATGACAACGCAATCGCAGGAATCAGCAGTAAAACCATTGTTCGGCTTTCGCGCGCTCATATCCGATCTTGCCGACTGGATGCGTCGGCACCGTATGACCTTGGGCTTCGTGCTGTTCATCACGCTGTTCAATGTCGGCATGCAGCTCGTATGCGGCATCAGACATATGCAATTTCCGCCGCAATTATCGCGCGTGAGTTTTGACGCGCTCGCGCATGGGTGCTGGTATACCGCGCCGATCTCACTGCTGTCAGTACCTCATTTGGGTCGTCTGCTGATCGACATTCCACTGATACTCATCGCATTCGGCTTATGCGAAACGGTGATTGGAAAGGTGAAGACGGCATGGGTGTCGCTGATCACCACGCTTGGCGGCATAGCGCTGGGCATGGGATTATGTTCGCTGTTCGCAGGCAAAAGTCCGCAATGGCATGCGATTTCGCATGATGGCGCGATTTTGGGGCCGCTGGTTGTTGTGATGGGCACGCTGATGTGCGCCAGCGCATTCACCGCCATGCTGTGGCGTCGGCGCATTCGTGTGATCGGCTATAGCGTGGTGCTGATCATGTTCCTCTACCGTGGCGAGGCCAGCGATTATTGTTTGCTGGCTGCCGCGCTGATCGGTCATGTGCTTGGTTATTTGATGGCGTCCGAAAGTCAAGGCGATGTGTATAGGCATGGTGCCTTGTACGAGATGCGCAGGCTGATTGGTATTGCTGCCGGCGTGCAGGCGGTCGGTTCGCTGGTTGCCGTTTCCTCAAGGCAATCATTTGGATTGCTTTCCATGTTCGGATTGCTGACCGGTTCCACGGAATTCGATACGGAACAAGTGTTGGATTGCCTCAACGGTTCCTCGCATGCCAGCTGTTTCGCGCAATATCGTATGATGCGATTCACCATGCCCGGAAACTGGCTGGTGTCGTTGATGCCGACGCTGATGCTGCTGTTGATCGCATGGGGTCTGTACCGCGGACGCCGCATTGCCGCCGTGTTAAGCGTGCTGTTCAACGCGTGCACGGTGGTATTTGCGATGCTGTTCTATGTGATGCTTCCGCTGCGAAATGTTGGCGATTCGCAGGCTGATGCGTTGCCTGCGTTGGTTCGTCACGGTGCGTTTCACGCAATGTTTTCCACTATGGCATTGCCATTGATTTTTATCGTTATCGTCATTGCGTTCCGTCAGTGTTTTATGATTCGCACCAGAAGTGAGATTATGTTGCGCGCTGCGGCAGGTGCATTGTCGGCTTTTCTGTTGTTGGGATTGATGTATGTCGGGTATGGGCTTGCCTCTCCCGAGGATTTCAACGAAAGTCCGCAATTGATTGCATTGCTTGCCGATTATGTGCAACGATTGTTGCCGATCGGACTGCTGAGTGCGATCGAACCTGAGTTTGTACCCGTCGGGCAAATCTCCGTGCTGGTATATCAGTGCGTCGGTCCGGTGTTTTGGGTTATCGCCCTGCTGTGTGTTTGGGATTGTTTGCGGGATCGTTCCATGGTGAATGACGCTTCGCGCCATCATGTTGACGCGATTATTCCGCTTGGCGGCGAATCCATGTCATTCATGGCAACTTGGGAAGGCAATGATTATTGGTTTTCTGCAACCGGACGTTCCGCAATCGCCTATCGAGTGTCGTATGGCATCGCATTGACGGTGACAGGACCATTCGGAGATCCACACGAATATGCGGAAGATCTCACTGATTTCGCAACATTCTGCGCGCAGCATTCCTGGACGCCCGTATTTTACAGCGTACACGAGTCGCAGCGAGCCGAACTTGCCAAAGCCGGATGGGATTCACTTGACGTCGGCACGGAAATGATTGTCAATCCCAACGAATGGCAGACCCGAGGCAAGAAATGGCAGGACGTGCGCACCGCCATCAACAAAGCCAAACGAGACGGCATCACCGACGTGCTCACCACTTTCAAGGAAGCACCCTTCTCAGTGCAAACGCAAATTCGTGAGATTTCCGCACAGTGGGCCGGCAAAAAGGCCCTGCCGGAAATGGGATTCACCCTGGGCGGCGTCGACGAACTGATCGACTCCCGGGTGCGCCTGCTCTACGCGGTCGACGGCAACGGCAAAGTCCTTGGCGTAACCAGCTGGCTGCCCACCTATCGTGACGGCACAATCATCGGTTGGACGCTTGACTTCATGAGGCACCGTACCGACAGCGTCAACGGCATCATGGAATTCCTGATTGCACGCATGGCTGAACGACTACGTGACGAAGACAACGTGGAATTCATGAGCCTATCGGCGGCACCACTAGCCGGCATGGGATCCAGCGAAAGCGAACACGAGGAAAGCGAAGTGTTGCGTCATGCACTGCAAATGGTCGCAGACATCATGGAACCAGCATACGGATTCCACTCACTGTTCCGTTTCAAACTGAAATTTCACCCCGACGAAGAGAAAGTGTATATCTGCTATCCCGATGCGGCCAAACTGCCGCAAATATCGCTTGCTGTGGCGCAAGCCTACGTGCCATCACTCACACCTGCCGAAGCTATGCGTTTTGTACGCACCATCGCGCCACATGATTGACGATACGTCAGATTTGGCATGGTATCAGCTTTGACAGGATGTCAGACTTGAGACGGTCCATGGTTCTGGGGTAGCTCGGGTCTACACTAAAGAACGGTTCATAAAGTACTACTTTTCCTGATGGAAGGGGTCAGCATGTCAGCTGAAGCAAACGTCGGCGTAGTCGGTCTTGCCGCAATGGGCGGTAGCCTCGCGCGTAACCTCGCACACCACGGCAACAAAGTGGCCGTGTTCAACCGCTCCTACGGTCGTACCGAAAAGCTCATGAACGAACACGGCAGCGAAGGCGAATTCTTCCCGGCAAAAACCCTCGAAGAGTTCGTGGACAGCCTCGTCAAGCCGCGTACCGCCATCATCATGGTCAAGGCCGGAGAGCCGACCGACGCCATGATCAACGCGCTCGCCGACCTGATGGAACCGGGCGACATCATCGTCGACGCAGGCAACGCCTACTTCCCGGACACCATTCGTCGCGAGAAGGAAATCAGCGCTCGCGGCTTGCATTTCGTCGGATGCGGCGTGTCCGGTGGTGAGGAAGGCGCTCTGCTTGGACCTTCCATGATGCCGGGCGGCTCCGAAGAATCTTGGAAGACGCTGAAGCCGATTTTCGAATCCATCGCAGCAAAGGCCGAAGGTGATCCGTGCGTCACCCATATCGGACTTAACGGTGCCGGCCACTTCGTCAAGATGGTGCACAATGGCATCGAATACTCCGATATGCAGCTCATCGCCGAAAGCTACGATCTGATGCGTCGCGGCCTCGGCATGACCCCGGCTGAGATCGGTGACGTGTTCGAAGAGTGGAACAAGACCGAACTCGACTCCTACCTGATCGAAATCACCGCCGAAGTGCTGCATCAGGTCGACAAGAAGACCGGCAAGCCGCTGGTTGATCTGATTGTCGATCATGCTGGCATGAAGGGCACTGGCACGTGGACCGTGCAGACCGCACTGTCTCTGGCCGTTCCGGTCACCGGCATTGCCGAGGCCGTGTTCGCCCGTGGTCTTTCCTCCGAAGCTGATCTGCGTGAGGAAGCCGCCAAGCAGGGCTTCAATGGCCCTGACGGCAAGCTGAACCTCACCGACGATGAGAAGAAGGCCTTCATCGAAGACATCCGTCAGGCACTCTACGCTTCCAAGATCGTCGCCTACGCCCAGGGCTTCAACGAGATCACTACTGCCGCCGAAGAATATGGATGGGATATCGATCTGGCTGCCGTGTCACGCATCTGGCGTGGTGGCTGCATCATCCGTGCGAAGTTCCTCAACCGTATTTCCGAAGCGTTCGAATCCGGTGAGGCTAACGTGTCGCTGCTGTTTGCCCCGTACTTCAAAAACGCCATCGAAACCGCCGAAAACTCGTGGCGCAACGTGGTGGCCGAAGCCGCACGCAATGGCTTGCCGACTCCGGCTTTCGCATCGTCCCTGTCGTACTTCGACGGCTTGCGTTCCCCGCGCCTGCCTGCCGCTCTGATTCAGGGTCAGCGCGACTATTTCGGCGCTCACACCTACCAGCGTGTGGATCAGCCGGGTGCATTCCACACCCTGTGGGCTGAGCCGGGTCGCGAAGAAATCGAAGCCTGATAGCGATTTCGTAACGAAACCAATACGCTGACGAACGTAACGAGCCGCACGCTTTATGAAAAAGTGTGCGGCTCGTTACATGAAGGCGGGTCTGTCTGGGCGTGAAGTCTCCATTGAGTTGCTTGGCGAATCATCTGCGATGTTGGTTGTGTGGATCGCCCCCGTTCATGACTGCGGCGACCCGTCGAGTCAGGGCGCGGGGGAGTAGCCGTTCCGCGGTCGCGCCGGCTTTGGTGAGATAGCCATGGTAGGCAAGCGTGCGCCCCTGCTTCATCTTTCGATAAGCGTAGACGGCAAGCTGGTAGGCGGTGGCCGGTTTGGTCAGTGTAAAGAAATTCATGCCACGCATGTTCGCGGCCTTGGCGAACCCCGTGGATGTTGGCCCCGGGCATACACAGGTCACACTCACTCCGGTATCGTGCAGCTCATACGCCACCGCTTCGGAAAGAGAGCGCACGAACGCCTTCGACGCGAAATACACCGCCATATACGGGCCTGCCATCATCGAAGCTACAGAGGAAATATTCAAGATTCTGCCGTGTCCGTGTGCCCGCATGTCACGACCATAACGGTACGTAAGCTCAGCCACCGCGGCCATATTGAGCTGCATCATCTCATGCTGGCGATGCCAGTCGGCGTCGAGAAAACCCGTCCAATCCGCAAAACCGGCGTTATTGACGAGATGATCCACCTCAAAATCCTGCGAAACCGTGTAATCATGCAACTTTTGCGGTGCGTCAGACTCGCTTAAATCAAGTGCGACCGTTTCCACATGCACGCCATAGCGATGTTCCAGCGTGCGTCTCACTTCATCGAGCTTGCTTTGCTTGCGTGCCGTGATGATGAGATCATACCCGTCAGCCGCAAACAATGACGCCATTTCGCGCCCAATACCACTCGAAGCCCCCGTTATCAACGCATATGCCATAAGACCACCTTCCTTAAGTATTGATGTTCATGGTAGTCAATGCGTATGCAGTAACGCCATTTGCAACGCAACGGTCCGGAACTTTTTGACTGGGCTGACTGATTGACAGTTTTCATGCACTTCTCGCATGGAAAGCAATACATCATTTACATTGGTTATTTTGGTTTGGTTCGTTCACAATGGGTGCGTCAGCATGAACGCGAAAGAACCGGCATGGAATATCCGAAAGGCCATGTTTTTGAACTTATGCAACAGGGCGGCCTGACCGACAAAGTCATTAAAATGCATGTTGTGAAACCATGATCATTCACAGCTTGCATTTGACTTCGTCCACTTGAAGTCCTTAAGTTTGATGGCATGACTTACGATTTCGACACTCCCATAGACCGCTCCGGAACATATTCGCTCAAGTGGGAAGAGGCAGGGGACGCGCTGCCCATGTGGGTGGCAGATATGGAATTTCAAACCGCTCCACAGATCCGAGCCGCATTGCAACAGCGTCTTGACCACGGTATTTTCGGATATTCGATTGTTCCTCCTGAATGGAATCAGGCATATGTTAACTGGTGGCGCCGTAGGCACAATCTTGATATCGACCCGGAATCGTTGGTATTTTGCACCGGCGTGGTGCCGGCAATCTCCAGCATGGTACGAAAACTCACCACTGCCAACGAGAATGTGCTTATCCAAACTCCGGTCTACAACATTTTCTTCAATTCGATTATCAACAATGGATGCCGAGTGCTTGAATCACCGTTGAAATATGACGGTTCCGGACATTACTCCATCAACTGGGCCAATCTGGAATCCAAGTTGGCTGATCCGCAAACCACGCTGATGATTCTGTGCAATCCGCACAATCCCGTAGGCCGAATCTGGGATCGCGACACCCTCGCACGCATAGGTGAGCTTTGCTGGAACAATCATGTGACCGTAATCAGCGACGAAATTCACTGCGATTTGACCGATCCGGGATACGATTACGTACCCTTTGCCTCGGTGAATGAGCAGTGCGCAATGAACTCCGTGACCTGCATGGCACCGACCAAAACGTTCAATATCGCCGGTCTTAACACGGCTGCCGTAATGATCCCGAATCCCGTGCTGAGGCATAAAGTATGGCGCGCGCTCAATACCGATGAAGTGGCCGAGCCGAACGCTTTCGCCATGACCGCCACGCTCGCCGCCTTCAACGAAAGCGAGCCATGGCTTGAGGAATTGCGCGCATATCTGGCCGATAACAAAGCCGAAGCGCGAGCCATGATCGACGAATACAACGCTTCCGCCGCACCGGAACGACGCATCACCTTGATCGAAAGCCATGCCACCTACCTGCTGTGGGTCGATTGTTCGAAACTGACGCACGATACCGCTCTGTTATGCGAACATCTCAAACGCAATCACCGGGTAATGTTCTCCGAAGGTGCCGAATATGGTGGCAATGGGTATGATTTCATCCGTATCAACGTGGCTTGCCCGCGAAGCGTCATGCAAGAAGGTTTCAACCGCCTGCTCGCCGGATTACGTGATTTTTCGGTGAATTAGTATAAGACTATCGTCTGTGATATTGCTCACAGCCGCTAGGAAACGGCTGGTTTTGTGGGTTTTCACAAAATATGGAAAGGACGTTTTTCGGATGGTCACTGCCGTCCGTGACCTGTTGGCGATACTATGAGGCATATGACTGAAACTGTTTCATCCGTACTTGGCACGCCTGAAGAGTGGACGAATCCGCTGCGCGATCCACGCGATCTTCGACTTCCACGTATTGCAGGCCCGTGCAGTATTGTGATTTTCGGCGTGACCGGCGATCTGTCACGCAAGAAGCTGCTTCCCGCCATTTATGATCTGGCTAATCGTGGCCTATTGCCGCCAAGCTTCGGTTTGACGGGGTTTGCCCGTCGTGATTGGACCGAGGATCACTTCAAGGATTTCGTGAAGGAGAACGTGCAGGCGCACTGCCGCACGCCATTTAAGGAGGCGACCTGGAAGCAGCTCGCCGACGGCATTCGTTTTGTGCAGGGCACGTTCGATGATCCGAAGGCGTTCGAACGATTGTCGAACACTGTTGCCGAGCTTGACCGCGATCGTGGCACACGAGGCAACCATGCGTTCTACATGTCGGTGCCGCCGCGCGCGTTCCCGCAGGTTTCCCGGCAGTTGGCCGATTGCGGTTTGGCGAAATCGTCGGAAGGTGCTTGGCGTCGTGTGATCATCGAGAAACCGTTCGGGCATGATCTGGCAAGCGCCAAGGAGCTGGATCGTGTGGTTTCCGAGGTGTTCGACCCATCGAGTGTGTTCCGTATCGATCATTATCTCGGTAAGGAGACGGTGCAGAATATTCTGGCGCTTCGTTTCGCGAACGCGATGTATGAGCCGATCTGGAACAACAATTACGTCGACCACGTGCAGATCACGCATGCCGAGGATATCGGAGTGGCGGGTCGTGCTGGCTATTACGACGGTATCGGCGCGGCGCGTGACATCATTCAGAACCATTTGCTACAGCTTATGGCGTTGACGGCGATGGAGGAGCCTGTTTCGTTCTCTGCTTCCGATCTGACGGCGGAGAAGACGAAGGTGCTGTCCGCAGTGCGCTTGCCGAAGGATCTGGCGGCGCATACGGCGCGTGGCCAGTATGCGGCCGGTTGGCAGGGTTCGCATGAGGTCGTGGGATATTTGGATGAGAAGGGCATCGATCCGGAGTCGACGACCGAGACGTATGCGGCAATCCGTTTGGATGTCGATACGCGCCGTTGGGCCGGTGTGCCGTTCTATCTGCGTACGGGCAAGCGTTTGGGAAAGCGTGTCACGGAGATTGCCGTGGTGTTCAAGCGCGCCCCGCATCTGCCGTTCGAGTCGACTGCGACGAAAGAGCTCGGCAAGAACGCGATCGTGATCCGTGTGCAGCCCGATGAGGGTGTGACCATGCGGTTCGGCGCGAAAGTGCCGGGTGGTACGGCGATGGAGGTTCGTGACGTGTCGATGGACTTCGGTTACGGCCGGTCGTTCACCGAATCGTCTCCGGAAGCCTATGAACGTCTGATTCTTGACGTATTGCTGGGCGATCCTCCGCTGTTCCCAACCACGCGCGAAGTGGAATTGAGCTGGCAGATTCTCGACCCTATCGAGGAATTCTGGTCCACGCTCGGCCAGCCGCAGCCGTATCGTTCCGGAACATGGGGCCCTCAGGAAGCCGTTGAAATGCTTGCCCGTGATGGACATCGTTGGAGGATGCCGTGATCATTACCATGAAGGACACCGAAACCCGTGAGATTTCGGCGAAAATCGACGAATTGCACGAGGAGCGTGGTGAAGCGGCTTTGGGTCGCGTGCTCACACTGCTGATCTCCACGAATGAAGCATCGTTGGAACATGATTTGGAAGTCGCGAACAACGCCAGCCGTGAACATCCCTGCCGTGTGATTGCCATTGCACCGAACTCGCGCAAGGCTGACATGAATGTGGAAGATGGTAAGAAACGCACCTTCCTCGATGCTGAAGTGAGATTCGGTTCCGATGCCGGCGCGGGCGAAATCATCGTGTTGCGTCCGATTGGCGGGCTGGTTCACCACCCTGACACGTTGGTGATTCCATTGTTGGTACCGGACGCTCCGGTGGTGGCCTGGTGGCCAAACGAAGCTCCGGCGAACCTGTCGAACGATTTGCTGGGTTCCATGGCACGCAGTCGCATCACCGATGCCATGCATTCGTCGAATCCGATGCGCACTATGGATGATTTGCGCCGCAACTGGTCTTCGAAGAATGTGGACATGTCGTGGACTCGCTTGACTGTTTGGCGCGCGATGCTCGCTTCGATGCTTGACCAGCCGCCGCATCTTCCAGTAAGTGGCGTGCGTGTGACCGGACCAAAGGACTTCTTGCCGTTGAATCTGCTGGCCGCATGGCTTCGTCTTCGTTTGAACGTGCCTGTTGTGGTGGAAGACGATCCGAATGCAACCGCCGTGACCGGCGTGTATCTGACCCGTTCCGATGGCGTGCTGAGTTTGGAACGCCCATCCACAGACGATGGCGTCGCCGTATTGAACGTTCCAGGGCAGTCCCCGCAAACCATGAGCGTTCCCGCACGAACCATCGAGGAATGCCTGAGCGAGGAATTGGGTCGACTCTATCCGGACGAGATCTATGCGGAAGTCGTGACCCAAGGCTGGGATCTTATCAATTCGAAGCACTGAATCGATTCTCCGAAACAGTAAAGGAACAATGCAGGAAAAGCATATGGCAGAACGCACCACCGTTGTATATCCCAATCCTCAGATTCTGGCTGAAGCCGTGGCCGCTCGTACGCTGCTGACCATCATCGATCTTCTGTCGGAACCGAATCGCACTCGCGTTGACATTGCCGTGACCGGTGGGACTGACGGCAACCGAGTGTTCGACGCCATGAACTCGAGCCCATTGAACGATGCCGTGGACTGGAGCCGTGTGCACGTATGGTGGGGCGACGAACGATTCGTGGCCGCCGATGACGATGATCGCAACGCCAAGCAGGCGCGTGAGGCATGGTATGGCAAACTGGTTGCCGACGGCCATATGCCGGCAGGCAACATTCATGCGATGCCGTCCGATGAGCGTAACTCGGAAAGCGTCGCGGCAGCCTCGCCCGAACAGACCGATGCGGTACTGGCTGAAGCCGCCGCGCAATACCAGCGTGAACTCATTGAACAGTTGGGGGAGAATCCAGCTTTGGACATCGCCATGTTCGGTATGGGACCGGACGCGCATTTCGCATCCCTGTTCCCTGACCACGGCGAGTCGGAGATCGACGATCCGCATGTGCTTGTTGCCGGTGTGCGCGATTCACCGAAACCGCCGCCACTGCGCCTGACGCTGACTGTGCCTATGATCGCACGATCGAAGCACACGTGGGTGTTCACATCCGAAGCACGCAAGGCGGACGCGGTTGCTGCAGCATTCGCGCAACGCAACAATCCACATGCGCCAAGCTCCTACGCCGATGGTGAGGAACTGCTGTGGCTCATCGACGAGGGTGCCGCCTCCAGATTGTGATGCAAGAACCGGGACTATTGAATCCCGAGAGCCAGGTTCCATTGGTTCCGTGACGGGCACGTCACCTAAGTCTCTGCCTGCCATGGATTACTCCCATGGCTAAACATCAAGGCTGAATCGTCTGGATGAGTGAGCGCGCAACGCCATGCGTAGTAGTATGGCGGCAGTCAAACATGCCAGACCCTGCATTATGACTATGAGAGGAAACGCCATCATGGAACAGTCATCTAAGTTCCAACATCAGCCTCAGCCCGATACGCCATCGTCCTCCACGATGTCCCCGTCACTCCATGCGGAACAAACTCCGCCATGGGGCGCGCTATGGGTGTTGGCTTTGGGGCTGGCCATGATTGTGCTAGACAGCTCAATCGTCAATGTCTCCATCCCCACCATTATCGACGATATCGACATCGACCTGACCGACGCCCAGTGGGTCACATCACTGTACAACATCGTGCTCGCCGCGCTGTTGCTTCCCTTCGGCAAGCTTGGTGACGCCAAAGGACGCAAACTGGTATTCCAAATCGGAACTGTGATTTTCGTGGCAAGTTCATTGCTCGCCGCCACATCACATGACGCTGGCATGCTGCTCATCGCTCGCGCGTTGCAGGGCATCGGAGGCGCGATGATCATGCCGAACACCCTGTCCACGGTGTCCGCCACGTTCCGTGGCAAGTATCGCGCTGCGGCTTTCGGAGTCTGGGGCGCGGTAATGAGTTCAGCCGCCGCTCTCGGACCGTTGCTCGGCGGCGTGCTTACCGAGACCTTGGGGTGGCGGTGGATTTTCCTAGTGAACCTTCCGCTAGGCATCATCATCTTTGTGGCCACCATTCCTTTGGTGCCAAAGACTGGTGGACATACCTCGAACATCACTTCCTCAACCACTTCTTCTACCATTCGATTCCAAAGCATTGATGTGGACATTCCAGGCGTGGTGCTGTCCGCACTGACTTCTGCCTTGCTCGTATTCGGACTTATCGAAGGCGAGACCTACGGCTGGTGGAAGCAGACTTCCACTCAGTTGAAGATGGGCGGTCTGACATGGGACCACGGCTGGCTGTCGCCGGTTCCGATTTGCCTGGTCGCCGGTATGCTCCTGCTGGTCGTCTTCATAGCCGTAGAACTTGCACGAGGCAAAGCCGGACGTCCGGTGATGCTGGACATGACCCTGTTCCGCATCAAAACGTTTTCGTGGGGCAATCTGTCGGCTGCGGCCATCGCCGCCGGCGAGTTCGCGCTGGTGTTCGCGCTACCGCTGTACCTCATCAACGCGCGCGGACTCGACACGCTACAAGCCGGTGCGATGCTGGCCGTGATGGGATTGGGCTCTATTATCGCCGGTAGCAGGGCGCACATGCTGGCCGCCAAACTCACTCCGGTCGGCGTGGTCCAACTTGGCTTGGTGATTGAGATCATCGCGGTAGCCGTGATTGCAGTCCTCATGCCGGTGGGATTCGCAGTGTGGTGGCAGCTTCTTCCTCTGACCGCCTACGGCTGCGGCTTAGGACTCGCCTCCGCGCAGCTGACCAGCGTGGTGCTGTCCGAAGTGCCGATTCCCCAGTCCGGTGAAGGATCGGCCACCCAGTCCACCATCCGTCAGCTTGGCACCGCCATGGGTTCGGCCATCTCAGGCGCGGCATTGACCATGGCCATCAATGGAACGTTGCCGGCACGACTTGAATCCCTTGGACTGCCCGCCAAAGTCGGCGATGGACTGGCCAAGGCAGTCAGCAGCTCCGCTGGCGGTGTAATTGGCTCGTTCCGCAGCGGCGATGGACCGGCAGCCCAATTCGGTGACGAAGCGCCGAAAATCGCCGATGCGATGACTTCCGGGTTCATTGAGGGCAACCGTTGGACACTCTTGGTGGCAGGATGCATGCTGCTCATCGGTTTGCTGGCTTCGGTCGCTGTGCGACGCGCGGCATCATCGCACAGCACACACTGACAAACATGAGGCAGGGCGATCTGCTGAATGGTTTTGGTGGGCCAGCAGCTCAACGGCGAAAAGCTCTACTGAAGCCGGCTGATACCAAGACGAAACTGATCGCGCGGTAAGGTGGGGTTTATGAAAGTAGTAGTGCAACGAGTGAGCCAAGCCAGTGTTGACGTTGTTAACGAACTGGGCACCGTAGACCCCACCTTTGAACCGCAGCAGATTGGACCGGGATTCATGCTGCTGGTCGGTGTAACCGATGAGGATGGTGAGGAGCAGATTTCTTGGCTTGCCCACAAAATCCTCAACCTGCGTGTTTTCGAAGACGAGCAAGGCAAAATGAACCGTTCCATCAAAGACATCGGCGGTGAAATCCTATCCATTTCACAGTTCACGTTGTTTGCCGAAGTGAAGAAAGGCAACCGCCCAAGCTTCGTCAAAGCGGGCAAGCCGGAACATGCCAACATTACTTGGATCAAATTCAACGAAGCGCTGCGATCCGGTGGCGTGCCAGTACGCGAAGGCCGCTTCGGAGCGCATATGCGCGTTGGACTGATCAACGACGGTCCGGTCACCATCGCCATTGACACCGACAATCTGTGATCAATAGTAAAGCGCCGATTGCTTGGTGATATAAAAATATTTGAGGAGCTGCAGTATAATTTGCAGCTCCTCAAATATTGTTTTTTGATCGACAGTGATGTTTACCTGTTGTCAGTAATTATCGTCACCTTGTTCGGATCAATCTTCGTTGGGTCAAGCGACAATTCCTTGATGGCATCCGCACGAATCGTGCCAGACGAAGGATTGAACACACTGTCGACGGTGCTGTGAATATCGGCGTCCACATTCGAATATTCAAAAGCAAGCGTCGTATTGATCAAACGACAATTACGCAACAAGAGATTGTCCACATAGCACAAGCCCTGCAGGCTTTCGATCGTACAATTCTCAAACGTGACATTACGAGAGTTCCAAGCCAAATACTCGCCAGCAATAAACGAATCGCGCACAGTCACATTCTCGCAATTCCAGAAGCAATCTTTGGAAATCAATCGAGAATTCGAAATCTCAATATTGCGTGCGCCATCAAACGGATAATTACCAACCAAACGCAGATTATCAGCCTTGAAATCAGAACAATTCATTGCTAAATAATCACCGCGCGCACTCACATTATTCAGTGAAACATTTGAACAATCCCACAATGTTTCCTCGGCATTGACGAAATCAACGTTCCTCAACAAAACATCATGGCAACGGCGGAAATTCTTCGGCGCTTCAAATGTGCAATCCTCGACGCGAATGTTGTCTGTGTACCACACGCCTGCGCGTGCCATCTCGAACCACGTGCAATCCTTCGCCGAAATATCCGAGCAATACCACAGCGGATACTTCCATTTGAATGAACTCGACTCAAGCTCAATAGCATGTGCATGCTTCAATGGCGACTCGCCATCGTCGAAAATCGTGTCAATATACCGTTTGTCCGATGCTTGAAATTCGGCGCGTTCGCCGGTCAGCAATGCCTGACGGACCTCTTGCATGTCGCTCATTGATAACTCTCCTTGGAAAAACGCTCTGTTGCCAAGATAGAAACCTCGAGTACTTGAAGTCAAACGTATGGCCATGTTTCGCAGGAGGCGGAATAGGTCGAGAGGATTAAGCGCGTTATAAGCAATGCCGATATGCAAGCGGGTGTTTGCGGAACATGAATGTCGGTACCATAAATTGGGCGATTGAACAATTAAGCAATCGCAAGGTATTGCAGTCATATATGAAACTTGCCGTGTAAGGCAGAGAGGAATGCGGATGAGCCAGCAGCGTGGGGGAGTGAGGACGCATGCGCTCAAAGCCACGTTCCCCAAAGTGCTGCCGCGTATCGTCGACTATCTCGGCAACGTGCTTCCGTACGCCATGATCGGACTACTGGTGGTGTATTCGCTCAAAAACGTCAATCCTCTTGCCGGAAGCCATGGCATTCCCGAAGCAATCGCCATCGTCGTAATCGTCATACTGCACATATGGAAACGCAACATGTTGCTCTCTATCGCCGGCGGCACCGCCATATATATGGTATTGCTTCAGCTTGTTTTTGTTTGATTATCTGTTTTGTAGTATTTCTCAAAATTGAAGTGCGTCCTATGGAGATTGTTTAGTAGGCAAGTCCCATGCTGTATTTCAATGTCATCACGCGAATCGCGGACTGCTTCACCTTGCTCGCAAAAGTCGGATCGGATGCGGCTTTTGTATTTAGCCCGTCCAAAACCTGCTGAACATGACCAAAAGCGCCAATGCAGGCAAGATCGCCGCCGGCCTCAACCAATCGCACGCCCAAATCACTCGGCTGAACACCGCTCAAAGCAGTGGCGGAGAGGGAATCCGAAGTGATGACACCCTGAAAACCAATCGTATTACGCAGATAATCAGTTACCAAAGCGCTGGAAAACACAGCGGGATTGTTCGGATCAATGGCCTGATAGGTGGCCAAAGACATCATCACCATGGAAGGGTTCGCCTCCAACACGCTATTAAACGCGTTGATTTCCGCACCATCCAACGTGGTGGTGGTGTCAAGAATGCCGTTGGCGGTGAAATCGGTATTGCCGGTTACCGAGCCAAGCCCCGGATAATGCTTGATGGCGCTGCCAACACCCGAATCCGCCATGCCCTGAATGAACGCCTTGGCGTGGTCGGCATTACCGGCCGCGTCCAATCCAAAATCACGATCCAACGCTCCGACGGGGTCATTCGTGGCGCGATCCACCGTCACCGTGCCGACCACCGGCGCCAAATCGACATTGATGCCAGCCGACTTAAGCTGGGAACCCCATACGGCCGCCGACTGACGAAGCTGATCGGTCGACATCGTTCCCTGATAAGTGGCGGAAGGAATCTGGTCGAAACCAGAGCCCTGAAGATGCTGCACCAAACCACCTTCCTGATCGGTGGTCATCAGCAGCTGATTATTGTCCGGCGCATACGATTGCAATGCGGATGTGGCTGCGGCGACACCGTCCGTTCCCGAATTCCAGTTGCCGATGACCAGCACCGAACCGACATGCTGGTTCACGATGAGATCCTGCAATGAGGAAGGATCAGATCCCGCGTAGAGGGGTGCCATGACAAGCTGACCGACGCGCTCTACAAGACTCATGGCCTTGACTGCAGCTACGGCTTTGCCATGCGGAGAGTCGTCTACCACGTTCGGCACACTGAATTTGTCAAGCGAATCATGCGATGTGTCGGATCGCTGCGAATTCGATTGCTCGGATTGACTGGAACCAACACTCGAACCCGTGTTGGATGAACATCCGGCGAACGATAGCGGCAGTGCTATGGCGCACAGTGCGACAGCAAAACGAGCGAAATGAACATGGACCCTTTTCATGGTGTCATTATCACATGCCGGTGATGACGAATCCTCTCGCATAGGGAAATGCAGGCGGATTCGTGTTCGTGGATTGCGTAAACGTTAGGCTGGCGGCGTAAAGCCGTTCCGTGCCTATCGATAGGCTATTAACATGTCTTTCTTTGATATGTTTGGTCCCATGTTTGACCCGGGAAGCGGCCCGAACCGTCCTCAAGGGCAGCGTGCCAATAAATCCGGTAACGATGATCCCATCATTCTCAATGTCGAAACCGATGGCGACAACACCGCCCGGTCTTCGGCGAACATGCCTCCAAGAGGCCCGTCCGGTCCGCGCATCACACGCAAGCCGAACCGCCCACGAAAACCGTCGAATGGCAGCAAAATTCTGATCGGAGTGGTGCTGGCGCTCGCCATTATCGTCGGACTGTTCTTCGGTCTGGCGCAGTTCATCACCGACGTCATGTGGTATGCGCAGCTTGGCTTCCAAAGCGTCATTTGGACGCAGCTGGGCACTAGGATAGGCCTGTGGGTGGCATATGCGCTGTTGATCGCCGCGGTCGGATTCCTTTCTGCGTCGCTTGCGATCTGGGCTCGCCCCGATGCCGCCGATGGTTCCACCATTCGCATTAACGGCGACACCATCGAAGTGGGCAAGAGCGTAAGTTCGAAGAGCGCACGTCGTGTGGCAGTGGTGATTTCATTGATCGTCGGTTTGATGTTCGGATCGCAGTTCAATGCGAATTGGTCTGAGATCCTGCTGATGTTCAATGCGCAGAGTTTCGGCACCACTGATCCGCAATTCGGCATTGACAATGGTTTCTACGTATTCGTGTTGCCTGGCTTGAAGTTGATTGTGTCGGCGGTGTCGCTGCTGTTGCTTGCAGGCATTATCTTCTCCATCGTCACGCATGTGATGATGGGCGGCATTCGCATCACCATGCCAGTGCATGGTCGTGGACTGTTCCACATCACTAAGCGTGCGCGTAGGCAGATCGGCATCTGGCTGATGCTCAACATGTTCGCATGGGCGGCGAATCAGGTGCTTGGTGTGTTCTCTCACCTCACGCAGGAGGGTAGCCGCATTACCGGCGCCACCTACACCACGGTCAACGCCACGATTCCCGTTACCTTCATCATGGCCGCCATCACCGCCATATTGGGTGTGATTCTCGGCGTGTGGATCATGAAATCGCATGCTCTGGAAGGCCAGGCCCCGATCGCGGTGCGCGCCTCCGAAGCGCTCAAGGCGTGGAAAGTGCCGACTGTGGCCATCGCATCCGCCATTGTCGTGAGCCTGGTGCTTACCGTGGCATGGCCGATGCTGCTACAGCGTTTCCGAGTGAACCCGAATGCTCAGGAGATGGAATCAACCTATATCCAACGCAATATCGACGCCACGCGTGAAGCTTACGGTTTGAACAATGTGAAGACGGAACAATACCAAGCCACCACCGAAGGCGAGGAAGGCGCGCTGGCCGATTCCGCGGAATCGACCGCGCAGATCCGACTGCTCGATCCGCAGATAGTTTCCCCAACGTTCAAGCAGTTGCAGCAATCCAAGCAGTACTACACGTTCGCCGACACTCTTGCCGTCGACAAATATGAGGTCGATGGCGTGAGCCAGGACACGGTGATCGCGGCACGCGAACTTGACCTTGCCGGTCTTGACAATCGCAACTGGGTCAACGACCATACCGTGTATACGCACGGCTATGGTGTGGTGGCCGCCTACGGCAACAAGGTGACCGCTGACGGCCAGCCGAAGTTCTTTGAGGCGGGCATCCCAACCCAAGGCAAGCTCACCGAATCCGAACAGTATGAGCCACGCATCTACTTCTCGCCGAACGCTTCCGAATATTCGATCGTGGGCGCTCCGGAAGGCACGCAGTCGTGGGAGTTCGATTACCCGACCGGTTCCGAAGGAGCCACGAACACCTTCGACGGCGACGGCGGTCCAAAGATCGGTAATGTCTTCTCCCGACTGCTGTATGCCATCCGTTTCGGCTCCGACCAGATTCTGTTCTCCAACCGTGTGAACTCCGAATCGCAAATCCTCTACGATCGTTCCCCGAAGGAGCGTGTGGCCAAGGTCGCACCATACCTGACGCTTGACGGTCGTGTGTACCCGGCGGTTGTGGATGGCCGCGTCAAGTGGATCGTCGACGGCTACACCACTTCCGACGCCTACCCGTATTCGCAGATGACCGATCTGGGCGAAGCCTCTAAGGATTCCACCACGGAATCTTCTGCCACCGTGAGCGAGTTGGCTTCGAAGAACGCCAACTATATTCGCAACTCCGTGAAAGCCACCGTCGATGCATATGACGGTTCCGTGGACCTGTACGTGTGGGACGAATCCGATCCGGTGATTAAGGCATGGCAGAAGATCTTCCCCGGCCAGTACCACCAGCTGTCGGAGATTTCCGGCGATCTGATGAGCCACCTGCGTTACCCGGAAAGCCTGTTCAAGGTGCAGCGCGAACTGTTGACCAAATATCATGTGTCGAGCGCCAACCAGTTCTTCTCTGGTGAGGATTTCTGGCAGACCCCGGTCGATCCGACCGAATCCCAGCAGGCGCAGGAACGTGACATTTTGCAACCGCCCTACTATTTGACGCTGCAGACCGGCGGCTCCAACGAGCCGGTGTTCTCATTGACGTCATCGTATATTCCCGCAGGCACATCAACCCGAGAGATTCTGACGGGCTTCCTGTCCGTCGATTCCGATGCGGGCAACGAAAAAGGCAAGATCGGCGCGAACTACGGCACGCTTCGACTGCAGGAGCTGCCGAAGGATTCCAATGTTCCAGGCCCGGGCCAGGCACAGAACAACTTCAATGCGTCGGCCGACGTATCGAAGGAACTTAACCTGCTCGAATCCGGCTCCACCAATGTGCAGCGAGGCAATCTGCTCACACTGCCGCTCGGTGGTGGACTGGTATACGTGCAGCCGGTGTATGTCAAGTCCTCCGGTTCCACCAGCTTCCCGCTGCTGAAGAAGGTATTGGTGGCCTTCGGCGATCAGGTCGGATTCGCCAACACGCTGGACGAAGCGCTTGATCAGGTGTTCGGCGGCAACTCCGGCGCGTCCGCGGGCGACGCCGAAAACGTCAACGGTTCCACCAGCAGCAAGACCGACACGAGCGATACCAGTGACGGTTCTTCCGGAACGGACGGCACTGACTCGTCATCTGGATCGAATTCCGGCAATGGCGGCAGTTCCGACAGCACTGGCGGTTCCAACACGATGAGCAACGATCTGAAGAGCGCGCTTAACGACGCTTCTCAGGCCATGAAGGATTCCGACGCGGCCATGAAGAAAGGCGATTGGTCCGCTTATGGCGAAGCGCAGAAGAAACTTCAGGAAGCGTTGAACAAGGCGCTCGAACTCGAACAGTAGTTTTCGCACGGTTTCCGAACGAGCGCTGTTTGCATAAGGCGGAAGGACTGTTCCTCATATGGAACCGTCCTTCCGCCTTATGCGTATGCCCGGTATGCTCAAATGCATGACCGAGTATTTCTATCGCGTCGCAACGCAAGACGACATCCAAGCAATCACCGACATTTACAATGCGGCAGTCATACGAGGGGGATCATCAGCCGATACAACCCCACGCACATACGAACAGCGCAAAGCATGGGTTGAATCGCATCATGATCCGTACGCGGTGTTCGTCACGGAAACGGTAGATGATGACGGAACACGGCAGATTATTGGATTCAGCGCGCTTTCCGTTTTCTATGATCGCGCGGGATATGACGGCGTCACCGATCTTGCCTACTACATTGAACCGCAATGGCAGGGCAGGGGAGTCGGTACGTATACGCTCACCAAACTGCTTGAAGAATGCCGGAAACGTAATATGCGTAAGGCATGCGGCATTATTTTCGCAGACAATGCCGGTTCGATCGCGCTCATGAAACGGTTCGGTTTTACACAGTTTGGACTCATGCCAACCGCCGCCACCGATTCCACCGGCACCATGCGTGACATGAGTTACTGGTATCTCGACCTGTAAGTACAATCTTTGCGGTTATCAAGACGAGACAACGTGGCGCAATATGAATGCGCGCAATCGTATGTATGAATGAATGGAACGATTTCAATGGCATCTGATTTCTGGCTGATCGCAGGACTTGGCAATCCGGGCTCCAAATATGAAGGCACCCGTCACAATATGGGATTTATGGCAGCTGATCTGCTTGCCGAACGTTGGTCGGTCAACTTTTCCGACCATAAAGGGCTTGCCATGCTCGGCAAGGGTGTGATGAACCTGTCCGGTCGTAACGTCAAATTCTTCCTGGCCAAGCCGCTCACCTACATGAACGAGTCAGGCAATGCATTGGCTTCCATTAGCGCCTACTACCAGATTGAACCGGACCATATTGTGGTGATTCACGACGACATGGATCTTGATTTCGGACGTATCAAAGTCAAGGCAGGCGGCTCCGCAGGCGGCCATAATGGCATCAAGTCGATTGATCGCGCCTTGGGAACACCGAAGTATGCCCGTGTACGCATGGGCGTTGGCCACGCGCAGCGAGGTGCCCACGCCCACGACAACACTGTGAACTGGGTGCTGGGCGGATTCGGACCGGATCAGCGCAAGCAGCTTCCGGAATTCCTCGCCGATGGCGCTGATGCCGCTGAAACCATCATCTTCAATGGCCTCACCAAGGCTCAGGAGCAGTTCAATGGCCGCTGAACCGGTGCAGTTGCCGACTTCAGGTTCTCTGGCTGGCATTCTTGACGTACTCGAAACCGACGAGGATTTTCGTGCACTGATTTCCGGTGAGATCGAGGTGCCGGAATCCGACATAGACCCCAGCATTACCGTTGGCATTCCCGAAGGATTGCGCCCGGCACTGGCCGCTGGAGCATCGGGAACGCGGCCGGTTGTGCTTGTGGTGGCCTCTGGCCGCGAAGCCGAGGAAACGGTCGAGGCGATTCGTTCGTGGTATTCCGGCGATCCAAACGACGTGGCACAGCTTGAAGCATGGGAAACTTTGCCGCATGAACGCCTTTCGCCACGTGCCGATACCGTGGCAAGCCGCATGGCGGTGTTCCGCAGGCTAAAGCACCCTCAAGAGGGAAGCAAGCTGTTCGGACCCATCCGCATTCTCGTCATGCCGGTGCGATCCCTGATCCAGCCAGTGGTTGCAGGTTTGGCCGACGTGGAGCCTTTGGTGTTCTCTCAAGGCGAGGAATTGGCGCTCGAAGAGGCGTCGAGTCGACTGGTGGAAAACGCCTATACTCGAGTCGACTTGGTGATGGATCGTGGTGAATTCGCGGTGCGAGGCGGCATTATCGACGTGTTTCCGCCGACATTGCCGCATCCGGTGCGTATTGAGTTCTTCGGTGATGAGATCGATACCATCAGGGAGTTCCACGCTTCGGATCAGCGCACGTATGGCGGGAATGTTCCTGTGGTTTGGGCCACGCCATGCCGTGAACTGCAACTGACCGACAAGGTGCGCAAGCGTGCGAAATCCCTGATCGGATCCATTCCCAACGCCGAAGACATGCTGGAATCCATTGCCAATGCCATTCCGGTCGAAGGCATGGAATCGCTGCTTCCCGCATTGGTCGATGACATGGAGCCGGTGCAGGGCATGTTGCCCAAGCATGCGCTGGTCATGTTGTCCGATCCGGAAAAATTGCGTCGTTCGGCTGACGATCTCGCAAAAACCGCCAACGAGTTTCTTGCGGCCAGCTGGCATGTCGCAGCATCCGGTCATGGTGCCGGCGCTCCGATTACGTTCGATCAGGCGAATTTCTACGATTTTGACGAAACGATTTCATCGCTGGTTTTCTCAAGGCACGACGTATGGAAGCTTACGAGTTTCGGCGTGGACCCAAGCAGGGAAGGACACGTTCAGCTCGACGCTGCCAATCCCGGCGAATATCGCGGGGATGAAGTCAAAGCAGCATCCGGCATCGAAGGTCTTCTTGATGCCGGCTATGCCGTCACCGTCACTGCAGAAGCGCAAGGTACTCTTGTCCGACTTAAGCGTGCTATCAACGAAACGGGAATCGCCAACTTCGACTGCATCAGATCGCGTGCCATCGACGGATTCGTTGACAACGCGGCGAAGGTCGCGTTGCTTACCGAGCGCGACCTGACCGGACGCACATCGGCTGCGGGGCAGACAAAAACACCGAAACGCCGCCGTAAGGCCATCGACCTAATGGAGCTCAAGGCCGGCGATTACGTGGTGCACGAGCAGCATGGCATCGGCCGGTTCCTCGAAATGCGCCAGCGTACCATCGGAGCGGGTGCCAACCAGACCACACGCGAGTATCTGGTCATCGAATACGCATCCAGCAAACGCGGCGCCCCTGCCGACAAACTGTTCATCCCCACCGATCAGCTTGACCAAGTCAGCAAATACATCGGTGCCGACGCTCCGAAACTCAACAAACTGGGCGGATCCGACTGGGCTGCTACCAAGGCGAAAGCGCGTAAGCATGTACACGAAATCGCCGAAGATCTGGTCAAACTGTATTCGGCACGTCAACGCATGCAGGGGCATGCCTTCAGCAAAGACACCCCTTGGCAGAAAGAATTGGAAGACGCTTTCCCATACCAAGAAACCGCCGATCAGCTGACTACCATCGACGAAGTCAAATCCGATATGGAAAAGTCCGTGCCGATGGATCGCCTGATTTGCGGCGACGTGGGATTCGGCAAAACCGAAATCGCCGTACGTGCCGCATTCAAGGCAGTGCAGGATTCCAAACAAGTGGCTGTACTGGTGCCGACCACATTGCTGGTGCAACAGCATTTCGAGACGTTCACCGAACGTTTTGAAGGATTCCCGGTGGAAGTAAGGGCGATGAGCCGTTTCCAAACCATCAAGGAAATCAACGACACCATCAAGGGACTTGAAGACGGTTCCGTCGATGTGGTGATCGGCACGCACAAACTGCTTGGACCGAAGGTCAAATTCAAGGATCTGGGACTGGTCATCATCGATGAGGAGCAGCGTTTCGGTGTCGAACACAAAGAGACGTTGAAGGCGCTGCGTACCAATGTGGATGTGCTGAGTCTGTCGGCAACGCCGATTCCGCGTACGCTGGAGATGGCCGTTACGGGCATTCGTGAAATGTCCACGTTGGCCACGCCTCCGGAAGACCGCTTGCCGGTGCTTACTTACGTTGGCGCGTATGAGGATGCTCAGGTCACTGCTGCGGTCAGGCGTGAGCTGTTGCGCGGTGGCCAGGTGTTCTACGTGCATAACCGAGTGCAAGACATCGCTTCAGTTGCCGCGAAGATTCACGAGCTGGTGCCGGAATCGCATGTCGGCATCGCCCATGGCAAGATGGGGGAGAAGCAGCTCGACGGTGTGATCCGAGACTTCTGGCATCGCGACATTGACGTGCTCGTGTGTACCACCATCATCGAAACCGGTCTTGATATTTCCAATGCGAATACGTTGATCGTCGATCATGCCGACCGTTTCGGCCTAAGCCAGCTGCACCAGCTGCGTGGCCGTGTCGGGCGAGGCCGTGAACGTGCCTACGCGTACTTCCTGTACGATCCGACCAAGCCGATGACCCAGCAATCGCATGACCGACTGGCCACCATCGCGCAGAACACTGCGCTTGGTTCAGGTTTTGACGTGGCGATGAAGGATCTCGAGCTGCGTGGCACCGGCAATCTGCTGGGCGACGAGCAGAGCGGGCATATCGAGGGCGTTGGCTTCGATCTGTATGTGCGCATGGTTTCCGAAGCTGTCGAACAGTACAAGGAGCCGGAACGTACGGAATCGGTTGCTGTCACAATCGATCTGCCGATCGAAGCGTCCATTCCCGTCAGCTACATCGATTCCGACAAGTTGCGATTGGAAGCCTACCGCAAGCTGGCAGGGGCACGTACGGAAGCCGATCTCGACGAGTTGCGCGATGAGCTTACGGATCGTTACGGCAAGCCCCCGGTCGATTTCGAAGCATTGTTCGATGTGGCGAGATTGCGATTCAAAGCAAGAAAGCTTGGCATTACGGAGATCATCGGTCAAGGGCGTAACATTCGCGTGTCCAAATTCCAGCCACGTGAATCCGTGCAGATGCGCATGGCACGAATCTACAAAGGCATCCAGTACAGGCCAGTCACCCAAACGTATGTGATCCCCACCCCGTTTGCGGGTTCGCTTGGATCCGGGCCAATGAGTTCCGATGAGGTCGTTGGATGGACGAACCAGCTTCTCGACGATCTTGACTGGAAGCCGACGCCAGGGAAATAACAGGTGAAGTTCCGGACGCATCCGACACGATTTACGTGAGCGTTCACATAAATCGTGTCGGATAAGTTTGCCATACGTCCACAAAACGCACTATTCTAGGCAATGTCATCACAACCTAACGTTTATAAGGAGTAGTTGTGGCAGTAATTGAAAGCGTTTACGCGCGTCAGATTCTCGATTCCCGCGGCAACCCGACCGTTGAGGTCGTCCTCGACACCGAAGACGGTGCCCAGGGTCTGGGTCTCGTTCCGTCCGGTGCTTCCACCGGCGAAGCTGAGGCTTGGGAGCGTCGCGATGGCGACAAGTCCGTGTACCAGGGCAAGGGTGTTCTCAACGCCGTTAAGGCCGTGAATGAAGAGATCGCTCCGAAGGTCATCGGCATGGACGCTTCCGACCAGCGCGCTCTCGATGAGGTCATGATCGAGCTCGACGGCACCCCGAACAAGGGTCGTCTGGGCGCCAACGCCATCCTCGGCGTGTCCCTGGCTGCTCTGTACGCCTCCGCTGAGTCCGCAGGCCAGCCGCTGTACCGCTACATCGGCGGCACCAACGGCCACATCCTGCCGGTTCCGAACATGAACATCATGAACGGTGGCGCTCACGCTGACTTCGCCACCGACATTCAGGAGTACATGATCTCCCCGTACGGCTTCGACACCTACAGCGAGGCTCTGCGTGCAGGCGTTGAGGTCTACCACACCCTGAAGAACGTCCTGAAGAAGGAAGGCCTGGCCACCGGCCTCGGCGACGAGGGCGGCTTCGCTCCGAAGATGAAGTCCAACAAGGACTCCCTGAACTACATCATGGACGCCATCTCCGCCGCCGGCTACGAGCCGGGCAAGCAGATCGGCATCTCCCTCGACGTGGCTTCCTCCGAGTTCTACAACAAGGAGACCGGCAAGTACCACTTCGAAGGTGATGATCGTGAAGCCGGCTACATGCTCGACTTCTACGAGAACCTCATCAACGAGTACCCGATCGTTTCCATCGAGGATCCGTTCCAGGAAGAAGGCTGGGAAGACTGGGCTGCCATCACCTCCAAGCTCGGCGATCGCCTGCAGTTCGTCGGCGACGACCTGCTGGTCACCAACCCGGCACGTCTGGCTAAGGGCATCGAGCTCGGCGCCGCCAACTCCCTGCTGGTCAAGCTGAACCAGATCGGTACCGTTACCGAGACCCTCGACGCCATCGAGCTGGCCACCAAGAACGGCTTCACCTCCATGGTTTCCCACCGTTCCGGCGAGACCCCGGACACCACCATCTCCGACCTGGCTGTGGCAAAGAACACCGGCCAGATCAAGACCGGTGCTCCGGCTCGTGGCGAGCGTATCGCCAAGTACAACCGCCTGCTCGAGATCGAGGAGGAGCTTGGCTCCACCGCTCAGTATGCTGGCTACAGCGCTTTCAAGGCTTGCAAGAAGTACATCGCCAAGTGAGCGTAAGCGCATTGAATATGCGCTGATATAGAATGCCCGTCGTGTTCCTCGTCGAATGCGACGGGTATTTTCGTTGCTATGAGTTCAAAGTCACGCAAGAAAGCATCCAAAAAAGGCAGCGCTGGTCCCATCGCGTTCTTTGTGGCGTTATTTATCGTGGCTTTAGGGATCATCCAGTTGGCGTCGACCTTCCATGTCTATGCGTTGAATATGGCTGAATTGAATGGCTTGAAGAAGCAGGAAGCCTCATTGATAGCGCAAAAGCAGGAATTGGAAAACGACATCGCGCGTTGGGATGATAAAGCCTACGTTACGGCGCAGGCGAGGGATCGTCTGGGATTCGTATTTCCGGGAGAACAGGCTATTCGTGTGGAACATCCCGAAGCGGTAACCGGCGAAACCACAGAAGATAAGAAGACGACGGACGAATCGCAGAAAACCGTACTGCCTTGGTACAAGGAGATGGCGTATTCGTTCAAACAAGCCGACCAGTCGGATGAAGCGAAGTCGATGGAAACGTCCGGAAGTCCGTCAGCCGGCGAATCGGATGCGAATGGAACTGGCCAGGAATCTGGTGACCAGCAGCAAACTTCACAAGACAATAACCAACAGCAATCAGGAGATCAGCAGGAGTGACACAGGGTATGACAATCAGCGAACGGGCCAAAATCTTGGCGAAGAAGGTTCTCGACCAGCCTGCTACCGAGCATGATATTGCTGTGGTCGAGCGTCAGTTGGGTCGTTACCCGCGTGGCATGGTGGCTGTCGGAGCACGTTGCGTGTGCGGCAGGCCTTTGGCTGTGGTCACGCGTCCGCTGCTGCCGGGAGACGTGCCTTTCCCGACCACTTGCTATTTGACTGGTCCGGAAGCGGTGAAAGCCATCTCCCACATCGAAGCCGAAGGCAAGATGAAGGAGTACAACGATCTTTTGGCTGAAGATGACGATCTGAAAACCGCCTACGAGCGTGCGCACGAACTGTATTTGGCCTTTCGGCATGAAATCGCCGTTGCCATGGGAGACAGTGAGGAGCATATCGAAGGCACCAGCGCTGGCGGCATGCCTGTGCGCGTCAAGTGTTTGCATGCCTTGTTGGCGCAAACTCTGGTGATGGGCGAGGGCGCCAATCCGATCGGAGACATGGCATTGGAAGCGATTCGTCATGAATTCGACCCCAGTGTATGTCGTTGCACGGTGGAAAACGAAGACTGAACCATATTCAGACAGAAAGAAGAAGCAATGAAATCCGTTACTGTTGCCGGCATTGATTGTGGTACGAACTCGATTCGTCTGAAGGTCTCCCGTGTCAGTGAAGACGGCGTTGAAGATATTGTTCCGCGTATTCTTCGTGTGATTCGTCTTGGTCAGGATGTTGATAAGACGCATCGTTTCGCCGATGAGGCATTGGAACGTGCTTACGCCGCTGCTCGCGAATTCGCCGAGGTGCTGAAAGAGCATCCGGTGGACGGCATTCGTTTCGTTGCCACTTCGGCCACTCGTGATGCTGAGAACCGTGAGGAATTCGAAGACAATATCGAGCAGATCCTTGGCGTGCGTCCGGAAGTCATCCCCGGTACGGAAGAGGCTGATCTAAGCTTCCTTGGTGCCACGAGCGTGGTTCGTCGCGACGTCGAGGCCCCGTATCTGGTGGTTGATCTGGGTGGCGGCTCTACGGAACTGGTGCTTGGCGGCGACGGTGTAAGCCATCCGAACACGCAGGTGCAGGCCGCGTTCTCCATGAACATTGGCTCTGTGCGCATGACCGAACGCCACTTGAAGAACGATCCGCCTACCGAGGCGCAGATCCAAGAGGCTATTGCCGACATTGACGAGCATATCGATGAAGCGTTCAAAACGGTTCCTGCAGGCAAAACCCGCACTATCATCGGCGTGTCCGGCACAGTGACCACCATGACCGCTCTGGCCATGGGATTGACCGAATATGACCATTCCGCGGTAGATGGTGCCAGCTGCTCGCTGGAAGACGCTTATGCGGTCGATAACAAGTTCCTTAAGATGCCGCGCGAAGAGCGCTTGACTTACAAAACCATTCATCCGGGTCGTGTTGACGTGGTTGGCGGCGGTGCCTTGGTGTGGAATCGTGTGCTCGCCAAAGTCAGCGAAGCGGCCTATGCCGACCATGGTCAGCGTATCGACTCCTTCATGGCCAGCGAACACGGTTTGCTTGATGGCATTGTGTTGGATTACGGCACGCGATTGCTTGCCGAACGTTAACGTGGCATAATAATTTGGGCGTCGGCTTGTTCGATGCCTTGCCGCCATGGCGAAACTGGTATACGCAACCGACTTAAAATCGGTCTCTTCGGATTGCGGGTTCGATTCCCGCTGGCGGCACCATGTGACCCAATCAGAATATACTGGTTGGATCTTGTTTTATCTCGCGCTGAGATGAGCTTAATGTTGACTCAAAATCCAGTGTTCACATGGTGAACAACGCATGACAATCGTCGTGCAGGGGGCTAGTTTTCTCTGCTGTGAGAGTGGTGAACGGCGAACAATCTATGCGACGCAGAAGATATGCGTCTCTATCTATTGACTATTTGACAACGAATCTAGCATACAGTGCGGTACTGTCGATGCTTCCGATAATGCTCACCCAGCGTGTCGGCTCAGCGAGTGTTTTGTCGGGTGTGATGCTTGGTGTTCTATCGGCTGCAGCACGGGGAAGTACACTGTTTTTAGGCCGGTTGATTGAGAAAATATCAACACTATGGCTCATGCAGAGCAGCTTGGCGATTATCGTACTGGGGCTAGTATCTTTTGCGTGGCTATTGCAGGTTTCGCCTGTATTTGCTTTGCTTGGCTTGATGTTGTTCGGTGTTGGCATTTCATTGGTGAATTTCACTCTTCGGGGACACATCATTGCAGCCACTGCAGATAGCAAGGAGCAAGCATCATTCTTTTCGCTGGCAACCTTGTCTGCGAACTTAGGAGCTGCTATTGGTCCTATCACAGCGTCTTATGTACAGCGCAGACTTGGTTTCGCCAACTTTCTCATCATCATTTGTCTGATATATGCCGTCATATCCGTTATCACCGGAATTTGTTTTGAGCGACATGTTTATCTACGAACTTCAGATAGTCCTTCAGAGGAAAATTCGATTCTTTCCACCATCGGTACATTGTTGAGCAGTCGAAGAATGTTGCCGGTATTGCTGATTGTCGTTACTGGCAGTGTGATGAATGGGCAGCTTTTTTCTGGCATGTCGCTCGTATTTCATGGTTTTTCTTCAGATCTGCTGCCGAGTGGACTGTTCTTCACTGTGGATGCCATTGCTGGGATAGTTTTGCAGTTCCCCATCAGCAGGCTGGTGGTACGCATCATGGATACAGGAAAAACATCAACGTATTGCATGGGCTTAAGCCTAGGGTTGTACGGCATCGCTTTTGCGCTGTTCGCAGCGGGAACGTTGACGCAATCGGTATGGTTCATATTTGCTGCTCTGCTGGTATTTGCATCTGCGGAATGCACGTACGCACCGTTGACGAATGTCGCCATGGTGGAATCCGGAGAAAACATGCCTCTTGTCGACATACTCAATTGTCGTCTTATTCTGACAGCCATTGGTGAATCCATCGGATCGTTTTGTGGCGGATTTTTCGTGCCTCTTCTCACATCGGCTTTCCATGCAACATGGATGTATTGGCTGGCTTTGTCCATTATTGCAGTTTGTGGGCTTTTTGTTAGTGTATCCGAAAGGAAATGCAGATAAATGAATAAGAAATTTGACGTTGTGTCTCAAATACTACGTAATGCAGAAATTGCTCCTAAAAAATCGCCGTTGAAGATATGTCTGGATGCCTCACATATGAACAACTAGTTCAACAATCGATGAATCTCAAACAAAAGATACTCTCTCAGTATGCTATTCAATGATGATGACTTGTCATTCATAGTCCGATCTCAGGTCTTCTGGCTGCGATGACGGCCTAATGGTCGAGGTCGTTGTGAAATACTGCTGGATAGCACGTACGAAACAATCCGTTATTACACTGGCGGCATTGATAACCCCAAGTAGCCGACTGGAACGGAAAAAGTATGACGTCGAAAGATATCAAGCCAGTAATCGAACAGCCCGATACGGAAATTCCGCTGATGCTCTCCCAAGCGATTATCGTCGCAGGAGTTTTGGCTGTGGGCGAACTAGCTTGCTCTCCGCTGTATTTCTCGTTGTTGAAGTCGTCGTTGGCGTTGATTCCATGGGCTATGGAAGCGGTGTTCATGGCAGTGGCGTTCACGTTCGTTGTGGGCTTTGCGTTGCTGTGGTGCGCCGAATCGTTCACGCTTAAAATGTGTGAGCGGTTCCGTCCGTTCGCATATGCGATTGTTGGACTTATCGGTTACGGTGTGTGGAGCCTGCTGGTGTTCTCCGCCACCATCAATTCCGTGCTTGCCATGGTGAGGGAAAGTGTGCTCACCAATGGCCAGATTAGTGCGATTGCGCTGAATGGCGCAGCTCTTGGCTTCGTCGCCTTCCTGTTCGCCAAGTTGCTTGACGTTAAACTCGGCAATCGTAAAACCACGGCCATCATCATGCTGGTGGTGGAAGTTGCGGCCGCCATCATTGGTGTGATTATTATGATTCTCATGTTCCGTGCATTGTATGCAGCCTGAGCAAGGCACCTGAGAGGCAAGGCGGCGATTGATATGTTCAGTATTCTCGAAATGTTCAAGATAGGCGTTGGGCCAAGTTCCTCACACACTGTTGGTCCGATGGTGGCGGCATTCAAATTTGTCGAATCCCTTGAACATACGGGAACGCTTGACCGTGTGAGCCGCGTGCGTACGGTACTGTATGGATCTCTTGCGTTAACGGGCTTGGGACACGGTACCGATCGTGCGACTGTGGCAGGGCTGGAAGGCAACATGCCGCAAACCGTCGATACAGACCATGTGAACATCATTCGTCATGAATGCGAGGCGAGTGGGGAACTGTTGCTGGCGGGTAAGCATCGCATCGATTTCGACTATGAGCATGATGTGGTGATGGACGTGTGGCATCGCATGGCCGCGCACCCTAATGGCATGCGTTTCCAAGCATTTGACCAGCAGAACAATCTTGTTGATGAACAGGTCTGGTATTCCATCGGTGGAGGCTTCGTACGGCAAGGCAATGCCGAGGATCTGATGATCGGCATTCATGAGCGTCCACCGGTCGGAACGTCTTTCACCGATCAGCAGAGTGATTCCTCACTTGATGACGGCTTGGATGTGCCATATCCATTCATGTCATGCGACGAACTCATTGCATTATGCGAGAAGCACCATATGAGTATTGCCGACATTGTGTGGGCCAACGAAACGGCCATGCAGTCGGCGGTGCAGGTTCGCAGCGAACTGGATAACGTGTGGCGGGTGATGCGTCGTTGCGTGCAGCACGGATGCCATACGTCGCAGACCGTGTTGCCCGGCGGCTTGAATGCGCCCCGCAGGGCACCGAAAATGTATGCGAGGCTTGCCTCCAACAGTGATGTGCTTGCACGAGACAAGAAACGCGTGGATGCGGTGCTCGAATCGTCGGATGCGGCATGGGTGGATTTGTTCGCTTTGGCGGTGTCGGAGGAAAACGCCGGCGGTGGGCGAATCGTCACCGCACCGACCAACGGTGCTGCAGGAATCATTCCGGCAGTGCTTCACTATTACTGGCATTTCGTTGACCATGCGAACGAAGAGGGTGTTATTACCTTCCTGCTCACTGCAGGCGCGGTAGGGTACCTGTTTAAACGCAATGCCTCCATTTCCGGTGCGGAAGTCGGATGCCAGGGAGAAGTCGGTACGGCATGTTCGATGGCTGCGGCCGGTTTGTGCGCGGTGATGGGCGGTACTCCACAGCAAGTGGAGAACGCTGCGGAAATCGGCATCGAGCATAATCTGGGACTGACCTGTGACCCCGTGGGAGGTTTAGTACAGATTCCATGCATCGAACGCAACGCCATGGCGGCGAATACTGCTATCAATGCGGTTCGTATGGCCATGCTGGGAGATGGAACGCATATCGTGACCTTGGATCAGGCCATCAAAACCATGAAAGACACGGGCGAAGACATGATGGCCAAGTATAAAGAAACCTCAAAAGGTGGTTTGGCGGTCAATGTCGTTGAATGCTAGCGGTGGTTGGTGCTAGTCTAGGTGGCATTGTGCTTTTCAAGGAGGTTCACCATGGCATCTCAAATGCCCATTGTCAATGTTGAGTTCGGCGATCGCCCGACCATCGAATTCTCGTCCGAGACCGCTCCGGCAGGTCTGAAGGTTGTGGAGCTGCTCGAGGGCAATGGCCCGATGGTTCGTCGCGGCGACACCGTCACCGTTAACTATCACGGTGTGGTCTGGGGCAAAGACACCCCGTTCGATTCCAGCTTCGACCGTCACCAGCCGGCCAGCTTCGGCATCGGTGTTGGACAGGTCATCAAGGGTTGGGACCAGACCGTTCCGGGTCACAACGTCGGTTCCCGCTTGGTGGTGTCCATTCCGCCGGAGTATGGCTATGGTTCCCGTGGCGTTCCGCAGGCCGGCATCGGCGGCGAAGACACTCTGGTGTTCGTGATTGACATCATCTCCACCCGCTGAAACTAAGCGGTATAGAGTAATTTCCAAGGTCAAGGAGGCAACATGGCCGAAGAAAAAACGCTTCTGCTGACGCAGGAAGCTTATGACAAGATGAAGGAAGAGCTCGCTTGGCGTGAAGGCGAGTATCGCGACGAAATCCTTTCCAAGGTTTCCGCGGCACGCGCCGAGGGCGATTTAAGCGAAAACGGCGGCTATCAGGCCGCTCGTGAGGCTCAGCGAGTAAATCAGGGACGCATCGAGGAACTGACCGTCAAGCTGCGCAACGCGAAGATTCTGACCGCGCCCAAGGCCGGTGAAGTCGGCGACGGTTCTTTGGTGACGCTGGATGTCAACGGCCGTGAAATGGTCTACGTGCTTGGCACGCGTGACCTATCCATCGCCACGGACTACAGCATCATCAGCCCGGAATCCCCGATCGGCGCAGCCATCAACGGCGCTCACGAGGGAGACACTGTGTCGTACACGGCTCCGAACGGACGTGAGATTTCCGTGACCATCAAGGAAGCCAAGCCGCTTGCCTGAGTGATGTTCGTCATAAGCCGAATCTGATATTCCAACGACATAAAGCGATATAACAAGGCTGGTTCATCGAATAAAATGATGAACCAGCCTTGTCATATATTTCGTCAAACTGCAATCAGATATGAGCTGAACTTACGGCCATAGCTGCACGATCACCATGTAAATCGCCACCATGTGGCATGCGTAACCGGCGACGGTGCCGCAATGAAAAATCTCATGGAAGCCGAACACCTTCGGCCATGGATCAGGCTTACGTAGCGCGTATACGATGGCTCCGGCGATGTAGCAGGCGCCGCCTGCGGCCAACAGCACCACAACCGCCGGGCCGGCGTATGGTGAAATCCAGAACAATCCCATGAATGCCACGCCGGAAACGCCGAAAATAATATACACAATCACGTAAAGCCAGCGTGGGGCACTGATCCAGATGACGTGAATGATGAGCGCCACGGTAGTGCAGATCCACATGCCTGCGATGATTGAATTGCGCCAGAACGGTTCGAGCGCAAAGGAGACCGGCGTATAAGTTCCTGCGATCAGCAGGAAGATATTCATGTGGTCGATGCGTCGTAGCACATCGGTAACGCGAGGCGACCAATCGCCCAAATGGTAGCAGGCGGAATTGCCGAACAACACCAGCGAACACGTCATGAACACGGCACACGCCCACTTCAAACCGGTACCGTGAGCCAGGCAGATCAGTACGATGCCGGCCGCCAATGCCAGGGGGGCGGCCACGGCATGAATCCAGCCGCGCATCGCCGGTTTGGGCCGACCGTGCACGTCAAGGCGAATCTTCCGTTCGATTTCCGTCGGAGTGATGCCTTCTATTTTTGCGGCACGAGCTTCACCCTTGGCAATGGCCATTTTCGCCTTGCCATCGGCCTTCTTGCGAATGTTCTCGGCCTTGTTGCGTGCCTTCACGCGAATTATATCGGCCTTGGCTTGAAGCGCCTGTTCGCGCGCTTCTGCGATGATCGCGCGTTTTTCCTCGATCTGAGCGTCTGTGGGTTTCGCCATCTGCGTGCCTCCACTGTAAGTTACGGAACCGTAACCTACGTTACCGTAACTCATGGATATGTCAATTCCTCTTCCCAATGATATGCGGCTAATATGTGCACGTGTCGTGCAAAACCTCTGGCGTAATGCGTATGATGGACTGCATGGCTGATTTCTCACATATCTTGACGACCCGTCCCGATTTCGATGACGAAGATCGTGAATGGCTGCATCATTTGGTCGCCGACTGGCAGGTGATTGCCGACCTGAGTTTTGCCGACCTGCTGCTCATTTTGCAAAATGGCGAGGGCAAATACATTATCGCCGAGCAGTGTCGTCCATCCACGGTGATGAGCCTTATAACCGATGACGTCGTTGGCGACGTTGTTGAGGAGGGGATGCGCGCTGAATTGGATGCTGCGATGGCCTCCGAGTCGGTGTTCCGTTCCACGGTGCTTCGCACGGTGGGTGGGTCCACGGTATGCAACGTATATGCGCCGGTACGCCACAACGGCAAGACTCTGGGTTTGGTGGTACGTGAAACCAACTTGGCCACCCGAGAGTCGAATGGACGTTACGAATCCGAAAGTATCAGCGCGGGCAAGCAGCTGTATGAGATGATTCCGCGCGACCAGTTCCCGTACCGCAACCCGATCATGAACCAGCGTCATAATGCGCGTGTGGCGGACGGCTTCATCGTACTCACCGTCGACGGCATCGTGCGATATGCTTCGCCGAACGCCATCAGCTGCTTCCGACGTTTGGGGTCGGTCAGCACCATACAGGGGGAGTACCTGAGCGAAATCGGCACTAAACTGCTACGTGAGAACGATCCCGTGCTGGAAACCCTCCCTCTGGTGCTCAGTGGCAAGGCTGCCGTCGACTCTGAACTTGACGCCAACAAGTCTGCAGTGTCCATGCGTTCGCTGCCGTTGATGGAGGCCAATGGCCGTGTTGGCGCTGTCGTGCTATGCCGAGATGTGACCGAGCTTCGTCGCCGTGAAAAGGAATTGCAGACTAAGAATGCGACGATTTCCGAAATCCACCATCGCGTCAAGAACAATCTGCAGGCGGTTTCCGCATTGCTGCGACTGCAGGCACGTAAAACCAAGTCCGAAGAAGTCAAGAAAGAGCTGAAAGAGGCGCAGCGCCGTGTGCAGACCATCGCCATGGTTCATGAAGGCTTGAGTCAGACCGCCGATGAGATCGTCGACTACGACAAGGTCATTTCCAGTCTGTTGAAGATGGCTGTGGATTTGGCTACCATGCGCGACCAGCACATCGACATTGATTTCATCGGACGATTCGGCATGATGCCGGCGCAGGATGCCACGCCGCTGTCTCTGGTGCTGACCGAGCTGATCACCAATTCCGTGGAACATGGTTTTGAAGGCCGAAAAGACGGGCACATCACGATTTGCGTGGGTCGTGGCGGCAACAACCTCAATGTCATGGTTGAAGATGATGGCATCGGTTTGGCCAATGAGGAGCATGACGGCATGGCGCGTTCCTCCGGGTCCGGTCTGGGCACGCAGATCATCAGCACGTTCGTCAAGAACGATTTCGGCGGTACGGTCCGTTGGGAACCTCGCCGTGGCGGCGGCACCCGAGTGGTGCTTGACATGAAGCTGCGTGCGGCGCAGGACTGATGAACGCGAAAGCGATTCGGAAGGCATAAAAAAGTCCGGTTGGCTGTTAGGCGTCAACCGGACCTTTTTGTAAGTTGCTATTCGCAGAGCGTATGCGAATGACGGATCTTCGAAAAACCTTTAGATCTGCATCTGCATAGCCTGGGAACGACGGGCGCGCATGGCACGACGCTTAAGCGCGCGGCGCTCGTCTTCGCTCAGACCGCCCCAAACACCGTAATCCTGATTGGTGTCGAGAGCACATTTCAGACACGCGTCAATCACCTTGCAGGTGCGGCAAACGGCCTTGGCCTCTTCGATCTGCTGGTAGGCGGCGCCTGTGTTGCCGACCGGGAAAAACAGCTCCGGATCCTTGTCTCGACATGCGGCCTTGGCGCGCCAGTCAAAAGCACTGCTCATATAATTAATCGCCTTCCTCTTGCCATGTAAGGCATGTAAGTCCGTTACTCAGATAACCACGAATCGTGCGACTTTTCAAGAGTTTCCACGAAAAGAATCCCACGAATCGTCAAAAACCTTGAAATTCTACACACTGAATAGGGCAGGCTTTGGCCTGCTGAATAAGCACGCCACGACCGTGGAGGGTATAGTCATCCGCTGAGAATCCGTCCAGAATCGCGCCGGGAATGCCCAACATCAGATCGTTGGAACGTTCTCCGCTGGGAAAAGCCACACGGGTGGGGCATCGGTCCAACAGTGCGGAAGTGGGTTTTTCCGTAGCTGCGATCACGGTGATATTGGGATTTGCCAATGCCTCCCGCAGTTCGTTCGCTTCAGGCGAAGTGGAAAAAGGATTGAGCGGATCGTCCGCATCATCCACAATCCAGATGCTGCGTTCATACAAAGACGAGGGCCTTCCGTCATCCGTCACCATGCCATGTTCGCTTTTGCGTGTGAAACGAATATTGGCACGACCTGTGTCGTACAGCCAACGTGCGCAATGCAGCAGCAGATTGGTTTTACCGCTGCCATAGGCGCCGATAATGGCGATGTTTTGTTGGCTCACGTCAAGAACGGCGGTATGTACAAGCACGCCATCGTCAGCAAGAGCGAAAGGAATTTCGTGCCATGGCCGGTTCGTTGTGGTCGACAGATCGGATTGCGTCGCATGCCGGGCGAGCGGATCGGAAAACAAGAGATCGGGGTGTTTGCAAGCATGGAATCGTGCGGCTGTGTCGATGTTGCGGATAAGTCGGTTGACATCTCGAACCGCGCTGCACAGGAAGGGCGTGGTGCGCTGTCCGTCATTGCAATAGGCGGCGCCAGGCATATGGGGAGGAATCAACGCCGCGTCTCGTATGCCGATCAATTCGTTCGACTGCATCTGGTCCGTAACCCTTAAGCATATGCTTAGCGACATGTTGGCCTTCATATCGGCATGAACCTGGCCCATGGGATTTTGCGTGCAGACAATCAAATGCATGCCGAGGGAACGGCCGAGCGATGCAAGACGGTTCAACCGTTGCATATAGTCGGGCAGACGGTCGCGAAGTGCGTGGAACTCGTCGATGACCACGACCAGTCTTGCCGGAGGATTGGCCAGCTGGTCGAAACGGGAGACACGTTCGGCGCTCACCAAAGTCTCACGCCGAATCAGTTCCTGTTCGATGGCGTTCAGTGCACGGACCGCATGGGACAGGTCAAGATCGCAAACATTTCCAACCGTGTGCGGAAGCTGTTCCAAGGCATTGAACGTCGATCCGCCCTTGAAATCCAGAAACACGAAATGCAGATCGTCCGGGCTGTGCTGCATGGCGAGCGATAGACACCAACTGATGAGCAGTTCCGATTTTCCCGATCCTGTGGTGCCTGCAACCATCGCGTGCGGGCCTGATCGTTGCAAATCCGTATGGAACAAGCCACGTTGCGTGATTCCTAAGGGGCAGGAGGATGTGGGGGAGAGCCACGTTCGGGCGATGGTACGCCACGGCAGCATGTCGTCATCCAAACCGTAGAGGCGTTCGAAACATACACGGGGCATCGCGGCGAATGGTGATCGGTCAATGGCCCGCTCTAGCGTTTCCGCAACCTTCGACGGCGCCGGGTCCGTAGGTTCGTCATGCTGCTGTTTCTGACGAAACCGCAATGCCATGGATATCAACGACATTGCGCTGCCGACAAGCCCCGGAGCAAGCATAGCCACGTACAGCCATTGTCGTTGCGCGACCATCGCGACAAGCATGACGAACTGCGCCAGCACAGGCGCGGCCCAGCTGATGAGCATCAGCCGGTTTTCATTGAATCCATCGGTATGCTTGCGTTTGTTCTTGCCATTCATACCCGCCATAGTGGGCAATGCGGATAAGTGGGTGCAAGCTGAAACCAAGGTTGTGGTCGGAGGATGAGTTATCCACATCCTCCGACTGGAATGTCAGCCCTGCTGTTCGGCAAGCGTGCCTACAGTGCCTGCCTCGTGGGTGCCTTTGGCCAGCTCGGAGAACAATTCGAGATTCTTCTGCTCATCCAACAACACGCTGGAGCCAACGCCATCAACGTAATAGTCGGGGTCGGTCCAGTAGACGCTTCCCGAAATGCCTTGGTCTCCGGAAGCGCTTTTGAAGGCCAAGGCCATGTGCAGCAGCGATGAGGTCGAAGCCTTCTCATCCACGGTCACGGAGCTTAACGCCGCTTCCGCTACTTTCTTGACCTTACCGAAGTTCAGAAGCGTATTCTTGGATGCGCCCTTTTTCACTATGGCGTTGATGACCTGGCGCTGACGGGCCGCACGTCCGAAATCACCTTGCGCGTCGGCATAACGCATACGAGAGAACGCAAGCGCGGTGTTGCCGTCGGCAGTATGGCAACCGGCAGTCCAGTGCAGTTGGGAGTACGGGTCATCCACGTCTTGGTCGTAGCACAATTCAACACCGCCAAGGGCGTCGACCACTTTGACAAGGCCGCCGAACTGCACCATGGTAACATGGTCGATTTTCTGCCCTGTGATGTCTTCAACCTCGTTGACCAGCTGTTTTCCGCTATACAGTTGCGCGACCGCATTGATTTTCATATAGTTTTGGTCGATTTCCACCAAGGAATCACGCGGAATGGAAATCAGTGAGGACGAGCCGGATTTCGGCTTGGTGAGTACGAGAATGGTGTCCGTTCTGAAACCGGTCACGTCTCCCGCGTCGCCAATGGTGCCTTCGCGCTCGTCAGAACCGAGAATCAGCCAGCTTTCGCCGGCGGTATCGGCTTTGCCGGTCAGCCAGGACTGTTTGTTGAGCTGCCCGTCCACCCAATTCCATGCGGAGAATGTCGACAATCCCAAAGAGAGGATTATGGCAAGGAAGATGATCAGAATGGTTCTTCCCACATGGCGCTTTCCGTGCGGTCGAACGGATTTTTTTGCGACGGATTGCAATGCCGATGCGCCGGAGCCGGCCATGTTTTGTCTTGAGGTGCCTTGGTTGGTCATTCGTGGTGTGCTTGCTGGTCTGGAGGAGGAGCCTCGTACCTGTTGTACCGTACGTTTCGGATTATGCGATGCTGAAACAGGTGCGAATGAGGCGGGAGAGGACGTGGCCGGTTTGCGTGTTCCGCTGGCGGAACGTGCGGCAGGGCGGAAGCTTTGCGGTGTGCCCGACGCAGCTGCGGATGGCGCTGCGGAAGCCGATTGCGTGGATCGTCTGGCCGAATGCGAAGCGCTAGAACGGGCCTGTTGCGAGGCAGGAGAAAAGCTCGGAATCGATTGGGAGCCGGATTTCGGAGGAACCGGGGATTTATGAGGTTGTGGTTCCGTCTTCTTCCGCCCTGCGGACGGGATGAAGCTCGGTGGTACGGACATGGGATCCTTGCCGCCGTTCTCTTCACTCATACAAATATCCTCCACAAAGAAATCCGTTCCTACACCATTTACACCGTGTAGGAACGGATTCGGTGAAAGCGGTCTAGTTCTTTGCGGGAACGGCACAAACCGTCGCATTGAGGTAACGGTCGGCAAGTCCGATGTACTGTCCGGTAAGAGCGTCATGGATGGAACCATCTTCAGGGTCGACCGTGCCGCCGGTGTTCGGATCGATCAGCGTGCCATCGGCTTGCGTGATCAGACCAGTAACTGGATCGGGCGTGGGTGCTGCTTCCTGGGAACCCGCATTGTCGGTGCCTTCAGCCGAAGTATCGGTGGAATCGCCGGAATTGTCTGCGCTGCCGTCATTAGTGTTCGCCTCGGACTCATCGGAACCATAAATCGGCTTGTCCGCGCGCATCTTTTCCCAAAGCGTCTCCGCCTCATCGGCCCAGACCGAACGGTTCGGATCCGACGGCGCGGACACTACCGGAACGGTCTGCGAATACAGGTTGGACAGATTGAAGTCCTTGAGACTCATGGCGAGACCTGCAAGTGCGGCGGTGTCGGCCATGCCTTGCGAAATATACAGTGATTGCAACGCCGATTTCGCCAGCTGATATAGCTGTGCGGTATCGGTGAGAAGATTCTTGCTGAGTGCCTCGTTCATCAACTGTTTGATGAGGTACTGTTGCCTGGTCGTGCGCGACGTGTCGGAACCATCTCCCAAACCATGGCGGGTTCGCGCGTACTGCGTCGCCTGATATCCATTCAGATGGTGCAGTCCCTTGGTGAGCTGCAGGCTGGTGTAGGGATCGTCGACATCCTGCGGGATGCACAGGTCGACGCCTCCCACGGCGTCAACCATCTTGACCAAACCTGCGAAATCCACGACGATGAAGTTCTGAATGTTCAATCCGGTGAGACTGTTCACTGCATTCAACGTGCAGCTTGCGGCCGAGGCGAGATCGCCGCCGGTCTGATATGCGTTCGCGAAAATTGAATTGAACATCACGTTGTATTGCGCTGGAATCGTGCCATTGGTCGTCTCGCACTGGGGCACATCCACCAAGGAATCGCGCGGAATGGAAACCAGGTTGATTTTGGTGCGGTCCGCGGAAATCTGCACCACCATCGTGGTGTCAGCCTGATGGTTGCCTACCACATCGTCGAAATCGCCTCCGACGGACTGGTTTTCCTTGCCATCGCGGGAATCCTGCCCGATGAGTACGAATTCGATAGGCTTGCCGGAATTTGGGTCGATGATCGCCGTGTTGGCATCAAGTGAACCTTGACCGATAATTTCCACTGAATGGTTTTTGATGATGCCATTCACATCCAACCATGTCGCGGCTGCCGCGGTTCCCGAGAACACTAGCATCGCCGCGATGACCGAAGCGACTATCGTCCTCGTGCGATGCTGCACTCGATATCCAAGGCTGTGTCGCGGCTGTGCATCTCGCAGTCCATTGACGTTAGGAAGCTTATCGCCGGCTGGTGATGTGGTCACGGTATCGCCTTCCTGTTTATACAAAAGATCACGCCATATCTCAACGCGTTCTAGAACATACCACTACTCTGTTATGGGATTATAGAGATGTTCCCCGATTTTCACTGATTTTGCTTCAGACCCCCATCGTCCCGGTCGTTCCATATACCACATTTTTCTTGAATCAAGGTTATTGACACGGCGGAAAACTTGACAAAAAGAAATTGCATGTGTGTAATTTAACACGACTGAAGTGTGCATATGTATAGATATGGGGAGGACGCATGTGGGGCGTGATCGATGAGTCCTCCGACAATCCGCTTGCGGAGTTGTGGGGTCTGTTCAAGCGCGATGACGATGTTTCTTGGCAGCATAGGGCCTTATGTTCCCAAACCGACCCGGAGGCGTTCTTTCCTGAAAAGGGCGGTTCCACTAGGGATGCCAAACGCGTGTGCGCCCAGTGTGAGGTCCGCGAACAGTGCCTGAAATGGGCCATCGAACACGATGAGCGATTCGGCATTTGGGGTGGTTTGAGCGAACGCGAGCGTCGTCGTTACAAGAAGGAACACAAGGAACAAGCATGACGTACGGCATGCCCCGTGCGTACACTGGAAATTATGAATTCTAATGCCAGCAGCGATATTCAGGGAATCGTGACCGATATGCTTAACAGCAGGCCGTACTCCCACCGGCAGGATGCCGATCCGTCCGTGGCTGCGGTGATTACCGCGCAAAGCGATTTACGCTTTTTCCCTTCCACCTTTGCGGCGGTGCTCGCACAGCGTGTGCTTCCGGGTACCATCATCGTTGCAGATTGCACTAATCAGGTAGAACAGCCCATGCAGATGACGTTTGACGTCATTCCGTCGCCGGCTGGCGTGCTTACGGAAGTTCCTGAAAGCAAAACCGTACGTGTCGTTCTGGTAGGGGTGAAAGGCGCGACGTCATTCACGAACGCCGTGTCTCGCGCGATACGGCAGATCGATCTTGACGCCCAGGTCAGCGCACTGTGGACTTTGCACGACGATTCCAGGCCGGCCGACGAGCTATGCCTCGAAGCATTGCTTGATGCTTGGAGAAACACGCCGACGGCGTCTTTGCTCGGCGCGAAACAGTTGGATTGGCAAGCGAAAAACCTGCATAACGTCGGTCTGTATGCGGGACACCACAATCTTGTGTCTTTGGTGGTGGATGGGGAACCCGATCAGGAACAGTATGATGGCCGGCAGGATGTGCTGGCAGTTTCGCTTTCCGGCGCGTTGGTTCCATTGGCTGCCTTGCGAACGTGGAAGGGCGCTGATTCCTGGTTTGGCACCTTCGCCGAATCCATGGATCTATGCCGGCGCATCTGCCTGGGTGGAGGTCGTGTGGTGGTGGTGCCACAGGCTCGGATTGCCCATAGAAGAGCACGGTTCGACGGCGTACGCTCCAAAAGTGGCCAGCCGGTCGAAGACGAGGATGGCCGCGTCGATCCATATCTTGCGAAGCGTGAGGCGAACACGAAATATGCGTACACGGATGTGCATCGTTCCTGGTGGCCTTTGCTGTGGATCTGGTCGATTATCAAGGCGCTGGGCTTGGCCGTGCTCTGCCTCACCCGTAAGCAGCCGTACCATGCCTGTTGCGAGCTGGCTTTGCCGTGGCGTTCACTGCTCTACCTGCCGGGCGCATGGCGTGCTCGCGCCAGGCTGCGCGAGCAAAGCAAGGTTTCTCTGAAATCACTGTCAGCATTGCAGGCGAGCCGTCAGCAAATCAAACAATGGAACGATCGCAGGCGGGCTTTCCTCGACCAGCATGGCACGGTGATTCTTAGCCCCCTCGCCAAAGCGCATCTGCGCAAAAGGCTGATGCGCAGGTGGGGATTTGCCCTCACTTCTGCGTTGATCGCGTTCGCTTGGATCGTCTTCCTGTATTGGAATGTGTTCCGTAGCGTGTGCTCCGGTGCATCGATGTATTCGCATACATTGCTGCCGACCGACGCAAGCTTTGCCCAGCTGGTCCGCGCCGCCACCACGTCGTGGGCGTATACCGCGGGAACCGGCGTCAGCGCGCCGAGTGCGCCATGGCTGTTGACGCTCATGGTGGTTTCCGTGTTCACTGCGGGGCATGTGGCGACCGCCGTCGCTGTGGTGTTTTTCCTGTCAGCGCCGTTGATGGTGCTGTCGTTCTGGGCTTTGGCTGGAATCTTCACCCGCTCTGACACGGTACGCTGCGTGACCGCATTGGCATGGTTCGCCATATCGTTGTCAATGAGCGTATATAACGATGCCGATGTGGCGATGATGACGGTTATGGTGTTCCTCCCCGGGGCTTTCGCGTTCTCTTTCCGAGCTGTGGGCATGTATCGAACGGAGGATTTGCTCAAGCCTCAGGCTTCCGTGCAGGCCGCCGCTCTTGCCGCGTTATGCTTCATTCCCGTTGTAGCCGCCGAACCGCAATTGTTGCTGCCGTTGATGTTGTCGTTCCTTGTGTTCCTTATGCTTGTGCGCTCCCATAGAACGACCCTGCTGTTGATTCCGCTGCCGGCTGCGTTCGTATGTGCGCCGACGTTGGTCAATGCGGTACGTTACGCGGGAGCTGGCACCTGGCGTCAGATTTTCGGTAGCGTGATGTTGCCGTCGTCGGCGCATGATGGGCGTCCGATGATCGCCAATCTTTCGGATATTGTTTCCCGCGCGTTCGGCGTTACCCTATCAGGCGAGGCATGGCAGTATGCGACTGTGGCGATATTGGCCTTGATTGTGCTTCTCGCCGCGGTGTCGCTGTTCCTGCCGTTTGTACTTCGTGCGTCGCGCATGATGTGGGTTGTGTCGATAGCAGGCTTGGCTACTTCGCTGCTTTCCGCTGCGGTTGTGGTTGCGGTCGACTCCGACGGAGCCGTGGCCGGTTCCGTGCTTCCAGGTGTTTCGTTCACGATGATGGGGTTGCTGTCTTGCGTGTGCATGGTCGCCGGCAGTGCGGTGCAAAGATTCGTCATGCTGTGGCAGCGGCCCGCCGGTAATGTTGAGATTGAAGGGCATGAATCCTCTGAGGGCATTATTGCCGGTCGTACCGTGCGAATCGTACTGGTTGTCTTGATCGCCGCATCTGTTGTGGCGAGTGCCGGTTTCGATTTCATCATGCGAGATCATGACACGGTCGCTGCCAGCGATTCGGGACTGCCTATCGTCGCTTCCGACTACCTTGCGCAGGATGAGGCGAGACGTGTGCTTGCCGTACGTGCGGATAGCACAGGTTCCATCAGCTACAGTGTGATGCGCACGCGTCGAGGTGATTTGATTGACGGTTCTCCGGCGCAGCGCGTCGAAGTGGCTTTCGGACGTTCCGATGATGCGAGCAAGGCGATTGCGAAGGATTGTGCTCAGCTATTGTCGAATGCTGATTCCGATGCCGTTGCCGATTTGAGTGAATTGGGATTCGGCGGCATATATGTGGTGCGTTCCGGTGATGACAAGGCGCAAAAGCAGATATTCGACCAGTTGAATTCTAATATCAGCGCTTCGGATGGTACGCAGAACGTTGTGAGCACCGATGCGGGGACGTACTATCGTCTTACCCTTCAAGACACAGCCAAGCAACATATCGACCGCAAGGGGTATCGCCAGGCGGAGTCGAGCGTTTGGCGCCAGGCATGGCTGTGGTGCATGGGGGTTGTTATTGCTGCGTACTGCTTGGTTGCGCTTCCGCGCATGAGGCGTCAGGGTCAGGAGGAAGCATGAGTAAGCATTCCCGTTCCAAAACGGTTTGGCGTGTGGTGCTGGCGGTTGCGTCGGTGCTGGTCATCGTCGCATTGGTGGCTGTGGCTGCGGTATATCGTCCGACATGGATTCATGCCGATTCGCCGGCGACGCAACGCTCGTCCGTGTCTCGTACGGTCAGCCCCCGCCAGCTGGAAACGTATTGCCCTGCACGAATGACGATTGCTGATACCGGTGCGTATGGTGACAGTGAATATCAGGCGTCCAACGGCAATATCGCATCGTCGGCGCGTTACACGGCATTCGGTGCGGTGTTCCGTTCCTCCGTAGGACTTTTTGGCGCTGATGAGACCACTTCGGCGTTGGTACTGAACAAGGATGATGAGGGATCGGACGATGATGTTTTTATTGCGTCTGGTACCGTCGATGACGGTTCCCAGTTGCAGGACACCCGTTTGTTGTCGGCTTCCGATGGAACGGGAGCGGCTTCCTCGATGATGTCTTGGGCCACTGATGGAGATTTGAAAGGCGTTTCCGCGGCTTCCTGCGTCACACCGGCTTTGAACCAGTCGTTGATGGTGCCGGGCACCAAAACAGGCATGACCCAGCAGCTGGTTGTGGCCAATCCTTCAGCCAAAGCCACGTCGGTGAACATCAAGGTCTGGGGATCCGACAAAGCCGGTGCCTTGGCGTTGTCTACAGGTTCGACGTTGATGGTGGGGGCGGGCAAGGAATCCATATTGAACCTTGCCGCGGCGGCTTCCGAACAGGACGCCCTGTATGTCACCGTGTCCAGTGCGGATACTCCGGTCGCTGCCGTGGTCCGCACGATCGCAATGGACGGTCTGACTTCGAAAGGTTCGGATTATGCGGTCCCCAACAATGCTTCAGCGAAGGCGCTGGCGATTAACGGATTGTCGGAAGGCGACGCCGTCAATCTGTATGTGTATCCGTCCCGGAAGTCCGACGTCACGGTATCTTGGACGGACGGAAAAGGAATGAAGAACACCAATCGGCAGACGCTTGAGGCGAATCGCGTTTCGGTCATCGACTTGGGTTCCGTTCCCGAATCGGCGACCGGCCTCACCATCAGCGCCACTGAGCCGGTAATGGCTGCTGCAAAAGTCACCAATGATGGAGATGGCGATCAGGCTGATTTCGCTTTGGTCAATGCTTCGGTGCCAATGAATGTCTCCGCCATGGCCGTCCCTGACCATGCCACGGCGCAAGTGAGCGTCACCAACACATCGGACGACGATCGCACGGCTACATTGACGTCATATAACGAGGCCGGCGGTATCGTGGATCAGAGTGACATCACCATCCAAGCCGGCGCCTCAACCACGGTCGAATTGGCGGATGTCAATGATGGAGACGTGGCCGCGGTCCGTCTCACCGATCCGAATCAATCCATGGTGTGGAACATCCGCGTAAGCCAGAAGGACGTTTCGGATGCAAAGCTGGCCGGAGTGTCCATTATCGGTGCAACTGATCTGAAGGAAGCCCGCGAACAGGTGTGGTCCAATCAGAACATGACCATCGTGCGCTGATCACATACCCCAATCCGGGTCGATCTCCTCAGGACGGCGCCCATACAGTTCCGCAAGACGCAGCACCACTTCGTCTCGAATCGCGAGCTGAAGATCCATGCGGCTGCGCGCATGCGACTGCAAAGGCATACGGTACAGCACTATGCGCGGCGGTATGCCATGCTCGGCAGGAAACGACTGCGACCCCAAATGTGGGGTGGCCTCCCAAGGCGCCGGGTCGGATGGTGGCACATCCTCGACAGCAAACTGCACCGGCGCCACCAGTTCCGGCCACGCATTGTTGAGCCTGCGAATCTGCGCAACCAGCATATCGTCGAACATGCCGCTTCGTGTGCGGTACCGTGGAAGTCTCGTGCCGAACATCGGCGTTCTCGTTCCACGACCATGACGATTCCTATACACGGTTGATTCCCAAGGCAATTGATACATGACCTCTACCATATCAGGGCTTTGCGTGAATATGCGATACCATATTGTTCATTGCACCGACATAGGAGGAACGATCATGACGGATATTTCCGTGCCCTGTTGGAATGACGTGAATATCGATGATCTGTGCGCTGGGGTACGACTTATCGCCTTCGATCTTGACAATACACTGGCAAGGTCAAAAAAACCGATGAAGGACGATATGGCCGAATGCTTCTCCGCATTGACGTCACTGATCGATGTCGCGGTGATCACCGGAGGCAAGTATGCGTTGCTGAAAAGCCAGGTGGTGGAACGGCTGACAGGGCAGGCAAACCGGGCGAATCTGCATCTTATGCCAACCAGCGGCACGCGATACTATCGTTGGGATGGTGCGAATTGGATGCAGATCTTCGCCCACGACCTCAGTGAAGAGGATCGTGCGAAAGCCTACGAATCGTTGGAACGTAATGCACGCGAGCAGAACATATGGCTCACCCATGTTTGGGGCGAGCGCATCGAAAACCGCGGCAGTCAGATTACGTTCTCCGCATTGGGGCAGCTTGCACCCATCGAGGCTAAGGAGGCATGGGATCCGACCAATGAGAAGAAAAATCGTTTGGCGCGGGCCGTTGCTGCCGATTTGCCGTATCTTGAGGTGCGTCCGGGTGGAGCCAGCAGTGTTGATATTTCCGCAAAAAACGTCGACAAGTCGTTTGCGGTCCGGGAATTGGCCGATATTCTTGGCATTGAAGTGGACCAGATCGTATTCGTAGGGGATCGTATGGATCCTGATGGCAATGATTACCCTGCGGCGCGGGCCGGCGCTAGGGCGGTGAAGGTCACCTGCCCAAACGATACCGTGAAGCTGTGTGGTGGAATCATCGCCAGTCTGTCACGGTAGAACCGGATGGAAGTCCGCGCATGGACTCAATGACGAGGGCATGTTCGCAGGTTATCGATCTGCTGTTTCCCAGAGGTTGTGCCGGCTGTGATAAGCCGGACGACGTGTTGTGCGAAGACTGCATGGCGTTGTTCTCTCATTCTTCCGCTCAGATCTTCGATGGCGTTGCGATGGGAAGCTGGTTTGCATGCGGATGGTACCGCGGCACCGTCAGAAAAGCGGTTCTCGCATGGAAGGACCATGGGGATGAGGAATGCGACCGGCCGTTTTCTGAAGCCATATGCAGACTTGCTGAAATATCTGGCGTCATTGATTTCATTCGTGGCAGGCAAAACTCCTACCGTGCCGTTTTCGTGGTTCCGGCACCGTCGTCGCGCGCTTCGATGCGGCGTCGAGGACGAAGGCACATGATGCCGATCGTCAAACGGCTGGCAAGTTTTCTTCGACGGAAAACAGGTTGCAAGGTGATGGTATGCGACGCCTTGGAAAACAAGGGCATCAAAGGAAAATCAGTGCAGACCAAGGGTGCGGCGCAGCGTTCGCAGCGCTTGAAAGGGCATGTTTCGGTGCGTTCTTCGGTTTCATTGCAGAATACGATGGTGATTTTGGTGGATGATATCGTTACGACCGGCGCGACCATGCGCAGTTGTGTCGAGACGATGCGGAAGAACGGTGCCACGGTTATTACCGTGCTCGCACTGGCGCACACTCCGGCGGGAAAGCGAGTGGACGAGTCAATGCAAGCACAGTATTGATCGCGGAAAATATTTATTCGTCATCCGAAGTATGATATTTCGGCAGGATGATTTCGAAATCGGCGCCGCGCGGATCGTCGACGACCATCACCGAGCCGCCATGCAATTGGGCGGCCCAACGTGCGATTGACAGTCCAAGGCCGGTTCCTCCCGATTCGGTGCCCGGTCCTGTTTTTCCCTTGACGAAACGACGGAAGATATCGGAACGGTCCTCTTGCGGAATCTGGGAGCCGAAATTGACGACATTCGTGACGATGGTGCCGAAATCCTTGTTTTCATGCGCTTCGATAAGCACTTTGGTGTTGTCTGCGGAATGTTTGAGCGCATTTGCGATGATATTGGTGAACAGTTGGCGCAAGCGGTCTTTGTCGCCTTCCATTTCGATATCGTCGGGCACATGCATTTCAATGTCGTGCGCATGCCCTGCGTCGGCGATTTCCAAAGGTTCCACGGTTTCATCGAGAAAATCCGCGAAATTGAACATTTCGATCCGCAGGCTTGCCGCACCGGCTTCCATGCGCGAAAGATCAAGCAGAAACGCGATCAGGTCGGATAAACGATGCGTTTGGTTGAGGATGCTTTCCAGATTCGAGGGAGTGGGCTCGACCACGCCATCCGCCATGTTCTCGACCATGGCCTGCAGTGCCGATACCGGCGTGCGTAATTCGTGGCTTACATTGGCCACCATATCTCGGCGCATCTGATCGGCATGCTGGAGTTCTTCCGCCATTTCGTTGAAGGTGAGGGCAAGCTGCCCGACTTCGTCGCGACTATTGGAATCGACATGCACGCGCACGGTGTAGTCGCCGTCGGCCATCGCTTCGGCCGCGTCGCGCATTTGGCGCAGGGGAGAGGTGAGACCTCTGGAGAAGAAGTAGGTGATGCCCAAAGCCACGGCAAGGGTAATTGGCATGGCAATCCATACGCTCAGGCCGACTTTGAGCAGAAACCACGCCATGATGAATGCGATGGCGGTGGAGATGGTGATAAGAACGCTCAATTCGACTTTGAGCGACGAAAACAAACCAATAGGACGTTCGGTTTCCAATGGATTGACCGAACGCCCTGATTTCGTATCGGTAGCACGCATACTACCGAATCTTAGCGCAATAGTTCCTCAAGCATTAGTCCTGGGGTTCCGGCGGTTCGAATGCGTAACCGACGCCATGCACGGTGCGAATGGTCTTCGAGCCGAGCTTGTGGCGGAGCGCCTTGACATGCGAGTCGACCGTGCGGGTGCCGGAGGCATCCACCCAATCCCACACCTCTTCGAGTAGTTTCTCGCGGGTGAGCACGGACTTTGGCTTGCGAGCCAGCGTGGCCAGCAGATCGAATTCCGTAGGAGTCAGATGCACCTGCTTGCCGTCGACGGTGACGATGCGTTGCGCCGGATCGATGACCAAGGAACCGAAATCGAGGAGCTTCTCGTTTTCGGAATTCTTGGCGATGACCTTGGCGCGATCCACACGGCGCAGCAGCGCCTTGCAGCGGGCGATGAGCTCGCGCATGGAGAACGGCTTGGTCATGTAATCATCGGCTCCGGCACCGAGGCCGATGACCTTATCGGCCTCGTCGTCTCGTGCCGTCAGGATCAGCACTGGCACAGGACGTTCCGCCACAATGCGTTTCGTGGCCTCAAGCCCGTCCATCACAGGCAGCATGATGTCCATGATGACCAGATCAGGACGCAGGGTCGTGGCGGCCTGAACCGCGCTGGCACCGTCAGATGCCACACGTGCCGTCCAGCCTTCCGCTGTGATGCGTTGCGCAATGGCAGTGGCCAGTGTCGGCTCGTCTTCGACCACCAGAACGGTGCGTGGAGTCGCTGTGGGTTGTGCTGATGAGTTGAGCATAGCTTTCCGCCTTTCTCAGAGTTCCGGCTTCAAGAATACTGCGCCCAGTGCCGGAACGGTGATCTTTGCGGACCAATCTCGTGAATGATACTCGCCTTCGACTGCTTCGACCGTGCCATTATGAATGCCGGAGCCGCCGTAGATCTCGTCGTCTGTGGTCAGCACTTCCGTCCACTTTCCGCCCTTGGTGAGCGGCACCTGATAGTCGGACCAGGCTTCGCCGGAGAAGTTCACGACTGCGACCATCTGCTCGCCATCCTTGCCGATACGCACGAAGCTGAGCGTGTTGTGGTCGGCGTCATCGCTGGTGAGCCACTGGAAGCCTGCAGGATCGAAATCCTGGCTCCACAATGCCGGCGATGTCTTGTACAGCTCGTTCAAGTCGGCGACAAGCTTCTGCACGCCTTGATGATCGGGCCATTCAAGGGCATCCCAGTCGATGGAGCCGTCGTGGTCCCACTCGCCATACTGGGCGATTTCATTGCCCATGAAGGTGAGGTTCTTGCCCGGATGAGCCCACTGGTAGGCGAACAGCGCACGGACGCCGGCATACTTCTGCCAATCGTTGCCTGGCATCTTGCCAAACACGGAACCCTTGCCGTACACAACCTCATCATGGCTGATCGGCAACACATAGTGTTCCGAATAGGCATACACCATGGAGAAGGTGATCTCGTTGTGGTGCCATTTGCGGTTGATCGGCTCCTCATGCAGGTACTGCAGGGTGTCGTGCATCCAGCCCATGTTCCACTTGAGGCCGAATCCCAAGCCGCCTGCGTCGGTCGGTGCGGTGATGCCCGGGTATGCCGTGGATTCCTCGGCGATCATCATGATGCCCGGATTGTTCTTGTATGCCGTGGCGTTGGCTTCTTTGAGGAAGTCGATGGCCTCGAGATTCTCGCGGCCTCCGTAGATGTTCGGATGCCACTGGCCGGCCTCGCGGCTGTAATCCAAGTACAGCATGGAGGAGACCGCGTCCACGCGGAGAGCGTCGATATGGAATTCATCCAGCCAGAAGCAGGCGTTGGCCACTAGGAAGTTGCGCACCTCGCGGCGCCCGAAATTGAACACGTACGTACCCCAATCCGGGTGCTCGCCACGCGTCGGATCCGGATCCTCGTACAGCGGCGTGCCATCGAAGCGACCCAGTGCGAACGCATCCTTCGGGAAGTGGGCCGGAACCCAGTCCATAATCACACCGATGCCGGCTTCGTGCAGTTTCTCAACGAGATACTTGAAGTCGTCCGGACCTCCCAAACGTGAATCAATCGCGTAGTAGCCGGTCACCTGATAGCCCCAGGAGCCAGAGAACGGATGCTCCGCCAACGGCATGAACTCCACGTGCGTGAAGCCTTCCTTCTGCACGTAGGGGACCAGCTTGTCGGCGAGCTCGCGGTAGTCGTTCACGTCCTTGCGCCAGCTGGAGGCATTTACCTCGTAGATGCTGACGGGGCCGTTATGCGGGTCTTTGGCCGCGCGCTCGGCCAGCCAATCGGCGTCATTCCACTCATGGGTGGACTCGACCACGATGGATCCGGTACGTGGCGGAATCTCATGGGAGCGTTCCATCGGATCGGCCTTCATGGTCCACTCATTGTTGGCGTTGAGGATCTCATACTTATAGATCTCGCCAGCGCTGATGCCCGGGATGAACAGTTCCCAGATACCAGAGGATCCGAGTTCACGCATGGCGTGGGCACGGCCATTCCAGCCGTTGAAGTCGCCGACCACACGCACTGCGTGGGCGTTCGGTGCCCACACGGTGAACGCGGTGCCGACCACCTGCTCGTTCTTTACGCCCTCGGAGGAACCCATCGGGTCGTCGTAGCGGAGCACGTGCGCGCCAAGCGCATCCCACAGGCGCTCGTGGCGTCCTTCGCCAAACAGATACATGTCCATCTCGCCGATGGTCGGCAGATAACGATAGGGATCGTCGGAAACAACAACGGAACCGTCTTCATATTCAGTGCGGATGCGGTAATCCGGTACGCCGTAGCCATCATCGGTGGCGACAGCGGGAACGAGTGCCATGAAGACGCCGTTGTATTCATGGATTGCGAGTGTTTGACCTTGTTCAGTGAGGATCGTCACGGATTTTGCCAACGGACGCAAGGCGCGGATCGTGACGACATCCGTGTGCTTGCCGGAGCCGAGGTGCCCACCGAGCACCTCGTGGGGATTGTAGAACGTACCGTTGCTTACTGCATCCAGTGTGCCCTGGGAAACAGGAACAGCAACGACATCTTCATTGATCTTGGATTCTGTAGCCATGGCAAAAGTGTAAGCATGAAATGCAAGAAAAGTGGCCCGTGTCGCGCTTATTTTTTGTTTTTTCAAGCGTTTTTGGTCAAGTCCACCCCTGATGGCACAATAATTTGGGTTTTGTGTAAGCTTTTCACGGAGGATTCATGGGTTACAAGGTCGGCGACATGGTCGTCTATCCGCGTCACGGCGCTGCGAAGGTGGAGGCCATCACCGAACGGACAGTCAAGGGAGTCACCCGCGAATATCTGCAGCTGTCGGTGCTTTCGTCTGACGGTCTGGTCATCAACGTTCCGGTCGACAATGCTAGGAAAGTTGGCGTGCGAGACATCGTTGACGCCAACGAAGTGGCCAAGGTATTCGAGATTCTGCGTACTCCGATCATTGAGAAGGAGATGAACTGGTCTCGTCGCTACAAGCTGAACGTCGAGAAGATCGCCACTGGCGACGTCAATAAGATCGCCGAAGTGGTGCGCGATCTTGCCCAACGTGATGTCGACGAGCATGGTCTGTCCGCAGGTGAGAAGCGCATGCTTACCAAGGCCCGCAACATTCTGACCTCGGAGATTTCCCTGTCTGAAAAGCTTGATGAAGTCGAAGCCCAGCGTCTGCTGGATGTGAACCTCGGATATGAGCCCGCTCAGCCTGGCGATGAGAAGCATCATACCGAGGCTCCTGAGGAAGCTGCTATGGATACGTTGGCTCGAGTTGAAGCCGAAGGCAAGAAGTCCAAGAAGAAGTAAGGCGTTTTCATGCGTATCGGTCAGGGTTTTGACGCGCATCGATTCGCATCCCGTGATGCAGGCAAGCCGTTGTGGCTTGCCTGTTTGCGTTGGGATGGCGATGGCATCGAGGGTGATTCGGATGGCGACGTTGCGGCACATGCGTTGATTGACGCATTGCTTTCCGCAGCACGCCTTGGCGATATCGGCACTTTGTTCGGTGTCGGCTCGCAGTCCGACGGCGCAGGCAAACATGGTGCCGAGATGCTGCGAACCACGGTCGACTATCTGAACGAACATGGCATGAGGCCGTCGAGCGCCAGTGTGGTCGTGATCGCCAATCGGCCGAAAATCGGCAAACGTAGGGAAGAGGCCGAGAGGGCGTTGTCCGAGGCTGTGGGCTGCGACGTGTCGTTAACCGCCACCACTGCGGATGGTATGGGATTCACTGGTTCCGGCGAAGGCATCGCCGCGATCGCCAATGCTTTGGTGGAACCGGTCGAGCCGGTAAGGCAGGAAGCCTGATGCTTTTTCCTTACGGCTGTTTCGTTATTTCCTTCTGAAGGATTCAACCGCTTTCGCAATCGCCCAGAACAGCGTTGAAATCGTTACGATAATGAAGCTTGGGGGAGCCGGGAACATGGCGGAAAGCACCAGTCCTCCCCAAATCGAAATCAGGCAGATTACCGTGGCAACGACCATCGCCTTGAATGGCGAGCGGGCAATGATGTTGGCGGTGGCGGCGGGAGTGATCACCAACGCGAAAATCAGCAATGTGCCAACTGCTGGAACTGCAATCGTGATGACGCCGGCCATAATCGCCATAAAACAGATATTCATAAAACCTACGGGCACGCCTTTCGCCTGCGCCACTTGCTCATCAAGCGAACTGAATAACAGTGGACGATAGATAACGGCCAGAACCGCCAACAGCAGCACATCGAAAATCGCAAAGCCAATGATCTGACCGTCGGTAATCGTCAGAATCGATCCGAACAAAATCGATTGCATCTGTTGTGAGGCCGAACTTGACATGCGTGCGAAAAACAAGCCAAGGCCGGTGGCGAAGGCGAGCACGGTTCCAGTGGCGATCTCACGCTGCGATGCTTTCTTGCCGAGCGCGCCGATCACCAGCGCTCCGCCGAGGGCGAACGCACCAAGACCTGCGGAGACAGGCAGACCGAGCAATACGGCTCCGGTGGCACCTGGCAGTCCGATATGCGCCAAGGCGTGGGCTGCGAATGTGGAATGTCTGGCAATGGTGAAATAACCCATCACGCCGGCCGCCAATGCGATGCACAGGCCGGCGATAAACGCGTTCGTCATGAATGGGGCGCTGAGCGTGGAAACCCAATCCGGGTCGAAAGCGAATACGGTGCCGTCCATGTTCAGTCCTCCTGCGTGGTGTGGCCGTGATGGTGGAATTGCGCGATTTCTTCTGGAGCATGCATATCGATGTTCGTGTTTTCAGGCTCATCCTCGCTTGGTGTCACGAACATATCTCCTTGCGGAGTGGTGACCACCTGTACGGTCGTGCCGTACAAATGCGTGAGCAGATGGGAATCCAGCACCTCGTTCATGCCTGCATAGTGCGGATGCCCGTCAAGCAGATAGACGGCTCCGGTAAGGATCGGCAGCAACATGTTGAGATCGTGCGCCACCACCTGAATGGTCATGCCGAGCTCGCGGTTGAGTTTGGCGAGCACGTGCACGGTGGCGCGTTGGCTTGCCAGATCGAGATTGGCGAGGGGCTCGTCGAGCATCAGCAGTTTTGGATCGTCCACGAGCGCCTGCGCGATGGCGACCCTTTGGCGCAGTCCGCCCGAAAGCTCGGACAGGCGGTAGTTTGCTTTGTCTTGCAGGCCGACGAAGTCCATGGCCTTGCGGGCCTTGTCTCGGAGTGCTTTGGTGACGGGATGGATGCCGAATTTGGTTCCCGTCAGGCCAAGGAGCACCGACTGTTCCGCGGTGATATTCGATTCGATGTCGGAAGCGTAGCTCTGCGGCACATAGCCGATGCGGCGGTTTGCGGAACCTGCAGGCTGACCGAGCACCCTGATGCTGCCGTGCGCGGTCGGAATCAGCCCCAGTTCGGCCTTCATCATCGTGGTCTTGCCGGCCCCGTTGGTGCCGACGATTGCGGTTACCGAGCCTTGCGGAATGCTGAACGTGCCATGTTGCCAGATGATGCGACCGCCTCGTTTGACGCAGGCGTCGTCGAATTCGATGCAGGCAGGTGTCTCGTCGTGCATGGCTTCTCCTTGGTTTGAACGCACGTACATACTCGCAAATGGTGTTGACAATCATTCTCAATAAGGGAGACGTGGGCCGGCATTCAAAGTGACTCGTTGAAGGAATCCCAAGACGGCGCCAGAAGCCTTCGTAAGCAAGAAAAAAGACCGTCTCACGTTCGATCGAACGGTGAAACGGTCTTTGAAGACGATATTGAAAGGAAGACGATATTAAAAGGTTATTTGCTTGGATTCGGCTGCGGGGCGTCGCTTGATTCACCATCCGATTCATTCGCCATTTGTGGATCGTCGGCAGCGGAGGAATCCGCAGGATCCTTCGAATCCGTGTTTTCCGAATCGTCGTTGGAACTGGTGTCGGAGTCGGATTGCTCGTCGAACATGTCGTTCAGTGAGAGGATGAGTGAGCTGATCCATGATGTCAGGCTTTTGCAGTCGGAAGGCATTTGTTCGCTGATGTCAAGTACGGGAACATCCGATTTATAAGCGGTGCCGGTCAGCGTGTTCGTGGCGTCGCTTGTGGATTGCGTGTTGTTGATAAGTACGTCGACCTTATGTTTTTCCAGCAATTCCTGGAATTCCCGAAGATCGTCAGGGGCTGGTTCAGAGCCTGTGCTTGCCGATTGCAGGTATCCTTCCGGCGTGTTGTCGGTGAACCCCATGTCGCTGAGTAGATAGTAGGCGACGGGTTCGGTGGCGGCATAGGAGGCGTCCTTATGCGTGTCGCTGAACGCCTTCATGTCCTTCTCTATTTTCTTTTCTCGTCTGTTCCACGCGGCGAGCTTGTTATTGAAATACTTCTTTTGCGTGGGCATGATACGGCTGTACGTGTCGGCCAATTCCTTGGCCATGGCGTTGCGGGCGTCGCTGGAGAACCACAGATGCGGATTGTCGCCCTCGATGGCGCCGACCATCTGTGCCGCGGAAACGGAAACGGTGTCTTTGCTGAGATTCTTGGTGGCCCAAGCGTCGTAGCCCGCGCCATTGGCCACCGCGACCTGCGCCTGTTGAAGCTTGCCGATGTCGTCGGTCTTCGGCTCGAAATCATGCGCGTCAACATCGGTCGAAGACAGGATCGACGTGACTTTCACGTGAACGCCGCCTATCTGCTCGGCGAGAGATCCCCACTGGTTGACCGAGGCAACCACCTCGATCGGCGTGATCTGTTCGGTCTGCGCATCGGAATCGACGGAAGCATCATCCTTCTGCGAAGAGGATCTTCCAAAGCATGCTGTCGTGCCGAACGTCATGCAAAGCGCGAGTCCCGCGGCAAAAGCGCGTAACAAAGAACGTCTGTGCAAGCGCATATCGGTTGCCCTCTTCCTGAACCGCCTTAATCGTGTTCATCTCATAAATACGTGTGCGACTTACGACTGAAACCAAGATAGCCTACGATACATGCAAATGCCAATACAACAGCAATCCAATAAAAAGGGGAGTGGCCAGCATGGCAGTGAAAATCGATGGAAAGATGGTGTCCGCGCGGATTAAAGCGAATCTCGCCGAACGCGTCGCGTCGTTGAAAGAGCGGGGGGTTGACCCCGGTCTTGGCACCATTCTGGTTGGTTCCGATCCCGGCTCCGTCAAATATGTTGCTGGAAAACATGCCGATTGCGCTGAAATCGGTGTGAACTCCATTAAGAAGGAGTTGCCCGCCGACGCAACGTTCGAACAGATCGCTGAAGCCGTGCAGGAACTTAACGCTGATCCTGCCTGCACGGGCTATATCGTGCAGCTGCCTTTGCCGAAAGGTATTGACGAAAACGCCATCATTGATCTGATCGACCCCAAGAAGGATGCGGATGGCATGCATCCGTACAATCTTGGCGAACTTGTGCTGCACGCGCGAGGAGACATTACCACGCCGCTGCCGTGTACTCCGCGAGGCGTGATCGAACTGCTGAATGCCTATGACATCGATTTGGACGGCAAAGAGGTCTGCGTGCTCGGTCGGGGCATCACCATCGGGCGTACGGTTGGTCTGATGCTGACACGCAAGGCGGTGAACTCCACGGTTACGCTGTGCCACACAGGCACCAAGGATGTGCGCAAGCATATGCTCGAGGCCGACGTCATTATTGCGGCCATGGGTTCCGCAGGCTTTGTTAAGCCGGAAGACATCAAGGAAGGTGCGGTGCTGGTCGATGTCGGCGTTTCCCGTGTGTTTGACGAGGAAGCCGGCCGCTATCGCGTGAAGGGCGATGTTGACAAAGCCTGCTACGAGAAGGTTTCGGCATATACGCCGAACCCGGGTGGTGTCGGACCTATGACCCGTGCCATGTTGTTGGAGAATGTGGTAGAGATGGCCGAGCGTCAGCTGTAATTGCGCTTTATGCACGATGCAAGCTGATTTCGGGCGTGTCGCGTGTTGTAGCACGTCTTTTTTGTGCATGGTCCCATGTAAACTTGCGCCTTGCATGTGTTATATCGCATGCATATAACTGAAGACCGATTTTATCCACCCACTATTTGTAAGAAACCAAATTAATGGCAGAGAACAATAACGAAGTCGCCAAGGTCGCCATCAACGACATCGGCACCGAAGAGGACTTCATCAAGGCAGTCGATTCCACCATCAAGAACTTCGGTGATGGTGATTTGGTCGAAGGTACCGTCGTCAAGGTCGATCACGACGAGGTCCTGCTCGACATCGGCTACAAGACTGAGGGCGTCATTCCCTCCCGTGAGCTTTCCATCAAGAAGGACGTTGATCCGGACGAAGTCGTCGAGGTCGGCGACACCATTGAGGCTCTTGTCGTCACCAAGGAAGACAAGGAAGGCCGTCTGATTCTGTCCAAGAAGCGTGCACAGTACGAGCGCGCTTGGGGCGACATCGAGAAGATCAAAGAAGCCGATGGCGTTGTCGAAGGCACCGTTATCGAAGCTGTCAAGGGTGGTCTCATCGTCGACATCGGTCTGCGTGGCTTCCTGCCGGCATCCCTGGTCGAAATGCGTCGCGTCCGCGACCTGTCCCCGTACATTGGCCAGACCATCAAGGCCAAGATCCTCGAGCTCGACAAGAACCGCAACAATGTGGTGCTCTCCCGTCGCCAGTACCTCGAGGAGACCCAGTCCGAAGTGCGTGAGACCTTCCTGTCCCAGCTTAAGAAGGGCCAGATTCGCGAAGGTGTCGTGTCCTCCATCGTCAACTTCGGTGCATTCGTTGATCTGGGCGGTGTTGACGGCCTGATCCACGTTTCCGAGTTGTCTTGGAAGCACATCGACCATCCGTCCGAGGTCGTCAAGGTCGGCGACAAGGTCACCGTCGAGGTGCTCGACGTTGATCTCGATCGTGAACGCATCTCCCTGTCCCTCAAGGCCACCCAGGAAGATCCGTGGCAGCGCTTCGCTCGCACCCACGTTCCTGGTCAGATTGTCAAGGGCAAGGTCACCAAGATCGTTCAGTTCGGTGTCTTCATCTCCGTCGAAGACGGCATCGAAGGCCTCGTGCACATCTCCGAGCTGGCCAACCGCCACGTGGAGAACCCGGAGACCGTCGTCAAGCCGGGCGAAGAAGTGTTCGTCAAGGTGATTGACGTTGATCTCGATCGTCGCCGCATCTCCCTGTCCCTCAAGCAGGCTAACGACTCCGTCGATCCGGCTTCCGAGGACTTCGATCCGGCTCTGTACGGCATGCCGGCAGAGTACGACGAGCAGGGCAACTACAAGTATCCGGAAGGCTTCGACCCGGCAACCAACGAGTGGATCGCTGGTTACGAGAAGCAGCGTGAGGAGTGGGAGTCCCAGTACGCCGCCGCTCACGATCTGTGGGAGCAGCACAAGGAATTTGTGGCCAAGGAGCTCGAGAACGCTGAAGCTTCCGCCGCTGAAGATGGCCAGGCTCCGAAGGAAGAGAAGGTCGAAGAGGTGTCTTCCAACTACTCCTCCGAGAACACTTCCGCCGGCACCCTCGCCGACTCCGACCAGCTCGCCGCTCTGCGCGACCAGCTGCTCGGCAAGTGATTGTATGCTGAGCTAGAATCCAATCCAGCTCAGGCTAGATCCTAGAAAAGACCCCGTTCCTGATTCAGGTTCGGGGTCTTTTCGTATGTGCATGTCAAGCGTGCATGTGAAGCGCATTAGAATGGCGGTTGTGGTGATTCGAATAGGATTGACCGGCGGCATAGCGGCTGGCAAAAGCACGGTGTCCGCAAGACTGCGTGAGCTTGGTGCGGTACTTGTCGATTATGATCTGCTTGCGCGTCGAGTGGTGGAACCCGGCAGCGTTGGCCTTCAGCGCATAGCGAAATGTTTCGGCTCCGATGCTTTGACCGATCGAGGTGAGCTCAATCGAGCGTGGATGTCGGAGCATGTGTTTTCCGGCTCCGATGCGGAACGGAAGCGCAAGATGCTGGACGGAATCGAGCATCCACTGATTTATGAGCTTGCAGTACAGCTCGAACATGAGGCTGTTGAAGCTGATTGTCAAGCCGTAGTGGTGCATGACATACCGTTACTCGCCGAAGTAATCGACAGCATCCCTTTTGAATTCGACCATATCGTAACTGTTGAAGCGCCCGAACAGGTAAGGGTAAGCAGAATGATGGCAACGCGAGGCATGAGCGAAAGCCAGGCATGGAATCGTGTGAACCATCAATCCAGCGCGGAACAGCGTCTTGCCATTGCCGATGAGATCATCGATTCCACACAGCCATTGGAACAAATGTTCGAGCATATTGATATGCTGATGAAACAATGGCGCACGGAAGCGAGGTAGGCATGGGATTCAATATTGAACGCACGAACAAGCCGTTTGTGGTCAAATCGCCGTATAAGCCGAGCGGCGACCAGCCTAAGGCGATTGAAGAGCTTGCGGAACGCATTGAAAACGGTGAAAGCGATGTGGTGCTCATGGGTGCCACTGGAACTGGCAAAACCGCCACCACAGCATGGCTTATTGAACGTCTGCAACGCCCGACGTTGATTATCGAACCGAATAAAACGTTGGCAGCGCAGCTGTGCGCCGAGTTCCGTGAGCTCATGCCAGACAATGCGGTGAGCTATTTCGTTTCGTATTACGACTACTACCAGCCGGAAGCCTATATTCCGCAAACCGATACGTATATCGAAAAGGATTCCAACATCAATGACGATGTGGAACGACTTCGCCATGCGGCCACGGCGAACCTGTTGACGCGTCGTGATTGCGTGGTCGTGGCAACGGTTTCCTGCATTTACGGACTCGGTACGCCGGAAGAATATGCCGGTCGCATGCTTTTCTTGGAAGAAGGGCAGGAGCTTGACCGAGACGAGCTGCTGCGTACTTTCGTTGCAATGCAGTACAAGCGCAACGATATCGCCTTCACCAGAGGTACTTTCCGTGTGCGTGGCGATACTGTCGAAATCATTCCCGTATATGAGGAACTGGCCATCCGCATCGAGTTCTTCGGTGATGAAATCGACCGTATTTCAACCCTGCATCCACTTACCGGAGATGTGATTGGGCATCAATCGCAAGTCCATATTTTTCCTGCATCGCACTATGTGGCAGGGCCGCAACGTATGGAGCGAGCATTGTCTACCATTCAGCAGGAACTTGACCAACGTACCGCCGAACTGCGCAAACAAGGCAAGGAACTTGAGGCGCAGCGTCTTTCCATGCGTACCACATACGATTTGGAGATGCTCTCTCAAGTTGGCGTCTGCTCTGGAGTGGAGAATTATTCGAGGCATTTCGACGGTCGAGAGCCGGGAAGTCCTCCGCACACGCTGCTTGACTTTTTCCCCGACGATTTTCTGCTGGTCATCGATGAATCGCATGTTACCGTGCCTCAGATTGGCGCCATGTATGAGGGTGACGCCAGCCGTAAGCGCACGCTGGTGGAACACGGGTTCCGTTTGCCTTCGGCAATGGATAATCGTCCACTCAAATGGCCGGAATTCCTTGAACGCGTCGGCCAGACGGTTTATCTTTCCGCCACACCGGGCGATTATGAACTTGGTCTGAGTGATGGTGTGGTCGAACAGATCATCCGACCGACGGGATTGGTTGATCCGCAGATCGATGTGCGTCCGGTTGACGGGCAGATCGATGATTTGCTTGCTGAAATCAAGGATCGTGTGGCTCGTAATGAACGTGCGTTGGTGACTACGTTGACCAAGAAGATGGCCGAAGATCTTACCGATTATCTTCTGGAGCGTGGCATTAAAGTCGAATACCTGCATTCCGATGTGGACACCCTGCGACGTGTCGAATTGCTGCGGGAACTGCGCGAAGGCAAAATCGACGTCATCGTCGGCATCAACCTGCTGCGTGAAGGTCTCGATTTGCCGGAAGTGTCATTGGTCGCCATTCTTGACGCGGACAAGGAAGGTTTCCTGCGTTCCTATCGTTCGCTCATCCAGACCATCGGACGTGCCGCACGAAACGTGTCCGGCACCGTCATCATGTATGCGGACGACATCACCGAAGCCATGCACAAGGCCATCGACGAGACCAATCGCCGCCGTGATATCCAGATCGCCTACAACAAGGAACATGGCATCGATCCGAAGCCGCTCATCAAGAAGATCTCCGATGTCAACGACATGCTTGCCAAAGAGGACGTCGACACCCAGACATTGCTCGGTACCGGATACCGCAACGCGGACAAAGCCGGCAATTCTCATCTTGGCGTGCCTGCCACCAGCAAGGAGGAATCCGACAGACGGCATGAGGAGATTCTCAAGGCCGGACTGCCCGCGCAGGATCTAGCTGATCTCATTCGACAACTGTCCGAGCAGATGCATACCGCCGCCGAACAACTGCAATTCGAGCTTGCAGCTCGTCTGCGTGACGAGATCCGTGACCTGAAAAAGGAACTTCGGCAGATGACGGAGGCGAGCAAATAGCTCTCGACTGGTCATACGGCATCCGTACCATAGTGGATTATGGCTGAAACACCACTTGTTTTTGAAATCGCCACGTTCGCGGTGCTTGCCGTCTTCTTCGTGGTCGACTTGTTCATCATCGGACGTAAGCCCCATGTGCCCTCCACCAAAGAATGCGTGCAGCATATCGCGTTCTTTGTGGTCATGGCGTTGATCTTCGGCGGACTTATGTGGTTCTTCGCGGGATCGAAACCGGCCATCGAATTTTATTCGGGCTGGCTTACGGAATATTCGCTGAGTATCGACAATCTATTCGTCTTCGTCATCATCATGTCGAATTTTGCGGTGCCAAAACAGCTGCAGAAATTCGTGCTGTCCATCGGTATCACCATCGCATTGGTGTTGCGCGGCGTGTTCATCCTCATCGGCGCGGCCATTATCTCCCGCTTCACCTGGGTGTTCTTCCTGTTCGGCGCATTTCTTATCGTCACCGCCATCAAGTTGGTCACTGGGGGAGATGAAGATGAGGAATATCATGAGAATGGCTTGATTCGCGCATTGCGCAAGGTCATCAAGATCACCGATGAGTATGACGGAGAAAAGTTGCGTACCGTCAAAAATGGTGCCAAGTATTGGACTCCGATGCTGATCGTCTTTCTGACCATCGGCACCACCGATGTGATGTTTGCCTTTGATTCCATTCCTGCGATTTTCGGTTTGACGAAGGATCCATTCATTGTGTTCACATCCAATGTGTTCGCGTTGCTCGGTTTGCAACAGCTGTACTTCCTGCTTGGCGAGCTGCTCGACAAACTTGTCTACCTGCCGTTGGGTTTGTCCGTGGTGCTCGGCTTTATCGGCGTCAAGCTCATTATGGAGGCATTGCACGGCAATTCGTTGCCGTTCATCAATGGCGGTCAACCGATCGCTTGGGTGCCTGAAGTGCCTACATGGCTATCTTTAGCGGTGATCGTTGTGGCGATTGGTGGTGCCGCATTGGCCAGCGTGCTGAAGATGCGTACCATCGGAGCAAAGGAAAAGTGACGATTTGAGAAACCGCATGGAAATATGCGGTTTCTTTTTAGCAAAAAAATGTGAGCGCTCACAACACGCCTCGTTTCAGGGTGGAAGTGAGCGCTTTTTGCTAGTAGACTGGTCGGTTGGAAACAGGGTCGTCAGATCCCAAATCAATATCAACAAGAATAGGCAGGCATTCATGCGTAAAGCCAAGATCGTAGATACCATCGGTCCAGCTACCGAGTCCCTGGAAGGCATCACCAGCCTTGTCGAAGCAGGTATGGACGTCGCTCGTCTGAACCGCTCCCACGGCACTCCGGAAGATCACCTCAAGGTCTACAACAACCTCCGCGCCGCTGCCAAGGCCACCGGCCGCAACGTCGCAGCCTTGGTTGATCTGCAGGGTCCGAAGATCCGTTGCGGTTGGTTCAAGAAGAACGCCGACGGTGAAGACAAGGTCCAGCTGACCGAAGGCCAGGAGTTCGTTATCACCACCGACGACATCGAGGGCGACGAGCACATCACCTCTACCACCTTCAAGGGCCTGCCGGGTGATTGCCATGCTGGCGATCCGATCCTCATCGATGACGGTAAGGTTCGTCTTGAGGTCACCAAGGTCGAAGGCAACAACGTGTACACCAAGGTTGTCGTGGCTGGCCCGGTCTCCAGCCACAAGGGCATCAACCTGCCGGGCGTTGCCGTGTCTCTGCCGGCTCTGACCGAGAAGGACGAAGCCGATTTGCGTTGGGCTATCCGCACTGGCGCCGACATCATCGCCATGTCCTTCGTGCGTTTCGCCACCGACATCGACCGCGCCCACGAGATTATGGACGAGGAAGGCCGTCGCATCCCGGTCGTCGCAAAGATCGAGAAGCCGCAGGCTCTTGAGAACCTTGAAGAGATCGTCAAGGCCTTCGACGGCATCATGGTCGCCCGTGGCGATATGGCTGTCGAGTGCCCGCTGGAAGAGGTTCCGCTGGCTACCAAGCGTTGCATCGAGCTGGCTCGTCAGTACGCCAAGCCGGTCATCGTGGCTACCGAAGTCCTTGGCTCCATGGTCAATTCCCCGGTCCCGACCCGTGCAGAGGCATCTGACTGCGCCAACGCCGTCCTCGACGGCGCCGACGCCACCATGACCTCCAACGAGACCGCCGTCGGCAAGTACCCGGCAGTCACCGTGAGCACCATGAGCCGCATCTCCTCCTTCGCCACCGAGCACGGTTTCGACCGTATCCCGGAACTGAAGAACCTGGATATGTCTTCCACCGGCGCCGTGTCTTCCGCAGCTGTGGATCTGGCTGACAAGCTGAACGCCAAGGCCATCGTTGCCTACACCCAGACCGGTTCCACCGTGCACCGCGTGTCCCGCGAACGCCCGGCCACCCCGATCTATGGCATCACCAACAACGAGCACACCTATCACTGGCTGGCTTTGTCTTGGGGCACCGAGTCCTTCCTGCTCGATGAGGATTACCACGACAAGTCCCGTAAGGACCTGATGATCTTCACCGATAAGATTCTGAAGGATGCCGGCAAGGTCACCGATGGTGACAAGATCGTTGTGCTGAGCTCCGCCCAGGGCGAGCACCAGCCGGGTCGCACCGATTCCATCTACGTCCACACCGTTGGTGCTTGCGACTGAGATGCGTTTCGGTCAGTGACTGACTGATTAGCGAATAGGAGGGCTTCCGTCCGTTTGGATGGAAGCCCTCCCGTTGTTTTTGGATGATGTTGATATGTTGCCGATTTGCAGACTGCGACAGGTTGTGATCAAGGTGTTGCACATGGTGCGAAACGCCGACCGCTCAAGGACTTTGCAAAATCATCTTTTCTGTGTTAGCATAATCAAGTTGTGCGAAAGCCCCTGTATCCCAATTGGTAGAGGAGACAGCCTCAAAATCTGTACAGTGTGGGTTCGAGTCCCACCGGGGGCACCGGATTGATGAACAGCCGTGGACGGGTATCACCCGCCGCGGCTTTCTTGTTATCTGACAGCATGTGCAGTTACGTGGTAGCCCAGTGTCTTGCCATCCACCAGATTGTAGATTATCTCCACGTCTCCGCCTTTTCGCGCACCTCGTCGAGCGCATCAAGGGTCTCAGCCGGAATGGGTTGCCTCGACAGTCTGAGCGGGATACGGTTCTCCCTGACGATCTGCCGGTAGAACGCGCGGGTCACGCTGGACAGGTCAAGTCCAAGATCCTCCACGATGTCCGTAGCCTGTTTTTTCGTGGCGTCGTCCACGCGGACCGTCACCGAAGTCATGGTCATCTCGACCTCCATCTTTTGCTGATTGTTGTAAGACGATTATAGCTCAATGTCTTACGTTTGGTATGGAGAGTCTGCGCATCCTGTTTTTCCGGTTGACGGGATGCGGATTGGGACTGGACCGTGACTTGAACGCGATCATCAGCATCGGGGTCGCCGGGAGTGCCCTGGAGACTCTAAACGCGCATGGAGGAGATGGAAGATGGACCGGTTCGGACCGGGCAACGTAGGCTCCCGTGAAGTGTGAACCAAGTTGCTGCGCGAGCGACGTGAGGCTTGGAGTTGGCGTCCGCAAGAACGCCATGCAAACTAAAACAAACTAGTTTGTATGGCGTCATCACCCTCGCCGGTGGTCTGAAGGGCCAGAACGGTCCGACCACCCAGTCCGACGTGCGGCAGATCATCGACCTGCTCATCCCATCCGCCATAATCCGTGGGCGTCACGCTAATACGGTACTGGGTGGCTTGGCCGCTGTCTTCGATGACTTGGATGATCTTGCCCTTGAAGTGCACCACAGCATCTTTATGACGCCTAGTCTCTCTCGAATAGTGTACCCATTGTTCCACCTTTAAAGGGTGGTAATTTGTGCGTGTTGCGGTGCATGGGAAGCCAAATAGGACGAAAGAAAAACCAAAGAGCGATGTCTTGCTCCATTGATAAAAGCTAATAAATTATCCTGATAACAGTTTAAACGTCATATAAATTATGTCGATAAGTCCAAGCGTGTGGCGCATTTTCTTTTCGGGTTAAGTAGATGATCGTGCAAGCATGAAAGATGTGCGCGCGAAACAACTCTACAACCCGAGGGGGTGCGTGATGGCAAGATTCAACACACAGCTGGTCCACGGTGAACCGGTGAACGACAATGACACCAGGGCCGTGAATCCGCCGATCTATAAATCGTCCACTTTTGCATTTGAGTCGGTCGATGCCATGCCCCGTTGGGATTACGCACGTAGCGGAAATCCAACGCGCGAATACCTCGAAAGGCAGATCGCGCAGCTCGAACATGGTACTAGGGGATTTGCCTTCGCCTCCGGTCTGGCGGCGATCCATGCGGTGCTGTCCATTTTCCAGCCTGGAGACCGCATCGTTGCCGGAGACAATGTCTATGGCGGTTCGTATTCGCAGCTGAACGAGCATTTCAACCGCTGGGGTCTGGAGGTCACGTCAGCCGACACCCGCGTTCTGGAAGATGTAGAGCGTGCTGTGGCAGGGGATCCGAAACGGGGAATCCAGCCAGCCAAGGCGGTGTATTTTGAGACGGTCACGAATCCCTTGCTGAAGGTGAACGACGTCCACGCGATCGTTGAGATCGCCCATCGATACGGAACGATTGTCATTGTGGACAACACATTTGTGACACCTTATCTGCAGAATCCCCTTGATCTGGGAGCGGATATCGTACTGCATTCCGCCACGAAGTATCTTGCGGGCCATTCCGACGTCATCGCTGGTCTGGTCGTGGTGAAGGATGAGCAGATAGGGCGGCGCGTCTACTTCGCCCAGAACCGTCTCGGTGGCGTCCTCGCGCCCGTTGAATGCGATTCCGTGCGTAAGGGCATCCAAACATTGGCTCTTCGCTTGGAACGACAGCAGGAGAATGCCGCCGATGTGGCGAAATACCTGCTTGCCCACCCGTTGGTGAAGAAGGTCTATTATCCGGGTCTTACCGATGGCGAGGACCTGGCGGCCAAGGGGTTGCGCGGCGCTGGCGGCGTATTGAGCTTTGAGGTCGTCGACGGAATCGATCCCGTTGATGTGCTCGACAATCTTCGACTGTTCCGCCTTGCGGTTTCACTGGGCGCCGTCGAAAGCCTGGCGGAGCTTCCGTGCCGTATGACCCACTTCGAACTTCCCCGTGAGGAGAGGCTGAGGGTAGGCATTACGGATGAGTTGATTCGTCTCGCCATCGGCATTGAAGATGTCGCCGATCTCAAAGAGGATCTGGGCCAGGCGTTCGAGAAGGCCTCGGAGAAACACTCCGACAAGTGGAACGATGCGATCACAGAAGATGCATTGGCCTGACCGTCACGATTGGATGAACTGGGGGGAGGCGAATATGATACGAATTCGTGGAGTTCGAAAGTCGTTCGAATCGCAATTAGTGCTTGACGGCGTCGACCTGGACATTTCGGAACGTAGCGTTGTCTCGATTATCGGTCCAAGCGGATCCGGGAAATCCACTTTGCTGAGAACGATTGACTTTCTTGAGACCGCCAACGCTGGCACCATCGACTTCGGAGAAGGCCCGGTGTCCCTCACCAGCACCAAGCCAAAGGATATCGCTTCGGTCCGCGCGAAAATCGGTTTTGTGTTCCAGAATTACAATCTGTTTTTGAACAGAACGGTTTTGGACAATGTGGCCATCGGCCTGATCCACGCCAAGGGAAAAGGCAGGAAAGAAGCCGTACGAATCGCATATGACGAACTCGACCGGGTGGGCATGGCCGGATTCGCGGACCGATATCCGAGCAAACTGTCCGGTGGTCAGCAGCAACGCGTGGCCATTGCGCGCGCGATCGCCATGGATCCAGAACTGTTGGTGTTGGATGAGCCGACATCGGCTCTCGATCCGGAAATGGTGGACGGCGTGCTCGCCGTTATCAAATCCTTGGCGGATTCCGGAACGACCATGCTGATGGTCACCCACGAAATGCGTTTCGCCCGCAACGCCTCCGACCAAGTCGTGTTCTTCGAAGGAGGCAACATCGTGGAACAGGGGAAGCCGGAACACATCTTCAGCCATCCAAACGAGCCACGAACCGCACGTTTTCTGTCATCGATACACGATGTCAACGTGCTGGACGATTGGAAACCGGAAGAACTCGTGACAATTCAGCAGACGCACTCCAAATCCCCAACGTCTGAATTCAGTAATTGATAATCAACAAACCCTCCAAAACGTTAAGAAAGAACAGGAAGAAAATGTCTGATACCAAATCTGTCTGGAAGAAATATGCTGCCGCCGCGCTTGCTGTCGTTTCGGTCGTTGGATTTGCCTCATGCGGATCCTCGAACGGTGCGGGATCCGATGATTCCGCCACCAGCGAGCTTGAGCAGGTCAAGAAGAACGGTGAGATCGTGTTCGGCACGGAAGGCACGTATGCACCGTTCTCGTACCACGATACCGACGATAATCTGACCGGCTACGATGTGGAGGTCGCCACCGCAGTCGCCGAGGAACTTGGTGTCAAGGCCAAGTTCGTGGAAGCGAATTGGGATTCGCTGCTCGCGGGTGTGGACGCGAAAAAGTTCGATACGGTTGCCGACCAGGTGACTCCGAACGATGAACGCAAGCAGAAGTACGATTTCACCGACCTGTACACCTACTCGCAGAGCGTCGCGGTGACGAAGAAGGGCAACGACGACATCAAGAGCTTCTCCGACATCAAGGGTAAGAATGCGGCGGAGACCAAGACCAGCAACTGGAATCAGACGGCCCAGGAGAATGGCGCGAACATCGTCTCTGTCAATGACTTCGCGCAGGCGGTTGACGCCATTACCTCCGGTCGTGCCGATGTCACGTTGAACGACAAGCTCGCCGTGCTGGACTATCTCAAGCAGAAGCCGGACGCGGATGTGCAGATCGCGGCAAAGTCCGAAATCAGCCCCGCGGCGGCCTTCCCGATCCGCAAGGGTGAGGACGACTTGGTGAAGGCGCTGAACGATGCCCTCGCGAAGCTGCAGGAGGATGGCACATTGAAGAAACTGTCTGTCAAGTACTTTGGAGAGGACGTTTCGGTAAAGCAGTAGAAAGATGGGTTTGCCTGTTCTCAACGGATTTGCATAATGCGTGCGGATCCGACGAAAGCGGGCCGGATATGAGGATCGCGCATCATGGATGACAGACTGTTGGGAATCATCATCGGTTCCTTCACGAAATTGCTGATTCCTGGGCTGACGGTAACCATCCCGCTGACACTGATATCGTTCGCAATAGGTCTGGTGTTGGCCATCGCCGTGGCGCTTGTTCGAGTAGCCAAGGTTCCTATGGTGCATCGAATCGCGCAATTCTATGTGTGGGTGTTCCGAGGGACTCCTCTGCTGGTACAACTGTTCGTTATTTTCTTTGGTCTGCCGTCCGTGGGCATTGTCGTGCCGGCGTTTCCCTCGGCACTTATCGCTTTCTCCCTGAATGTCGGCGCGTACGCTTCTGAGACACTTCGCGGAGCTATTCTCGCGGTACCAAAGGGGCAGGTCGAAGCCGGCCTGACCACGAACCTCAGCTATCTGACCATTATGAGGCTGATCGTGCTGCCCCAGGCTTTTCGATCGGCATTCCCAGCATTATTCAATACATTCATCTCTTTGGTGAAAGACACTTCACTGGCCTCGAACATTACTGTGGTTGAGATGTTCATGGCCGCGCAGCGCATTGTCGCCACCACCTATGAGCCACTGGTGCTTTATTGCGAGGTCGGTGTGATCTATCTTGCTTTTTGCACGGTACTGACCTGGCTTCAAGGAGTATGCGAGAAGCAGCTTGCCAAACGGTTCTAAAAACCAGCGCTGAGTTCAGCGCGTTGAATGGCAGGTCCGTGCTTTATAAGCGGAAATATCTAATAAAAATGATTTGCGTGGCATCCACATAATGTCGTGAATGCCACGCAAATCATTTTTTTTTACTTGGTGGCGACGATGGCGACGTAGCCACCGGCCTGATAGCCTTCGATGGGTTCCTCGACGGCACGGTTCGTGTACACCGGATGAGCCACGAGCGTCTGGCGGTATTCAAGGTCATGCAGTCCCAGATGCTCGGTGAGAACCTGGGACTTCTCCTCGGTGGTGTGCCAATATGCGGTATGAACCAGCTCGAGCGGGTAAGGGCAGGCCGGAGCAGTGTCGAGCAATTCTGGCGCAGTGTAGGTGTCGAGCTTGCCTGCGAGCAGGTAGAGCAGACCGTACGCGCTTTCCTTCGGCACGTCAAGCAGAACGAGCTTGCCGCCGGTCTTTAGTGCCTTGAGGATGTTGCCGTAAGCTACGTCGAGGTTCGGAATGTAGCTGGAGCTTCCGTTGAAGTAGATCACGTCATATGATTCCGGCTCCAGCTGCGCGGTTTCGGCGGTGGCGATCTGAACCTGCATGCCACGCTTCCTAGCGATGCCTGACATATCCTCGGACGGCTCCACGCCGTCGGTCACAGTGATGCCGTACTCGTCGTTCAGTGCTTTTTCGAAGAGTCCGGAGCCGCAGCCTACGGACAGAATCCTGCCTCCGTCGGTCAGGTCCAGTGCGGCCTTGAGGAGTTTGAGTTCGCTGAGGAACACGTTCTCGTTGGTCATGAACCAGATGTCGTATTCTTGCGCGTATCCGTCGAATTTTGCCTTGCCCATTTTTGAGATCCTCCAATCTGATGATGCCGTTACGCTCGACCGGAGGAACCGCCTCTGGAGTGGTTCGGCTTCCCTGCGCGAGCATTGACTCACAGGTTCTAAGGATTCCGTAACAGGTCTCAGTAAAAAGCTCCCCCAGCCAAGAACCAAGACTACACATTCGGGGGTATTGGGTCAAGGGCGTTTTGGCATGAGACAGTTTGATACTGTGAGCCACGCCACCGTTGGCTTCCCGCATATTGTGGATGCTGCTTTCGCTGGGCCTTACAATCGGGATGGAGCGAGTGGTCGCCAGACAGACAACGTTGACAACAGGACGAAGGATATCAAGGATGAGTTGATCGGCATGGCTTCTAAGGGCGTTCCGATTGACGTCGTCTTACTTCTGTTTTCATATGCGTAGATCGCGAACTTGAGGAGTAATCGGGTGATGTCGATGAGTCTTGTTTCGTGTGCACTTCGTAGGCGTTTACCGAGATGCAGGTCGTTGGGGTGCTTCTGTGTCTTGTTTCAGCTATGAGTGGGATTTTACGTGGTTATGTAGTTCGGGGTTACTTGTGTAACGAGCTGACATAGGAGATTGTTATGGGCAAATGTGTGGGTTGGGTAAAGCAAGGCTTAGGCTATGTCCCTTGGGCGGGATGGCAATTCGTCCGACTCGTTCCTCGTAGTGAAGGAACCGGTGATGTGGTTATCGCGTCAGGATTTCTATGAAATACGTGTATGAGACTGTATTTTTGTAAGAATAGACAATTATTGATGAGAGAGCCCTAGTTAGTTTGGCTCGTTGCAACAGTTGATTGGATAGACATGAGAATTTCGAATCTACACATTAAAGGATTTCGTAATTATGTAGATGAATCAATAGATCTCGATGAGAAAACGCTTATTATCGGCGGCAATGATGTCGGCAAGTCCAATTTATTGTACGCTTTGCGTATTCTTTTTGATCCAAACCTAAGTCGTCGAGATTTGGAGCTTGAAGACACGGATTTTTGTATCTACTCGAATTCTGATGCAATCGAGATTACTGCAAAATTGGAAGATATTCATGAAGATTATTTGATTAGTGTGTTGCAGGGAGCAGTTAAGGATGGTGTTGCATACGTGCGCTATTCCCTTATTAAGGGAGAAGACTATGAAATACTGGTTGGTTATGATAGCGAAGCGCTTGTATCTTGTGATGGTCGTCCATATATCAGAAATCTGACTGTTGAATATGTTGGCAGTGGCAGGGATCTTTCTTCGTTTCTCAAAAAACAACAGAGCAAGTTACTAGATATCGCACGTGACCAAAGAAATGAAGTGCAAGAAAAAGAAGATGCTAACGCCGTTGAACAGATCCAGTCAAATCTTATGAAGCTTAACGAAGACATCAATTCTCTTCATTATGTTGCGAATTCACTCGAGGTGGTTAATGGGGAGATGAGCGAGCTTTCCATAGGGAATGAAGGTTACCGTGCGGAGCTAGTGGCGGGAAATACTGATGCAGGGAAGCTGTTGAATAACCTTCGGCTGACATATTTACGTGACGATTCTCAGCTAGTGTTTGGCGGGGACGGTCGAAGTAATCAACTCTATTTCGCAACTTGGATTGCGGAGCATAAGCTTACGAGACGTCCTGAGAAGGCAGTTGTATATGTTATCGAGGAACCTGAGGCGCATCTGCATCCGCACCAGCAGAGGCGGCTTGCGGAATATCTTTCTTCGGTGATGGATGGTCAGGTTTTCATGACAACGCACTCACCGCAGATTGTTGAACGTTTTCAAAAGGGTCGCGTCCTGAGGTTATCGAGTGGTGGAAATGGCATGACTGGTAGTCATGCATCGGGATGCAGTGCAGAAGTTGATGCAGCGCTAACAGGTATGGGATATCGGCTTAGTGTCATTTCCTCTGAGGTGTTCTTTTCAAGAGGTGTTCTTTTCGTTGAAGGTCCGTCTGAGCGGATTCTCTACACTGCATTGGCGCAGGCTCTAGGTAAAGATATCGATAGGCTTAACATTTCAATTCTTTCCGTTGACGGTGTTGGTTTCGAACCGTATGTTCGAGTATGTACGGAACTTGGTATTCCATATGCAATTCGTACAGATAATGATGTGTTTAAAATCAAAGGCAAGGCTGAATATCGTGCAGCTGGAGTAGAGCGTCTCATAGGAATTGTAGAGAGCTATATCAAAGATGAGGAGCTAATTGACCTTATTGCTGCGCATAGGAACGGTCTAATTTGGCCTGACAATTCCAAAGGTTCAAATATCCCCCAGAGCGCTAAGGATGCTGTCCTCGCATTAAAAGCAGCTTTTGCGGACCGAGGTCTCTTCTTGTCCGAGCATTCTGATCTTGAGGATGATTTGGTTGCCAGTTCTATAGCGAGTCAGTTAATTGATTTCTTTGAAAGAGATGAGCCTCAGGAGGTTCGGAAAGTCATGCAGCAGCGAAAAGCAGAAAATATGTATTCATTTATTAAATCAGTTCCAGACCTTAGTCAGCTGGAGAATAGTGCGTTGGCTGCTCCGCTGGACTACATCATCAATCAGGTGGTGCTTTGAGCAGATGAACATGAAGCCAACGTCTGCGCAACAAGCTGCAATCGATTGTGAAGGGAATGCTGTTGTTACTGCGTGTCCTGGGAGTGGGAAGACTTTTACCCTTGTGCGAATGATTGCTCGTGAATCTGTTGACTTGCTTTCATTCCAGGGCGTCATCGCGCTTTCGTACACCAATAAGGCCAGTGAAGAGCTGAGAAAACGATGTGAAAGAATTGGTGTAAAAAAGCAGAAGTCTTTTTTTGGGACTGTCGATAGTTTTTGCCTTAGCCAGATTATTATCCCTTTTGCTCCTCAGATCATTAACAGACCTTTGAATCTTAAGGTTGCTGAGGATAACAACTTTAATTATGGACAATGGAAAGAACTGCCGGAGGAATGTCGTAGAGATTTTATCCTGAAATCGTTCGAAGTGGAGTCTATTCAGGTAGATATCATAGGGGCAGCTGCATTATTGGTCCTTGAAATGGTGCCTCAGGCTCGCATTTTTATCAAAGCGAGATATACGAGTATTTTTATCGACGAATATCAAGACTGTGATTACTACCAGCATCAGCTCATGAAGACCTTGATGTCTTATGGCCTTCGCAGCGTGGCGATTGGTGATATTGATCAGTCGATATTTCAATATAATGGCAGTTCCCCTAACTATCTCAGAGAACTTATTAGTTCCGAAAAATATGAGCATTTCGTAATCAATGAAAATCATAGATGTGATCCTTCAATTCAGGAGTATTCTCGAGTGCTCATTGGCGGGACTCATGCTAAAACGATTCCGGAGAGAGAAAGGAGAGTCTTTGCTGTTCATATATCCGGAGATGAGGGAGACGTTTCCAGAACTATCGAACGATTCCTGCCTCGTATCATGAAGAAATATCAGGTGGAGAATCGTAGTTCAGTGGCAATTATTGGGTGCAGAAATAGGACTCTTGAAAGAGTTAGCAGTGCACTTACTCTTCCGCATAAAAGATTTGCTGACACTACTCTTAAGAGTTTTAGCCGATGGCAACGTATTCTTTCGGGTCTTTTGACCGAATATTATAATCCTGAACATTTCAGTGGGGACTTCCTTGATAATTATTTAGGGATTAATGCCAAAACAACAAAGCGGAATCAGGGACTTGCTCTTGTTGATGACTTCTTTGGAGTTCGTGAAGAAGATCTGGTAAACCAAACAGATTTAGCGTTTGCTATAGCTGACCTATGTGGGCCGGGGTTGGGATGTGATGAAGATATCGAGGCATATTGCAGCACCGTTAAAGACGTGGATATTCTTAGAAGGGGTTTTCGTCCTGCTCAGTCAGATGAGATTAATGTGCTTACTTATCATAAGGCTAAAGGACTTGAATTTGACATCGTTTTTTGTCTTGAAGCCTATCGTTTTATCATGCCTCCATATAAAGGAGTACAAAAAGATATTGAGCAATCTCTTGGCATGCACTATGTCGGAATAACCCGTGCAAAGAAAGCTTGCTATATTGCTTTGGGGTCTCAACGGCACAACAAAGATGGTTTACGAGATGCTGAACCATCGGAGTTTTTAACAAAAAACGAAGCTCTTAAAGGACTGCGCAGAGATGTGCACTGGTGATAGATGAAGGGCCTGTGATAAACGAGCCTCGGTTGTTGAGAGGTGAATTCGATAATCGGATGTGCGGTGCGTTTTTTGAGGGGGTCTGCTTTCGAAAATATCATGCGGCGGGCTTCCAGACGAGAATCGAGGTGTGAGGCTTGAGTTTGGGAAGTAGATGAGAGGAAGAGATAATATGCCCGTCGGCGTTTAAGCTGCGGGCGTTTTTCTTGTTCTACTGAACAAAAATAAGACAGCATGACGTAATCTAAAAACAGCAGACACTCATGTTGGTTACATCCAGACGATAGGTTAATTGATAGACTAAACCGAAAGATGGTTTGCGAGAGAATCCATATGTTTGTGGGGTGAACAATGACTGTTTCCAAAGTCGAATCTCGTACGGTTTCGGAGTGTTCTCTGAACAACATCACGTCCATGGATCCACTGAACGAGGAATGGTACGAAAATCTGATCGTCGAACATCTAACGGAGAAACTCGGATATGAGCACCTGTACGGGCCCGATGTTCGCCGCACCGACGACTCGTATCGCGACGTATTCCTTCCTGATATTCTCCCGGATGCGTTGCGACGAATCAACAGAAATCTGCCGGAAGCAGCCGTCGAGGAGGCCATTCGGAAGATTCAGAATGTCGAGATCGGCAGCTTGGAGCAGCGCAACGAGATATTCAATGACTACCTGCAATCAGGAGTCGAAGTGCACTTCTTTGACGGCAAGGAAGAGCGTGATGACATCGTCCGGCTGCTTGATTTCGACGATCCCGAGAACAACGATTTCCATGTCGTGAACCAGTGGACGTTCGTGGAGTATTCCGAGAAACGTCCCGACGTCATCATCTTCGTGAACGGCATGCCGCTGGTATTGTTCGAGCTGAAGTCCCCGTCACGCGAGGAGACGGACGCTTCACACGCGTACCTGCAATTGCGCCAGTACATGAAGCAGATACCGAGCATGTTCGTGCCCAACGTGTTCTGCGTGATGAGCGATATGACCCAGACCAGGGTCGGCACGATCACATCCGACGAGGACCGTTACGTGGCTTGGAAGTCGGTTGACGGCGACTATTCCGGAACGAAGGCCGCGACATGGAGCACCATGATTGACGGCATGCTCCCGAAGGAACGGCTGCTCGACATCATCCAGAACTTCGTATGCTTCAACGATTCCTCCGAGCAGGTCGTGAAGATCATCGCCGCATACCACCAGTATTTCGCGGTGAGGAAAGCCATCGTCAGAGCGGATGAGGCCGTCAATGGGGATGGCAAGATTGGCGTGTTCTGGCATACCCAGGGAAGCGGAAAATCACTTTCAATGGTGTTCTTCGCGCATCTGCTGCAGCGTTATATTGAAAGCCCGACCATCGTGGTCATCACCGACCGCAACGATCTCGACGACCAGCTTTTCGGACAATTCAGCCGCTGCGCCAGGTTCCTGCGCCAGAAGGCGGTCCAGGCCGAGAGCCGCAGGAACCTTCAGGAACTGCTTGAGGGTCGTGAGGCGAACGGCATCATCTTCACGACCATGCAGAAGTTCTCGGACGGCGACGAGCCGTTGTGCGACCGGAGCAACGTTGTGGTGATGGTGGACGAGGCTCACCGCGGCCAGTACGGCCTGACCGAACGGATCAATGCGGACGGTCATGTGTCGGTCGGCGCGGCCCGTGTCGTGCGCAAGGCGCTGCCGAACGCGTCCTATATCGGTTTCACCGGAACGCCGATCTCCACGGATGACCGCAACACCCGCGAGATCTTCGGCGACTACATCGACGTGTACGACATGACCCAGTCCGTCGAGGACGAATCCACCAAGCCGGTCTACTACGAAAGCCGTGTGGTCTCGCTCCATCTTGACGAGAACGCGTTGGGCCGTATCGACGCGGTCTACAAGGAGTTCGCGGACCAGGCTGACGAGGCGAGCGTGGAGAAGTCCAAGCATGACCTCGGCGGCCTCGACGCCATCTTCGACACTCCCGAGACCATCGACGCATTGTGCCGCGACATCGTGGACCATTACGAGAACAACCGCGCCGACATCCTGGCCGGCAAGGCCCTGATCGTGGCGTACAGCCGGCCGATCGCGATGAAGATCTACTACAGGATCATGGAGCTGCGCCCCGAATGGAAGGACAAGGTCGGCGTGGTGATGACCATGTCGAACCAGGATCCGGAGGAATGGTTCGACGTGTGCGGTGGCACCACGCACAAGAAGGAGATGGAACGCAGGTTCAAGGACGATTCCGATTCCCTCAAGATCGCCATCGTCGTGGACATGTGGCTCACCGGCTTCGACGTGCCCAGCCTGTCCACCATGTACGTGTTCAAGCCGATGAAGGGCCATAACCTCATGCAGGCCATCGCCCGCGTCAACCGCGTGTGCAAGGGCAAGGAGGGCGGTCTGGTCGTGGATTACATCGGCATCGCAGGCGCGCTCAAGCAGGCGATGAAGGACTATACCAGCCGTGACCAGCGCAATTACGGCGACATGAACATCGCCGAGACCGCCTATCCGAAATTCCTCGAAAAGCTCGACGTGTGCCGCGGTCTCATGTATGGCTTCGACTACCGCAAACTCATCTTCCGGAACAGCAGGGAGGCTCTTGCCGACGCCATCGCGGAGGGAACCGACTGGCTGCTCGATCCGGAACGGCACGAAAACACGGAATCGTTCCTCAAGCAATGCCAGCTCATGAACCAGGCACTGAGCTTGTGCAAGAGCATGGTGAGCGAGGAGGACGCTCATGAGGCGGCTTATCTATCCGTATTGCGCGTGCAGGTCCTTCGCCTGACCGGACGCGGCTCCGGCGGGGGCAGCAGCATGACGTACACGGAGTTCAACAAGCAGGTGAGCGAGATCCTCCAGCAGAGCGTGCATGCGGACGGCGTGCTCAACCTGTTCGAGAAGGACAGCGTGGAGATCTCCCTGTTCGATGAGGCGTTCCTCCAGGAGGTCGCCGGCATGAAGGAGAAGAACATCGCGATCGAGAGCCTGAAACGCCTCATCAAGGAGAAGGTGCGGGCGTACGGGCGCACCAGCGTGGTCAAATCCCAGAAGTTCAGCGAGATGCTCCAGAACACGTTGAATGCGTATCTCAACGGCATGCTCACTAATGCGCAGGTCATCGAAGAGCTCGTCAACATGGCCAAGGAGATCATGAAGGACCGCGACGACGCGCAGAAGCTCGGCTTGAGCGACGAGGAGATGGCGTTCTACGACGCAATTACCCAGCCGCAGGCGGTCAAAGACTTCTACGACAACGACCAGCTCGTCTCGATAGCCCGCGAGCTGACCGATGCGATGCGGAGCAACGCCACGATCGACTGGCAGAAGAAGGAAAGCGCCAGGGCCGGCATGCGGCGTGCCATCAAACGTTTGCTGCGCAAATACAAGTATCCGCCCGAAGGCGTCGAGGACGCCATGAAGACCGTCATGGAACAGTGCGAGCTGTGGGCCGACACCAAGATCAGCGAATAGGATGAGCAGGAGGATAATACAAGACATGGCAAAGAAGAAGGACAATACCGCCGAGATCGGCTTCGAGGAACAGATCTGGAGCGCCGCCGACAAGCTGCGCGGCAACATCGACGCTTCCGAATACAAGAACGTCGTGCTCGGCCTCATCTTCCTGAAGTACATCTCCGACAAGTTCGACCAAAAATACCAAGATCTCGTTGAAGAAGGAGAGGGCTTCGAAGAGGACCGCGACGAATACGCGAGCGAGAACATCTTCTTCGTTCCCGAAAGCGCCCGCTGGAAGACCATCGCAGCCGCCGCGCACACGCCTGAGATCGGCAAGGTCATCGACGAGGCCATGCGCCAGATCGAGGCCGAGAACAACAAGCTCAAGGGCATCCTGCCGAAGAACTTCGCCCGCCAGGAGCTCGACAAGCGACGTCTGGGCGAGGTCGTGGACCTGTTCACCAATGTGAAGATGGCCGAAAAGGGCGATAGCCGCGACATTCTCGGACGCACCTACGAGTACTGTCTGGCCAAGTTCGCCGAAGCGGAGGGCAAGAACGCCGGCGAGTTCTACACGCCCGCGTGCGTCGTGAAGACGCTGGTCGAAGTCATCGAACCCTACCACGGGCGAGTGTACGATCCGTGCTGCGGCAGCGGCGGCATGTTCGTGCAGTCCGCGGATTTCGTCAAACGCCATCAGGGCAACATTAACGACATCTCCGTGTACGGTCAGGAGTTCAATCCGACCACGTGGAAGATGGCGACCATGAACCTCGCGATCCGCGGCATCGACGCGGATCTGGGCGATCATAATGCCGACACGTTCTTCGAGGACCTGCACAAGACCGAGAAATTCGATTTCATCCTCGCTAACCCGCCCTTCAACCTGAAGGACTGGGGAGGAAAGAAACTCAAGAACGACGTACGCTGGCAGTACGGCACCCCACCGGAGGGCAACGCCAACTTCGCATGGGTCCAGCACATGATCCACCACCTCAACCGTTCAGGCCGCATGGGGATGGTCCTGGCGAACGGCGCGTTGTCCAGCCAGACGAACAACGAGGGCGAGATCCGCGCCAAGATCGTGGATGCCGATCTGGTCGAAGGCATCATCGCAATGCCGGACAAGCTTTTCTACAGCACCGGCATACCTGTGAGCCTGTGGATCATCACCAAGAACAAGAAGCAGTCCGACAAGACGTTGTTCATCGACGCGCGTGATATGGGAACCATGGTGTCCCGTAGGCTCCGCGAGTTCACCGATGAGGACATCGCCAAGGTATCGACTGCGTTCGACGCGTTCCGTGACGGCACTCTGGAAACGGAGAAGGGCTTCTCCGCCATCGCCACGACGGAAGATATCAAGGCGCAGGATTACATCCTGACTCCGGGCCGTTACGTCGGTGTCGCCGAAGTGGAAGAAGACGATGAGCCATTCGAGGAGAAGATGACCCGTCTGACCGACGAGATCGCCAAATGCTTCGAAGAATCCAACCGTCTGCAAGAGCAGATCAAGAAGAATCTGGAGGCCATCGGCTATGGCATGTGAGCAGCTGACGCGTCTAGGTGATGTTATCGAGCTTGAAGATGTCAAGAGAGAGCCGATATCTTCTAGGGACAGAAAGGACAGAAAAGGTTCCTATCCTTATTACGGAGCTCAAGGTATTGTCGATTATCTAGATGATTACACCTATGAGGGAGATTACCTACTGGTTGCTGAAGATGGGGAAAATCTTAGGAGTCGCAAGAATCCTATTGCGAATGCGGCTTCTGGAAAATTCAGAGTGAATAATCATGCGCATGTTATTGCTGAGTCCGAAAAGTGTAATCTCGTTTTTCTGAGACATCTTCTTAATATGACTGATATTTCTGCCTACGTAACAGGATCTACGCAGCCAAAGCTGAGCCAGAGTAATCTTTGTGCCATGAAATTGCCTCTTCCTTCGATGGCGGAACAAAATGCTATTGCAAATGTTCTTAGTTTGTTTGATAGGAAAATCGAGCTTAACAACCAGCTAAATGATTATTTGTTTGAGCTCGTATCATCAGTTTTTGCGCATCGGTTTAGCGACAATGTCAATACGACTGAACTGAAAAACGTTCTTTCGATCTTGACAAAGGCATTAAAGCCACAAGAGCACGCTGACGAAATATGGGAACATTACAGCATTCCAGCATTTGACGAAAAGCATAGACCTATTTTTGAACCTGCGTCAGGAATCAAGAGCAACAAGTACCAAATCGACAGTGAGTGCATTCTTATCTCTAAGCTAAATCCATCCACCAAGCGAATCTGGATGCCATGTTGCTCAAGTAATAACGCAGTATGTTCAACAGAATTCATCGTGTATAGACCATATTTGAAAGAATATAAGAGCTTTTACTATGCGGCCATTGATTCGCCTAGGTTTACTGACTATCTGCTTGAGCACGTAAGCGGTTCCACGGGAAGTCGCCAGAGAGCGCAGCCCAAAGACACCCTTAACTACTTGATGCCAAATCCGGATAACGAAGAAATCAAGGATTTCTGCACTTTTGCTGATCCGATATATCGTCATATCCAGATAAATGAACAACAAACAGCAAAACTCGAGTTACTGCGCGAAACGCTTCTTCCAAAACTTATGTCCGGCGCAATCGACGTTTCGAAGGTTGACCTCACGCAGCTAACAAATAATCATTTAGCCGATTATTAAGGGCAATTTTGTCGACAATGGAATCAAGCACTTCTACGATTGCATCTTGCGTTGCCCTGTCAGGTATCTTGACAGGGCAGAGATTCACGTGATTTCGATTGACACCTGGCACAGCACTAGCTGTTGTGTATCCCTGCCAAGGAATTGTCTGCAAAAGATAATAAATAAATCGAGGATTGTTGCCGTTGAATTCGGTAGAATACAAAGCTGTGTTGAGAGGCCAACATGGACCACCCGAAAAGAAAACTTCTCCGATAGTGCCGCATCGCCCTGTGATTACACAGGGCCCCTCTACTGCTGCAGTACTATTAGATCCGGTAATTCCCGATGATGAATAAACCGGCACATCCCCTTGCAAACGCTGGCTTTTCGGCAAATCAAATCCTCTTTTTAAGTCGGTAATCTCACCAAGGGTCGTCTCTCGCCAGCTCATTCCAAATACCTTCTGTGTGAAGCTTTCACGTTGTTCTGGTTGACCATGACGTAGTGCATGGTCGTGTCTATTCTCGCATGCCCGAGCAGTTTTTGCACCTGTTCGATCGGCATGCCTTTGTCGATGGCGTGCGTGGCCAGAGTACGACGGAACTTATGTGGATGGACTCGATTGATGCCGGCGTCTTTGCCGAGCCGCCTGAGGCGGCTTTCGATGCCGCCGATGCTGATACGGTCGCCATCGCCATTCAAAGCGACGAATAGCGCCGGATTGCTGTCGTTACGCGATTGCAGGTATGCGGTGAGATGGAGCTTCGTTCTGGCGTCGAAATAGACGGGACGCTGCTTGTTTCCCTTGCCTGTAACCAAGCATTCCCGCTCCTGAAGATTTACGTCGGCTATGTTCAAACCGACCAATTCGCCCACTCGCATGCCTGTGGATGCGAGAATGTCCACGATGGCAAGATCCCGCAAGGTGCCGCATCGGTCCCGCAGAGTTTCCAGGTTTTCGTCGCTCAGGACTTCCTTAGCCATTACGGCGGTCTTCACACGGTGGATGCGTCTTACGGGGCTTTTGACGATATAATCCTCGTCTTCAAGCCACGCGAAGAAGCTTGACATGATACGCCGAATGTTGTCGATGGTGACCTTGCCCGCATGACGTTCGTTCTCGTATCTGTTGAGGTACTCGCGCAAGTCATCGCTGTTTATCCGCGTGCAGGGCTTGGCAAGGGCCTGGGTCATGTGCTGGAGCGTGCTCTCATAGTAAGCGATGGTTTTCGGCGAGCAGCCTTCGACCTCTTTTGCCGTGAGGAATAGCGTCAGCAGATTCTGCGGCGCTGATGTTTCCTGAGCTGGCAGTAACGTGACTCTGAGTACTTCGGCCAAATGTTTGAGCTGCGACGGATCGAGCATGTTCTGCATCTGTGACAGAACATTATTAATGATGGTTTCCATAGGTGTTCCTTCCAATAACGGTTAGGAACATTGTGCCTGCGCACCAGCAAATGATTATTTAGAGCAGTTATGCCAGTCTCTTTTCGACCGTTTTGATAACGACGAGAATAATCTATTCGTAAAAGTTTCCGATATTGCTGATGTAAATCCAAGAAGAACTCTCAAAAAGGGAGAAGAGGCTCTTTGCGTCGAAATGGCCGACCTGTCCACAACGGGAGCATTCCCTACGGATTGGCGCACGAAAGCATACAACGGTGGCGTTAAGTTTGTTAATGGGGATACGATCTTAGCCAGAATTACGCCATGCCTCGAAAACGGGAAGGCAGGGTACATTAATTTTCTGGAACAGGATGAAGTGGCTTTTGGATCAACCGAATATATTGTGCTCACTTCAAAAGGCGAGCTGCCTTCAGAATTCTTCTATTTTCTAGCCCGCAATGAGGACTTCATTTCATATGCAACAGCTCACATGAACGGATCGAGCGGACGGCAGCGTGTTTCAGGCGCGGACGTCGGAAATTATGAAGTAAGAATGCCCAGCGAGAAGCAGGTCTCAGAATTCAAGGAAATCGCGGGAAAAGCCATGAGGGTTATTTCCGCTAGCTCGATAGAGAGTAGAAAACTTGCACAATCATGCGATGCGCTTCTTCCCAAACTCATGTCCGGTGAAATCGATGTTTCGGAAGTTGACCTCACGCAGCCAACAAATAATCATTTATCAGGCTGTGGGTCTTTTTGTAGCGTTTGTTGTCCGTCCGGATTGGCCTCTGAATTTCATGAGTGGTTCCGTGAACATTTTTTCTTTGGTTACGGTCACCTATGCAAAGCAGATTTGGGATGAGATGATCTGCCCTAAAGATACCAAGGAAGAAGAATCCTTGCAGGCTAGTTGTGACTGTAATCGAGGTGAGGAGCAAGAACTGATGAGGCCGGATTTTCGAAGAGGTGAATTAAATGAGGGACAGGTCGAAATGAAAGTGGACGATGATGCGCATTCAATCGTGCCTGAGTCAACGTCAGCGTATGTCCAAAAGAACTCCGTAACGACATCTGGGCCATCGGACATTTTATTGCAACAATTGTTGCGGTTGGTAACTGTTCAGGGCTGTTTATTGGCGTTATGTACTTTGCGTCGATATTCATCGAGTCCGGACGATCGACATGACGCCGATTAGCGTAGTCCAGGAAAGATTGTCGATGAATAAACTGCTGGTTCGATGGACATTGGAAACCATATTCGATGTTCATCGAACCGGCAGTTTCTATTTACTTTCAGTGCTTGACCGACAGTGTTTGCTGCAAGGTATGCGAATCATGTGGAGGCACGATGACCGCGCAATCGCGATTGTTAACCGCTTCCACGCACACGAAGCCACGCCATTCGCCGTCGCTCAAATCTCCGATGGCATTGCCGGCTTGCTCTCCCGGATTCCAGACCACGGTCTGCGCTGCGCCCTGCTTGGCGACAATGATGGTGCGTTGCAACACGGGGTCGCGCAGTTCAAGCGTGTCCGCCGAATAGTAGATGCGGTCAACCATGCCTTGGAAGGTCACAGGTTCATCACCTTGGCTGCGACGCGGATCGCCATCCAATACGGTATCGAGATAGTCCGCGCCCTCCAGTCCGCACACCTGCGACTGTTCGGCGTCGCCAACCTGCAGGTATGTATGCAGTGCCTCTTCGTAAGACAATGGCTCGTCGCCATCGTTATATACGGTAAGCGACATCGTCAATTTATGGCCGACCTCAATGGTGTAAACGGCATGAAATTGAGGATTCGGGCCAGAAACAAACTGGGAAAGTATATCTGCGTCGATCTCGCTGGAATCCAATGTATAGCGCAACAAGGCATCGGAAGAACCTTCCTCGTCATAATGCCAGAAACTATTGCGGGCAAAACCATGCTTAGGTGTCTTCGAAGCCACATGGCCGCCTTCAAAACCGGAATTGAACCAAGGGAAAATAATGGGAACGCCGCCACGGATGGCAGTGCCTTCCTTAAGGTAAATCGCCTTGGAGCGCCAGACAACAGGCTGTTCGCCGGCGGGTGCCCAGGAAAGCACATGCGCACCGTAATCGCTGACTGATGCCGTTGCGTCTTCGTTGACAATATCTCTGATGGTGAAAGTGCTACTCATACGCCCAGTATAAACAAGGTGACGTTGAACATAATTCCCGGAAAGATACTTTGCAAGATTGTGATATTTCCTGAATTTTCCAGCTTGATACGCAAGGCAGGAATGAGGATTGCTGCAACACGCGCTTGTAGGCTTCTGCTAGTATCATCCATGAAAGTACAAGGAAGATAGCCGGTTCGTTTCAACTTGCGTTATGAAAGGTGAATCAAGGCTGTGAAAAGCTGAGAATTCCCAGAATCCGAACGATTGCAAGTAACTGCATCGAATCATTCCGGAAGCGAGTTGGGGCGTGCAAGGCCGGCTTTGGGTGTGACAGTGGAAAGAGACCGACATGTCTGCAGAAAAGACCACGGAACCGGACGAAGTGCTCACCGATGATGAACTTCAGGCTGCCGCAGCGCCTGAGCGACCCCTCGAAGAGGAGAAGCCTCGCAAGCGTACCGTCGTCGTGGCCGAAGACGAATCCGTGAACCGTATGGATTTGGTTGCCATGCTGGAAGATAACGGCTACGAGGTTGTAGGCGAAGCCGCTAACGGTGAAGAGGCAGTTGATCTGACTCGCAAGTTCCGTCCGAGTGTAGTGTGCATGGACGTCAAGATGCCTCGTATGGACGGCATCGAAGCGGCCGGCATCATCTGCGACGAGAACATCGCCCCGGTTGTTATGCTTACGGCATTCTCCCAGTCCGATCTGGTGAAGAAGGCCACCGGCGCCGGTGCCATGGCGTATGTTACCAAGCCGTATGAGGAGTCCAAGCTGCTGCCGGCTTTGGAAGTGGCCATGGGCCGTTTCGCCGAGATCAACGATCTGCTCGACAATGTGGAGCGCAGCGAATCCAAACTGCATGAAGCCGAAGAGCGGCTTAAGAAGGCGGAAGAGCAGCTGAAGAAGGCTGAGGAAACCCTCGAGGAGCGTAAGCTCGTCGACCGTGCCAAGGGTCTGCTTATGGACAAGGCCGATTTCTCCGAGCAAGGCGCATTCCGTTGGATTCAGAAGACCTCCATGGACCAGCGTATTCCGAAGAAACGCTTGGCCATGGCCATCATCGCCAAGTATGGTGATCAGAAGTCGGAAGCAGAGGATGAGCGCTAACACAGTAACTGTGGAAGGCACTTCACGCGGGACGCTATTGGTCGTTGACGGCCATTCCTTGGCGTTCCGCGCTTTTTTTGCCTTGCCCGTAGAGAATTTCAGTACATCCGCAGGTCAGGCAACCAATGCCGTCTGGGGTTTCGCCACCATGCTTTCGCAAGTGATTGATGCTGAGCATCCCGATCATCTTGCCGTCGCTTTCGACGTCAAAGGCGGCACGTTCCGCAATACGATGCTGCCGCAGTATAAAGGCACGCGAGATGCGGCTCCGGAAGATCTGCTCACGCAGTTGCCTCTGATTCAACAGATGCTTGATGCGTTGGGCGTCACGTTCATCGAAAAACCCGGATATGAGGGTGATGACGTGATCGGCACGTTGGCGAGCATGGGAGACGAAGCTGGCTATCGCACGCTGGTATTGTCTGGCGACCGTGACGCGTTCCAGCTCATCAACAACAACATCACCGTACTGTATCCGGGGCATCATTTCAAAGACCTGAAACATATGACTCCCGATGCGGTAGTGGAGAAATACCATGTCACCCCGGAACAGTACCCGGATTTGGCGGCGCTCCGCGGCGAAACCGCTGACAACATTCCAGGCGTTCCAGGCGTGGGCGATGGCTTCGCAGCCAAGTGGATCAACCTGTATGGCGGGCTTGACCAAATCATCGAGCACGCCGACGAGATCGGCGGCAAAAAAGGCGAGGCACTGCGGGCCAACATCGACCAGGTCAAGCTGAACCGTTCCGTGAACGCCCTGGTGCGTGACCTCGACCTTGGCGTGTCCATCGAAGATCTGACCTTCGGCCAGGTGGATGCCAACCAGCTCAACGAATTGTTCTCCAAGCTTGAATTCGGTATTCGCACCAAAAACCGTGTGCTAAGAACATTCAACGCAGGCAAGCCTACGAACAATCTTGTGCAGCAAGATGAGTCCAGCAAGCTGGAAATACCAGAATTCGAAACGATTGATTCACCGGAAGCGCTGGAATCATGGGTGCAATCCAATCTGCAGGCGACGAACAGGCATCTGCATGATGAGCGAGAAATCGCGCCGAAAACAACTCCTTCCGGTTTCGCCATTGATCATACGAAGAAGTGCTCGCAATCCGTGGCCCGCTCATGGGTGTTGCAGGTGGAAGGCGAAAGCAAGCCGGGGAACGCGGCTTATTCGTCGCTGATGATCGCATCGCAAGGCAAAGCGATTCGCATCAATCATATTGATCGCGATATGGCGTCACAACTGCAAACGCTACTTGACGAATACCACCAATCCATGGTGGTGCATGGCTATAAGGAACAGTCCCATCTGTTGGGAAGCGTCGGCGTGAAACTGCCGGAACCGCTGTTCGATACCAAACTTGCCGGGTATCTGGTCCATCCCGATTTCCATGCAGACACTTTGGAACAGGCGGCGGCTCATTTTTTGGATCTGCATATCGAGGAGCAGTCCGAAAGTGCGACGCAGGGAACGCTTGATTTCGACGAGCCTGAAGAATCCGTGCAGCAGAAAGACGACCAGCTTCCGCGTCACACGGCGATTGTGGGGCTGTTGGCGCGAAATCTGGCGAATTCGCTGGATCAGCGTGAGCAGTTCGCCTTGTTGGATTCCGTGGAGATTCCAGTATCTCGTGTGCTTTATGGCATGGAGCATGCCGGCGCGCAAGTCGATATGAACAGGCTGATGAACATGCGCGAACAGCTTGCCTCCGATGCGAATCATGCGCAGGAAACGGCCTGGCAGTATGCGGGCGAGCGGGTGAATCTGCAAAGTCCCAAACAGTTGCAGAAAATTCTGTTTGAAAATATGGGTTTGAAACCCACGAAGAAGACCAAAACCGGTTCGTATACCACGAATGCGGCGGCTTTGCAGGCGTTGCGCGATCGTTCGTATGATAATGACAGTGCATGCCAGTTCCTTGACGCGTTGTTGCTGCATCGCGAGAAGAACAAGCTCAAGCAGATCGTGCAGACGTTGATCGATGCGACCAACGGGTCTGACGGGCGTATTCATACGACGTTTGAGCAGACTGTGGCTGCGACCGGTCGATTGAGCTCGGTCGATCCGAATTTGCAGAACATTCCGAATCGTGATCCGGCTGGACGTGAGATTCGTTCGGCTTTTGTGCCCGGTGAGGGTTTTGAATCGTTGCTGAGTTCGGATTATTCTCAGGTCGAGTTACGTATTATGGCCGACCTTTCCGGCGATGAGGCGTTGATTGAGGCATTCCGTTCCGGTAGGGACTTCCATAAGTATGTGGCGAGCTTGGTGTATGGCGTCCCTGTTGACGAGATTACGTCTGATCAGCGCAGTCATGTTAAGGCGATGAGCTATGGCTTGGCTTATGGATTGAGCACGTATGGGCTTTCGCAGCAGCTTGGCATTAAGCCGGGTGAGGCCGAATCATTGAAGCGGCAATATTTTGCGACGTTCGGCAAGGTCCATGAGTATTTGGAGTCGTTGGTTTCCACGGCCCGTGAAAAGGGGTATACGGAGACGATTTATGGTCGTCGTAGGTATTTCCCGGGGTTGAAGTCGTCGAATCGTGCGGTACGTGACGCTGCGGAGCGTGCTGCGCTGAATGCGCCTATTCAGGGTTCCGCCGCGGACATTATGAAGATTGCCATGATTCGGGCTGATGATGCGTTGCGTGAGGCTGGTCTTGCCAGCCGGATCATTCTGCAGATTCATGACGAACTTGTGGTGGAGATTGCGCCGGGCGAGGCACAGCAGGCCACTGCGTTGGTGAAGGATTCCATGGAGCATGCGGTTGACATGGCGGTTCCGTTGGATGTTTCCACGGGTATTGGTTCAGATTGGCAGCTTGCCGCGCACTGATGCCGTCTGTTTGAAACATGCCGGTTGTCGTGCGATGATGCCACGTATGTGAAATCGCGGATGATGAGGAGGTTGCAATGGCTGCATTAAGCCAGGTCGTTGATGTGTTGGAAACACTGTATCCGCTTCGCTATGCGGAACAGTGGGATGAGCCTGGACTGATCGTTGGCGATTTGCGTCAGCCTGTGCGCAATATCGCTTTTGCAGCTGATCCCTCTATGTCGGTGGTTGATCAGGCGATTGCGGGGGACGTTGATTTGCTGGTCTGCCACCATCCGTTGTTCTTCCGTTCCGTTCATGCGGTATCGGGATTGGGTTTCCGCGGTGAGATCGTGCGCAAGCTCAATCGTGCCGGATGCGCGCTGTGGGTGGGGCATACGAATGCCGATGCGGCATATCGTGGTGTCGGCATGGCTGCGGCTGACATGTTTGGTCTGGTGGACCAGCGTCCGCTCGTACCCATCGACGATCCGAACGCCGAGCATCCGGTCGGCCTGGGACGTGTCGGGCGGCTTGCCGAACCTGTGATGCTGCGTGAATTCGCCCGCCGTGTGGCCGACGTGCTGCCGTATACTGAACTTGGCGTGCAGGTTTGCGGTGATCTGGATGCTCCCGTCAATACGGTGGCGATATTGCCGGGATCCGGTGATTCGCTGTTCGATGAGGTGCGTGCGACCGGAGCCGACGTGTATGTGACCAGCGATCTGAGGCATCATCCCGTAACGGACGCCATTGAACAGGCCCGCTATGAGGCTTCCATGCGCGCTTCCGGCATCGCCCTGGGTCATGGCGATGAACATGTGCGTCCGGCGTTTATCAACACTCCACATAGCGCCATCGAATCCATGTGGTTCCAGTATGCGATGAAAGACGTTCCTCAGGCGGTCGCGTCCGTGACCGGCGACACTCCCGACGTACGTTGGATTTCCATGAGCACCGATCCATGGAGCATGGTTATCCCTTCAAGCGGACAGGAACGATGACACGTCATGAGTAATGAAGCGGCAGACGAAACCCAAGTTGATGCATTGCTGGACGAGTCCAGTGACGGAGTGGACATGTCCGGCACGGTAACGGTGCTTGACAGCGAGCACGTGTACCAGGGTGCTATCTTCGGTGTCGACGATATGCGGATCGCATTGCCGATGCGTGGTGGCGGGCGAACGGTGATTCGTCGGCAGGTGATGCGCCACGCGCCTTGCGTGGTCATGCTGGTGCATGATTGCGCGAACGACCGGTACCTGATCGAACGCGAATACCGTATCGGTTGCGACGCGTTCGCTTACGGTCTGCCGGCCGGACTCATCGACAGGGGAGAGGACGTTGAAGAGGCCGCGCTGCGCGAACTTCGCGAGGAGACCGGTGTGGAATCCACCGGGCATGACGGCATCGAATTTGACCATGTGGGTCAGTTCTACTCGTCCGAAGGCATGACCGACGAGCTTGCCAACATCATGGTGCTTCACCTGCGTTCATGGCGCCCCGTCGAACGTCACTTCGACGGCGATGAGCATGTTGAATCGGCGTGGATCTCTTGGCAGCGGCTACGTGACACTCGCATCACCGCATCCAATTCCATGATCGCCATTCTTCACGAGCAAATTAGGCGAAACCGGCAAAATACAGTCAAAAGTTCTTTCGAATCGTAAAAATAATCGCCGAACAACACGAAATTACGATTTGGGGGCTAAAACGTGAGATACTTGAATCATGCAAATCAGACCCGGATCGATGTATCCGCTCGGCGCAAGCTATGACGGCGCCGGCGTGAATTTTGCCCTCTTTTCCCAAGTGGCACAAAAGGTCGAGCTTTGTCTTTTCGATGAGGAAGACAACGAAACTCGAATCGAAATGACCGAGCAGAACTCGTATGTCTGGCACAACTATCTGCCCGGAATCCAACCGGGGCAACGTTACGGCTACCGTGTGTACGGCCCGTACGACCCGATGCAGGGTTTGCGCTGCAACCCGAACAAGTTGCTGCTTGACCCTTACGCGAAAGCCATCGAAGGCAATATCGACGGCGATGAAAGTCTCTACTCATACTGGTTCAAAAGCCCTGACGACGTTACCAGCATGAATACGCTCGACTCGGCCGCACACACTATGAAAGCGGCCGTGGTGAACCCTTATTTCGACTGGGGCAACGACCAGCATCCGAACATCTCATACCACGATTCGGTAATTTACGAAGCCCACGTACGCGGCATGACCAACCTCAACATGGACGTGCCGCCGGACATTCGCGGAACCTACGCGGGACTGGCCTACCCCTCCGTAATCGAATACCTGAAGAAACTGGGCGTCACGGCCATCGAACTCATGCCCATCCACCAGTTCGTCAACGACAGCTTCCTGCAGGAAAAAGGCTTGAGCAACTACTGGGGATACAACACTATCGGCTTCTTCGCCCCGCACAACGCCTACTCCAGCTCCGGGCAGCGCGGCGAACAGGTCAACGAGTTCAAATCCATGGTCAAGGCATACCATCGTGCCGGCATGGAAGTCATCCTCGACGTGGTATACAACCATACTGCCGAAGGCAACAACCTCGGACCGACCCTCAGCTTCAGAGGCATCGACAACGGCGCCTACTACCGTCTGGTAGACAACGACCGCAGGCACTATTTCGACACCACAGGCACCGGAAACTCGCTGCTCATGCGCTCGCCGCACGCGTTGCAGCTCATTACCGACAGCCTGCGCTATTGGGTCACTGAAATGCACATCGACGGATTCCGATTCGATCTTGCGGCCACATTGGCGCGTCAGTTCCAGGAAGTCGACAAACTGTCGGCATTCTTCGATATCGTCGAGCAGGATCCGGTCATCTCCCGCGTCAAGCTGATCGCCGAGCCATGGGATTTGGGTTCCGGCGGATACCAGGTGGGCGGCTTCCCATCCAGCTGGTCCGAATGGAATGGCCGCTATCGTGATTGCGTGCGCGACTTCTGGCGTTCGCAGCCGTCTACCTTGCCGGAATTCGCCAGCCGACTTATGGGCAGTTCCGACTTGTATCAGGTCAACGGCCGCCGACCGGTCGCATCCGTGAACTTCATCACTGCGCATGACGGCTTCACCATGAACGATCTGGTGAGCTACAACGAGAAGCATAATGAGGCCAACGGCGAAGACAATCGTGATGGCGAAAGCAACAACCGTTCTTGGAACTGCGGTGTCGAAGGTCCTACGACCATCAAGGATGTTAATGAGCTTCGTCAACAGCAGATGCGCAACATGTTCGCCACACTGTTGCTCAGCCAAGGCATTCCGATGATTTGCGGAGGCGACGAGGTGGCGCGCACCCAGCAGGGCAACAACAACGCCTACTGCCAGGACAATGCGATCTCTTGGACGAACTGGGATTTGGACGAGGACCAGAAGGATCTGCTCGAATTCGTGTCGAAGCTGATCCATCTGAGGCTTGAACATCCTGTACTGCATCGCCGCCGCTTCTTCTCCGGCCGCGAGCAGGGGAACGACAGCGCTACGATTCCGCAGGTCGAATGGATGGACCATACCGGTTCCATCATGGATATGGACGACTGGTCGAACACACACGCCTTCACTGTGATGATCTATCTGAACGGTTCCGATATTCCGGAAACCGACTGGTACGGCAATCAGATGGTCGATAACGATTTCATTCTGATTTTCAACGCGCATTACGAGCCGATCATGTTCACTCTGCCCGATGAGCAATATGGCAAGAAATGGCGTCTAATTGTCGACACGCATAATCCGAAAGGTCCGGAACTCAATTATGAGGCCGGTTTTGCGATTACTGCGCAATCAAGAAGCTTCCTGCTGTTGATGAGCGACAAGAAGCCGTCCAACAAGCATTACAACTTCTAATGGCGCACTTGCGTTGTGCCGTCAGAATCTAGTGGGGAGGAGTCATCGCCAATGCGCTGGCTCCACCCCACTGGCATGTGTATGTCTATGTATGTTTGTGTATGTTTGTGTATGTTGGAATCCGGCGATTGTCGGTCAGTCCTGCACCCTGCATCAGACCTGTGCGGCGAGTCTTGAAACCGTGTCGGGAACGGTTTCGCTGACTTCCGCAAGATCCTCGACGGAGTGGGGTCTTTCGGACTGCGCCAGCACCAGCTGCGTCTGCACGCGGTCCGCTTCGATGGCGGCAATCTGACGCGAGAAAATGATGAACCAGCCAAGGAACATCATGCCGGCCAAAGCCTCCACGTTCGTCAGCGTGTTATGCCCGCTCAGCCATTGGAATCCGGCATAGGCGCCGATTCCGATCGCAAGATCGGAAACCACATAAACGACTTTCGAGAGCTGCGGGGCAAGCCAAGGCAGTGCAATCATCAGCACGCTCATCAGACATGGCAAACCGCGTGCGAACACATTATGCAGGATTGGGTGTGGCGTGTAACGGAACATGCCGATGCCTACGAAAGCGATGCCGGCCAACGTTAGCATGATCGACAGCAGTAGAATCCTCGTACGAAAATGCTTCGGTGTTTCATTGATGGAGTTGGAATCTAGATACTGCAATTGCAGACGATGCGTGGTGATGAGTTCAGAAACCGCGAAATAGCTGATAATGACGATGCAGATGCCCGCGAGCATCAGCGTCGAATTGAACATGCGTGCGGCGAACGTCGTACGATCGCCCAATTGGGAGAAATTGTTGTTATACCAGTATGGATCGTCGGACGTCAATCCTGCGATGCTCACGCCGGACACCACGAAAAATGGCAGTAGGGAAGCGATCGTTTTAGCGTTCATGAGCTCCGCCTGCACGAAAGTAATATAGCCTACAACGCCTGCGATGGCCGCGCATAGGATGGGCAGATAACCTTTCAATGTGCGAATGCCCATCATGTTGTTGATGATGGACAGCATCATGAACGATGTGACGAAAATGGTCGACGCGTACACAACGGAAAGCGCGAGGATTTCGAAAACACGACGAACCGGAGTGACCCAGCCATGTTTGAGCGTCAACGAACGTGATTTTCGTGCATAACCCAAACTGAATGAAACGACTCCGCATCCTGTCGCGATTCCCGAGCAGACGGTGAACAGCCGCTGCGTGACACGCCAGATGGCCGGGGCAAACTGCGTGTACGCGTTCATGGCGAGCCAGGCAATGATGGCGCATATTACAAAGGAGATGATGCCTGACGATTCGGCCTGTTGGTGACGTCCCATGCCGCTCTCCTTTCCAAAACGCTATTGTAAGCCTGTCGTTGTCCAACCATACGCTATAATAGAAACTCGTGTTCACTTAATGCGATTCCGTGAGGCGGTTTCGCGGGGCGTGAACATGAACGGGCTGTAGCGCAGTTTGGTAGCGCGTCTGCTTTGGGAGCAGAATGTCGCAGGTTCAAATCCTGTCAGCCCGACGAAAATCGTTGGAAACAAAGGCGTTTCAGACGGTTTGAAAACCTTTTCCGGTTTCCGGTATAAACAGTGCAAACACTGAACAACCTCCTTGACGTCAGTCCTCCAGCATGCGGAGTGGAGCATCTCGACCGCGTCCGCGCAACCGTCCAGATTCTCCGGCCACAACGCCGCGTACGTGCCCAAAGTGACCGTCGCGCTGCATGGTGATACCGGAACATGATTTTCCACGGGTTTTGGATACGATAAACCCTATGAACGCATCTCAAGAGAATCTTTGGTCGGCGCCGTTTGCCGGCAAGCCGCTCGACGCCACCGTTGTGGTGCCGGGCAGCAAATCCCTGTCGAACCGTTATCTCATTCTTGCGGCTCTCGGGCATCGTCCTGTGCGATTGGTCGGTCTGTTGCGCTCGCGTGATACCGAGCTGATGATGGACGCGTTGCGTTCGTTGGGAGTGCGCTGCGAAATCGATGAGCAGGTTGACACCACGGTTACGGTGGTGCCGCCGTCCGACGGCCGGTTCCACGGTGGTACGAAGGTGTTCTGCGGTCTTGCGGGAACGGTGATGCGCTTTGTGCCCGGTCTTGCCATGTTCGCGGACGGTCCTGTGGATTTCGACGGTGACGAGCAGGCGTACGCACGTCCGATGAAGCCCGTGTTGGACGGTCTTGAACAGTTGGGGGCATGTATCGAATACCACGGCGAGGAAGGTCGCCTGCCATTTACAATCACTCCACCACAAACGGTGAGCCAGTGCGCCGAGCCGAGCGTAGTCAGCATTGATTCTTCGGGATCCTCGCAGTTCATTTCCGGACTATTGCTCATCGGCTCTCGAGTGCCAGGCGGGTTGGAACTGCATCACACGGGGGAGAAGACGCCGAGTTTGCCTCATATTCGCATGACCGTGGCCGATCTGCAAGGTTCCGGCGTGCGTGCCAACGCAGACGAACACGCCCGCGTGTGGACCGTGCAGCCGGGAGCCGTGCAGTTGCCCGAAACCGTGACGGTCGAGCCTGACCTGTCGAATGCCGCCCCGTTCCTCGGCGCCGCACTGATCGCCGGCGGAACCGTTCGCGTGCCTCATTGGCCGGAATCCACCACCCAGCCGGGCGGCCTGCTTCCCGGATACTTGGAACGTATGGGTGCTGAAATCAGCTTCCCCGTGATCGGCGGCGTCCGGTACTGCGAAGTGACCGGCAGAGGCTATATCAACGGTTTGGGTGATTTCAACCTGACGGCGGCAGGTGAAATCGCGCCATCATTGGCCGCAATCCTGGTCTTCGCCGATGCCCCTACGCGCATGCTGGGCATCGGTCATCTGCGTGGCCATGAGACGAACCGCTTGAAAGCATTGGTCAACGAGATCACCAGAGTCGGGGGTGATGCTCGTGAGCTTCCCGACGGGCTGGAGATCGCGCCAGTGCCGGCAATGAATCTCAAGCCGGCTGAAATGGAAACCTATGCGGACCATCGCATGGCGACGTTCGCTGCGATGCTGGGGCTGAAAATCAACGGCATCCAAGTCAAGAACATTGCGACCACCGCGAAAACGCTTCCCGATTTCGCAAACATGTGGACCAACATGCTGGCCTAGCAATAATTGTCCAGGATAATCCGCAAATAATCCACGATATTGAAAACGGTACGGAAATGTCCTTCCTCCGCAAAAACGGAAGAAGGACATTCTACGTTTGCACAGGATCGTGATCATTTTGCGGATGCCGCTATGTCAAGCCACGATGGTTCTTAGCTTTCCTGACACGGCTTGGCCTTGTCCGGCCCCAACATGGCAAAGGTAGTGGCGCTCGCAAACGTCATAATGCCTACGAAAAACACGGAACCAATGGAACCTGACACCGTACGTAAAGAGGTAAGCAGCGACGAGGCGTCCGGCACCTTGAGAGGTGTTATCTGGCTCGAGCCTAGAAGGCGGAAAGCATGATGAAGCCGCCGGAAGTTTCACGCTTCCGGCGGCTTCATCATATTGATTGTGATTTTGCGTTCAGTAACGAATCAGTTTGGAATCACTCCCACTCACTTGTTTGAACTGGGAGAGGCATTTTGCGCCCCCTCTGAGCAAAAATTTTTCAACTTTTTTTGAAAATAAAAAAAGCCGCCTGTTTTAAATTTGAGGTCAACAGATGGCGGGTAGAAATTTTCATATCTATGATGTATAATATGTGATATTAAAGATTGATAAATCAGAATTTGTAGGTGCGATTGATGAAAATTATTGAAGTTAAAGAAAATAAAAAACAATATCTTGATTTGCTCCTACTGGCAGATGAGCAGGAAGATATGGTTGACCGTTATCTTGATAACGGCAAGATGTATGTACTTGATGATAATGGGGTCAAGTGTGAGTGTGTCATAACCGATAAAGAAAATGACATACTTGAAATCAAGAACATTGCGACGGTTCCAGAATATCAAGGGAAAGGTTATGCAAGAGCCTTAATTGAGTTTATTGTTAATAATTACAGAGAGCAATATGCCATTCTGCAAGTGGGAACAGGCGATAGCCCACTGACAATACCATTTTATGAAAAGTGTGGTTTTGTCCGTTCGCATATCATATCAAATTTCTTTATAGATAATTATGACCACCCAATCTATGAGAGTGGAATACAGTTGGTAGATAT